>NZ_JBIWFK010000018.1:0-157816 GCF_044763015.1 Streptomyces sp. NPDC096324 | reverse complement strand
GGGGGGGGGGGGGGGGGGGGGGGGGGGGGGGGGGGGGGGGGGGGGGGGGGGGGGGCCGGCCCGGGGGGGGGGGGGGGCGGGCGGGGGGCGCGCCCCCCCCCACCCCTCAGGGCCGGGCCGGCGGGACGGACCCGCCTCAGTCCTCGCTGGGCGCGGCCGGCAGCTTCGCCTGGATCAGGTCCATCACCGTGGAGTCGGTGAGCGTCGTGACGTCACCGAGCTCGCGGTTCTCGGCCACGTCGCGCAGCAGCCGACGCATGATCTTCCCGGACCGGGTCTTCGGCAGCTCGGCCACCGGCAGGACCCGCTTCGGCTTGGCGATCGGGCCGAGCGTGGTGCCCACGTGGTTGCGCAGTTCCGCCATCAGCCCTTCGTCCTCGGTGGAAGCGGTCCCGCGGAGGATGACGAAGGCGACGATCGCCTGCCCGGTGGTCTCGTCCGCCGCACCCACGACCGCCGCCTCGGCGACCGCCGGGTGGGAGACGAGGGCGGACTCGACCTCGGTCGTCGAGATGTTGTGGCCGGACACGAGCATCACGTCGTCGACGCGCCCGAGCAGCCATACGTCGCCGTCGTCGTCCTTCTTGGCGCCGTCCCCGGCGAAGTACTTGCCCTCGAAGCGGGACCAGTACGTGTCGAGGAACCGCTGGTCGTCGCCCCAGATCGTGCGCAGCATGGACGGCCACGGCTCGGTGAGCACCAGGTAGCCGCCACCGCCGTCGGGCACCTCGTTCGCCTCGTCGTCGACGACCGTGGCCGAGATGCCGGGCAGCGCGCGCTGCGCCGAGCCGGGCTTCGTCTCGGTGACCCCGGGCAGCGGCGAGATCATCATCGCGCCGGTCTCGGTCTGCCACCAGGTGTCGACGATCGGCGTACGGTCCCCGCCGATGTGCTTGCGGTACCAGATCCACGCCTCGGGGTTGATCGGCTCGCCGACCGACCCGAGCACCCGCAGCGAGGTCAGGTCGAACTTCGCGGGGATGTCGTCGCCCCACTTCATGAACGTACGGATGGCCGTGGGCGCCGTGTAGAGGATCGTCACCCCGTACTTCTGCACGATCTCCCAGAACCGCCCCTGGTGGGGAGTGTCCGGCGTCCCCTCGTACATGACCTGCGTCGCGCCGTTCGAGAGCGGTCCGTACGTGATGTACGAGTGCCCGGTGACCCAGCCGATGTCGGCCGTGCACCAGTACACGTCGGTCTCCGGCTTGAGGTCGAAGACCGCGTGGTGGGTGTACGAGGCCTGCGTGAGATAGCCGCCCGAGGTGTGCAGAATGCCCTTCGGCTTACCCGTGGTCCCGGACGTGTAGAGGATGAACAGCGGCTGCTCGGCGTCGAACGCCTCCGGCGTGTGCTCGGCCGACTGCCGTCCGACGATGTCGTGCCACCACACATCGCGGCCCTCGGTCCAGTCGACGTCCTCGCCGGTGCGGCGCACCACCAGCACCTTGTCGACGCCGTCGACCCGGCTCACCGCGTCGTCGACGGCGGGCTTGAGCGCGGACGGCTTCCCGCGCCGGTAACCGCCGTCGGCGGTGATGACCAGCTTGGCGTCGGCGTCCTGGATACGAGTGGCGATCGCCTCGGCGGAGAACCCGCCGAACACCACCGAGTGCGCGGCGCCGATACGGGCGCACGCCAGCATCGCGACGACGGCCTCGGGGATCATCGGCAGGTAGACGGCGACCCGGTCGCCCTTGCCGATACCCAGCTCGGTGAGGGCGTTCGCGGCCTTCGACACCTCGTCCTTGAGCTCGGCGTAGGTGATGGCCCGGCTGTCGCCCGGCTCGCCCTCGAAGTGGATGGCGACGCGGTCGCCGTTCCCGGCCTCGACATGCCGGTCCACGCAGTTGTACGCGACGTTCAGCTTGCCGTCGGCGAACCACTTCGCGAACGGCGGATTGGACCAGTCCAGTGTCTCGGTCGGCTCGGTGGCCCAGGTCAGCCGACGGGCCTGCTCGGCCCAGAAGCCGAGCCTGTCAGCCTTGGCCTGCTCATACGCCTCCGCGGTGACATTGGCGTTCGCCGCCAGGTCGGCGGGCGGCGCGAACCTGCGCTCTTCCTTCAGCAGGTTGGCCAGGCTTTCGTTGCTCACGACATCTCCCTTTCCCAGGGTGTCCGTTGTGTCCCAGGCGACAGCTCATCAGACCGGGAGCCCGGTGACAAGGCCCGACCCGAAATTGGTTTAGACCTATGCCGTGCTGTCGGTCCGATCCTCGGTCCGTACGGCATACCGGCGCCCCGCGGTACGGCCCCGCCGCCCTTCACGAGACCACACGAGTTCGCACGAGTCTGCCCCCTTGTGGCACGTCCGTACCGGCCACCGGGTTCATCCGGGAGCGCGTCGCCTACTTCTGGGTGCGTCGCCGATGCCTGGGTGCGTCGCCTACCCATGAGGGTGTCGCCTGCGCCGGGGGGTGCCAGTTACGCCTGGGGTGCGTCACCCACGCCTGGTGGGAGCGGGCCGGGAGGCCCGGGAGGCCCGGGAAGGCCGGGAAGCCAGGGAGGGCTGGAAGCCCGGGAAGCTGTACGTGGTGCGCGGTCCCGCCGACCAGGACCGCGCACCACCGCCCGATCACACCGGATGCCTCAGCTCCTCCGCCGCGCCCGCCCGATCGAACGCGCCTACGTGATCGAACAGTTCGGCCCCGTCGGCCCCGGCCAGCAGATACGCCTGGGCCTCGCCGACGTGGAAGTACATCCCCTGTAGTTCGAGCACGCCCTCCCGAAGGGCTCGCGCCACGGACTCGTGCGCCCGCAGGTGCTCAAGCTGCTGCACGACATTCGTCAGGCAGAGCTGCTCCACCGTGTCGGCGGGTGCCCGTCCGGCGATCCGCGCACGCGGCCCGCCGTCGGCCATCCGGTCCAGGCTCGGCCGCCCGTGCCGCAGCCACCGCTTGAGCGGCGTGAGCGCCCCTCCTGGCTCCGACGCCAGCAAGGCCTGCATGGCCCCGCAGCCGGAGTGCCCGCACACCGTGATGGACCGCACCTTCAGGACGTCCACCGCGTACTCGATGGCCGCGGCCACCGAGTCGTCCCCGCTCTCCTTCCCGGGCGGCGGCACGAGGTTGCCGACATTGCGTACGACGAAGAGGTCGCCCGGACCGCTGGAGGTGATCATCGAGGTGACGAGCCGGGAGTCGGCACAGGTCAGGAACAGCTGGGACGGCCGTTGCCCTTCCCGGGCCAGCCGGGCCAGCTCGTCACGCACCAGCGGCGCGGTGTTGCGCTGGAACGCGCTGATTCCGCGCGCCAGTTGATGTCCGCTCGGTCTGGCCTCGTCCAACTCGTCCTCCTGTCCGTCCGGACGCGCCTCCGAGGGCGGGGGCCCCAGCTCGGCGGCGGCGTCGCACTGGTGGTTCCGCCAAGGTGTCCAGGGCCGGCAGCGGCAGTGTCCGGAGTCCGCGGGCTCGGCGATCCGCGTTCCGGTCCGCCCGCCGAGGTCGACCGTGCCGCCCTGGGCGACGTGGGTGCTCTGCCAGTCCTGCAGCGACTCGTACGCCGCGTGGTCCATGAACGAGCCGTCCAGGCGCACGACCACGTCCGTCCCTCGGGGCACGAGGTGCAGGGTGCGGCTGAGCCGGGGCACGGCGAGGAACGTCAACTGACCTCGTACGTGGACGTGATGGACTCCTTCCCTCTCCTCGTGTGTGATGCGGGTGCGGCCGAGCCGGTGCAGGGCGACACCGACGGCCACGGAGACCCCCAGGGCCACACCCTCGAGAACTCCGAGGAACACGACGCCGAATGTCGTGACGGCGTACACCAGGACCTCGCGGTGGCGGGTGACCGTGCGGATGTGGTGCAAGGACACCATCTGGATGCCGACGGCCATCACCAGGGCCGCGAGCGATGCGAGGGGGATCAGCTCCAGGATCGGGACCATCAGCAGCGCGGCAATCACTACGAAAACGCCGTGCAGGATCGTGGAGTTCCGGCTGACGGCACCCGCTTGCACATTCGCCGAACTCCGTACGGCGACACCGGCGATGGGCAGTCCGCCGAGCGCGCCGGAGACGACATTGGCGGCACCCTGACCGAGCAGCTCCCGGTCGAGGCGGGAACGGCCCACACGACCCTGGAGTTCCGGACGGCCGCTCACCAGCTTGTCCACGGCGACGGCCCCGAGCAGCGACTGGACGCTGCACACCAGCGTCACGGTGAGGACCGCGGCGACGATGCCGAGCACCGGCCCCTCGGGCAGCCCGGCCAGCGCGTGACTGCGCCAGGACGGCAGTTCGACCCTCGGCAGCGTCAGTCCGGCGGCCGAGGCTGTCAGGGTCGCTCCGGCGACGGCGATCAGCGCGGCGGGGACCTTGCGCAGCATCCGCCCGGTCCGTCCGGGAAGCCGCGGCCAGGCGAACAGCAGCACCAGGGTCAGCACGCTCATCGACATCGCCGCGGAGTGCATCCGGGCCACTTGCTCCGGCAGTCCGACGAGATTGTCGAGGACGGAGCTCTGCGGAATGCCTCCGAGGACGATGTGGAGTTGGGCCACGGCGATGGTCACTCCGATGCCGGCGAGCATGCCGTGCACGATCGCCGGGCTCACGGCCAGGGCCGTACGGGCGACCCGCAGGCAGCCGAGACCGAGTTGGGTGATGCCCGCCAGCACGGTGATGGCGCAGGTCGCGCGCCAGCCGTAGTGCTGGATGAGCTCGGCCGTGACGAGGGTCAGCCCCGCGGCGGGTCCGCTCACCTGGAGCGGTGAGCCGCCGAGCCGGCCCACGACCAGTCCGCCGGCGGCGGCGGCGACCAGCCCGGCCTGGAGCGGCGCGCCGGTGGCGAGGGCGATGCCGAGGGACAGGGGGAGGGCGATCAGGAAGACCGCGATCGAGGCGGACAGATCGGCGCCCGCGACACGGAAGCGTCGGGGCGGGGTCGGCGGGGGGCTGTGGGACTGGTGAATCTGCGCGGGCCGAGTCGGGTCGGCGGCGCGGGTGGGGACGCAGGCAGACATGGTTCCCGTCTCCTCCGGGGCGGCGCGGTCGCGGAACAGGTGATCCCCCGTCCGGAGTGGCGGGGGGCGGGTCGCGGCCGTGGGTC
Source organism: Streptomyces sp. NPDC096324 (assembly GCF_044763015.1). NCBI lineage: Bacteria > Bacillati > Actinomycetota > Actinomycetes > Kitasatosporales > Streptomycetaceae > Streptomyces > Streptomyces sp. NPDC096324. The sequence goes on along the minus strand of NZ_JBIWFK010000018.1, from coordinate 152,770 downwards.
ACGGCGTGCAGCGGCGGGATTCTTCAACGCTCGGTAAATGGATCGTAATGCAGAGTAAAGGGATGGTGTCGAAAATAGGGGCAATTGGGGCATTAATTCACCCCTCGGGGTGAAGTGGGTTGTTAGTCGGCTTGTCGTACTTATTCCTTCTCGGTCCCGTGAAACCTTGGCGGCCCTGTCGGTGCACAGCCGCGCCGGCGCCCCGACCGGCGCCGGCCGACGGAGGAGAAGGAGGGCGGAACATGGCCGCCACCCAGAGGATCGCCGCGGGTGTGGCATTCGCCGCGGTCTGCGCCGCGGCGCTCGCCGGCTGCGCGGGAGGCGGCACGCCTTCCCGTGAACGTGCGCAGGGCGCGAAGAAGGCGACGGGGGCTCCGGCGCCCAAGGCCGCGGTCCGCCTGATCGGCGACGGCTCCACGTCGTACACCGGGGCCCAACCGCATCTTCCGCGGCCCGAGCGGCTGAGTCCGGGCCGGAAGCCACCTCAGTTCGTGGTCTTCTCCTGGGACGGCGCCAGCGAGGACGGCCAGAGGCTCTTCTCCCACTTCCGGAAGCTCTCCAAGGCCAACCGGGCGACCATGACGTACTTCCTGAGCGGCGTGTACATGCTGCCGGAGGACAAGCGCGACCTGTACCGGCCGCCACAGCACTCTCCCGGCAGCTCGGAGATCGGCTTCAACGACGGGCAGGGCATCGCGGACACCGCGAAGCAGTTGCGCGGCGCGTGGCTGGAGGGCAATGAGATCGGCACGCATTTCAACGGTCACTTCTGCGGCACGGAGGCCGGGGTCGGTCAGTGGTCGGTCGCGGACTGGAAGAGTGAGATCGCCCAGGCGAAGTCGTTCGTGAAGTCCTGGAGGACCAATGCGGGCCTGAAGGACGCGGCCTCGCTGCCCTTCGACTACGACAAGGAACTCGTCGGCGCCCGCACTCCCTGTCTGGAGGGCCGCGAGAACTTCATGAAGGCGGCCCGCGAGCTGGGCTTCCGCTACGACAGCAGCGGTGTCGGCGACCAGGTCTGGCCGAAGAGGAAGGAGGGGCTGTGGGACCTGTCGATGCAGCTCGTGCCCTTCCCCGGACACTCCTACGAGCAGCTCACCATGGACTACAACTTCATGGTCAACCAGTCGGGGACGCGAACCCAGGGCGACCCGGCCAAGCAGGAGCTCTGGGGCCATCAGATGCGCGACGGGCTGCTGAAGGGCTTCGACCGCGCCTACGACGGCAATCGCGCGCCTCTGATCATCGGCAACCACTTCGAGTCCTGGAACGGCGGCACCTACATGCGTGCCGTCGACGAGGTCGTCGAGCGCGTCTGCACCAAGGCGGAGGTGCGCTGTGTCTCCTTCCGTCAGTTGGCCGACTGGCTCGACGCCCAGGACCCGGCCACCCTCGACAGGCTCCGTGGCCTCCGGGTCGGAGAGGCGCCGAAGCAGGGCTGGGCCTCCTTCCTGGCGGGCCGCCCTGCCCCGGCCCCGAAGGGTGTCCCCGGGGCACCGGCGCTCAAGCCGTAGTGGTGCCCCGGGCTGTGTCGTCGCTCAGGGCGTGGTGGTGTCCCGCGCCCCCTGCTTGATCAGGTCGCGGTGGCCAGGGGGCTTTCGCCGAGCACGAATCCGGGGTCGACCTGCCCGGTGAGGTCCGCCCCGGTCTTGGCGTTGCCCCAACTGGCGGCGTTCTTCAGGTGGAACTGCACCATCTGGCGCGTGTACCGCTCCCAGTCGCGCAGCTCGTACGTGGCGTCGGCGGCAGCCCGCAAGGCGTACAGCGAGCGCCGGTTGGCCTCCTCCAGGGTCTCGAAACGGGGCGGACGCCCCTTCTCCATGGCGCGCACCCAGTCCGAGTGCCCGACCGTGACCAGGAGGTCGTCGCCGACCTCCGCTCGCAGGAAGTCGATGTCGTCCTGGTTCTGCACCTTGTTGCCGACGACCCTCAGAGCGATGCCGAAGTCGCGGGCGTACTCCTTGTACTGGCGATAGACGGAGACTCCCTTCCGGGTCGGCTCGGCGACAAGGAACGTGATGTCGAAGCGGGTGAACAAGCCGGACGCGAAGGAATCGGAGCCCGCCGTCATGTCGACGACGACGTACTCGCTCCGGCCGTCGACGAGATGGTTCAGGCAGAGCTCCACTGCACCGGTCTTGGAGTGGTAGCAAGCCACTCCCACATCGGCCTCGGTGAACGGGCCGGTGACCATCAAACGGACCACGCCGCCGTCGAGTTCCACCGGTCGCGCGCAGGCGTCGTACACCGGATTGGTCTCGCCGACCCGCAGCAGCCGGGAACCCTCCCCGGGCGGGGTCGTCTTGATCATCGTCTCCGCGGAGGAGATGCGCGGGTTGGAGCCGCGCAGATAGTCCTTGATGAGCGGCAGCCGCTCGCCCATGGCGGGGAGCTCCGCGGCCTCCGTCTCCTCGAGTCCGAGCGCGGCCCCCAGATGCTGGTTGATGTCGGCGTCCACGGCGACGACAGGTGCCCCTGAGGCGGCGAGGTGGCGGATGAAGAGCGACGACAGGGTGGTCTTGCCGCTGCCGCCCTTCCCGACGAAAGCAATTTTCATGTTCACCAAGAGTAGTGCGATCGTCGCTCCTGGTGCTCGCGCCGCGTGAAGAAGACCACTCCTTCGTGGGGTGCGGGCCCAGGGTGCGTAGTGTCGTACTCATGAGTACGACAGGTGCGGCCGCCGATCCGCTCGCGGCCCTCGGTTCACTTCCCGGGGTGGCCGATTCCGTGGAGTCCGTGCGCAAGGCCGTGGACCGGGTCTACGGACACCGGATCATGCGGCGGCGCGGCAACGAGATCACGTCCGAGGCGGCGCTGCGCGGGGCCCGTGGTTCCGCGGCGCTGTCCGGGGCCGACTGGGCCCTCGAAGAGGTGCGTCGGCGTACGGACTTCAGCGTGGGGGAGGAGGACCGTACGGTCGGCGCCGCCCTGCGGCTGACCGCCGAGGCGGGCCAGCTCCTGTCCATCTGGCGGCAGTCGCCTCTGCGTGTGCTGGCGCGGCTCCACCTGGTCGCGGCGGCCGACAGAGGTGAGGCCGTCGGCCGGCCGAGGCAGAGCGGGGAGAGGGCCGAAGAGCCCTTGGTGGAGCTTCCGCTGCCGGACGCGGACGAGGTCGCGGGCCGTCTCGAAGGGCTGTCCCAGCTCATCATCGCGGGCGGTTCCGCCCCGGCCCTGGTCACGGCGGCCGTCGTCCACGGCGAACTGATCGCCCTGCGGCCGTTCGCCTCCCACAACGGACTGGTCGCGCGCGCCGCCGAGCGCATCGTCCTGATCGGCAGCGGTCTCGATCCGAAGTCCATCTGCCCGGCGGAGGTCGGCCACGCGGAACTCGGCCGTGCGGCCTATCTCGGGGCGCTGGACGGTTACGTCTCCGGCACCCCGGACGGCATGGCCGCCTGGATCGCGCACTGCGGCCGGGCCGTCGAGCTGGGCGCCAGGGAGTCCGCCGCGGTCTGCGAGGCGCTGCAGCGAGGCGCCGCGTAAGGGCGAGGTCACCTGGAAAAGGGTTGCGGCGGTACGAGTTCTCGTACCGCCGCTGGCACGTTCACCGGGTTACCAAGCGTCCTCGAGAAATGCCCATCAGGTCGGGATCTTCTGCCCGTCACCTGGTGCGGCTGGCCCGTAATCGACGGGTCGACGTCGCGTGGGTGCTCGATGTTCATGCTCGGTCCGTGGGGCCTGGTTGCGTTTGAAGGTGATCCTCGCGGATGTCCTTGGTCTCGCGGGCCGTTAAACCCTTTGTACTCCAGGTCCGGAGGAAGCGAAACCCCTTACCGCACTTCTTTACTTTTAGGTTCAAAAGGGTGAGAAATGGCCTTCATTTAGAACCTTCACGCGTGCGTGCGGGTTCATACCGCCGCTGCGCGGCGCCGGCTGGCGTACCAGACGAGTCCCGCCGTGGCCGCCGCGGCTCCTATCGCGGCCGCCGCGACGAGGGCGGGGCGAGGGGGTACGGACAGGCCGGGCAGCCGTTGCTTCAGCCGGACCGGGCGGTGGAAGTCCAGGATCGGCCACGAGCGGGCGACGGCCTCCCGGCGCAGCGCGCGGTCCGGATTCACCGCGTGCGGATGCCCGACGGACTCCAGCATCGGCAGATCGGTCGCCGAGTCGCTGTAGGCGTAGCAGCGGGGCAGGTCGTACCCCTCGGACGCGGCCAGCTCCTTGATCGCCTCGGCCTTCGTCGGCCCGTAGGCGTAGTACTCCACCTCTCCGGTGAAGCAGCCGTCCTCGCCGACGACCATGCGGGTCGCCACGACCCGGTCGGCGCCGAGCAGTTCGCCGATCGGCTCCACGACCTCGGCGCCGGACGTGGACACGATCACGACGTCGCGACCGGCCTTGTGGTGCTGCTCGATGAGCGACGCGGCCTCGTCGTAGATGATCGGGTCGATGAGGTCGTGCAGTGTCTCGGCGACGATCTCCTTGACCTGCTGGACGTTCCAGCCGCGGCACATCGAGGACAGATACTTGCGCATCCGTTCCATCTGGTCGTGGTCGGCGCCGCCCGCCAGGAACACGAACTGGATGTACGCGGTGCGCAAGGCCGCCCTGCGGTTGATCAGTCCGCCTTGGTAGAACGACTTGCTGAAGGTGAGCGTGCTCGACTTCGCAATGACCGTCTTGTCCAGGTCGAAGAAGGCCGCTGTACGAGGCAAGGAGTGGTTTTCCACGAGGTCGAGCATAGGGCCCACCATTCGGCGTAAGGTGAGGCGCGTGGGTTTGCCTGAGAAGGCTCTCGGGTACACCATGGAAGTCACGGATCGTTCGCGACCGTGCTAACCCGGTCCGACTCCTCCCCCCCCGAGTCGGCCGTGGGGACGACCCCCGCTCTCCCCCCCGGCGGGGGTCGTCGCATGTCCGGATGGGTTTTCTCCGCTTCTGCGCGACCCCGGGGCCTCCTCGACACCGTTGATTCCGCCCTCTTGGCGTACCCATGATCCGTCGCTGTGTGTAACTGTCGGGATGCTCTGTGGAAGTCGTTGAGCGTTCACCGGTAGGCGTGAAGGCGATATTCACAGGCGCCGAGTTGTCCACAGTTTTCGACCAAGATCCACACGATTTCCGGGATCGCCGCACCGTGATTCTCACCCGCTCCGTTCGTGGCCGGTTCATGACCGGTTCCGTTTGTCGGACGCGTTTGGCCGGTTCGTATCGGCCGTTCATATGGAGGCCGCTTGCCGGCTCTTCACACGAGCGGGAATCACGGGGTCCTGGAGGGCCCCGCGCAAGAAGCAGCGAAGGGGGCTGGAGATCGTGGCGGGAGCCATCACCCATGACCGGCCGCCCACCGCCGAGGGGCGGCAGGGCGGACCATTGATCGTCACCGAGGACGTCGACCTCCTCGACGACCTGCTGCGCCTGTGCGCCGCGGCGGGCGCGCGGCCAGAGGTCCATCACGGAATTCCGGAACGCCGGGGGAGCTGGGAGGCGGCACCCCTCGTCCTGGTCGGCGACGACGCGGCATCGCGAGTACGGGGCGCCGCGCGGAGAAGGGGAGTGGTCCTGGTGGGCCGGGACCAGGACGATTCCGGAGTCTGGCGGCGTGCCGTCGAGATCGGCGCCGATCACGTCCTGGTGCTGCCGGACGGCGAGCAATGGCTCGTCGACCGCATCGCGGATGTGGCCGAAGGAGTCGGCAGGCCCGCCCTCACCATCGGTGTGCTCGGCGGCCGCGGCGGGGCCGGCGCCTCCACGCTGGCCTGCGCGCTCGCCGTCACCTCCGCGCGTGAGGGAAAGCGCACCCTGCTCGTGGACGCGGACCCTCTCGGAGGCGGACTCGACGTACTCCTCGGCGGGGAGACGGCCGAGGGGCTGCGTTGGCCGGCGTTCGCGGCGTCCCGCGGCAGGGTCGGCGGCGGCGCACTGGAGGAGTCCCTGCCCCGACTGCACGCCTTGCGGGTCCTGAGCTGGGACCGGAGCGACACGGTCACCGTTCCCCCGCAAGCGGTGCGCGCGGTGCTGGCCGCCGCCAGACGGCGCGGTGGCGTGGTGGTCGTCGACCTGCCCCGCCGCGTCGACGAAGGTGTCGCCGAGATCCTCGCCCAACTCGACATGGGGTTGCTGGTGGTCCCCGCCGACCTGCGTTCGGTCGCGGCGGCCGGGCGGGTGGCGTCCGCGGTCGGCATGGTTCTGCGCGATCTGCGGATCGTGGTCCGCGGCCCCTGTGTGCCGGGCCTCGACGACCGCGAGGTCGCCCGTCTCCTCGACCTGCCCCTGGTGGGCGAACTGCCGGCGGAGTCCTTCCCGCTCGACGCCGGGCCGCCGCCGGGAAGCGCGGCGAAGGGGCCCCTGGCACGGTTCTGCGCGGCCTTCTGGAAGCGCGTTCCGGTCGAAGGAGGGGGCGTATGAGCTGGGACGCGAGAAAGGAGACGCGGAGCGGCCCACCAGGCCTCCCGCCCGCTCGGACGGAGGCGTGGGACGGGTCCGGGGCCGGCCCGGACGGTGGCGCGGGGCTGCTGGACGGCGTGCGGCAATGGCTGGCCGAGAGCGGGTCCGAACCGACTCCCGCGCGCGTGGCCCAGGCGCTGCGCGAGCAGGGGCGGGTGCTCGGGGACGCCGAAGTCCTCGGCGCGGCCGAGCGGCTGCGCTCCGAGCTGGTCGGCAGCGGTCCGCTGGAGCCGCTGCTTGCCGATCCGTCGGTGACCGACGTGCTCGTGTCGGCGCCCGACCGGGTCTGGGTGGACCGCGGCGGCGGCCTGGAGCTGACCACCGTGTCCTTCCCGGACACGGCAGCCGTACGACGTCTCGCGCAGCGCCTCGCGGCGGTGGCCGGCAGACGGCTCGACGACGCCCGCCCCTGGGTGGATGCCCGGCTGCCAGACGGAACCCGTCTGCACGCGGTGCTGCCACCGGTGGCCGTCGGCTCCACATGCCTGTCCCTGCGGGTCGTGCGGCCGCGCGCGTTCACCCTCGACGAGCTGGTGGCGGCGGGAACGGTGCCGCCCGGAGGGGACAAGGTGCTCAGAGCACTGCTGGACGCCCGGCTGTCCTTCCTCATCAGCGGAGGCACGGGCTCGGGCAAGACGACCTTGCTGAGCGCGTTGCTGGGGTTGGTGGGTCCGGGAGAGCGGATCGTGCTCGCCGAGGACTCGGCCGAGCTGCGGCCCGACCATCCGCACGTGGTGCGCCTGGAGGGGAGGCCGGCCAATCAGGAGGGCGTCGGTCTTGTCTCGCTCCAGGATCTCGTCCGGCAGGCCCTGCGGATGAGACCGGACCGACTGGTGGTCGGCGAGGTGCGAGGTCCGGAGGTCGTCTCGCTGCTGGCGGCGCTGAACACAGGACATGAGGGCGGCTCGGGAACGCTTCACGCCAACGCGGCGGCGCAGGTCCCGGCCCGGCTGGAGGCCCTGGGTACCGCGGCCGGCCTCGACAGGGCCGCTCTGCACAGCCAACTGGCGGCGGCACTGTCCGTGGTCCTTCATCTCGTACGGGACCGGACCGGACGACGCCGGATCGCCGAGGTTCATGTGCTGGAACGAGCCCCGTCGGGGCTGGTGGTGACGGTGCCCGCGCTGCGGTGGGGCGAGGACGCCTTCGCGTACGAACGGGGGTGGGAGCGGCTGCGGGAGCTCCTTCGGGAGGGGATCCAGGGATATCGAGACCCGGGGAGTCAGGAGGCGATCGGCTCGGTCTGGGGGTGTCGCGGGCCGATGGCGTCGGCCCGGGGGTGTCGCGGGCCGTTCGGGCTCGGGAGCGAGGAAGTTCCTCCGGACCGGGGGAGTGCGAGGAGTGCCTCGGAGGTGGTGGACGCCGGGCTCGTCACGGGGGCCGGACGTCGGGACGCGAACGGGGAATGGGATGAGGTTCGGTGAGATGGCGGACGCGCCCGCCGGAGCGGCCGTGGCGTGCGCCGGCATCGCGGCCTGGCTGATCGGCGGACACGGCTCGGGCGCGCGGAGAGCGAGGGCGCTGCTCGCCGGCGGCGGGGCGGCGACCGGGCCGCCCCTGTGGGAGCGGGCCCGTGTCGACTGGCCACGGCTGCGCGGGCGGCTGCGGCCCGAAGCGTGGTCGCTGGTGGCGGGAGCGGTGATCGCGGTACTGGGCACGTCACTCGTGCCCCTGCTCCTCGGAGCCGTCGGCATGCCCCTGCTGCGCCGGGTGCGGCGAGCGGGGGAGGCCCGGCGCGAGCGTGAGCGACGGGGCGACGCGGTGATCGCCCTGTGCGGCGCACTGGCCGGTGAGGTGCGGGCCGGACGCCAGCCGGGCGAGGCTCTGCTCGCGGCCGCACGTGATGCGGACGGACTCGCCGCGGCACAGCCGTTGGTGCTGGCCGCGGCGAGATTCGGCGGAGACGTACCGGGCGCGCTCACCGAGGCGGCACGGCAGCCCGGCGCCGACGGACTGGTGGGGCTCGCCGCGTGCTGGCGTGTGGCCGTGGACCGGGGCGCGGGACTCGCGGCGGGACTGGACCGACTGGAGGCCGCGCTGCGAGCCGAGCGAGATCAACGAGCCGACATGCGTGCCCAGTTGGCCGGGTCGCGCTCGACCGCCTCCATGCTCGCGGGCCTGCCCGTCCTCGGCCTCCTGCTCGGCACCGCGCTCGGCGCGGACCCCCTGCACGTGCTGCTGCACACCGGTCCGGGGCTGGGCTGCCTGCTGGTCGGCGGGGTGCTGGAGGGCGTGGGGTTGTGGTGGGCCCTGCGGATCGTAAGAGGAGCGGAGGTGGCATGAGCGCGGAAGTTGTCCACAGGCTGGGGGTACTTGTGTGCGGAGTGCTCCTGATCGGCCCACCGGCCCGTTGGCTCGGGGCGGTGCGGCGGGCGAGGAGAGTGCGTGGCCGTCTGGCCGCGCTGCTGCTCCCGGAACCCGCGCCATCAGCGCGGCGCCACGAGGTACGGGGCTTCGCCCGGCGATGGCTGCCCCTGCTGGGTGTCGTGTGTGCCGGCTGGGTTCTGATCGGCGGGCTCGTCGGAGTTCTGGTCGGGCTGGCGGCAGGGTTCGGAGTCCGGTGGTGGCTCCGACGGCGGAATCAGGCGCCTCCGGAGGAGTACGACGTGGCGTGGGCCGCCCGCCAACTGCCCCTCGCAGCGGACTTGGTGGCCGCCTGCATCGCTGCGGGGGCGAGTCCGGTGGCAGCCGCCCAGGCCGTCGGCGAGGCGCTGGGCGGACCTGTGGGTGAGCGGTTGGCCCGGGGCGCGGCGGAGGTGCGGCTCGGCGGCGAACCGGTTGACGCGTGGCGGAGGTTGGCGTCGCTGCCGGGTGCTCAGGGGCTGGCGCGACTGCTGGAGCGGGCGGGCGAGTCGGGCGTCCCGGCGGCTGTACCGGTGGGCCGGCTCGCGGCGGAGGCCCGCGCCGAGTGGGGGCGCGTGGCGACGGCGAGGGCCCGCCGAGCGGCCGTCATGGTCACGGCCCCGGTGGGGCTGTGCTTCCTGCCCGCCTTCCTCGCGATCGGGGTGCTGCCCGTGGTGATCGGGCTGGCCGGCGGATTGCTGCGAGGGGGTGGTGGGTGACGGGCGGCGAAGCGAGCGGTGAACGGCGGCGACGGACTGCAAGTGGGCGAAGTGACCTACAAGGCTGAATCTCACGGAGGTTGAAATGAGCGGGATGGCGCGAGTTCTCGGACCGGCGCGAGGGCGGGGACGAGAGCAGGAGCAGAACCAGGGGCAGGGGCAGGGGCGAGGGCGTGCGTGGAGGCGGGTGTGGGTCTGGACGGTCGCGTCCGTCGCGGCGCGGAGGGACGCGGGGATGGTCACGTCCGAGTACGCGGTGGGTGTCATCGCGGCGGTGGCCTTTGCCGCCGCGCTTTACAAGGTGGTGACGAGCGGACAGGTCGGCGAGGAACTGCAGGGCATCGTGGGGCGGGCGCTCAATGTCCAGATGTGAACGCCGCATGGGACAAGCCAAGTTGAGGGCGGGTCCGGCCTCGCGCCGGGACGGTGGATTCGTCACCGCCGAGGCCGCCGTGGTCCTGCCCTCTCTGGTGCTCGTCGGCATGGCGCTCGTCTGGGCCCTGCTCGCCGCGTCCGCGCAGATCCAGTGCGTGGACGCGGCGAGGGCGGGCGCTCGGTCCGCGGCGCGCCAGGACCCGGAGGAAGCAGTGCTGGAGACGGTCCGTCGCGCGGCCCCGCCCGGCGCGAAGGTCACGGTGGGCCGGGAAGGGGACCTGGTTCGGGTCACCGTCGGCGCGCGGACACCCGGTCCCGCCGCTCTGTCCCTTGAACTGAAGGACGAGGCGGTGGCGCTGGCGGAGGAGACGGTGGGGGATACGACCGCGGGGGTGGAGCGGAGATGAGGAGCCGGAGTGCCGAGCTGAGCCGGCGATGGGCGTGGCCGCCCGTCGGGAGGAGCCGTCGAGCGCGGTGGCGTGTGTCCTCCGACCGGTGGTGTGCGTCCCCCGACCGGTGGCGTGCGTCCTCCGACAGAGGGTCCGCGACCGTGTGGACGGTGGGCGCGGTCGCCGTGCTCTGTGCCGTCTTCGGGGCGGTGCTCTCGATGGGACAGGCCGTCGTCGTGCGGCATCGAGCCGCAGGAGCCGCGGACTTGGCGGCTCTCGCTGCGGCGGACCACTGGAGCGACGGTGGCACGGCGGCCTGCGCCCGCGCGGACCGGGTGGCCCGAGCACAGAGTGCGCGGCTCGTGCGGTGCGAGGTCGAGGGCCAGATCTCGGACGTGACGGCGTCGTCCGGAACGGGACCGATCACCGCCGAGGTCAGATCGAGGGCGGGTCCTGCCGGGTCGTGCACCCGCGTATCACCCGTTCGGCCCAACCGGGCCCAACTTTCCTCCGACCGGCCGCCGACCCTCCCCCATCCGGCCCATCCGGCCCATCCCGCCCATCCAGTCCATCCGACCCTGGCGACCCGCCCGGACCACTCCCGGCCCGACTGCCCCCGCCGGGCTACTCGCGACCCGGCTCCTCATCGACCGGTGCCTCCGGAGCCGGCTCCGGTGCCGCCCGCAGGAGTTCCGTGAGCAGGCGTACGGCGCCCCGCTTGTGGAGGGGATCGTTGCCGTTCCCGCATTTGGGGGACTGGATGCAGGAGGGGCAGCCGGCGTCGCACTCGCACGAGGCGATGGCCTGGCGGGTGGCCGTGAGCCAGGAGCGGGCGGTGTGGAAGGCCCGCTCGGCGAATCCGGCGCCGCCCGGGTGGCCGTCGTACACGAAGACGGTGGGCAGGAGCGTGTCCGGGTGGAGCGGTACGGAGACGCCGCCGATGTCCCAGCGGTCGCAGGTGGCGAACAGCGGCAGCATGCCGATCGAGGCGTGCTCGGCGGCGTGCAGGGTGCCGCCGAGGATCTCCGGGTTGATCCGGGCCGCGTCGAGCTGGTCCTCGGTGACCGTCCACCAGACGGCACGGGTGCGGAGCGTGCGGGGAGGGAGGTCGAGCTTGGTCTCACCGAGTACTTCGCCGGTGATGACACGTCGGCGCAGGAAGGAGACGACCTGGTTGGTGACTTCCACGGAGCCGTAGCACAACCGGCCCTCGCCCCAGGGGACTTCGACGTCGGTCTCGAGGACGGCGATGGTGGTCGTGTCGCGCGCGACCGTCGAATACGGCGGGCTGGCCTCCTCGACCAGGGCGACGGAGTCCTCCAGGTCCAGCTTGCGCACCAGGTACGTACGGCCCTGGTGCAGATGGACCGCGCCCTCGTGGACCGCCGTGTGCGCCGCGCCCTCGTCGACCGTGCCGAGCAGGCGGCCGGTGCCGGCCTCGACGACCTGCACCGGGCTGCCGCCGCCCCCGCGGATGTCGGTCAGGTCGACGGCCCGCTCCCGGCGCGTCCAGTGCCAGGCCGTGGCCCGGCGGCGCAGCAGCTTCGCGGCCTCCAGTTGCGGCAGCAGTCCGGCGGCGGCGGGGCCGAAGAGGGCCAAGTCCTCCTCCGTGAGCGGGATCTCGGAGGCGGCGGCGCACAGGTGGGGGGCCAGGACGTACGGGTTGTCCGGGTCGAGGACGGTGGATTCCACCGGTTGGTCGAACAGGGCCTCCGGGTGATGGACGAGGAAGGTGTCCAGCGGGTCGTCGCGGGCGACCAGGATCGCCAGCGCGCCCTCTCCGGAGCGGCCCGCGCGGCCGGCCTGCTGCCAGAGGGAGGCGCGGGTGCCCGGGTAGCCGGAGATGACGACGGCGTCGAGGCCGGAGATGTCGACGCCCAGTTCGAGGGCGGTGGTCGCGGCGAGGCCGAGGAGTTCTCCGGAGTGCAGCGCGCTCTCCAGGGCGCGGCGTTCCTCGGGGAGGTAGCCGCCGCGGTAGGCGGCGACGCGCCGGGCCAGTGAGCGGTCGATCTCGGTGAGGCGTTCTTGGGCGATCAACGCGATCAGCTCGGCGCCACGCCGGGACCGTACGAAGGCGATCGAGCGCATGCCCTGGACGGTGAGGTCGGTCAGCAGGTCGGCCGTCTCGGCGGTGGCGGTACGCCGGACGGGTGCACCTTTCTCGCCGTGCACTTCGGTGAGCGGGGGCTCCCACAGGGCGAACACGAGTTCCCCTCGCGGGGACGCGTCGTCGGCGACCTCGACGACGGGGAGGCCGGTCAGGCGGCGCGCCGCGACCGAGGGCTCGGCGGCGGTCGCGGAGGCCAGCAGGAAGACGGGAGAGGCGCCGTAGCGGGCGCAGAGGCGGCGCAGGCGGCGCAGGACCTGGGCGACGTGGGAGCCGAAGACGCCGCGGTAGGTGTGGCACTCGTCGATGACGACGTAGCGCAGGGCGCGCAGGAAGGAGGACCAGCGGGGGTGGGAGGGCAATATCCCGCGGTGCAGCATGTCGGGGTTGGTGAGGACGTAGTTCGCGTACTGGCGCACCCATTCGCGTTCCTCGAAGGGTGTGTCGCCGTCGTACACGGCTGGGCGAACTGCATGGCCCAGCGGTTGTGAAAGTTCCTTCACCGAGCGGCGCTGGTCGGCCGCCAGGGCCTTGGTGGGGGCCAGGTAGAGGGCGGTGGCACCCCGGCCGTTCGGGGCCTCGGAGCCCTCCAGGAGGGCCGTCAGGACGGGCGCGAGGTAGGCGAGGGACTTGCCGGAGGCGGTGCCGGTGGCGACGATCACCGACTCCCCGTCCAGGGCGTGCTCGGCGACGCGCGCCTGGTGGGCCCAGGGGTGTTCGATGCCCGCCGCCTGCACCGCGGCGATGACCTCCGAACGGATCCGGTCGGGCCAGACGGCATGGCGACCCTCTCGCGGGGGCAAGTGCTCCGTATGAGTGATGCGCGAAGCCCGGCTCGGCCCCGAGGCGAGCCGGTCCAGGACGGTGGTCGGCGAGGGGCGGGAAGCGGTGTCCGCCGAGGATCGATCGGATCGGTGATTCTTGGCCATCGGCATCGAGTGTGTCACTGGCGTGACGGACAATGGGCCCAAGGCGTCGTGCACGCCTGCCGGTAAGTGATTGAATGCCATCGCGGCTGGCGAACCGTCCCGGGGGCTCTGCCGAGGTGTCCCATGGGGCGACCGCTCGATAGCAAGGTGCTGGAGGATCCGTGGACCTGTCTCTGTCGACTCGCAATGTGTCCGGCCCTAATGGCGACCGTACGGTCGTCGAGGTCGGCGGCGAAATCGATGTATATACCGCGCCCAAGCTGCGAGAGCAGCTGGTCGAGCTGGTGAACGACGGTAGCTTCCACCTCGTCGTCGACATGGAGGGCGTGGACTTCCTCGACTCCACCGGTCTCGGCGTGCTGGTGGGCGGCCTGAAGCGCGTCCGGGCTCATGAGGGCTCGCTGCGTCTGGTCTGCAACCAGGAGCGCATTCTGAAGATCTTCCGTATTACCGGCCTCACCAAGGTGTTCCCGATCCACACCTCGGTGGACGAGGCGGTCAACGCGACCGACTGACGGCCGGTCTCCCGGGTCGTGGGCCCGGGATCGCACATCGGGGACCGGGCCCCGTGGCCCGGCCCCCAGACAGCACGCCCGTAGTTCAGAGGGGGATGCATGGCCACCGTTGAACTCCGCTTCAGCGCGCTGCCCGAGCACGTCAGGACCGCCCGACTGGTGGCGGCAGCGGTGGCGCGCAGGGCCGGAGTGGACGAGGCCGTCCTCGACGAGGTCAGGCTCGCCGTCGGTGAGGCCTGTACTCGTGCCGTCGGGCTGCACCAGAGCGGCGGTATCGCGGCGCCGGTGCACGTGTCGCTGATCGAGGAGGAGAAGCAGTTCTCCATCGAGGTCGGTGACGAGGCGCCGGGTTCGGTGCCCGGCGGGGCGGCGTCCGGCGCCGCCTCGGAAGCGGAGGCCGAGGAGGACGAGATGGGCCTCGCGGTCATCAGCGGCCTCGTCGACGACGTGGAAGTCATCGCCGGAGAGCACGGCGGATTGATCAGGATGAGCTGGCCGACCACGCCGCCGGCCGTGGCTCTCTCCTGACAGCCGTCCCTCTTAGTTTGTCCTGAAGGGCCCTACTCGGTGGGGCCCTTCGGCATGTCCGGGGACGTGCTTCCGTCCTTGTCGTGATCGCGCACTCAGGTGATCGTGTATTCCGGGTGATCGCGTACGGCGTTTCGTGAATTGATTCACGATCAGGCGCGTGATAATTGGATCAAGCGTCAACGCTTCTGGGGCATTACTGCATTTGGGTCCGTGGACGCCTGTCGATCATTTGCTGAAGGGCAAGTGAAGACTAATTCCGCTTACCGCGCACTGTTTTGATCAGGTTCCGGTATCTAGAATCCGTCCACATCTTGAGCTCAGCCCAAGCGTCAAGGAGGACGAATGGCGGGGCTTTCTACCCCTCATCAGTTTGACCACCCCACAACCTTCGCAGCCGCGGTCCTGACGGACGGCAACCGCCTCATCGTGACGGTCGTCGCGGTCGTCGCCGTGGCAGCGCTCGTGGTCGCCGGGATCCTGGTGCGCCAGGTTCTCGCGGCCGGCGAGGGCACCGACAGCATGAAGAAGATCGCGACGGCGATCCAGGAAGGCGCGAATGCCTACCTGGGACGTCAGATGCGCACGCTCGGCGTATTCGCCGTCGTGGTGTTCTTCCTGCTCATGCTGCTTCCCGCGGACGACTGGAATCAGCGCGCCGGACGGTCGATCTTCTTCTTGATCGGCGCGGCGTTCTCGGCGACCACCGGCTATATCGGCATGTGGCTCGCCGTACGGAGCAATGTCCGCGTGGCAGCCGCCGCACGGGAAGCGACCCCGGCGGAGGGTGAGCCCGAAAAGGATCTCACCGCCGTCTCGCACAAAGCCATGAAGATCGCTTTCCGCACGGGTGGCGTCGTCGGCATGTTCACGGTGGGGCTCGGTCTGCTGGGCGCCTCCTGTGTGGTGCTCGTGTACGCGGCCGACGCGCCGAAGGTCCTGGAGGGCTTCGGTCTCGGCGCGGCACTGATCGCCATGTTCATGCGTGTCGGCGGCGGCATCTTCACCAAGGCCGCCGACGTCGGGGCCGACCTGGTCGGCAAGGTCGAGCAGGGCATCCCGGAGGACGACCCGCGCAATGCCGCGACGATCGCCGACAACGTGGGCGACAACGTGGGCGACTGCGCCGGTATGGCCGCAGACCTCTTCGAGTCGTACGCCGTCACGCTCGTCGCTGCGCTGATCCTCGGCAAGGTGGCGTTCGGCGACTCCGGGCTCGCGTTCCCGCTGATCGTGCCCGCGATCGGCGTACTCACCGCGATGATCGGCATCTTCGCGGTGGCGCCCCGGCACTCCGACCGCAGCGGCATGTCCGCGATCAACCGCGGGTTCTTCATCTCCGCGGTGATCTCGCTCGTCCTGGTGGCCCTCGCCGTCTACATCTACCTTCCGGGGACCTACGCCGAACTGGACGGGGTCACGGACGCGGCGATCAAGGCCAAGGGCGGTGATCCGCGGATCTTCGCGGTCGTCGCCGTCGCGATCGGCATCGTGCTGGCCGCGCTCATCCAGCAGTTGACCGGCTACTTCACCGAGACCAGCCGCCGTCCCGTCCGGGACATCGGCAAGAGTTCCCTCACCGGCGCGGCCACCGTCGTCCTCGCCGGCATCTCCATCGGACTCGAATCGGCCGTCTACACCGCCCTGTTGATCGGCCTCGGCGTGTACGGGGCCTTCCTGCTGGGCGGTACGTCGATCATGCTGGCGCTGTTCGCCGTGGCGCTCGCCGGAACGGGCCTGCTCACCACGGTCGGTGTCATCGTCGCGATGGACACCTTCGGCCCCGTCTCCGACAACGCGCAGGGCATCGCCGAGATGTCCGGCGACGTCGAGGGCGCGGGCGCGCAGGTGCTCACCGACCTGGACGCCGTCGGCAACACCACCAAGGCCATCACCAAGGGCATCGCCATCGCCACCGCCGTCCTCGCGGCCTCGGCCCTCTTCGGCTCGTACCGTGACGCGATCACCACGGCCGCGAGCGACGTGGGCGAGAAGGTCTCGGGAGCGGGCGCGCCGATGAACCTGATGATGGACATCTCGCAGCCCAACAACCTGGTGGGTCTCATCGCGGGGGCCGCGGTCGTCTTCCTCTTCTCGGGGCTGGCGATCAACGCGGTGTCGCGGTCCGCCGGGGCGGTGGTCTACGAGGTGCGGCGGCAGTTCCGCGAGCACCCGGGGATCATGAACTACTCCGAGAAGCCCGAGTACGGAAAAGTCGTCGACATCTGCACCAAGGACGCGCTGCGCGAACTCGCCACACCAGGCCTGCTCGCGGTGCTCACCCCGATCGCGATCGGTTTCACGCTCGGCGTCGGCGCGCTCGGCTCGTTCCTCGCGGGCGCGATCGGCACCGGCACGCTGATGGCGGTCTTCCTCGCCAACTCCGGTGGCGCGTGGGACAACGCGAAGAAGCTCGTCGAGGACGGCCACCACGGCGGCAAGGGCAGTGAGGCCCACGAGGCGACGGTGATCGGTGACACGGTCGGTGACCCGTTCAAGGACACGGCGGGCCCCGCCATCAACCCGCTGCTGAAGGTCATGAACCTGGTGTCGCTGCTGATCGCTCCGGCGATCGTCAAGTTCTCGTTCGGCGACGACAAGAACGTCGGCGCACGGGTGTTCATCGCCATCCTCGCGTTCATCGTGATCGTGGGCTCCGTGTACGTCTCCAAGCGGCGCGGTATCGCCATGGGCGACGAGGAGGACAACGACGAAGGGGTCGCCAAGTCGGCCGATCCTGCGGTGGTTTCGTAGCGCACTGGCTCCGCGTCCGATCCGGCACGGAATTCCGTGCCGGATCGGAGAACGGGCCAACGGGCGGGCGCACGGCGCGTGTTGAAGCGTCGTGCGCCCGCCTTGTGTGTGTTCACGTTGCTGTCGTGAGCCTTCTCTCGCTTGGTGCAAATGGCTTCAAAAGCAGTCATAGCGGACGTTCGCCATGTGGGTGTCGCCCACATGGCGTGTATGTTCCGGGGCCGAGAGCCATGGAAGGGACCAAACCGGTGAACAAGAAGCTCGCGGTCGCACTGTCCGGCGGCGCGGTACTGGTGCTCGCGCTGTCGGGATGCGGCAGCAGCGGGGACAGTGGCAACGACAAGCTGAACTCCTGGGCCAAGCAGGTCTGTGACGCGGTGAAGCCGCAGGCGCAGAAGATCGAGGAAGCGAACGCCGCGATCCAGAAGCAGACCTCGGACAACAGCACGCCGGAGGCCGTCCAGAAGACCGACGCACAGGCCTTCCAGGACATGTCCGACGCCTACAAGGCGATCGGCACCGCCGTCGACAACGCGGGACCGCCGGACGTCGAGGACGGCAAGACGAAGCAGGCCAACGCCGTCAAGGAGCTCAACGGCATCTCCGCGTCGTACACCGCTCTGAAGACGCAGGTCGCCAAGCTCGACACCAAGGACCAGGCCAAGTTCGCCGAGGGCCTCAAGGGCATCGCGACCCAGCTCGGCAAACTGAGCCAGAGCGGGAACGACGCCCTGAAGAAGCTGGAGGAGGGCGACGTGGGCAAGGCGATGGCGCAGCAGGAGAGCTGCAAGTCGGCGTCCGGGTCCCCGGCGGCGGCCAACGGCTGAGACCGTCCGCAGGACCCAGGGAGAGCCCGGCACGCAGGCGCGCCGGGCTCTCGGCCGCGCCACGCACGCCGACCCGCCGCCCATGGACGAGCGGCGGTCGGCAGGCGAACCTCTGCCCATGGACGAGCCGCGGTCGGCCGGCGAACCTCCGCCCACGAACGAGCCGCGGTCGACCGGTGAAGATCTGTCCACAGGTGGGGATGTCCACAGGCGGGCTCTGTCCACAGGTGTGGGTGCCCGTGGGCGATAGCGGACACAATGGGAGGCGTGAGTCACACCAGCCTGCCACCGCTGCCCTCGTCCGATCGTGCCGACGTCTCCGCCCGGCTGCGGAGCGCGCTCCTCGGCGCCTCCTTCACCGCGGACGGCCTCCTCGACCTGCTCGGCGCCCCCGCGTACGCCGCGCTGGCACGCAGCGAGACCGTGCCCGCACTCCGGGCGACCCGCGGGGACACACCGCTGGAGACGCTCGTCCGGCTGTTCCTGCTGCAGCAGCCCGTGCCGTACGCGCGCGTGGCGGACGTGCTGCCCGTCGAGGACGCCCTGGAGAGCGGCTGGCTGACCCGGACGGGCGGGGACGAGGTCGCGGCGAGCGTCGACATCCGGCCCTACGGCGGGCCTGATGGCGAGGACTGGTTCATCGTGTCCGACCTCGGCTGCGCCGTCGGGGGCGCGGGCGGCATCGGCAGCCGGGACGAAGGGGTCGTCCTCGGCGTGGGAGGCGCTTCGACCACCCTTGCCGGCATCACCGTGCGTCGGCCCGTCGGCTCCGCACTCGATCTCGGCACCGGCTCCGGGATCCAGGCCCTGCACGTCGCGCAGCACGCCACACGCGTGACGGCGACCGATCTGAACCCCCGTGCCCTGCACATCGCCGCGCTCACCCTCGCGCTCTCCGGCGCCCCGGCCGCCGACCTGCGTCAGGGCTCCCTCTTCGAGCCGGTCCGCGCGGACGAGACGTACGACCTGATTGTCTCGAACCCGCCCTTCGTGATCTCGCCGGGCGCCCGGCTGACGTACCGCGACGGCGGAATGGGCGGGGACGATCTGTGCCGCACGCTCGTTCAGGAGGCGGGGGACCGGCTGAACGAAGGGGGCTACGCCCAGTTCCTGGCCAACTGGCAGCACGTGGAGGGCGAGGACTGGCAGGACCGGCTGCGTTCGTGGGTGCCGCGCGGCTGCGACGCGTGGATCGTGCAGCGCGAGGTGCAGGACGTCACGCAGTACGCCGAGCTGTGGCTGCGCGACTCGGGCGACCACCGGGCGGACCCGGCGGACTACCAGGCGCGGTACGACGCGTGGCTGGACGAGTTCGAGGCCCGCAAGGTGAAGGCCGTCGGCTTCGGGTGGATCACCCTGCGCAGGACGGCGGCGGCCGAGCCGTCGATCACGGTGGAGGAGTGGCCGCATTCCGTCGAGCAGCCGCTCGGCGACGCCGTACGTGAGCACTTCGACCGGGTCGACTACCTGAGACGGCACGACGACGCGGGTCTGCTGGCCGGTCACTTCAGACTGGTCGCGGAGGTCGTGCAGGAGCAGGTCGGACTGCCCGGTGCCGAGGACCCGGAGCATGTGGTGCTGCGTCAGCACCGGGGCATGCGCCGGGCCACCAAGGTGGACACGGTCGGCGCGGGCTTCGCCGGTGTGTGCGACGGCACCCTGAGCGCCGGCCGGATCCTCGACGCCATCGCCCAACTGGTCGGCGAGGACCCCGTATTGCTACGGGACCGCACACCCGCCCAGATCCGCCTGCTGGTGGAGCAGGGATTCCTGGAGCCGGTCGAGTAGCCGGGGCGGGCCGCCGCCGGACCGCCCCACCTGCTCCGGCGCGGCGGGGAGGGCTACGAGGAGACGGCCGGCCCGTCCTCGCCCGCTCGCGCCGCGGGGGCGGTCCTCGCCGTCCTGGTTCGTGTCGCGCTCGAATGGGGTCGGTGCCGTCCGGACGGGAGGGGAAACCGGCCAACCTGCGGTCGGCTTCGGCGGGGCCGTGATCGCCGGTGCGCGGTTACCCGGTGTAACCGCGTGGCCCGGACAGGGACGGACTGGACGGCCGATATGAATGGCCGGCCCGCATGACGGATATGGATGGGCGGACGGACGCGGGTACGGACTTGGACCGCGGGAAAGGCTCCGTGGAAAAGGACGAGAAGGAAAGAGCCCGGCTGCGGGAGAGAGCGACCACGCGGAGGCGGGTCGAGGTGAGCCGGGAGCGGGCGGGGTGCTGAGCGGAGACCCCCGGCCGCCGGTCGGGAGGGGACGGGAACGACGGATTCGCCACAGTCGGGGGCGTGGGAGGCCGCGTCCGCGGAAGGCGGGCGGTGGGGTGGACCGGGGCGTCGGATGTGGCGTGAGGGGCCCATGGGGCACCGGTTGCCTGGCGTTCACCGTGGGTTCGTACGCCCGCTGCCGGGGCGTGTCAGCCTCCCGAGCCTGGGGACCCGGGGTGAAAGGACAGATCCATGGAAAACGGGCCGGCGATCTTCGCGGGGATGGTGTTCGCCCTGTTCGGAGGTGGAATCCTGGCCTGGACGGTGGTCCGGGTGCGGCAGGGCGAGCCGGTCGCCCACGGTGTGAACCGCGTCGCATCGGCGACCCTCGCGAGTGTCGCCGGAAGCGGGGCGCTGGCACTCGGGGTGTGGTGCTTCACGCGCCTGTGAGACCGCGCGTGAGCAGCACCACTCCGGTAACTGGGAAGTTACCCTCCGGATAGGCCCGGAAGAGCGGGTCGACACTCCGGGCGGCAGGAATGGCGGTAGTCGGGTTACCGTTCGAGTGGCCGTTGCGGGCTTTTCCCGTTTGACACGGGGGCGGGATGTACCGTCACACTCCGCAGCGTCAGCATGACCCGACCTCTCGGGAGCGAAGCCCCGAGGAGATTCCGCGTCGACCGGAGAGAAGAGCGAAGTTGTCCCCGACCAGCGACACCGCACACGGCGGCCGCCGACTCGTCATCGTCGAGTCGCCTGCCAAGGCGAAGACGATCAAGGGCTACCTCGGCCCCGGCTATGTCGTCGAAGCGAGCGTCGGGCACATCCGCGACCTCCCCAACGGTGCCGCGGAGGTGCCGGAGAAGTACACCGGCGAGGTTCGCCGCCTCGGCGTGGACGTCGAACACGACTTCCAGCCGATCTATGTGGTCAACGCCGACAAGAAGGCCCAGGTCAAGAAGCTCAAGGACCTGCTGAAGGACTCCGACGAACTCTTCCTCGCCACCGATGAGGACCGCGAGGGCGAGGCCATCGCGTGGCACCTCCTGGAGGTCCTGAAGCCCAAGGTTCCCGTCCACCGGATGGTCTTCCACGAGATCACCAAGGACGCGATCCGCAGCGCCGTCGCCAACCCGCGTGAGCTGAACAAGCGCATGGTCGACGCGCAGGAGACCCGCCGCATCCTCGACCGCCTCTACGGCTACGAGGTCTCGCCGGTCCTGTGGAAGAAGGTCATGCCGCGCCTGTCGGCCGGCCGCGTCCAGTCCGTGGCGACCCGGCTCGTCGTCGAGCGGGAGCGCGAGCGCATCGCCTTCCGTTCCGCCGAGTACTGGGACCTGACCGGCACCTTCGGCACCGGCCGCACGGGTGACGCGAGCGACCCGTCCACCCTCGTCGCCCGGCTGACCTCGGTCGACGGCAAGCGCGTCGCCCAGGGCCGCGACTTCGACTCGCTCGGCCAGATCAAGGGCGCGAACACGCTCCACCTGGACGAGACGAACGCCCGCGCGCTCGCCGCCGCCCTCCAGGACACGAACTTCGCCGTCCGCTCGGTCGAGTCCAAGCCCTACCGCCGTTCGCCGTACGCGCCGTTCCGTACGACGACGCTCCAGCAGGAGGCCTCGCGCAAGCTCGGCTTCGGCGCGAAGGCGACCATGCAGGTGGCGCAGAAGCTGTACGAGAACGGCTTCATCACCTATATGCGTACGGACTCCACGACCCTGTCGGACACGGCCGTCAAGGCCGCCCGCGCCCAGGTCACCCAGCTCTACGGCGCCGACTACCTGCCGGCGCAGCCGCGTACGTACGCCGGGAAGGTCAAGAACGCGCAGGAGGCGCACGAGGCGATCCGCCCCTCGGGTGATCGTTTCCGCACCCCCGCCGAGACGGGACTGACCGGCGACCAGTTCAGGCTGTACGAACTGATCTGGAAGCGCACCGTCGCCTCCCAGATGAAGGACGCGGTCGGCAACTCCGTCACCGTGAAGATCGCGGGCACGTCCGCCGACGGCAGGGACGCCGAGTTCAGCGCGTCCGGCAAGACGATCACCTTCCACGGCTTCCTGAAGGCGTACGTCGAGGGCGCGGACGACCCGAACGCCGAGCTCGACGACCGTGAGCGCCGCCTCCCGCAGGTCGGCGAGGGCGACCCGCTGTCCGCCGAGGACATGACGGTCGACGGCCACGCCACCAAGCCGCCCGCCCGCTACACCGAGGCCTCCCTGGTCAAGGAGCTCGAAGAGCGCGAGATCGGCCGTCCGTCGACGTACGCGTCGATCATCGGCACGATCCTCGACCGCGGCTACGTCTTCAAGAAGGGGACGGCCCTGGTGCCCTCCTTCCTGTCGTTCGCCGTGGTCAACCTCCTGGAGAAGCACTTCGGGCGGCTCGTCGACTACGACTTCACCGCCAAGATGGAGGACGACCTCGACCGCATCGCCCGCGGTGAGGCGCAGGCCGTGCCGTGGCTGAGGCGCTTCTACTTCGGCGAGGGCGACACGGCCGGTGCCGCCGAGGCGGGCAACGGAGACGGCGACCACCTGGGCGGTCTCAAGGAGCTCGTCACCGACCTGGGCGCCATCGACGCCCGCGAGGTGTCCTCGTTCCCCGTCGCCGACGGCATCGTGCTGCGCGTCGGCCGCTACGGCCCGTACGTCGAGCGCGGTGAGAAGGACGACGAGAACCACCAGCGCGCCGACGTCCCCGAGGACCTGGCCCCGGACGAGCTGACGGTCGAACTCGCCGAGGAACTGCTCGCCAAGCCGAGCGGCGACTTCGAGCTCGGCGCCGACCCGCAGTCGGGTCACCAGATCATCGCCAGGGACGGCCGCTACGGCCCGTACGTCACCGAGGTGCTCCCCGAGGGCACCCCGAAGACAGGCAAGAACGCCGTCAAGCCGCGTACCGCCTCGCTCTTCAAGTCGATGGCGCTCGACACGGTGACGCTGGAGGACGCCCTCAAGCTGATGTCGCTGCCGCGCGTCGTCGGCGCGGACGCCGAGGGCGTCGAGATCACCGCGCAGAACGGTCGCTACGGCCCGTACCTGAAGAAGGGCACGGACTCGCGGTCCCTCACCGCCGAGGACCAGCTCTTCACGATCACGCTGGAAGAGGCGCTGGAGATCTACTCCCAGCCCAAGCAGCGGGGCCGCGCGGCCGCCAAGCCGCCGCTGAAGGAACTGGGCACCGACCCGGTCAGCGAGAAGCCGGTCGTGGTCAAGGACGGCCGCTTCGGCGCGTACGTCACCGACGGCGAGACCAACGCGACGCTGCGTTCCGACGACAGCGTCGAGGACATCACGCCGGAGCGCGGGTACGAGCTGCTCGCCGAGAAGCGTGCCAAGGGCCCGGCCAAGAAGACCGCGAAGAAGACGGCGGCCAAGAAGGCTCCCGCCAAGAAGGCACCGGCCAAGAAGACCGCCGCCAAGGAGGCGACGGCTTCGAAGACGACGGCCGCCAAGAAGGCGCCCGCGAAGAAGACCGCCGCGAAGAAGACGGCGACCTCGGAAGGCTGAGCCACCCGCTGAGCCGCCCGCCGGACCCTTTCGAAGAGCGGAAGCCCCTACACCATTTGGTGTGGGGGCGTCCGTTTGTTCGGGCAGCCCTCCGGGGAGTCAGTGGGTCCGGATAGGCTGGCAGGATGACGCGAGCCGAGCAGCCAACGGCCCACAACTGGGCCCCCGACGAAGCCCTGGTCGCGGATTCGCGCGAGCGTGCCGTCCGCGCACTGCTGCGGCAACCGCAGTTGAAGCGGTTGTGGAGCGCACACCTCGTGGGAGGTGTCGCGGACGTCCTGTCCCTGCTTGTCCTGGTGGCGCTCGCGCTCCAGGCGGCGATCTCCGAAGGTTCCTTCGGCGGTGGCGCCCGCGGGGCCGCCCTCGCCGTGGCGGCCGTCTTCGGAGCGCGCGTCCTCGCGACGCTGCTCTTCGGAGCCGTACTCCTGGGGCCCCTGACGTCGCTCACCTCGTCCGAGGGACCGCTCGACCGGCGCTGGACCATGCTCGTGGCCGACGGCCTGCGGGCCGCGCTCCTCATCGTCGCGCCCCTGTTCATCGACTGGACCCCGGACAACGCGCTCGCGGTGCTCCTGGTCATCGTCTTCGTGTCCGGGGTCGCCGAGCGGTTCTGGACCGTGTGCCGGGAGAGCGCGGCGCCCGCGCTGCTGCCCGCGCCGCCGCCGGAGGGCGCCACCGTGCGCCCGCTGCCGGACCACATGGACGCCCTGCGGCGGCTGTCCCTGCGCACCGCGTTCGTCGCGGTGCCGATCGCGGCACTCGCCCTGGTCACCGTCTCCCTCGTCAGCAACATGCTGGGCGCCGGGATCGACTGGTTCCACCTGCACCAGGTGGCGCTCGCCTCGTACGTGGCGGCCGGACTGTTCGCGGCCTCCCTGTCGGTGATCACCTTCCTCGAACTGCCCGACGCCCGCACCCCGCGCGCGCGGTCGCCGCTCGAAGGACTGCGCCGCCCGAAGACGGGCACCGGCGGCGACAAGGGCCGCACGGGCGCGATCCCGCTCCTGGTACCGGCCTGCGCCGCCGTCGCCGGGGCGATCGCGGCCGCCGTCGCCGTCGCCGTGCTGGACGCCATCGACCTGGGCGGCGGACCGGTGACGTACGGACTGCTGGTGCTGGCGCTGACCGGCGGCGTCGTCGCCGGTATCCGCACCGCCCCCTCCCTGCTCCCCTCGCTGTCGCGGCGCCGGCTGCTCGCGCTCGCGATCGCCTTCACCGGGATCACGCTGCTGGCCGCGGGCCTCGTCCCGGACGTCACCACCGTCCTGCTGATCCTCGCCTTCGCCGGTGTGGGCGCGGGTGTCGCCGCCAACACCGGGCACGCGCTGCTCGACCAGGAGACCGAGGACCACCGGCGGGCCCGCACCACCGAGCACCTGCACGCGGTCGTACGGGTCTTCGTGGCGGTCGGCGCGATCGTGGCGCCGCTGGTCGCCGCGGCGATCGGCCCGCACCGTCTGGAAAGCGGCAAGTTCGTGTTCGCGCACGGCGGCGCCGCCTTCACGCTGATGCTGGTCGGCGCGCTCCTGCTGCCGGTCGCGGCCCTGGTGCTCGCCAAGGTCGACGACCGTTCCGGCGTGCCGCTGCGCAAGGACCTGCTGGACGCGCTGCGCGGCGGGGACGACCCGGCGCAGATGCCCGCCACGAGCGGCTTCTTCATCGCCCTGGAGGGCGGCGACGGAGCCGGCAAGTCCACCCAGGCGCTGGCCCTCGCCGACTGGATCCGGGCCAAGGGCCACGAGGTCGTCGTGACCCGCGAGCCGGGCGCCACGCCCGTCGGCAAGCGGCTGCGCTCGATCCTTCTCGACGTGTCGTCCGCGGGCCTCTCGCACCGCGCCGAGGCCCTGCTGTACGCCGCCGACCGCGCGGAGCACGTCGACACGGTCGTACGACCCGCGCTGGAGCGGGGCGCCATCGTCATCTCCGACCGCTACATCGACTCGTCCGTGGCCTACCAGGGCGCGGGCCGCGACCTGTCCCCCACGGAGATCGCCCGCATCAACCGCTGGGCGACGGACGGGCTCGTCCCGCATCTGACCGTTCTGCTGGACGTGTCGCCGGAAGCCGCCCGCGAGCGGTTCACCGAGGCGCCCGACCGGCTGGAGTCGGAGCCGGTCGAGTTCCACGCGCGCGTGCGCTCCGGTTTCCTGACGCTCGCCGCCGCGGACCCGGGCCGCTACCTGGTCGTCGACGCCGCGCAGGAGCCCGAGGCCGTCACCACGGTCGTACGGCACCGGCTCGACGTGATGCTGCCCCTCTCCGAGGCCGAGGTGAAGGCCCAGGAGGAGGCGCGCAGGGCGGCCGAGGAGGAAGCCCGGCGCAAGGCCGAGGAGGAGGCCGCCCGCAAGGCGGAGGAGGAGCGCCTGGAGCATGAGCGCCAGGCCCAGCTCGCGAAGCTGCGCGCCGAGGAGGAGGAGCGCAAGCAGCGCGAGCTGGAGGAGGCCCAGCGGCGTGAGGCCGAGCGCCAGGCGGAGGAGGCCCGGCAGCGCGCCGAGGACGCCCGCCGCCGCGCCGAGGAGGAGCGGCTCCGCCTTCTCGCCGAGGAGGAGGTACGCGCCGCGGAGCAGGAGCGGGCACGCAGGCAGGCCGAGGAGGAGGCGCGGCTGCGTGCCGAGGCCGAGGAACGCCGCCTGGAGAAGCAGCGGAAGGCCGAGGAGGCTCTGCTGAGGGCCGAGGAGGCCCGGCGGCTCGCGGCGGAGGCCGCCGCCGTCTCCGCGACCGCGGCGGCTTCGGCCGAGGCCGCGGTGTCGGGCGCCGGGACGGCCCCGAAGCCCGAGGGCCCGACGGGTTCGCAGGCCGGTGTCGGCAAGGGATCCGAGACCGCGGAGGCCTCGACGCGCTCGGCATCCGCCTCGCCGTCCGCCGCCCCCGCCGCCTCGAAGCCTTCGTGGCCCGCGGCGCCTTCCAGGGCCGCGGGGTCTTCCAAGCCCACGGCGCCTTCCGTGCCGGACAACGAGCCGACGGTGCCCACGCCGGTCGTGACCGACGCGCGGGCGGCCGACGAGACCGCCGTGCTTCCGCCCGTACGACCGGACGCGCGCCGTGCGGGCAAGCGCCTGGGATCGCGTGCCGACGTCGAGGACACGGCCACGCTGCCCAAGCCGCCGGTTCCGGGCGGGGCGGCGGACGAGACGGCGGTGCTGCCGCCCGTCTCCCCGGACCCGGGTCCGGCCGACGAGACGGCCGTGCTTCCTCCGGTACGGGACACGGGTGCGGGGAGCCGGGGCGACGAGCCGTCCGGCGACCCCACGGACCGGATGCCCCGGGGCTTCTTCCGCGACGAGCGGCCGGCGGCGGGCCCCGAGGGTCCCTCCGACCGCACGCGGGAACTGCCGCAGGTGGACGAGACGGGCGCCCCGCGCCGCAGGCCCCGCCCCGACTGGGCCGAGGAGACCCCGCTCGGCGA
Organism: Streptomyces sp. NPDC096324; assembly: GCF_044763015.1. Taxonomy (NCBI): domain Bacteria; kingdom Bacillati; phylum Actinomycetota; class Actinomycetes; order Kitasatosporales; family Streptomycetaceae; genus Streptomyces; species Streptomyces sp. NPDC096324. Next base: position 125,769 of record NZ_JBIWFK010000018.1, on the reverse strand, counting down.
CCTCCCGACCCTGGCGGACGAACTGCTGGGCCCGCGCGACGAAGAGGACGACGACTGGGACGAGGGCCAGGGCCGCGGGCGGGGCGGGCGGCGACGCTAGTCCCGGCGGGTGGCGGACGACGGTTGGGCGTTGGGTGTCCGGCCGTCGACGCGCCCGGTGGTCACTGGTCTCGCGTCGGGCGTCGATGCGTTCGGCAGCCGGCGGTCGGGCGTCGATGCGTTCGGCGAGTCAGCGGCGGTCCGGCGTCGGCCGTCGATGCGTCGGGCGGTCGGGCACGTGGTCCTCGGTTGTCAGTGGCGACCCGCACAATGGACGACGCGAGGCAAAGTGCGACGGAAGGGCGGAGCCCATGCCTGTGTGGGACGACCTGGTGGGCCAGGAGAAGGTGAGCGAGCAGCTCGCCGCCGCTGCCCGGGACGCCGACGCCCTCGTCACGGCGGTCGCCGCGAGAGCCCCGCTCCCCGAGGCGTCGAAGATGACGCACGCCTGGCTGTTCACGGGCCCGCCCGGCTCGGGCCGCTCCACGGCCGCGCGCGCGTTCGCGGCCGCGTTGCAGTGCGTGAGCCCCGACCGCGCGCTCGGCGGAATCCCCGGCTGCGGGTTCTGCGACGGCTGTCATACGAGCCTGGTCGGCACCCACGCCGATGTGGAGATCGTCCGTACCGACCTGCTCTCCATCGGCGTCAAGGAGACCCGCGACCTGGTCCGCCGCGCCCAGCTCTCCCCGGCGGGCGGCCGCTGGCAGGTCATCGTCCTGGAGGACGCGGACCGTCTCACGGAGGGTGCGGGCAACGTCCTGCTCAAGGCCGTCGAGGAGCCCGCCCCCCGCACGGTCTGGCTGCTGTGCGCCCCGTCCATCGAGGACGTGCTGCCCACCATCCGCTCCCGCTGCCGGCTGCTCACGCTGCGTACCCCGCCGGTCGAGGCCGTCGCCGACATCCTCATCCGCCGTGACGGCATCGAGCCCGCCGTGGCGGCGGCGGCCGCGCGTGCGACGCAGGGCCACATCGGGCGGGCCCGCCGCCTCGCGACGGACCCGAGCGCCCGGCAGCGGCGGGCCGCCGTCCTCAAGCTCCCGCTGCGGGTCGACGACGTCGGCGGCTGCCTCAAGGCGGCCCAGGAACTGATCGACACGGCGTCGGAGGACGCGAAGCAGCTCGCCGAGGAAGTCGATGTCAAGGAGACCGAGGAGCTGAAGGCGGCGCTCGGCGCGGCGCAGGGCGGCCGTATGCCTCGGGGTACGGCGGGCGTCATGAAGGAGCTGGAGGACCGGCAGAAGCGCCGAAGAACGCGTACGCAGCGCGACAGCCTGGACCTGGCCCTGATCGACCTCACCGGCTTCTACCGCGACGTCCTCGCCCTTCAGCTCGGCTCCCGCCTGGCCATCGCCAACGCGGAGGCGGAGGACGCGCTGGAGCGGCTGGCCCGTGGCAGCTCGCCGGAGTCCACGCTGCGCCGTATCGACGCGATCGCCGCGTGCCGCGAGGCGCTCGACCGGAACGTCGCTCCGCTGCTGGCGGTGGAGGCGATGACGATGGCGCTCCGCGCGGGCTGATCCCGGCGCGCAGGCCCCAAGGCGGGGAGACCCGTCCCGTGGGCTCGGTCAGGGGCCGCCCGTCCGCTCCGACCCGTCCGCTCCGACCCGTCCGCTCCGACCTGTCCGCTCCGGCCCGGCCCGCTCCGGCCGGTGCTGTGCGGCCCGGCCCGTGCGGTCGGCGAGGAGCGATCCGCTCGGTGTAGACCTGGTTAGGGACGACCTGTGCGGGGGCCGGTTGACCGGGTCACTCGTACGAGCCGCTTCCGCGACTGGAGGTGATCATTTGATCGCGCACGGTTACGCTCGCGAGATGCACATGAGGCGCACCCCACGGCCGATCCGACCCCTCCGTGCGAGCGGCGTGCTGCTGGCCGCCACGGCGCTGATCGTCTCCGGCTGCTCCTCAGGAAGTTCCACGACGACCGCCGCGACGACCGAGGCGGTGCTCACCGCGCTGCCGAGTGCCACACCGTCGGCGCTGGCGCCCTACTACGGGCAGAAGCTGAACTGGCGCAGTTGCGGTGTCCCCGGCTTCGAGTGCGCGACGATGAAGGCGCCGCGTGACTACGCGAAGCCCGGCGCGGGCGACGTCCGGCTGGCGGTTTCCCGCAAGAAGGCCACAGGGCCGGGCAAGCGGCTCGGTTCCCTGCTGGTCAATCCGGGAGGGCCGGGCGGTTCGGCGGTCGGCTACCTCCAGTCGTACGCCGGCATCGGCTATCCGGCGGACGTCCGTGCCCGCTACGACATGGTGGCGGTCGACCCTCGGGGAGTGGCCCGCAGCGAACCGGTCGAATGCCTCAACGGTCGCGCGATGGACGCGTACACCCAGACGGACACGACCCCGGACGACGGTCGGGAGACGGATCTGCTCGTCGAGGCCTTCAAGAAGTTCGCCGAGGGCTGCGGGGCACAATCGCCCGATCTGCTGCGGCACGTCTCCACCGTCGAGGCGGCCCGTGACATGGACATCCTGCGGGCCGTGCTGGGCGACGAGAAGCTGACGTATGTGGGGGCGTCGTACGGGACATTTCTCGGGGCGACGTACGCGGGCCTCTACCCGGACCGGGCGGGGCGGCTGGTGCTGGACGGCGCGCTGGATCCGTCGCTGAACGCGCGCAAGCTCAACGAGGAGCAGACGGCGGGGTTCGAGACGGCGTTCCAGTCCTTCGCGAAGGACTGCGTACGGCACAGCGACTGCCCGCTCGGCGACGCGGGTACGAGCCCGGACGAGGTGGGCAGGAACCTGAAGGCGTTCTTCCGGCGACTGGACAAGGAGCCCATTCCGGCGGGGGACCCGGACGGTCGCAAGCTCGGCGAGGCGCTGGCGACGACCGGTGTCATCGCGGCGATGTACGACGAGACGGCCTGGCCGCAGCTCCGTGACGCGCTCACGTCCGCGATGAGGAACAACGACGGCGCGGGTCTGCTCGCCCTCTCCGACAGCTACTACGAGCGGGACGCCGACGGTCAGTACGCGAACCTGATGTCCGCCAACGCCGCCGTGAACTGTCTCGACCTGCCGGCGGCCTTCTCCGGCCCGGACCAGGTCGAGCAGTCGCTCCACGCCTTCGAGAAGGCGTCCCCGGTCTTCGGCGAGGGCCTGGCCTGGGCCTCGCTGAACTGTGCGTACTGGCCGGTCAAGAACACCGGCGAGCCGCACCGCATCGAGGCGAAGGGGGCGGCGCCGATTCTCGTCGTCGGCACCACTCGGGACCCGGCGACCCCGTACCCCTGGGCGCAGTCCCTAGCCTCCCAGCTCTCCTCCGGCAGGCTCCTGACCTACGTCGGCGACGGCCACACCGCCTACGGCCGCGGCAGCACCTGCATCGACTCCACGATCAACCGCTACCTCCTCCAGGGCACCCCTCCCGAGAAGGGAAAGCGCTGCTCATAGCCCCATTGGGCCCCCACCCCCGGCGGTGTACGGAGCACCCCCGGAAACTGTGTAGACTTACCGACGTTGCTGATCGCACCATAGGTGTGGACAGCGCGCCGCCTTAGCTCAGATGGCCAGAGCAACGCACTCGTAATGCGTAGGTCTCGGGTTCGAATCCCGAAGGCGGCTCTGTGGAAGCCTCAGGACTCACTCGCCGTGACCTGGGGCTTTTGCTTTTTCCGGGGGTGCATTGGCGGGCGCGGGCAGGAGCCGCGCGGTGGTCTTCAGCCTCAGCTCCAGTCTCAGTTGCGGGCTCGGGGAGAGGTTCCGAGGCGGGCGGGAAGGCGTAGGCCCAGCGGATTCGCATCCCAGAGGGCGGGCTCCGTCGGAACCCGGTTCAGACAGCGTCTGCGCCGGGTTTTTGCCCTTCCGGGGGCGGAGAGCCGGCGTCGAAGGGCCGGGTCGGGGGTCGGCCTGGGGGGCGAGTTTCGATCCGGCTCGATCGTGAACCGTGTGGGGGTTCCTGCCGAAGCCGGGGTGTCGGGGACGAGTACAGGACACCGTCGGAATCCAGCCAAACGGGCTCGGTTCAGCCTAATTCGGTTTCGGTTTTCGGTGATTTCAATACGATCATCGACGGCCCTGGAAGCACCATGACCAACCAGGGTGAACAACCAAACGGGAGAAAAAATCCGCAAGTTGGCAGTCGGCGTGCTCGCCGGCGGAATCTTCGCCCTGAGCGCAGGGACCGCGATGGCGGTCTCGTGGCACAACATTCCGACGCTTACCACGGGGGGCGCGTCCCTCCAGGACGGCCAGTACGCGTTTTGGCCGTCCGGGCAGAACCACGGTGCCTTCGAGTGGAAGGGCAACCTCAAGGACACCGACAACGGTGACGGGCACAACACCTACGTGCAGGTGCGGGTCGAGGGCTACGGCTGGAGCCGCTACAACGGCAAGCAGCGGACGTCCGTTCCCCTCGACCAGCTCAACTGGGACGGTGCCGCGCAGTACACCAGCAACGCCTACATACGCGTCTGCCGTGACAAGGGCTCGCTGAACCCTGACAACTGCTCGCCGACCAAGCACTACCAGAGGTAGTCGCTCACTCAGGCAAGACCGCGGGTCCAGGACGTACTCCTGGACCCGCACGCTTCTTTGGGGGAAGCCAACAGCATGTCAGAAATACTTGTCGCCACGGGAGTTGACCTCTCCTACGGCGCTCAGCCGGCCGTTCTCGACGCTCATCTCTCGGTGTCCGTCGGGGAGGTCGTGGCGATCACCGGGCAGAGTGGGTCCGGGAAGTCTTCGCTGCTCTACTGCCTCGCCGGGGTTCTTCCCGTCAAGCGTGGTCAGGTGCGCTTCGAAGGGCGGGCGCTCGGTGATCTCGACGACGACGAGATCAGCGCGCTTCGCCGGGAACGGTTCGGATTCGTCTTCCAGTACGGCGAGTTGCTGCCGGAACTCACCGTCGAGGAGAACACCGCCCTGCCCCTGCGGCTGGCCGGACAACGCAAGGGCCCCGCACTCGCGGCGGCCGGTGAGGTGCTCGAACGGCTCGGCCTCGGTGAACTGCGCGAGCGCCGTCCCGGACAGGTGTCCGGCGGGCAGAGCCAGCGCGTCGCGGTCGCGCGGTCCCTGGTGCACCGGCCGGCGATCGTCTTCGCGGACGAGCCGACCGGGTCCCTCGACAGCGCCAACGCCTCGGCCGTTCTCAAGGAGTTCCTGGGCCTGGCCCGGTCGCAGGGCACCGCCGTCATCCTGGTGACGCACGACCCGGCCGTCGCCGCCCAGGCCGATACCCGCTACACGATGGCCGACGGAGTCCTGAGCCCGCGGGGTGCCGTGTGAGGGAATTCCTGCTCGGTCTGCGCCTGCTGTTCGGTGCGGGACGCGGCAACCGCATACGTTTCTTCCTCATGGCCGCCGGCGGCTCGATCGGCGTCTGCTGTCTCGCCCTCGTCCTCACCGTTCCGGCGATCCTCGACGCGCACGACGGCCGCGCCGCCGCCCGCCAGCCCGTCACCTCCGCCAAGGGACCGGCGGACGGCACCCTCGTCCTGCAGCGCGACGACGCCTACGGCTCCCGGTCCTTCACCCGGGTGTTCGTCTCGAAGGGCACCGGGGGCACGCGTGCGCTTCCCCCCGGGCTGAGCGAACTCCCCGCTCCCGGCGAGGTGTTCGTCTCCCCGCGCGTGCACGACCTGCTGCGGTCCGCGCCCGCGGCCAAAGCCCTCCTGCCCGGACGCGAGGCGGGCGTGATCGGCCCGGCCGGGCTCGCCCATCCCGACGAGCTCTACGCCTACGTCGGGACCGACCGGGCCAAGCTGGTCCACGAGGGCCGGACCCTGAAGGGGTTCGGGTACGGCTACGCGCCGTTCCCGGCGGTCGAGCCGTCCACCCTCACCGATGTGCGGTTCGCGCTGGCCACGCTGGTCCTGCTGCCCCTGGGCATCTTCCTGTCGGTCTGCGCCCGGCTCTCCGCCGCCAGCCGGATGCGCCGCCTCGCGGCACTGCGGCTGCTCGGCCTGAGCGTCAAGGGCACCCAGCGGGTGAACGCCGCCGAGACCGTCGTCGCGGCACTGCTCGGCGCGGTGCTGGGACTCGGCGAGTACTGGCTGCTCAACCAGGTGATGTCCCGGGCCGGTCTGCCGGGGCTGAGGTGGTATCCCGGCGACGGCGCCCTGTCCGTCGTCACGATCGCCGTCTGCCTGGTCGGCTGCCCCGTCCTCGCCTGGCTCGTCAGCCGCAGGAGCGCGCGGGACGCGACCGCCAACCCGCTCGCGGTGCGGCGTACGGCGGTGCCGCGACCCCCGTCCAAGTGGGTCGGTCTGCTGCTCCTCAGCGGCCTCGGCATCGTGTGCGGCTTCTGCGCCACGGGCCTGATGGGGCATCCCGCCTCCAGCCTCGGCGTCAACGCGCTGCTGGTGGTCGCCGGGGTCGTTCTGACCGGCGTCGGACTCGTACTGACCCTGCCGCTGCTCTCGTACGTGCTGGCGCGCAGGGTGGCACGGACCACCGGGTCCCTGACGCTCAACCTGGCGATGCGGCGCAACGAGGCCGAGCCGGGCAGCACGATGCGGGTGGTCACCAGTCTCGTCCTGCTCGTCTACGTCGCCTCACTGGCCCAGGGCGTTCTCATCCAGCTCGAACAGGTGACCCGGCCGTCCGGCGCGGTACAGGGCTACTCCCTGCCCCTGTCGGGGCTCGGCACTCGGGAGCAGCGGGACCTGGAGGAGGTTTCCGGAGTCCGGGCGCACGGCCTTCTCATGAACTCCTGGGTCGACCTCGCCGCCAGTCGGCCCGGCGTCGTGGCGTCCTCGGCCACGGCTCTGGTGGCCACCTGCGCCGATCTGCGACGGATGACCGTGCGCACCGAGGGCTGTGTCGACGGCGAGGTGCTGCGTCTGGTGGACCCCAATTCGAGCGTGGGATCCGACATGGAGACCGGCAAGTCCTTCCCGTTCCGCTTCCGTGACGGCGGCGGGCGGGACCAGCGCCTGAACGTCGCCGTACCCGCGGGCCGGGTCGTCTACAGCGGGTATTCCGGTTCCGCGGTCGGCTCCGCCGAACTCCTCGTCCCGCCGTCCGCCCTCCCCGCCGACACCCGTCCCCGCGACGCGGAGTTCCTCCTCGCCGGCAGTTCCGACCCCGGGCAGGTGCGTGCCGTCCTCGACGGGATCGCCGCCGTCGCTCCGATCGCCGAGATCGAGCTGGTCGGGCTGAACATCCGGGGGCTGGAGCAGATCTCCGTGGTCGAGACCCTGCTCGCCCTGGGCATGATCATGGGTCTGGTCATCGGCGTGGCCGCCTTCCTCGTGTCCGTCACCGACCGGGCCGTCGAGCGCCGCGCGCAGGTCACCGCCGTCACGCTGATCGGCGCGCGGGCGAGAACCATGCGGGCCGTCCAGTGCGCCCAGGTCGTGCTGCCCCTGGGCCTCGGACTGGTCCTGGCCCTGGTCTCGGGCAAACTCGCCGAGTCCAGCTACCTGATCACCGGCGGCGGCTCGATCCGGTGGGACGTGGCCGGTGTTCCCCTGCTCGTGCTCGCCGCGGCGGGGGTGGTGGCGATGGCGGCGGTGGGGTCAATGCCCCTGGTTGGCCGTCGTATCGACCCGGAACTCATCCGCCGGGACTGATCGGGCGGCCCCGCGGGACGGGCGGTCGCCCCGGTCTCGGGCCGGCCGCGCGGATCGGCTTCGAGGCCTCGGCGAGGGGCTGTCCGGCTGTGGGTCGGACAACCCCTTCGTCGGCTCAGGACCGCGGGCGTCGCCTTCGTCGGTTCACGACCGCGGGCGTCGCCTTCGTCGCTCAGGCCGCCGACACCCCCGTCGAGCTTGCCCCCGACAACGCCATCCGCTCCACCCGGCGGGCCTGGTTCAGGCCGCCCGCGTCGACGTACGTGAAGGGGGTGGCGGCACACAGGCGCAGGAACGTCCGCTTCGCCTCGGTGTCGTCGGAGATCACGTGGATGTCGGGGGCGGTCGGGTCGGGGCACCCGTCGAACGCCTCCCACCACACGTTCTTGAAGGCGCCCACCAGCCGTGCCTCGGGGAACGCGGCGGCGAGGTCCTCGGTGCCGCCGACCGCCCAGGGGCCCACGAAGTCGATGTGACCGCCGGTGAACGGGTTGGTGACGTCCACCAGGATCTTCCCCCGCAGACCTGCCCGCCAGGGCCTGAGCCGCTGCACCGCTCCCTGGACGCCGAGGAAGGCGGGGACGATCACCGAGGACCGAGCGACCACCTCCTCGCAGCTCCCGCCGGTCATGATCACCCCGCCCTTGCCCGCCCCGCCCGCACCGGCAGCCATCGCCACGCCCTCGCGGGCCACCCTCGCCGCACCGTCGCGGGCCACCATCACCCCGCCCTCGGCGGCCGCCACCTCTTCGCAGCGTCCGCCGGGCACGATCACCCCGCCCGCACCGGCAGCCATCGCCACGCCCTCGACCCCGCGACCGGACACGCCGCTGACGTCGCCCGTGGCGCCCAGGTCGGCGACGCCCGCCGGCCCCGGTGTGCCCGGGTCCAGGCGCACCTCGTGTCCGGCCCGCGCGAACATCGTCGCCAGGGTGACGGCGATCCCGCCCGTCCCCAGCACCCCGATCGTCATGACCGTGCTCCCCCTTTCCCCGTACCGGTTCATGCCGTACGGGTCTCCCCCGTACCCGCTCATTCCGTACGGATCTCCCCGGTCCCCGCTCATGTCGTGCGCGTCAGCACCAGGCTGACGTTGTGTCCTCCGAAGCCGAAGGAGTTGGCGAGTGCCGCGTCCCACCGGCCCGTGCGGTTGGTGCCACTGACCACGTCCAGCCGGACGGCCGGGTCGGGTTGGTCCAGGTTGCGGGTGGCGGGGACCACCCCGTGGTGGAGCGCGAGCAGCGCGGACATCGCGCCGAACGCGCCCGAGGCGCCGAGCATGTGACCGGTCATCGACTTCGTCGCGGTCACCACCGGATGCTCGCCCAGTGCCTTCGCGACCGCCTCGGCCTCGGCGAGGTCGCCGCCGGGCGTCGAGGTGGCGTGGGCGTGCACATGGCCGACGTCGCGGGCTTCCAGGCGCGCGTCCCGCAGCGCCGCCCGCATCGCGCGGACCTGCCCCTCGGTGTCGGACGCCGAGATGTGCCGGGCGCTGGAGCCCACGGCAGCACCGGCCACGGTGCCGTAGACGCGGGCGCCCCGGGCGCGGGCGAACTCGGCGCGTTCGAGGACCATGACCGCGGCACCCTCGGCCAGCACGAAACCCGAGCGGGCCGCGTCGAACGGCCGGGACACCGCGGCCGGGTCCCCCTCCTGCCGCGACAGCGCCTTCATCTGCGCGAACGCGGCCACCAGGAACGGATGCAGACTGGCCTCGGTGCCCCCGGCCACCACGACGTCGGCGCGGTCCAGCCGGATCAGGTCCAGTGCCAGGGCGATCGCCTCGGCGCCCGAGGCACAGGCGCTCACCGGGGCGCGGGCCCCGGCCCGCGCCCCCAGATCGATGCTGACCCACGCCGCCGGCCCGTTCGGCATCAGCATGGGCACCGCGTACGAGGACAGCTTCCGCATGCCCGCCCGCTCGTACAGGTCGTCCTGTCCGAGCGCGCTCAGGATGCCCCCGATCCCGGTGCCGACGACCACGGCGAGGCGTTCCGGTTCGACCGGGGGGCGGCCCGCGTCCTGGAAGGCCTCGCGGGCCGCCGCCACGGCCAGTTGCTCCCCGCGGTCGAGCTTGCGCGCCTGCACCCGGCCGAGCACCTCGACCGGGTCCGCGGTCACCGTCCCGGCGATCCGCACCGGCAGGTCCTCGGGCCAGTCCTCGTGCTCCTCGTCCAGGCGCCGTACCCCGGACCGGCCGTCGAGCAGGGCCTGCCACGCGTCGGCCGCGTTCGGGCCGAGCGGTGTCAGGGCGCCCAGCCCGGTCACGACCGCGCCGTGGTTCCGGCCTTCGGCCGACGTCACGTCACGTCCGCCTCTCCGTCGGCGCGGTCGACCGGGCCCCGGAAGGTCAGGGCCACGTTGTGGCCGCCGAACCCGGCGGAGTTCTTCACCGCGACGTTCTGCTCGGGGCCCAGCTTGAGCGGGCCACCATGCACCACGTCGACCGAGAGGCCCTCGTCGAGGCGGGTGAAGTTGCGGGTCGGCGGCACCAGGCCGTGGTGCAGGGAGAGGATCGTGGTGATCGACTCGATCGCGCCCGCCGCGCCGAGGCTGTGCCCGGTCATCGACTTGTTCGCGGTCAGCGCGGGACCGTGTTCCGCGTCCCCGAACACCGCCCGCACCGCGCGGGCCTCGGACGAGTCGCCGGGTCCGGTCGCCGTGCCGTTGGCGTTGAAGTGCGCGACGTCCGCGGGTGTCACACCGGCGTCCGCGAGCGAGGCGCGGACGGCCGCGACGGTGCCGGCGCCGCTCGGCTCCGGCTGCACGATGTGGTACGCGTCCGACGAGATGCCCACGCCGGCGAGCTCGGCGTAGATCCGGGCGCCACGCTCGCGCGCGTGCCGCTCGGACTCGAGGACGAGGATGCCGGCACCCTCGCCCAGGACCATCCCGTCCCGGTCCGCGTCGAACGGGCGGCAGGCGGACGCGGCGTCGTCGACCCGCTGCGACAGCGCCCGCATGGCCGCGAACGAGGACAGGACCAAGGGGTGCAGAGGGGCCTCGGCGCCGCCCGCCACCACGATGTCCGCGTCCCCGCCGCGTATCAGTTCGGCCGCCGTGACCAGCGCCTGGGTGCCGGAGGAGCAGGCGTTCACCGTCGCGTGGACGCCGAGGCGCGCGTTCACCAGCAGGGCGACGGCCGCCGCGGAGCCGTTGCCCATGGACATCGGCACGGTCATGGGGGGTACGCGTCGCCAGCCCCGTGTCTTCAGCGCCTCCCAGCCGTCGATGATCGAGGTCATGTCGCCGAGCGCGGCCGAGACCACCACGGCGACCCGGTGCGGGGCCGTGGGCGCGTCGTCGAGTCCCGCGTCGGCCCACGCCTCCGCCGCGGCCTTCACCGCGAACTGGGCGGAGCGGCTCAGCCGCCGGCGATGCTGGTGCTCCAGGCCGAGACCGGGGTCCGTCTTCGACCGCCCGCCGAGCAGCGGCGGAAGGTCCTTGGCCCAGGACTCCTCGTCCAGCCTGCCCAAGCCGCTCTCGCCGCGCAGCATGGCGTCCCAGGTGCCGGCCACGTCCTCGCCGAGCGCGGTGATCTCCCCGAGCCCGGTGACGACGACCTTCGCGGCCTCGTCCCGACGGGCCGTGTTCCGGCGGGAGTCGCTCTGGCGGGTGTTGTCCTCACGTGTGTTCATCGGTTGCGTGCTCCCTGTCCGAGCTGTGCCGCGAGCTTTCCGGAGTCCTTCTTCACCGAGTTGACGAGCACCTTCCTGAGCAGGGACTTCGGCATGATCCCGAAGTAGTCCCCGGGTTCCACCTCGAACGTCCAGTGCACGGTGGTGGTCCCGTCCTCGTTCTCGGCGTAGTCGTAGGTGCCGACGTAGTGGAACGGTCCGTCGAGGGTGTGGAACCTCGAGCGCCGGCCCGGCTCGAACTCGCTGATCTCGACGGTGAATTCCATCCGTTTGCCGATGAGCTGGAAGGTGATCTCGTACCGGCCGCCGGGCCGCGGCTCGCCGTCGAGCAGCTTCACGTCCACGCACGCCGCCTGCCATACGGGGTCCTGCGCGGGGTCGGAGATCCGCGCGAACGCCTCCTCGGGCGTCACCGGGAGACGGAACGCGTACTCGGCCTTGACCGGTTCAGTGGTCGCCATTGCCGGTGGCTCCTTCCATGTGGGGTGCGATCGCCCGTGCGGCGGTCTCGGCGTGCGGCGGGTACATCACCGAGTTGTGGTCCCCGGGGACGTCCATGACGTTCAGCGATCCCTTGATCAGGGCCTCCCAGCCGAGCTTCGGCCCGTACGCGGCGGGCTCGTCGGCCGCGCGCAGCAGGACCAGGTCCAGTTCGGCGGGCTCGGGCAGGTAGGTCTGCAGGGCGATGCCGTTGGCGAGATAGGCCTCGAAGTAGCGCAGGATCTGAGCGCGGTCGGCGTCCTCGGCGAGGACGCCGATGGCGGCGGCCCGTTCGAGGATGTGGTCGAACGCGGCGTCACCGCCGAGGGTCCGCAGATGGTCCGCGGGGATGTCGAGCGTCTTCCCGGCGGGCACGGCGAGGTCCCGGGCGAACCAGGAGAGGATCGTCGAGTCGTCCGCGGACTCCGGGATGTTCTCCTCGACGGGTGCCCGGCTGTCGATGCCGATCAGGAACTCGATCTCCTCGCCCTCGGCGCGCAGTTGGCAGGCCACCTCGTAGCCGATGACACCGCCGAAGCACCAGCCGCCGAGGGCGTACGGGCCGGTCGGCTGGATCACCCTGAGGTACTCGATGTAGCGGGTGGCCATGGCCTCCACGCTGATCTCCGCCTCGCCCTCGTTCTGGATGCCGGGGGCCTCGACGGCGAGGACCGGCCTGCCCCGCGGGAGGTGGTGGGTCAGCTCGACGTAGCAGAACACGGTGCCGCCGAAGGGGTGGAACAGGAAGACGGGCCGCTGGTCCGCCGTGCCTTCCCGCAGGGTGACGACGGGGGTGCGCGAGGTCTCCTGGCCGCCGGACCGCACGATGGCGGCCAGTTCGGCGATGGTGCCCTGGCGCAGCATGTCGGAGATCGGGACATCCACGTCCCACTCGGTGCGGATGGCCGTGCTGAGCCGGACGGCGAGCAGCGAGTGGCCGCCCACGTCGAAGAAGTTGTCGTGGATGCCGACCTGGGAGATGCCGAGGATCTCGGTCCACATCCGCGCCAGGACGATCTCCGTCGCGTCGCGCGGCTGCTCGAATCCGGCGCCCGGGGCGGCGACGGGCTCCGGCAGCCGGTTCCGGTCGATCTTCTTGTTGGCGGTCAGGGGCAGTTCGTCGAGGACCATGACGATGCCGGGCACCATGTACGGCGGGAGCGACACCGCGGCCGCCGACTTGACGTCCGCCGTCCGTAGCTCGGTCCCGGGTTCGGCGACGAGATAGGCGACGAGCCGGTCGTCGCGGACCACGACGACGGCCGTGGAGACGCCGTCCACCGCTCCGAGCACGGCCTCGACCTCGGAGAGCTCGATGCGGTAGCCGCGCAGCTTGACCTGGTTGTCCAGGCGGCCGTGGTGCAGCAGCCGGCCGTCGCTCGTCCAGCGGGCCCGGTCACCGGTGCGGTAGAGGCGCCGGTCCGGGGCGGCGGGCAGTCCGGTGACGAACCGCTCCGCTGTCAGCTCCGGCCGGTCCCAGTAGCCGAGGGCGAGGCCGTCGCCGCCGATCCACAGTTCGCCGGGGACCCCCGGTTCGACGTCACGGCCCTGCGGGTCGAGGACGTGGAGCCGGGTGTTGGCGAGGGGCGCGCCGATGTCGATGCCGGACGAGGGCTCCACCCGGCCTGAGGTGGACCATACGGTCGTCTCGGTCGGCCCGTACACGTTGCGCAGGCTCGCCACCCGTTCGGCCAGGAATTCGGCCAGATCCAGCGGGAGTTCCTCCCCGCCGCACAGGACGTTGAGGCGCGCTCCGCCCTTCCAGCCGGCGTCGCGCAGCATGCGCCAGGAGGTGGGGGTGGCCTGCATCCAGGTGGCGCCGGAGTCGTCGATGCGGGCCGCGAGGGCGGCGCCGTCGGCGGCGGTCGTGCTGTCGCACACGATGACCCGGCCACCGGTCACGAGGGGCATGTACAGCTCCAGGCCGGCGATGTCGAAGGAGATCGTGGTGACGGCGAGGAGGCTGTCCGACGCGGTGAATCCGGTGTCGTCCCGCATCGCGAGGAGCAGATTCGTCAGCGCGTTATGGGGGATCGCCACACCCTTGGGACGCCCGGTGGAGCCCGAGGTGTAGAGGATGTACGCCAGGTCGGAGGGATCGGTCGCGGCGGGGCCGGAGGAGGAGCCCGTGCCGTGCACCCCGGCGGTCAGGTCGTCCAGCTCCAGCACCGGAAGGCCGGGCAGCCGGCTCTCGCGCAGGTCGCTCTGGCTGATCAGGAGCCGCGCGCGGGAGTCCTCGGCCATGTACGTCAGCCGCTCGACGGGGAGCTTCGGGTCGAGCGGGACGTACGCGGCGCCCACATCCAGTACCGCCAGCAGCGAGGCCACGAGCGGTGCGCCACGCTCGGCCATGACCGCGATCCGGTCGCCCGGCGCGATGCCGGCCGTCCGCAGGGCGGTCGCGGTCCGTTCGACCGCGTCGAGGAGCCGCGCGTAGCTCCACTCCTCGCCGTCGGCGGTCAGCGCGGTCGCGCCGGGCGTCCGGGTGACCTGGTCCCGGAAGAGCTCCGGCAGCCGGGCCTCCGGGATCTCCCGCTCGGGTCCGGTTCCCCAGGCGGCGAGCCGGGCCCGCTGCCGCTCGTTGCCGCGCACAAGGTCGCGCAGGGGCTCGTCCGGGCGGGTCACCAGGGTCTCCACCGTGGTGACGAACGTGGCGGCGAGTTCCCGGGCCGTGCCCGTGCCGAAGATGTCCGTGTTGTGGCGCAGGACGCCGGCGAAGGCCCCGTCGCGTTCCGCGCCCATCTCGATCCACAGATCGGTCTGGCCCTCCTGCTGCGGCAGCGGGTAGGGCCGCAGGGTGGCGCCGGCGATGTCCAGCTCACCGCCCGGGCCCGGCTCCAGCAGGAAGAACGCGTCCATGTCGGAGAGGAACGGCAGCCGGTCCCAGGCGAAGCCCGCCTGGTACAGCGGCGTCCGGCTCGGATCCCGCGGCGGGGCCAGTTCCCGTACCAGCCAGGGGAAGGGCAGTTCCTGTGCCCGCATGGCTTCGAGCACCCGCTCGCGGGAGGCCGTGAGCAGCCTGCGGTACGTCGACTCCTCGTCGATCTCGCCCCGGACGACGACGGTGTTGACGAAGTTGCCGAGGGCGTCGCGGAACCGCCGGTGCAGCCGGCCCGAGGTCGGGGTGCCGACCACGATGTCCGACTGGCCGCTCAGCCGGCTCAGCAGCACGAAGTACGCCGACAGCAGCACCGTGTACGGCGTCGCCGAGGTCTCCCGCGCCAGCCGGCGTACGGCCTCGGTCGTGGCGGCGGACAGCGCGAACGGTGCCGAGCCGCCGTCGTAGGACGGGGCGGCCGGGCGCGGCCGGTCGCCGTAGAGATCCAGATGGGTCGCCGCGTCGCCCAGCCGCTTCTCCTCGCCGTCGCGCAGCGTCCGGGCCTTCTCGCCGGCCAGGAAGGACTGCTGCTGGTCGGCGTACGCGGCGAAGGCGGCGCCGTCGAGCGCGAACCGGCCCGGCGTTCCCTCCAGGCGGCCGCGGACCTCGGAGAGGAGCAGGGCCAGGGACCAGAAGTCGGCCGCGATGTGATGCATCACGAGGGTGAACACCCAGGTGCGCTCGCCGGTGCGGTAGAGGCGCACGCGCCACAGCGGCGGCCGGGACAGGTCGAACGGGGTGCGGCTGTCCGTCCTGACGAGGTCCCGCAGCTCCCGCGGGTCCGTCCCCCGTACGTCGGTGAGGCGGATGTCGAGCGGCACGGCGTCGCGCACGAACTGCTCGGGTCCCTCCGGGCCTGCCCGGAAGCCGGTCCGGAGGGCGTCGTGTTCACGGGTCAGGCCGTCGAGGATGTCCCGGGCCTGGACGCCGAGTTCCGCGTCGGCGGTGACCTCGGCGCCGAACACGATGTGGTACGCGGAGCATCCCGGGTCGGTCTCGTGGATGAACCACAGGCCGGCCTGCTGGGCGTTGACGGGACGCACGGAGTCGACCGGATCCGCCGGAGCCGCGGAGCCCCGCGCACCCGTCCGGACCGCGAGGCCCGTCGAGCCCTCCGGAGCCGTCGTGTCGGCCGTCGTGTCGGCCGTCTTCGTCGGACGCGCTGTCGTCATCGCGTGCCGTCCATGGCCGCGGAGACGGGCTCGGCGCTCATCAGCTTCCACAGCGCCTCGGACAGGGTGTCCACCGTCGGGTGGTCCCAGAGGAGGTCCACGGGCAGGTCGGAGAGGCCGCAGACGTCCTCGATCTCCATGCCGACGGTCAGCGCCGCCATGGAGTCCAGGCCGTAGTCGGTGAAGGGCCGGTCGGTCTCCAGCTCTGCGGCCGGGACGCCCGCCTCGGTGGCCACGGCCTCGAGGAGGACCCTCTTCACTTCGTCGATCGTCATGTCGGTCGTGCTCATAGCAGGTCGGTACCTTCCGGTGTTCGGCGGTGAGGGGTTGTCAGGCGGCGTTCGGCTCATGGCCCCGGCCGGTCTCGCGCGCGCCGGGCGCGGCCATGCGCATCCGGCGGATCGAGAAGAACTCGTCGGTGGCGTACTGGGAGTTGAGCTGGGCGAAGAGCCGGTGGGCGGTCTCCGGGTCGAGGTCGCCGGTCTCGTACCGGTGGACGTGGCGGCGGGCCAGCGCGGCCTGGAGCCATGCGCCGTCGGCGAAGAACTCGTCGAGGTGGTCCCGGTTGAACAGCCACACGCCGAGAGCGGCGACCTTGGCGTGCAGGGCGCTCAGTTCCTCCGCCACCCGGATCAGCCGGGGCGGGGTGGCCTTGGCGGAGGCCGTCGGCTGCGCGGCGGGACCGGCGCTCGACTTCCGTATCTCGTGGACCCGCGCGAGCAGCGTGTCGAGTTCCCGCCGCAGTTCCTCGGCCCGCCCGCGCAGGACTGCGAGCCGGTCCGCGTCGCAGCCGGCGGACGGCGGCAGCTCCGCGAGACGGGTGATCAGCGCGGGCAGGCTCGCGAACACGGCGTCCCTGCCGCGCCCGAACACGCTCACCCGGTGCGGCTCGAAGTCGGGCAGTTCGGCCCGCAGGTCGTACAGCGCCCGCCAGTCCTCGTCCGGCGTGTGGCCCTGCGCCTTGGCCAGGGCGGGCAGTTGGAGCGCGAGGCTGTCCAGGCAGACGGGCTCGCTGCCGTCGAACACCGATACGACGGCGCCGTCGCGGAGCATCTTCTGGAAGGTGCCCACGTGTTCGGCGGCACGCATGAAGTACCGGGCGCCCAGGGTGCGGGCCAGCGCCTTGCTGGTGAAGTCGACCAGGCGGGTCACCTGCACCTTGGCCAGGTTCGCCCAGATGCTGAACTGCTCGGTGTACAGGTGCAGTCCGCGCATCGCGACGAGGCTCTCGCACTCCGCGACGAGCAGGTTCAGGTAGGCGTTGGCGAGGGATTCGGTGACGTACGGGATCTCGGTGGCGGGTCCTTCGTAGAGGATCCGCTCCGTCAGGAAGCCGGTCACGGTCCGCAGCATGGTGTCGCCCGTGCCGAGCGACAGGCCGGTGCAGAAGGTCCGGGTGATCAGGAGGCCGCGCAGGGCCAGTTCGAGTCCTTCGCCCTCGGCGCCCAGCCGGGCCGAGGCGTCCACCCGGGCGCCGTCGAAGGCGATTCCGCTGATGTCGCAGCCGCGCAGGCCGTAGGTCGGGACGCGGGGGACCCCGGACACCTCGCCGGAGATGATCCGCGACCGGTCCACGAGGAACAGGGACTGCTGCCGCTTGGCCGGCGTGGTCTCGTCGCCGGTGATGCCGAGCAGCACCACATGGGTGGAGGTCCGCCCCCGGTTGATCGGCCACTTCTCGCCGGTCAGGACGTACTGTCCGCCGTCCGGGGTGGCCGTGAACCGGTTGGCGGCCAGGTCGGCGCCGTGTTCCGGCTCGGAGTAGGCCAGACAGGGCACGACCCCGCCGGCGAGGACCGTGGCCGCGTGCTTCTCCTGCTGCTCGGCGTTCCCGCCGACCCAGGCGAGCATCATCCAGACCTGGGTGCTCTCGCTCACCGCGACGTTCATGTCCCGGCGGGCGATGACCCTGGTCAGCATGAGGATGTCCTCGGCGGCCCGGAGATCGCCGCCCAGTCGTTCCGGAACGAAATAACGGTTGAATCCGAAAGCACGGACCCGTTCGATTCCCGCGGACGGGAGTTCGTCGCGTTCGTCGAGCTCCAGTGCCCCGGCGAACGATAAGGAGTTCCGCTCCACCGCCGGGTCGCCGAGCCAGTCCTCCAGGGCTTCGGCGAGGGCAGTGCTTGATTGTTTCATCGAGCTTTTCCATTCCATGCTGGAGAGGACAGTGGCGTCGAAAGGCAGCCCTGTCCGAAAAACGGCCGTCGTGATGGAAAGGTGCGTGACAAAAGAGCACAGGGCGCGACGCGCGTAGCGCGGCGCAGTGCGCGGTGTCAGACCTTTGACGTCGGATGAGGTCGGATCAGTGATGGATGCCGTGCCGGTGCCGACAGGCGGGTCATGGACACCGAACCGGCCGAAAAGGCCGGTTCGGGACGCTGGACCAGTGATCTCGGGCCGGTCGTGGCAGACCGGCCCGGTGGTACCAGTGGTGTGGGATCGGCGCGGAGAGGCGCGCTTTCCCTGGCGTCAGCGTTGTCCGCTACAGCATCTGATCGAAAAATTAACCATTTCTGTTTTCCCCCGTCGCGCTAAGCGCTCTTGGTTTCCCCGTGCGTGGCTCGAGTCGCTGAGAGCGATGTTCTGGCCAGGCAATTCAGGAGCCTAGCAGGCGCGCCACATCGCCCTATGTGATGCGAGACACAAGCGGCATCCCGCCGTCTCGGCCGAATGCCCGACTCTGCTCATGATTATCAATTGTCTGACCTCGCCCATTCCTGGAGAATGATCTGCTCCATTTCCGGAACGCGGACCGTGACAGTCCGTTCGATTTTGCGTCGATGTAACGTGCGGCGTCGCGGTGCCGATTGCGGAGGGGTGAATTCCCCCCGGTCCGGAATCTGCCGCTCGGGTGGCCGTCGCCGGGGGTGCCGGCCTCCGGTCGCCGGGATCCCGCCAGGGGGAGGGGTTGTCCGCCGAGGAATCGTTGTATCTTCGATGGTGGAGACTGCCACGATCGAAGGAGTCGGCTCATGGTGCGCAGCGGTCACGCCGAGCAGCACGGGGCGTCCCCCCGGAAGGACTTCCTCATCGCCGAGCGGCCCGGCTATCTGCTCCACAAGGCCGGGCTGGTGCTGGTGGAGGATGTCGAGAAGGCGCTGGCCGGGGTCGGTATGCGCATCCGCGACTTCTTCGTGCTGGCCGCGCTGGCCGGCGGGCCCGAGCTCTCGCAGCAGGACCTCAGCCGGCTGCTCAATCTCGATCCGACGACCGTCGTGACGGTGATCGACGAGATGGAGCGCAACGGGCATGTCGAGCGCCGGCGCAATCCGGCCGACCGGCGGCGCTACAACCTGATCCTCACGGAGTCCGGCCGTGCGGCGCTCGCGACGGCGGACCGGGTGGCCACGGAGGTCGAGTCGGCCTTCTTCGGCGCACTCGCGGAGGACGAGCGCGAGGCGCTGCGCAAGATGCTGGGCATCCTCATGGCGGGTCGCTGGCCCGCCTCGGTCTGCTCCGACTGACACCCGCCTTCCGCCCCACACGTCCCTCTCTCCCGGAAGCCCGCGAAGCCCGCGATGCCGTTCGACGGCGCCGCGGGCTTCTGTTGTGCCCGGGGTCATCACTGTGGGTGACGGCACTCCGGTGAAGGGCAGGTCGGTCGTCGGCCGACGCGCCGTTCACTACCGTCCGTCACGAACGTTGACGCATGGCTTTCCAATCATCTAGATTTCCATCATCTAAAGATCCTGTCGATTGGAAGGTTCTCGCATGTCCGCAGAACGCGCTCCGTCGCCCACTAGGTGGTGGACACTCGGGATCGTCGCGTTGGGCTCGTTCATGCTGATGCTCGATCTGAGCGTGGTCTCCATCGCGCTGCCGCAGATCCATCGCTCGCTGGGCGGCAGCTTCGCCGACCTCCAGTGGGTGTTCGACGCCTACGCCCTCACGCTGGCGATCTTCCTCGTGGCGGCGGGATCGCTCGCCGACCGGATCGGCCGCAAGAAGGTCTTCCAGGTCGGCTTCGCCATCTTCACCGTCGCCTCCCTCGCCTGCGGACTGGCCGACGGATCCGGCCAGTTGAGCTGGTTCCGCGCCATCCAGGGTGTCGGCGCCGCCATCATGTTCGCGGTCGGTCCGGCCATGCTCAGCCACGAGTTCCACGGCAAGGAGCGGGCGACCGCCTTCACCGCGTTCGGTGCCGCCGTCGGTCTCGCCGTCGCCACCGGCCCGCTCATCGGCGGCTCGCTGATCAACGCGCTGTCCTGGCGCTGGATCTTCTACATCAACGTGCCGGTCGGTGCGCTCGCCCTCCTCGTCGGCGCGCTGCGCGTCCGTGAGTCGCTCAACAAGCGGGCCCATCCCACCGACTGGACCGGTCTGGCCACCTTCAGCGTCGCGCTCGGAGCACTGGTCTTCGCCACCAT
Source organism: Streptomyces sp. NPDC096324 (assembly GCF_044763015.1). Classification (NCBI taxonomy): domain Bacteria; kingdom Bacillati; phylum Actinomycetota; class Actinomycetes; order Kitasatosporales; family Streptomycetaceae; genus Streptomyces; species Streptomyces sp. NPDC096324. The sequence goes on along the minus strand of NZ_JBIWFK010000018.1, from coordinate 105,678 downwards.
CCGCGGGCCGGTGGAGGGCTGGACCAGCGGCACCACGCTCGGTCTGTACGCGGCCAGCGCGCTGTTCCTGATCCTGTTCGTGGCCATCGAGCGCCGACTGGGCGAGCGCGCCCTGATCGACCCGGCGTTCTTCCGCAGCCCCACCTTCGTGGGCATCTCCCTCGTCGCCATGATCGGCAACGCCGGGGCCCTGCCGTCCGTGTTCTTCGAGACGAGCTACCTGGAGAACATGCTGCACGTGGACGCCTGGGGCACGGGCCTCAGGTTCCTGCCCCTGACGGGCGCCATGTTCGTCGCCGGGGCGCTCGGCGGCGGGCTCATCGGCAAGGTCCCCTTCCGGGTGCTCCTGGGCGGCTCGACGCTGGTCATGGCCGTCGGCATCCTGTTCCTGAACCTCACCGAGGCCGACTCGTCGTGGACCGTGCTCGTCCCGGCGCTGGTCATCTCCGGCTTCGGCATGGGCGCCTTCAACCCGGCCCGGGCGGCGCTGGCCATCGGCGTCACCGAACCGGCCAAGGCCGGTGTCGCCTCCGGCATCAACGAGACGTTCCAGCAGGTCGGTATCGCGGTCGGCATCGCCGGCGTCGGCGCGTACTTCCAGCACAGCGTGGCCGACGACTTCACGTCCTCGGCGGTCGGAAGGCAGATGGGGAGCGGCGCCGCGGAGGAGGCCGCGCACGGCATCAGCGCCGGCTCTCTCGACGCCGTCGCCCAGGCCGCCGGACCGCTGCGCGACAAGGTGCTGGCCACCGGGCAGGACGCGTTCATGAGCGCCTTCCACGGCGCCATGACCCTGAGCGCGATCCTCGGGTTCGTCGCCGCGGTCATCGGCTTCACGATGCTGCGTACGAAGGATCTCCACGCCAGCGCGCTGTCGACCATTCCGCCGGACGTCGACGAGGACGGCGAAGTGCGCCCCGACGGTTCGACGGACGTCGCGGTGGGCGCGTCCGCCTGACGTCAACGCCCCTCAGCACCGCCCCGGTGGTCACTTCCCCCGCGCCACCGGGGCGGCTCACCGCCGTCCCGGCCCGCGCCCCTGCCGCGCGGGTCGGCGGCCGTTCCGGTCGTAGGCGGGTCAGTGGCCGTCCCGGTCGTGGGACGACACCGGGATCGTCTCCTTGCGGAAGTAGGCCGGGCGCAGCGCGCTGTAAACGAACATCAGGATCGCTCCCAGGAGAAGCGCGCCGATGCCGGTGACGAAGACTCCGCCGAATTGCCAGTGCGGCGGGAACGGCAGGGTCCACGAGGTGCTGCCGTAGTCGGCGGCGGCGTACACGAAGCAGGCGTTGATGAAGAAGTAGAGGAGCAGCAGGCCGCCCAGGCCCGGCATGATCCCGCGTGTCCACAGGTCGTGCGCGCTGCGCGTGAGGACCTTGCGGTAGTACCAGACGCAGGCGAACCCCGTGAGCCCGTAGTAGAAGGCGATCATCAGGCCGACCGAGCCGATGGAGTCGGCCAGGACGTTCTCGCTCACCCTGGTCAGGATGACGTAGAAGACGATCGAGGCGATGCCCATGCCCACCGTGGACCAGGTCGGGGTGAGGAACCGGGGGTGGATGCGGGAGAAGCGCTGCGGGATGGCCTTGAACGCGGACATGGACAACGTGGTGCGGGCGGTCGGCAGGATGGTCGTCTGCGTGGAGGCCGCCGCCGAGGTGAGGACCATGACGATCAGGAGTTTGGTGGCGACCGTGCCCCAGCCCCCGGTGCCGAAGACCTCGGCGCCGAGACTGGAGAGGACGTCTCCGGAGTTGTCCGGGTTGCCCAGCCCGATGCCCTTGTCGCCGACCCCGGCGAAGGCCTGCGCGGACGTGGTGACCAGGACGTAGACGAGCAGCAGGATGACGGTCGAGATGACGGCCGCGCGGCCGGGTGTGCGGTCGCGGTCGACGGTCTCCTCGTTCACGGACACCGCGGTGTCCCAGCCCCAGTAGATGAACACTCCGGCGAGGATGCTCTTGGTCAGGTCGTCGAACGAGTTGATCTCGAAGGGGTTGAACCACGACCACGAGATCTCCGAGGAGACGTTCGGCGCCGACCCGCCGTACACCTTGACCAGCGCGGTGATCGACAGCAGGAACAGCACGACGATCTCGATCGTGAGCAGCGCCTTCTGCAGGTTGGCCGAGAGCTCGATGCCGATGTAGCAGATCAGGGTCATCAGGGCGATCCACAGGACGCCGACGAAGGTGACCCAGAAGGTGTTCTGCGCCAGCCCGTCCGCGCCGATGAGCTGGAAGCCGTACGCGCCGGCGATCTGCGCCAGGTTGGCCATCACGATGATGTCGGCCGCGACGATGCCCCAGCCGCCCAGCCAGCCGGTACGGGGGCCGAAGGCCCGGGCCGCCCAGGTGAAGGTGGTGCCGCAGTCGGGGTCGGCCCGGTTCAGCTCCTTGTAGCCGTAGGCGATCAGGAACATCGGGACGAACGCGAGGATGACCACGATCGGCGACTGGAAGCCCACGATCCCGACGATCACACCGAGGGTCGCCGCGAGGCTGTAGGCGGGGGCCGTGGAGGCCAGCCCGATCACCGTGCTGGAGAACAGGCCCAGGGCGCCGCCCTTGAGGCCCTTGTCCGTGGATCCCGGGCCCAGCGGTGGCAGGGGCGCGGGCGGCGGCGGGACGGATGGTGAGCTCATGACGCCCTCCGGAACCTGGTGGCGCCCGCCGGGGGTGGACCGGGCGCACGCTGTCCCCGGCCCGCGAGCCTCGGACATCCCGGGAATCACCGGGGACGTCCGGGGGACCGGGCCGCTCTCACCAGCATGAACCCGCTCGCCGACAACCGGTAGTCGAGCGTGTCCCGGGCGGCCGCCACACCTGCGCGGACACCGTCGCGCTCCTGCGCGGACACCTTCGCGCTCCCGTGCGCCGGGGAGCCTCCGGCGCCGCGCACGCGGGCCGGCCGGGCCGGGCGGTGTCATCCTGCGGGGATGACGGGATCCAGCGCGGTGGGCGGCGGGTACTCCGGTACACCGCTCGCACGGAAGATCGGCATCAAGGCGGGGCATCGGGTGCGGCTGGTCCAGGCTCCGCCCGGCTGGGAGATTCCCGGGCTGCCCGAGGACTGCGAGGTCGCGGAGAGCGGTCCGGAAGGGGCGGACGTCACCCTCGCCTTCTTCCGGGATCACGCCGGACTGGCGGCACGGGCGGCCGGACTGGCCGGCGACCTCATGGACGAGGCCATGCTGTGGATCGCCTGGCCCCGCCGTGCGGCCGGGCACCGCAGCGACATCGCCGAGAACGATCTGCGGGACCTCCTCCTGCCACTCGGACTCGTCGACGTGAAGGTGGCGGCCCTGGGCGAGGACTGGTCGGGTCTGAAATTCGTCCGACGCAAGGAGAACCGGCACTCCTGATCTTGTACGTATAGGCGTAGATCAGGACGTACGCACGGCGTACCTGACGGCGTACTTGAGGGGTCGTCCCGGTGAACGACTAGCATCGCGGCACAGTTGTCGGCCGGGATGGGGTGGGTGTCGTGTCGCAGGCGGAGGAGGGGCCACGGATCGCCGTTGCCGTGGTGACCATGGGCAACCGGCCCGTCGAGGTCGACGCGCTGCTCACCTCCGTGGCCAAGCAGGATGTGGCCCCCGCCCGGATCGTGATCGTCGGTAACGGCTGCCCGCTGCCCGAGTTCGCCGAACGCCTCGGCCTGCCGGGCGAGGTGACGGCCATCGAGCTGGACGACAACCTCGGCTGCCCCGGTGGCCGGAATGTGGGGCTCAGCCGACTGCGTGAGTTCGGGGACGTGGACGTGGTCGTCGAACTCGACGACGACGGGCTCCTCGTCGACGGCGACGTGCTGCGCAAGGTGCGCGACCTGTACGCCGCCCGGCCGCGGCTCGGCATCGTCGGCTTCCGCATCGCCGACGAACACGGGGAGACACAGCGCCGCCATGTGCCGAGGGTCGGCGCCAAGGACCCGATGCGCGGCGGACCGGTCACCGGCTTCCTCGGGGGCGGCCACGCGCTGTCCATGCCGATGCTCGCCGAGACCGGGGACTGGCCCGCCGAGTTCTTCTTCGCGCACGAGGAGACCGACCTCGCCTGGCGTGCCATCGACGCCGGCTGGACCGTGCTCTACGAGCCCGAGCTGCTGCTCCAGCACCCCAAGACCTCTCCCGCCCGGCACGCCATCTACTACCGCGTGACCGCCCGCAACCGGGTCTGGCTCACCCGCCGCCGACTGCCCCTGGCGCTGATCCCCGTGCACCTGGGGATCTGGATCGTGCTCACGCTGCTGCGGACCCGGTCGGTCGGCGGGCTGAGGGCCTGGTTCGGCGGATTCGCGGAGGGGCTGCGGCGGTCCGGCGGAGAGCGGCGCCCGATGCGGTGGCGGACGGTCTGGCGACTCACCCGCCTCGGCCGCCCGCCGGTCATCTGACCCCGCACGTCGACAGCCGGCTCGTCCTGCGAGCCGGCTCGCAGCTCCGAGCCGCTCGCCGGCCGGAGCGCCACGGCCGGTCCATCCGGGATGGGTGGCGGGGCTTGCAAGCCGGAGCGGCACGGCTGGTCATGTGAAGTGACGGGCTCGTCAGTCGGAGCGGCACGGCCGGCCATCCGGAGTGACGGGCTAGCCGGCCGGAGCGCGGCACGGCCGGAGTGACGGGGCTTGCAAGCCGGAGTGGCACGGCCGGCTGTTCGGAGTGACGGGGGCTTGTCGGCCGGAACGGCACGGCTCGTCATCCGGGGCGGTTCACCGGGCCGGGTGCGGACGGAGGCCCCGGGCCGATCACCTCGACGACCGGGGCCTCTGACGTCCCCGGATCCGGCCGCGGCGGCGACACTCCCCCGAGTTACGCGTAGTACGCGCGCACCGTCGGGCCAGATCCGATGGCTTGATCACATCAGCCCGCGCCAACGGATCGCTAACATATGGCCAACGGTTCCCTCGGGAACGATCACTTGACCGGCGCGAACCCGTCCTGGAAGGGCGCGAAACCGCCGTGGTGCGCGGCCTGCGCGGCCGGGCGGAAAGGCAGTGGGGCGGCGTATGCGGAACGGGCTGCGGTTCGGGCTGCTGGGGCCGCCGGTCCTGTACGACACCGATGGCGAGGTCGTCCCGATCGGTGGCCGGAAGATGCGTGCCCTGCTGGCCGCGCTGCTCCTCGAACCGGGCCGGGTCGTCTCCGTGGCCGCGCTCAAGGACGCGCTGTGGGGCGGGGCGCCGCCCGCCTCCGCCCAGGCGTCCCTGCAGAACCACGCGACCCGGCTGCGCCGCCTTCTCGACGATCCGGAACGGCTGCGCGCGGTACCGCCCGGGTACGTCCTGCGGGTCGGCGAGGGCGAGTTGGACGTCCGCGTCTTCGAGCGGCACGCCACCGCCGCGCGGGACGCGCACGCCGAACGTGACTGGGAGCGGGCGCTGCGCGAGTCCACCGCCGCGCTCGCGCTGTGGCGTGGCATCCCCTTGAGCGGCCTGCCGCCCGAGACCGGCGGACACGCCTTCGTCCAGCGTCTGGAGGAGGGCCGACTGCTCGTCCTGGAGTGGGGGTACGAGGCGGAGCTGCGCCTCGATCCGACGGCGTCCCGGCTCGATCGGCTGGCACCGGAGCTGGCCGCCCGCACGGTCGAGCATCCGCTCCGCGAGTCGTTCCACCGGCTGCTGATGCTGGTGCTGCACCGCACCGGACGCCAGGCCGAGGCCCTCGCCGTCCACCGCGATCTGCGGGCACGCCTGCTCGACGACCTCGGCATCGAGCCCGGGCCGGCCGTGCGCAGGGCGCACCTGGAGATCCTTCGGGACAACGACCGGGTTCCGGGCGAGGCCCGTGCCATCGACGTGCACCCGGGCGGGGGCCACGCCGGGGACCGGGCCATGAGGGGGAACGGATCCCGTCCGGACGGGACCGGGAGCGGCGAAGAGGGCAGCGCCTGGATTCCGGGCGTGGGAACGGACCGGAGAAGGGGCGGCGACAGACGCCAGGACCGGCGGGCGCAGGACGACAGCGACCGCGCGGTGAGCGGCGACACCGACGGGGACCGGGCTCGGAGCGGCGAGGGCAACGGCGGCGGAGGCGGCGCCTGGAGCGGCGACGACGACAGGGCCGGGGCTGACGACGGGACCGGGAGCGTCGGCGGTGACGGCGAGCGCGGCCGGGACGGGGACGTCGACCGGATCGGGAGCGCCTGGCGGGACGGGAGCGTCGGCCGGGGCGACGGTGCCGGCGGTGCCGGGGGCGTTGGCCGTGAGGGTGGCGTCGGCGGCCGGTACCGGGGCGTCGGTCGCGATGGCGATGACGGCCGGGACGGCACTGTCGGCCGCGCTGCGAACGCGGGCCGCGACCGGGCTGCCGGCCGGGAGGGCGGTGCCGGGGGCATTGGCGGTGATGGCGGTGGTGGCCGGTACGGGGGTGCCGGCCGTGATGGCGATGTTGGCGGTGCCGGGGGCGCTGGCCGTGATGGCGGTGGTGGCCGGGGCGGCGATGCTGGCCGTGATGGCGGTCGGGGTCGGGACGGGAACGTAGGCCCGGACGGGAACTTCGGCCGGGATGGAGACGGTGGCGAGGTGGAGCCCGAGGGCGGTTCCGCTCGGGGTGGGCGGGGTGTCGCCTCGCCGCCCCGGCCCGCTCAACTCCCTCCGCCTCCGGCGCACTTCATCGGACGCGAGGACGTCCGCGACGGCCTGTTCCAGGTCCTGGCCCCGGAGACCGTCCCGTGGCGCACGCACCCGGAGGGACCGGCACACGCGACCGGCGGCCCCGACGACGGAGCATCCGCACCCGCGTTCGCCGATGCATCCGCCCGTGCGAGCGGTGGGAAACCCGCTGCCACGACGATCGCCGGGTCGTCCGGCCGGACGGCCGACGGCCGGGCAACTGAAGGCCGGGCAACCGTCGGCCGGGCAACTGACGGTGAGGCGTCCGCCGGTGGGTCCGGCGACGGCGCCCGGGGCGACGCGCACGGTCGGCCCTTCGGCGGCGACCCCACCACCGTGCTGCCGCGCGTCGCGGTGATCAGCGGGATGGCGGGCGTCGGCAAGAGCGCTCTCGCGCTGCACGTCGCCCACGGACTGCGGGAACGATTCACCGACGGCCAGTTGTACGTCAACCTGCACGGCGCCACCCCCGGCATGACCCCCCTCACCGCCGGTCAGGCGCTCGCCGCGCTCCTGCGCGACCTGGGGACGGAACCCCGCCGCATACCCGAACACCCCGACGCCGCGGCGGCGTTGCTCCGGTCGATGCTCGCGCCCACCCGCACCCTCATGGTGCTGGACGACGCGGCGCACGCCGCCCAGGTGCGCCCGCTGCTGCCGGCCGGTGCCGGATGCGCGGTGATCGTGACGAGCCGCTCGCCGCTCACCGCCCTGGACGGAGCCGACCGATTCCCTCTCGCGCCGCTGACGCACGAGGACAGCGCGGTCCTGCTCCGCGCGGTCTCCGGCCGGCAGGACGGACTCGACGGGGACCACCCTCTCGTCGAACTCACCGGCCGGCTGCCGCTGGCCCTCCGGGTCGTCGCGGCCCGGCTCGCCGCCCGCCGCGCGTTGACCCCCGATGTTCTCGCCGGTCAACTGGCCGCCACGGAAGGCCGGTTGCATCATCTGGAGTACGACGACCTGAGCGTGCGCCGTTCACTCGCCGTCGCGCACGACGCGCTGCGCGCCTCCGAGCGCGAGGCCGACCGGGACGCGGCGCTCGCCCTGTGCCGTATCGGCGCGCTCGACCTGCCCGCGTACGGAGCCGCCCTCGTCGCCCGCCTCACGGGCACCGACGAACGCCGTGCCGAGGCCGCGCTCGACCGCCTCGTCGACGTCGCCCTCCTGGAGGAGACCGCGTACGGGCGGTACGCGCCGCACGACCTCGTACGGGACTTCGCCCGGGAGATCGCGGGCGAGGCGGAGTGCGGCCTCGCGACAACCCCCATGGCCGCCGATGCCGATGCCGACGCCGTCACCGGCGGGGGCCTCGCGGCGACCGGACCCGTACCCCTCGGTCATGACGCCGCCGTCGCCGAGCGCGCCCTGCGCTGGTACGCCGGTGTCGCCGCCCGCTCCCTGGAGGCGATTCTCGAACCCGGTCTCGACAGGGAGGACCGGAGCAGGCCGACCGCCTCGCAGCCGGCCGGGCACGCGGCGGACGTGGCGGCCACACCCCCGTTCTGTTCCGGGCGGGAGGCCTTCGCCTGGGGCGACACGGAACTGGCGAACGTGGTCGCGCTCGCGCAGCGGCACACGCATGCCTCGCCGTACTTCCCCCTGCTGGCCCGGCTGCTCAACCCGTACGTCCAACGCAGCGGTCGGGTAGCCGAGTTGGAGGTTCTTCAGCGGGCCGCACTCGACGCGGCGCGCCTGCTCGGCGACGAGGCCGCCGAGGCGTACGCGCTCGGCGACCTCGGAGGACTGCACTTCGTGACGGGCCGCGTGGGCGAAGCCCTCACCCTGAACGACGAGGCGCTCGCGATCTGGAGCCGCCTCGGGGTGCGCTCCTGCCAGCGGCGGGCCCTGAACAACCGGGGCATGCTCCTCGAATCCCTCGGCCGTCACGCCGAGTCCAGTGAGGCCCTGCTCCAAAGTCTTGAGTTCTCGCGGGAACTGGGCGACCCGCACGTGGAGGCCATCACCTACAGCCACCTCGGCAACCTGTACGAGCACACCGACCCGCGGGCCGCCATCGATCACCACAAGCGCAGCCTCGCGATCGGCGACGCTGTGCAGGATGTGATCATCCGGCACTCCGCGCACTGCAACATCGGCTACGCCCACCTCACGCTCGGCGAACCGGCCGCCGCCGTACCGCACTTCGAGGAGAGCCTGCGCATCCTCGGCGGCCACGGCGACTGGCACGGCGAGTCACAGACCAGGCTCGGCCTGGTACGGGCGCTGCGCGGTGTCGGTCACTTGGAGCGCGCCGCGCGCGAGTGCGATCTGCTGCGGTGCCGTGCCGACCGCCGAGCCGACCGGTACACCGGAGGCCTGGCCCGTCACCAGGCGGGCCTGCTGCTGCGGGAACGCGGTGACGCCGAGGCGGCCTACGCGGAGTGGACGTCCGCTCTGGAGGCCCTGGCGGGAACGGACAGCCCGGTGACGGCCGAACTGCGGAATCTGCTGGCAGACGGAGCAGACGGAGCAGACGGAGAAGGCAGAGCTGACAGTGCGGTGGGGGCGGGCGGACCGGGAGGTCCGCCGGCGTCCCGGTAGGCCCAGGCACTGGCCCAGGCCCAGGACCAGGCACCAGCACCGGCACCGGCACCCCGGACCGTCCGGCGACAGGCGGACCGCGTCACTTCGCGTCCGCGTAGCACCGTACGACCGCCGTCGTGAACGGGAAACGCACCGGTGTCTGTCCGAACGTGAGGCGGCCCGCGAGTTCGGCCGCCTCACGGATGGCGGCCACCACGGTGTCGGCCTCCTCGGCCGGGCAGTGCACCATCACCTCGTCGTGCTGGAAGAAGACCAGCTCGGCGGCGAGCCCGGCGCAGGTGCGGCGCAGTGCCGCCAGCATCAGCAGGGCCCAGTCGGCGGCGCTGCCCTGCACGACGAAGTTGCGCGCGAACCGTCCGCGGGCGCGGGAGTCGGAGGACGCGTACCCCGGCACCCAGCCCTGGTCGGCGGGGGTGTCCGCGGGATCGTCCTGCGGGATGCCCGCCTCCTCCCCGTCGCCGTCGCCCGACCCGGCGGCCGGAGGGCAGGTCCGCCCCAGCCAGGTCCGCACCAGCCGCCCCTCCTCGCCCGCGCGGGCCGCGGCGTCCACGTACGCGACCGCCTTGGGGAAACGGCGGCGGAGCAGGGCGAGGTTCTTCAGGCCGTCGCCGGAGGTCTGGCCGTAGACGGCGCCGAGCACGGCGAGTTTGGCCTGTGCCCGGTCGCCGGAGAACGCCCGGTCCGACACCGACTGATAGAGGTCGCTCTCCCGGCCCGCGACCTCCATCAGGCCGGGATCGCGGGAGATGGCCGCGAGGACGCGCGGCTCCATCTGGTCGGCGTCGGCGACGACCAGCCGCCAGCCGGGGTCGGCGACGACGGCACGCCGGATCACCTTGGGGATCTGGAGCGCGCCGCCGCCGTTGGTCACCCAGCGTCCGGTGACGGTCCCGCCCGGCAGGTACTCGGGCCGGAACCGCCCGTCTCGCACCCAGTCCTGGAGCCAGGACCAGCCGTGGGCGACCCAGATCCGATACAGCTTCTTGTACTCGATGAGCGGTTTCACGGCCGGATGGTCGATCGTCTCGATCTCCCACCGCCGGGTGGACTTGACCTTGATCCCGGCCTGCGCGAACGCCTTGACGACATCGGCCGGCAGGTCGGGTCTGACCCGTCGTCCGAAGGCGGCGGACACCTCGTCGGTGAGCTCGGCGAGGCGCCGGGGCTCACCGCCGCCGGTGTACCGCTCGCCGAGCAGTTCGTGCAGCACGTCCCGGTGGACGTCCGCGCTCCACGGCAGCCCGGCCAGGTTCATCTCGGCGGCGACCAGCATCCCCGCGGACTCGGCGGCCGTCAGCAGCCGCATCCGGTCCGGGTGCGCTGCCGCGTCGTGCCGACGCTGCTGGTCGGCGTAGACCGCGAGGAGGTCCGCCAGCGGCACGTGCACCGGGCGGGGTTCGAAGAGGGAGGACTGCGAACCGGGCTCGGCGGAACGCTGCGGCGGGTCCGGCGGCACGGGGCCGCCGCGCAGTCTCGCCAGCGCGGCGGCCGCCGACCGGGGCTCGCCGAGCCGCCCCTCGTGTCCGAGCAGCAGGGTCTCGGCGGCCTCCATGTCGTAACACCGCTCCACTCGCACCCCCGTGGCGAGCAGTATCGGATAGACATCGGCCGTCGACCGCCAGACCCACCGGCTCACGTCCGGCCGGGCCCGTACGGCCTCCGCGAGGTCCGCCTCCCGGCGCACCCCTCCCGTGGGCAGCCCGTCCGGGCCGAGGGCGGCGAGCTCCACGCCACCGTCCTCGGCCGGCGCGAGAGCCCAGCGCTCGGTCATGCCTCCGAGTCTCGCAGGAGGGTCTGACAACGCCGTTCCGACCAGCCGTCTCCCCCAGCCGCTTCGACCGGGCACTTCGACCAGGCCATCTCGACCAGGCCCTTCGACCGGGCCGTCTCGACCAGGCCGTTCCGGCACCGCCGCCGACGACGCGGGCGCCCCCTCCGGTCAGCCCCGGGACCGCGTCGTGCCTTTCGGCCGGCGTTGCCGTGGCTGCTGGTCGGGCATCCCCTCCGGGCGGCGCTCCGACGGCTGCCCCCAGGCCGTGTCCGCAACGCCGTGTCCGCCCTAGGACGCGCCCTCCGCCTTCGCCGCCGCCTCGGCCGCCGCCTCCGCCTCCGTCTCCGTCTTCTCCTTCACCAGCTCCGTGATCAGGCGTCCGATGTGCGCTTCGGCCGCCGTCTTGTCGACGCCCGCCCGGTTGAGCACGCCCTCGCCGTTCTCGAACTCCAGCAGCGCGAGCAGGATGTGCTCGGTGCCGACGTAGTTGTGGCCGAGGCGGAGGGCCTCGCGGAACGTGAGCTCCAGGACCTTCTTGGCGGCCGGTCCGTACGGGACCAGTTCGGGGACCTCGTCGGCGGCCGGCGGGAGTGCGGCGACGGCCGCCTCGCGGACGGCGTCCAAGGAGACTCCCTGCGCGGTGACGGCCCGGGCGCCGAGCGCGTCGGGCTCGCTGAGCAGGCCGAGGACGAGGTGCTCGGGCAGTCCCTCGGTCCCGCCCAGGGCCTTGCACTCCTCGTGCGCGACCATGACGACCTTCCGGGCCCGCTCGGTGTAGCGCCCGAAGCCCTGACTGGGGTCGAGGTCGGCCTCCGCCTTGGGCACGAACCGCTTCTGCGCGGCCTGCCGGGTGACGCCCATGCTCCTGCCGATGTCCGTCCAGGACGCCCCGGAACGCCGTGCCTGGTCCACGAAGTGCCCGATCAGATGGTCGGCCACCTCGCCCAGGTGGTCCGCCGCGATCACAGCGTCCTGGAGCTGGTCGAGCGCGTCGCTGTGCACCTTCTTGATGGCCTCGATGAGGTCGTCGAGACGCACGGATGCCTTGCCGGGAGAGTTCGTCGTCATGTGTCAACGGTAGGTTGACAGTCCAGGACTGTCAACCCGAAGTTGACAGTTGACGGGTCCGGCTCCCGCGCTGTTTCCGGCGGCCTCGATGCCGACGGCCGACTCACTGTCCACAGGGTGTGGACGAGTCGGCGGCCGCGACGCCGAGGCGGACACCGGCCCCCGGTCCGCCCGTGACACGATCGTGGGATGAGTACGTCCAGCACCGTGGAGCGCGCCTTCGCGGCAGCCCTCTACGCCGACACCGACACGGCACTCGACACCGGAGCCTCCACGCTCGCCGCCGATCCGGCCTCCGACGCCGAACTCGCCCGGCGCGGTGAGGAGTTCGTCGCGGCGGCCTGGCGGCGTGGTTGGCAGCCCGCCGATGTCGTACGGATCGTGCGACGCGACCTGGACGACGTACACGTACACCTGGTGATCATCTCGATCCTCAAGGAGCGGGAGGGCGATCGCGAGCCCCGGGGCGCACGTTGGGCGGCCCAGCTCGACGAGCTGGGGGCCGAACCCCACGAGGTCCGGACCGACCGCTTCTCGCGCGCCACCGCGACCCTGGAGCTCTACCGTCTGCTGCTGCGCCTGCCCTCCATCGAGCCGCTGGACCCGCCCCGGGCGCCGGTGACGGCCGGTGCCCCGCAGGAGACCCGCATGCTCACCCGCATCCGCGCCCTCCTCGCGAAGGCGGAGGCGACCGGGTTCCCGGAGGAGGCGGAGGCACTGAGCGCCAAGGCGCAGGAGCTGATGGCGCGGCACACCATCGACGAGGCGCTGCTCGCGGCCCGGACCCACACGAAGGACGCGCCGGGCGCCTGCCGTATCGGCGTCGAGTCGCCGTACGAGACGGCCAAGGCGGTGCTCCTTGACGCCGTCGCGGGGGCGAACCGGTGCCGGGCCGTGTGGAACGACGACCTCTGCTTCTCGACCGTCGTCGGCTTCGAACCCGACCTGGAGGCGGTCGAGCTCCTCTACACCTCGCTCCTCGTGCAGGCCACGGCGGCGATGACGAAGGCGGAGGCGGCGCAGCGGGCGGGCGGCCGCAAGCGTACGAAGACCTTCCGGCAGTCGTTCCTGGCCGCGTACGCGCACCGGATCGGCGACCGGCTCGCGGCGGTCGCCGAGGAGCAGGTGACTGCCGCGGAGGCGGAGGGGGCGCTGCTGCCGGTCCTGGCGGCCCGTGACGTGGCCGTCACGGAACACCTGGACCAGATGTTCCCGGAGACACGGACGACCCGGATGCGCGGGATCACCGACGAGGCCGGATGGCACGAGGGCTACGCGGCAGCTGACCGTGCCCAGGTCCAGGGCAGACGCCCGCTCCCTTAGGGCCCAGTCATGGCCGCCGACGAGGCCGCGCGCTCCCGCGTACGGCAGGTGGTCGGCGGGGCCGCGCGCTCCCGCGTACGGCCGAGGTCGTCCGCGGGGCGCGTCCTCCCGCGCGGGGGAGACGGTCGTCGGCAGGTGCCTGCCAAGGCGTGCGTACGTCAGTCGCCCGCGTGCTGGAACGGCGTCACGGAGGCGTTCGGCTCGCTCGCCGAACCCTTCCCGGCGACCGGGCCGTACGACCACGGGAAGCTCTGCGTGGTGTCGGCGCCGGGCAGGGCGATCTTCAGCGTCTTCGCGGCGAGGGTCTTGGCGTCGCCCTCCGCGCCTCGTACGTACGTGATGGTGAAGGTCGCGGTGTCGCCCTTGGCGAGGGTCAGCGGCTCCGGCGCCGCGGACTCGTCCCCTTCGATGTCCGCGGAGGTGCCGCCCGCTTCCACGGTGAGTCCGGGGAAGCCCTTGAGGGCGCACCCGGCGCCCTTGTTCGTGAGGGTGACGGGGATGTTGCCCGTGTCCCCGGCGGCCGTGGCGGCGTTCGCGGGGCCGACCTGGATCGCGGTGTCACCGATCGCGCAGGCCGCGACGGTCGCCTTCTTCGCCGAGCCGGCCGTGGCACCGGACTTCTCGGAACTGCCGGTACTGCCGGAGCCGCCGTCGCATGAGGTCAGGGCGAGGGCCGCCGCGAGGACGGTGACGGCGATGGGCAGAGCGCGCATGGGTTCCCCTGGGAGTCGTGACGATGTGCATGGATCATCACCCACCCGGGTCCACCGAGGTTGCGCACCCCTCGTCGTTCACCCGCACGGGACCGGTATCGCCCGATATTGTCCGCGGACGTTCCCACCTTGTCGGGATGGCCGACGCTATCCCGGGGGTCGGCGGCCGAGTGATCGCGGCTGACCCGGCGGTCAGGAACCGAGGCTCGCCGTCGGCAGACCCGTGGGCAGCTTTCCGCCCTGGCTCTTGGTGTACGTCTCCTTGCCGACGCCGCCCTGCCAGGTGACCGTCAGCGTCGTACCGCTGACGGAGTCGACCATGCCGACGGCGCGCTTCTTGCTGCCGTCCGTGCAGGCCAGGCGGATCATCTGCATGCTCGCCTCGTCGGACGAGGTGCCGCTGCACACCGTGCCGCCCGTCGCGAAGAGGCCGGCCTGCTTGCCGTTGATCATGAGCACCACGGCCTTGCCGTCCGCGGTCGTGAGCCAGCTCCCCTGGAGCTTGCCGCTCGCCGCGGACGTGCTCCCGGAACCGCCGCCCGTACCGGCGCCGTCCGTCGCGGAGGCGCTCGGGGTCGCCGACGGCTCCCCGGAGTCGTCGCTTCCGCTGCTGCAGCCGGTCAGCACGGCCGCCGCCGCCAGTCCCGCGGCCGCGGCCGCGATACGCGCGTGGCGGGACGGGAAGGTCGCCGTAGTCACTGAAGCCCCCAAGGGTGGGATGGATGCGGGTCGCCCGGACGATCGCAGCAAGCTATCAGGAGGACCCGGGACCCCCTCCGGGAACCCGGCCACCATGCGCGCCGCCCGGTTCCCGCCGCATCCGCCCGCCCTGGTCCGGCGGGCGCTCGCCGGGCCGGGACGGCTCGCGCGGTGCGCGCTCCAGGCCCCGACCGCTCGCGCGGTGCCCGCTCGCCGGGCCCGTACCGCTCGCGCGGTGGCGGATGCCGGGGTCCGGGAGTTTCCGCCGAGGTCGGGCACCGATACACGCCGACGCCGTCCCGCGCCCCGACGCGAACCTCTCCGGCACCGTCGACGTGCGCGTTCTCGCCGTCGAGCCCGCGCGGATGCCGGCCGTCCGCCGGGCCGACGGGAACGCGCGGCGGCTCGCGGACTGGACCATTACCTGAACATTGGAACAGGAAGGGCGCGGTACGCGTCTCTTCCTAATACACGTGGGATCCGATCCGGACGATCCCGCACAGATGATGGCGCGGTAGATCATGGACGGGGGGCCGGTGGTCGCATGTGACGCGATCTCCGGGGAATGCGCTGGACCGGATGTGGGCCCGCACCGCACTCCGGTGAGGTGCGGACCGTAGTCAGGCGTACGACAACCGGTAGTCAAGGGCCGGTAAAAGCTGTAACCGCAGGACCACCCCGCGTGCACGTGCATCTGCCCATGCATCTGCACATGAACAGAGCTATGATCCGAGTCAGTTGACTACTGCATCTATGGCCACCTCAGCCACTGCACGACCGGGGAGCGACCTGTGGACCACGACGTGTTCGACGTGGATGACGTGTACGACGGTATGGCTGAATTCGTGTACAACGGCATGGCCGCCACCGAGCTCGACGGCGTCGCCTGGCAGAAGAGCCGGCACAGCAACTCACAGGGTTCCTGCGTGGAGTTCGCGCGGCTGCCCGGCGGTGACGTGGCCGTGCGGAACTCGCGGTTCCCCGAGGGGCCCGCGCTCGTCTACACGCGCGCCGAGATCGAAGCCATGCTCCTGGGCATCAAGGACGGCGAGTTCGACCACCTGATCGCGGGCTGACGGCCGTGATCCCGAGCTGTCCCGAACCGAGCTGTCCCGAGATGAGCCGTCCCGAACGGATGGGTCACGGGAGGCCGACGAGCGAGGGTACGGGCGGCGTAAACCGAGGGTGAACCTCACTCTGCGTTCCGTAACGCGCGTAGAACCGCGGCGCCAAAAGGCGCCGCGGTTGCTATTCGGGGGAGAGCCCGGTCGTGTCCGGCTGCGCTCCCAGCCGGAACAGCGCCCATACGACCTTGCCGCTGAGCGTTCCGGCGAGCGGGTGCCAGCCCCAGCTGTCCGAGAACGAGTCGACCAGGAAGAGGCCGCGCCCCGACTCCGCCGCGAAGTCGTCCGAGTCGCCGGCGACCGGACTCTCGTGGCTGGGGTCGCGCACCGCGCACACCAGTCGTGAGGTCCACCTCATCAAGTGCAGCCGTACGGGCGGCCCTTGGTCGTCCTTGCGAGGCGTGTCCGCGGGCAGCGCGTGCCGCAGGGCGTTGGTGACGAGCTCGGAGACGACCAGACAGACATCGTCGAAACGGTCGCCGATCTCCCACTGGTCCAACGTTCCGCGGGTGAACTGCCGGGCCTCGCGCACCGCTTCGTAGCGGGCGGGCAAGGCGCACGAGGCGGCGCTGGACACGGCCGCGGGATCGAGAGGCGGAAGTCCCTGCCGTAAGGGTTCGAGCATGGTCGATCCATTCGTCCCCATGCGAGGCACTCCCGGGTGTTCGCGGTCGTTGCGATGCAGCGGTGGCGCGGGGACCATGGTTCCGAATGCGTACAGCAGATGCAAGGGCAGATGCACGTGCACGCGCCCGAATTGGACCTTCCTCTCCTACTTCTTGCTCATTTCTTCCTTCACCTTATTCTCAGTTCTCGTCGCTTCACTGATCCTTTCCTGTGCCTCTGCTTTGGCCGCTTTCCGTTTCCGTAACTGAACGAGTACTGCTTGAAGTGTTTTAGTGGCAGACTGCGGCGTCTGGAAGACGGTTGGGGAGGCTGACGAACGTGAGCGCTGGTGAGTCGAGCGGCTCGGTGGTGCGGCGCATGCTGCTGGGGTCACATCTGCGGCGCCTGCGTGAGGCGCGTGGCATCACCCGTGAAGCGGCCGGCTACTCGATCCGCGCCTCCGAATCGAAGATCAGCCGTATGGAGTTGGGAAGGGTGAGCTTCAAGACCCGGGACGTCGAGGACCTGCTGACGCTCTACGGCATCACGGACGAGGCCGAGCGCACCTCCCTGGTCTCGCTCGCCAAGGAGGCCAACGTCGCGGGCTGGTGGCACAGTTACTCCGACGTCCTGCCGAGCTGGTTCCCCACCTATGTCGGTCTGGAGGGCGCGGCCCACCTGATCCGGGTGTACGAGGTGCAGTTCGTGCACGGCCTGCTCCAGACCGAGGCGTACGCGCACGCCGTCGTCCGGCGCGGGATGAAGGGCGCCTCCGCCGCCGACGTGGACCGGCGCGTGGCCCTGCGGCTGGAGCGCCAGAAGTACCTCGTCTCCGAGAACGCCCCCGAGTTCCACATCGTCCTCGACGAGGCCGCGCTGCGCCGCCCGTACGGCGACCGCGAGGTGATGCGCGGACAGCTCCAGCACCTGATCGACGTCTCCGAGCGGCCCAACGTGCGGCTCCAGGTCATGCCGTTCAGCTTCGGCGGACACTCGGGCGAGAGCGGCGCGTTCACCATCCTGAGCTTCCCCGAGTCCGATCTGTCGGACGTCGTCTATCTGGAGCAGCTCACCAGCGCGCTCTATCTGGACAAGCGCGAGGACGTCAACCAGTACGAGGGCGCGCTCAAGCAGCTCCAGCAGGACAGCCCCGGGCCGGACGAGAGCCGTGATCTGCTGCGCGGGCTGCTCCAGCTCTCCTGACTCCCCGAGACCCGGGAGTGGCCACGGACTTCTCCGGTCTCCCTCAACTCCCTTGAAACACAAGTACGATGACATGTGATCAGACCGTGATCGGATGTCTGCTGACCCGGGCCAAGGACTGCCTCGGCAGCACAGGGATTGAGGGAGCACATGTCGTCCTACTTCACCGACCTGGCCCAGCAGTACATCGACGGCGAGTGGCGCCCGGGAACGGGCTCCTGGGACATCATCGATTTCAACCCGTACGACGGCGAGAAGCTGGCGTCGATCACGATAGCCACGGTCGAAGAGGTCGATGACGCCTACCGTGCCGCCGAGCGCGCCCAGAAGAAGTGGGGCGCGACGAACGCGTACGCGCGCCGCGCGGTCTTCGAGAAGGCGCTCGCCGTCATCGACGAGCGCGAGGCGGAGATCACCGATGTGATCATCGCCGAGCTCGGCGGCACCCGTCTCAAGGCGGCCTTCGAGCTGCACCTCGTCCGGGAGTTCCTGCGCGAGTCGGTCCAGCTCGCGCTGCGCCCCGAGGGGAAGATCATCCCCTCGCCGGTCGACGGCAAGGAGAACCGCCTCTACCGCGTCCCGGTCGGTGTCGTCGGCGTCATCAGCCCCTTCAACTTCCCCTTCCTGCTGTCGGTCAAGTCCGTCGCCCCCGCGCTCGCGCTCGGCAACGGCGTGGTCCTGAAGCCGCACCAGAACACCCCGATCGCCGGCGGCTCGCTGGTCGCGAAGATCTTCGAGGAGGCGGGCCTGCCCGGCGGTCTCCTCAACGTCGTCATCACCGACATCGCCGAGATCGGCGACGCCTTCATCGAGCACCCGGTCCCGAAGGTCATCTCCTTCACCGGCTCCGACAAGGTCGGCCGGCACGTCGCCACGGTCTGCGCCGCGAACTTCAAGCGCTCGGTGCTCGAACTGGGCGGCAACAGCGCCCTGGTGGTCCTGGAGGACGCGGACATCGACTACGCGGTCGACGCGGCGGTCTTCAGCCGTTTCGTCCACCAGGGCCAGGTCTGCATGGCAGCCAACCGCGTCCTCGTGGACCGCTCGATCGAGGCCGAGTTCACCGAGAAGTTCGTCGCCAAGGTCAGGACCCTGAAGACCGGCGACCCGAGGGACCCGCAGACGGTCATCGGCCCGGTCATCAACTCCTCCCAGGCGGACGCGCTGGCGGGCGTCGTCGAGCAGGCGATCACCGAGGGCGCCAGCGCCCTGGTCCACGGCACCACCACGGACAACCTGGTCGAGCCCTCCGTCCTGACCGGTGTCCCCGCCGGCTCGGACCTGCTGCGCCAGGAGGTCTTCGGCCCGGTCGTCTTCCTCGTCCCGTTCGACGGCGAGGAGGAGGCGGTCCGGATCGTCAACGACACCCCGTACGGCCTCTCGGGCGCCGTCCACACGGCTGACATCGAGCGCGGCGTGAACTTCGCCAAGCAGATCGACACCGGCATGTTCCACGTCAACGACGGCACCGTCCACGACGAGCCCCTCGTCCCCTTCGGCGGCGAGAAGCACTCCGGCATCGGCCGCCTGAACGGCGAGACGACGGTCGACTCCTTCACCACGACGAAGTGGATCTCGGTGCAGCACGGGCGGAGCCGCTTCCCCTTCTGAGCCGCCTTCGCGTGATCGTTCAGCGCGCCCGGACCCTTGCGGACAGGAACTGACCGCAAGGGTCCGTAGCGTCGTCGGTGTCAGTCGGAAGGACCCGATGAAAGGCGGCCGGTCATGGTCACGCATGTGCGAGCGGAAGAGCGGGGCGACGAGTGCGGGGCGCTGCTCGCGTTCATCGAGGAGCAGCGCGGCGGCATCCGCCGGTCGCTCCTCGGGCTGACGGAGGAGCAGGCCACGAGCCGGCCGAGCGCCAGTGAACTGTCCCTGGGCGGACTGCTCAAGCATGTCGCCGAGGTCGAGCAGGGCTGGATCGCGCGGGCCAAGGGTGAGCCGCCGGCCGTGCAGCGGGACGAGTCGAACTGGCACGAGTGCTTCGTCCTCACCGACGGCGAGACGGTCGCCTCGCAGCTCGCCCACTGGGAGAAGGTCGCCGCCGAGACGGAGGCCTTCCTGCGCTCGGTGCCGAGCCTCGACGACACCTTCGCGCTTCCGCCGGACCCCTGGTTCCCGCCCGAGGGCCGGGTCTCGATGCGCTGGGTGGCCCTCCACCTGATCCGCGAGACGGCCCGGCACGCCGGACACGCGGACATCATCCGCGAGTCCCTGGACGGCAAGACGGCCTTCGAACTCGTGGCACTGGAGCAGGGCTCCACCTGGGGCTGACCGCGGCACCCCTAGGCTGGACGGCATGTCAGCGATCCGTCTCCTCGTGCTCGGCGCGGTCCGTCAGCACGGGCGGGCCCACGGCTATCAGGTGCGCAACGACCTGGAGTACTGGGGCGCCCACGAGTGGTCCAACGCCAAGCCCGGCTCGATCTACCACGCGCTCAAGCAGATGGCCAAGCAGGGACTGCTGCGCGCCCACGAGATCGCGCCGTCCACCGCCGGGGGGCCGCCGCGCACCGAGTACGAGATCACGGAGGCGGGGACCGAGGAGTACCTGGCGCTGCTGCGGGAGTCCCTGACGTCGTACGACCAGAAGATGGACGTCCGCTCGGCGGGCATCGGCTTCATCGTCGACCTGCCGAGGGACGAGGCGGTGGCCCTGCTGAAGGAGCGGATCCGCGGGATCGAGCAGTGGCGTACGGCCGTCACCGAGCACTACGTGCCCGAGGACGGCCCCGCCCAGCTCGGGCACATCGGCGAGATCATGGACCTCTGGGTCCACTCTGCCGACGCCGACGCGGCGTGGACACGGGGCCTGATCGCCCGTGTCGAGGGGGGCGCCTACACCTTCGCCGGAGAGGGCAAACCCTTCGTCGGGGTCCTCCGCGACGACCAGGAGAACCCGTACGCGACGGGGGAGCGGCACCCGGAGGACGCGCGCTGACCCGCGCCGGCATCTCCACTCATCAAGTTTGACTAATGCCCCGGCCGGGCTTACCCTCCGTTGGCGTGAGTCGGTAGTCAAGTTTGATTACTGGCATGGAGGACCGACTGGAGACCGGCTCGGAAGCGGGCCGGGGCGAAGGGAGCGGGATGACCGGGGCGATCGTCGTCGAAGGCGTACGCAAGCGGTACGGGGACCATCACGCACTGGACGGACTCGACCTGCTGGTCGGGCGCGGAACGGTGCACGGGGTGCTCGGCCCCAACGGCGCGGGCAAGACGACCCTGGTCAGGGTCCTGTCGACGCTGCTGCGCCCGGACGGCGGCCGGGTGGAGGTCGCCGGGCACGACGTGGTGCGCGAGGCCCGACGGGTGCGGTCGCGCATCGGGCTGCTCGGCCAGCACGCCGCGCTCGACGAGGAGCTCGGCGGCCGGCAGAACCTGGAGATGTTCGGACGCCTTCACCACCTGGGCTCCCGCGCCGCGCGGGCACGGGCCGACGAACTCCTGGAGCGCTTCGGCCTCGCGGACACCGGCCGCAAGGCGGTCCGCGCGTACAGCGGCGGCATGCGCCGTCGCCTGGACCTGGCCGCGTCGCTCATCACCGACCCCGAGGTCCTGTTCCTGGACGAGCCGACGACCGGGCTCGACCCGCGCGGCCGGGCGGAGGTGTGGGCGGCGGTGCGCTCCCTGGCGGGCGACGGCACGACGGTGCTGCTCACCACCCAGTACCTGGAGGAGGCGGACCAGCTCGCCGACCGCATCTCGGTCGTCGACCGCGGACGGCTCGTCGCGGACGGCACGGCCGACCAGCTGAAGTCCCGGACGGGCGGCGACCGCATCGACGTGGTGCTGCGCGACGCGGGCCTGCTGGGCGCCGCCGTGGCCCTGTTGCCGTTCGCGGGGGAGGGGGTCTCGGTCGACGCGGACCGCCGACTGCTCAGCGCTCCCGTCACCGACCGCATGGCGGCCCTCGCCGCGGCCGTACGCGCACTGGAGGAGGCCGGGATCGAGGCGGAGGACATCGCGCTGCGGCGCCCGACGCTGGACGAGGTGTTCTTGCACCTCACCGGGGAGACATCGCGAACCAAGGGGGCCGTGTGAGCACGACGTACGACACCGTCCGCGACGGGAACGACCGGGCATCCGGGCAGCCGGGAGGGCCCGGTGGGCCGCGCGAACCCGGCGCGGGAGCCCGGCTGTTCTCCGACTGCTGGACGATGACCCGCCGTGAATTCGCCCGCTGGGCACGGCAGCCCGTCCAGGCGGCGGTCGGTCTGGTCTTCCCCGTGATGCTGCTCCTGATGTTCGCCTATCTGGTCGGTGGCGGCCGGGACGTCGAGGGCGACTACGTCGACTACCTAGTGCCGGGCATGCTCGCCCTGACCATGGCCTTCGGCCTGGAGGGCACGATGCTGGCCGTCACCCAGGACCTCGGCAAGGGCGTCATCGACCGCTTCCGCTCCCTTCCGATGGCCAACGGGGCCGTCCTCGTGGGCCGTTCGGCCGCCGACATGGTCCAGTCGGCGGTGAGCCTGGCCGTGCTGACCGGGGTCGGGTACGCGCTCGGCTGGCGCCCCGACACCACCCCCGGCACGTTCCTCGGAGCGATGGGACTGCTCCTGCTCCTCCGCTTCGCCATGCTGTGGATCGGCATCCATCTGGCGATGGTGGCCGGGAAGCCGGAGCTGGTGCAGGCTGTGCAGATCCTGGTCTGGCCCGTCGGCTTCCTGTCCAACGTCTTCGCCTCCCCCGACTCCATGCCCGGCTGGCTGGGCACGGTGGTCGGCTGGAACCCCATGTCCCAGACGGCGACGGCCGTCCGTGAACTGCTCGGCGGACCGGGCGGTGAGCCGGGCCACATCGGCCCCGCGATCCTGTGGCCCCTGGCCCTGCTCGCGGTCTTCTTCCCCCTGGCGGTACGGCGCTTCGCCCGCCTGAGCCGCTGACGCAAAGGCCACGAGGCCGGCCCGCTGGGCCGCCGGGCTACTGGACCATCGGGCTGCCCGGGGCACTCCGGCCCCGGGTGGCCCGGCCCGGAGCCGGCTGCCCCGGAGGGCGATCCGGGCCGGGCCTCAGTGGTGGAAACTCGTCTCCGCCTCCTTGTCGTGGGTCAGCGGGTGGGTCTGGCGGCGCAGTTCGGGCAGCAGCCGGGTCAGGTCCTCGATGAAGAGGTCGGCGAGGTCGGACGAGAAGCCGTTGCGGCACACCACGCGCAGCACGGACAGGTCCTCGCGGTTCTCGGGGAAGGTGTACGCGGGCAGCAGCCAGCCCTTCTCGCGCATTCTCCGGGACACGTCGAACACGTCGAACGCCTTCACCTCGGGCGCCGTCGTGAAGGCGAACACCGGCAGTTCGTCCCCTCGGGTGAGGAGCCGGAAGTCGCCCAGGCAGTCCACCCGTTCGGCGAGGGAGCGCGCCACGTCCCGGGTCGTCTGCTGCACGGCCCGGTAGCCCTCCCGGCCCAGCCGCAGGAAGGTGTAGTACTGCGCGACGACCTGCGCGCCGGGGCGGGAGAAGTTGAGCGCGAAGGTCGGCATGTCGCCGCCCAGATAGTTCACCCGGAAGACCAGTTCCTCCGGCAGCTCGGCCGCACTCCGCCACAGCGCCCAGCCGACGCCGGGGTAGACCAGGCCGTACTTGTGGCCCGACGTGTTGATCGACGACACCCTCGGCAGCCGGAAGTCCCAGACCAGGTCCTCGTCCAGGAACGGCGCGATCATCGCGCCGGACGCGCCGTCGACATGGACCGGGATGTCGAGTCCGGTGCGCTCCTGGAGCCGGTCCAGCGCCGCGCACAGCTCCTCGATCGGTTCGTAGGACCCGTCGAAGGTGGAGCCCAGGATGCCGACGACCCCGATCGTGTTCTCGTCGCACAGCGCGGCCGCCGCCTCGGGGTCGAGGTGGAACCGGTCGCCCTCCATGGGGATCTGGCGGGCCTCGACCTCCCAGAAGTTGCAGAACTTCTCCCAGCACACCTGGACGTTCACGCCCATGACGAGGTTGGGCCGGACGCCCGGGTAGCGGTCCGCGTTGCGCAGGGTCCAGCGCCGCTTCAGGGCCATGCCGGCGAGCATGCACGCCTCGCTCGACCCGGTCGTGGAACAGCCCACCGCGACCGACGGGTCCGGCGCGTTCCACAGGGCGGCGAGCATCGACACACAGCGCCGCTCCAGTTCGGCCGTCCGGGGGTACTCGTCCTTGTCGATCATGTTCTTGTCCCGGCACTCCGCCATCAGCATGCCCGCCTGGGGTTCCATCCAGGTGGTGACGAAGGTGGCGAGGTTGAGCCGGGAGTTCCCGTCCAGCATGAGCTCGTCGTGGACGAGCTGGAGCGCGGTCGTCGGCGGCAGCGGGCCGTCCGGGAGCCGATGCTTGGGCGGTGCCTCGACCATGCCGCTGACCGGGTTGGCCTCGCCGTAGAAGGGGTTGACGGAGTGGGGATGGGCATCGGGCTTCTGCTGGCCCTGGTGGAGCGGCACGGGCTTCTCCCAACGGTCTGCGGGACGGGCGTCCCATTTCTTCATCGGATGAGGGCGCCCCGGCGGTTCACCGGACCGCGCTTCCGTCCTTGCGCAGTTGCATCTGCGGGCGGCCGGTCACCAGCAGCCAGGCGGGCAGGGAGGCGATGCAGAGCAGGGCGATGATCGACGGCGAGGTCACCAGGGCGGCGGCCGTGAACAGGCTCACCCAGCCCTGCCGGGTGGTCGCGAGAAGCGTGCCCAGAACCCCCGCGGCCAGTCCCAGCGACGGCTCGACCGCCGGCACCAGAGCGTGGGCGCACAGACCCAACGAGGCGCCGACGAAGACGGCGGGGAAGATCCGGCCGCCGCGGAAGCCGCAGGACGCCGCGACGACGAGCGCGGCCAGCTTCACCACGGCCATCAGGGGCGAACCGGCCCGCCGACCAGCCGGCCGGGTCATGGGCGATCTCGGCGACCTGGTCCAGGCCCTTGAACAGTGTCAGCGGTCCGCCCAGACAGCCCAGCAGGCCGAGGACGAGCCCGCCGACGGGGAGGGCCGCCATGGGATGGCGCAAAAGGCCGAAGGCCTTGTGGACGTAAGGGAAGGCGTAGACCCCGGCCATGCCGAGCACCGCCGCGGCGGACGCGACCATCAGCGCGGACAGCACATCGGTCCAGCCCGGGCTCCCGAGCGGGGGCAGACCCAGGTCGAAACTCGCGTGCCCCAGCAGCGACGTCGTGATCGAGCCCACCGAGGCGGCCGTCAGCGGCGCGAAGAGGTTGTCCCACAGCATGCCCCGCACCTGCCTGCCGGCGAGCGCCTCGGAGATGACCAGCGCCGCCGCGACGGGCGTACCGAACAGGGCGCCGATGGTGCCCGCCTCCGCCAGCATCACCCACAGCTCGCCGGGTGCCGCGGGCGCGAACCGGCGGCCCGCCCAGAACGCCAGCGCGACATTGGTGGCGATGATCGGGTTCTCGGGGCCGAGGCTCGGACCGCCCGCCAGCATCAGCGCGGCCGCCACCAGCAGCCCGGGAAGGATGTAGGGGGCCATCGGCTCCGCCTGGAGCCCCACCGTGGCCGGATCGGGTCCCGCGTGCCCCGGCGCCTTCCACACCACCAGACCGACCAGGACGCCGGTGGTGGTCAGCATGACGATCATCCAGAGCGAGGAGTATCCGCCGATGCCGAGCGCGTCCGGCAGATCCGTCCACAGCACGTCCTTGAGCTGGTCGGCGAGCTTGCTCACGCCCACGATCAGCAGGCTCGAGACCGCGCCGACGACCACGGCGGGAAGGAACAGCGGCAGCAGCGTCCGTGCGGGCGTCACCCGGGTGGGGGCCGGTCCCGGGGGAGCCGCTTCGTGGGTCACGGGCTCACCCTAAGCGTGCGAATCGGACATAACATCCCGAGCGTCGCCACCGGCCCGGCCGGACCCGGCACTTCGGGCTTGCACCTCACGTCACGTCAGGCCCCATCGTGAAGGGCGTACCGAGGAAGGAGCGGAAAGTGGGCTACTCAGTGGGCCAGGTCGCCGGATTCGCCGGAGTCACGGTGCGCACGCTGCACCACTACGACGAGATCGGTCTGCTCGCGCCGGGCGAACGCAGTCACGCGGGCCACCGGCGCTATGGCGACGCCGATCTCGACCGACTGCAGCAGATCCTGTTCTACCGGGAGCTCGGCTTCCCGCTCGACGAGGTCGCCGCCCTGCTCGACGACCCGGAAGCGGACCCGCGCGCGCATCTGCGCCGCCAGCACGAGTTGCTGACCGCCCGGATCGAGAAGCTGCAGAAGATGGCCGCGGCCGTGGAGCACGCCATGGAGGCACGCACGATGGGCATCAACCTCACGCCCGAGGAGAAGTTCGAGGTCTTCGGCGACAAGGACCCCGAGGAGCACGCGGAGGAGGCCGAACGCCGCTGGGGCGGCACGGAGACGTACGCCGAGTCGCAGCGCCGCACCGCCGGCTACACCAAGGACGACTGGAAGCGCATGCAGGCCGAGGTGGCCTCCTGGGGCGAGGGGTACGACGCCCTGATGGCGGACGGGGAGCGGCCGGACGGCGCGCGGGCCATGGACATGGCCGAGGAACACCGGCAGCACATCACCCGGTGGTTCTACACCTGCACGTACGAGATCCACCGGGGACTCGGTGAGATGTACGTCGCGGACGAACGGTTCAAGGCGTTCTACGACTCCATGCGGCCGGGACTGGCCGAACACCTGAGGGACGCGATCACGGCGAACGCCGCCCGGCACCCCGGGGAAGCCTGATCGGTAAGGGGCGCCCGCCCCTGCGGGCGCCCCTTACCGGTGCACGTCCTTACCGGTGCACGTCCTTACCGATGCACGCCGTTACCGATGGACCCATTGCCGACGCGTGCCCCCGACCGCTGCCGGGCGTCGCGGGCCGTGCCTACTCCTTCACCAGGACCACGGCCGTGCCGTAGGCGCAGACCTCCGTGCCCACGTCCGCCGCCTCGGAGACGTCGAAGCGGAACATGAGCACGCCGTTGGCACCACGCGAGCGTGCCTGCTCGACGAGCCGCTCCATGGCCTGGTTCCGGGTCTCCACCAGTGTTTTGGTGAGTCCCTTGAGCTCACCGCCGATCATGGACTTCAGGCCCGCGCCGATCTGGCTGCCCAGATGGCGTGAGCGGACCGTGAGGCCGAATACCTCGCCGATGACCTGCTCGACGCGATGGCCGGGAACGTCGTTCGTCGTCACGACCAGGACGTCCGCGTGGGGACTCTGGCCGCCGCCGTATTCATCGATGCCCATGGTCCACAGCTTTGTCCCGGTCGTCGCACAGTGCATCCTGGAGTCACGGGTGGAACCTGGCGTCGACACATTGCGTTGATAGCTTTGGCCGGCCGTACAGGACCGCCGTACCTCCCTTCACCCCTCAGGAGCCCGGACCCGTGATGACGCTTGCCCTCGGTCCCAGCTGGCTGGATCCGAACACGCTCCTGGACAATTTCGGCATCTGGGGCCTGCTGCTGGTGGTCTTCGCCGAGTCCGGCCTGCTCATCGGCTTCTTCCTGCCGGGTGACTCGCTGCTGTTCACCTGCGGTCTGCTGATCGCCACGGGCGCCATGGACTTCCCGCTGTGGGCGGCGGTCCCGCTGATCTGTCTCGCGGCGATCCTCGGCGACCAGGCGGGCTACCTCTTCGGCAAGAAGGTCGGTCCCTCGCTGTTCACCCGCCCGAACTCCCGCCTGTTCAAGCAGGAGAACGTGGTGAAGGCCAACGAGTTCTTCGAGAAATACGGCCCCAAGTCCCTGGTGCTGGCCCGCTTCGTGCCCGTCGTGCGCACGTTCACGCCGATCATCGCGGGCGTCAGCGGCATGCGGTACCGCCCGTTCTTCACCTTCAACGTGATCGGCGGCGTCCTATGGGGCGCGGGCGTCACGCTGCTCGGCTCCTGGCTCGGCAAGATCGAGTTCGTCAACAAGCACATCGAACTGATCCTGATCCTGATCGTGCTCGTCTCGGTCGTCCCGATCATCGTCGAGTTCCTGCGCGCCCGTTCCCAGGCCAAGAAGAACCCGCCGCAGCGGCCCGAGGAACAGCAGGAGTTCCAGGACTTCCAGGAGCCCTTCCCGGCCCCGTCCGAGGCCGCCCGCACCCGCCCCGCCGCGCCCGCCATGGACGACGCGACCAGGCCGCTGCGCGTGCCGCCGGTCCACGAGGGCCAGGACTCCCCGTACGGCGGCCGGAACCAGGCCCGTCCGTACGGCGACCAGGGCCACGGTCAGTCGTACGGCCATCAGGGCCAGGACCAGTCGTACGGCCATCAGGGCCAGGACCAGTCGTACGGCCACCAGGGCCAGGACCAGTCGTACGGAAACCAGGGTCAGGGCACGCCCTACGGGAACCCGGGGCAGGGCTACGGCCGCCAGGGTGACCCGTACCCGGCTCAGCAGCAGTACCAGCAGCCCCAGCACCCGCAGCCGTCCCAGCACCAGCCCCGACAGCCCCAGCAGCCGTACCAGCAGCCCCAGCCCCAGCAGCCGTACGGCTCGGACGCGGGCTACGGCTACGACCAGCAGCAGTACGACCAGGGCTACCAGCAGGGCTACGACCAGGGCCAGGCCCACCCCCAGCAGCATCCCCAGGGCCACCCCCGCCCTCAGTACGACGCCGACCAGTACCCGTACGGCCAGGGCCCCGCGCAGAACTGAGGCACCCCCGCGCTCCCTGGACCGGGGGGTGCCGGGACCTGCCCTCAGAACCCGCGTGTCCGCTTGGCGGCCCGCCGCCCGCCGGCGGAGCCGCCCGGCAGCCGCAGGAACAGCCGCGAGATCTCCGAACCCAGGTTCACGCCGATCGCGATGGCCATGGCGAGGGCCGCGGCCTTGGTGAGCGACACCAGTCCCTTGTCGACGTTGTTCTGCGCGATCGACAGCAGTCCGAAGTAGGTCGCCGAACCGGGCAGCAGGGGCCCGATCGCGGCCGTCGTGTAGGGCAGCGCGGAAGCGAACCGGTAGCGCGAGAGCAACTGCCCGAAGAGGCCCACCAGGCCCGCGGCGACAGCCGTGGAGGCCACCGGCGATATCCCGCCCGCGTAGTGCATCGCCCCGTACACCGACCAGGCCACACCCCCGTTGAGGGTCACCGCCAGGACGGTGGATCGTTCCTGCTGGAGCAGGATCGCGAAGGTGAGCGACAGCAGCATCGACGCGGCGATCTGGAGCAGCGGCCGCTCCGAGATGTTCAGCGCCGCGTCCGGGTTGAGCTGCGCGCCCAGTTTCACGCCGAAGTAGAGCACCACCAGGACGCCGACGACGATGCCGACGAAGAAGTACATGACTTCGAGCAGCCGCGCGGACGCGGTGATGTAGAAGCCGGTCAGTCCGTCCTGCACCCCGGCGACGAGCGCCCGCCCCGGCAGCAGGGCGAAGAGCCCACCGGTGATCACGGCGGACGCCTTCACGTCGACGTGCGCCACGGTCAGCGCCACCCCTATCGCGGCGGGCGGCATCGCGGCAGCCGTGAACTGGTAGAACTCCGGCAGTCCGCGTCCCGCGCACAGCCAGGCCAGCCGGTCGCCGAGCATCGCGCCGAGCGCGGCGGCGACGAACACGATCGCGTCACCGCCGACGAGCACCGAGGCCGCGCCGGCCAGCAGCCCTCCGGAGGCCGTCAGTACCCAGCCGGGGTACGGGTGCCGGTTGCGCCGCATCTCCGCGAGCCGCCGGTAGGCCTCCTCCAGCGGGATCGCGGTCTCCGGGTCGCTCAGATCGTCCACGAGGTGGTAGACGGCCGCCAGGCGCGTGTAGTCGGTGCCCCGGCGGCGCACGGTCCGGGACGCCGTCACCGGGTCGTCGACCAGCGACGGCTGGTGCGAGATCGACAGCAGGGTGAAGGTGACGGTCGGCTCGCAGCGGTCGAGGCCGTAGGAGCGGCACACGGCGAACATCGCCGTCTCCACGTCCTCGGCGCCCTCGCCGCCCGCGAGGAGCAGTTCGCCGATGCGCAGGGTCAGGTCGAGGACACGCGGGACGGCGGGCCCCGACTCGTCCCCCTTGTGCACGGGCTCGGGCGCGGGCCGCTCGGTCACCGGCATGCGCAGCATCGTGCGCATGCGGTCCTGCCACGGCGCGTCCTTGGTCAGGCTGACCACGGGGACACCGGTCGCGGGCGTGAAGGCGGGAGGCGCGTGCCGGGCGCTGTACGTGCGCGGCGTGCTGAACGCCGAGCCCTCGTTCTCGGGTCCGGCGGCCTGCGGTGCGTCGAGGCCCTGGGGGAGCGCGAACTCCGATGTCGTCGAGGATTCGTCGTCGGCCGCCGCCGGTCCCGGCGGCGCCACACCCGTGGGCGGGCTGAAAGCACTCCTCGCCTCGTCCGAGTGCGGCTTGCGGTCTTCCGCTTCCGGGTCCGCCACCAACTCCAGCCTCGCCTTTCCCGTCTGTGTGGTTGTCCTTCTTGCCTTCCGTACGCCTCAGTATGCGTACGGACACACGAACGGGCCGCGTGACCCCCTGGGGGTGACGCGGCCCGTTCGGAAGAGTGGGAGGTCGGCGACCGCCCGCAGGGGGGTCAGTGACCGCCCTGGTCCTTGAAGCGCTTGTAGGACCGCTCGATCTCGGCCTCGGCGTCCGCACGGCCGACCCAGTCGGCGCCCTCGACGGACTTGCCCGGCTCCAGGTCCTTGTAGACCTCGAAGAAGTGCTGGATCTCCAGGCGGTCGAACTCCGACACGTGGTGGATGTCACGCAGGTGCTCCACGCGCGGGTCGTGCGCCGGGACGCACAGCAGCTTGTCGTCGCCGCCGGCCTCGTCCGTCATACGGAACATGCCGATCGCGCGGCACTGGATGAGGCAGCCCGGGAAGGTCGGCTCGTCCAGGATGACCAGGGCGTCCAGCGGGTCGCCGTCCTCGCCGAGGGTGTTCTCGACGAAGCCGTAGTCGGCCGGGTAGCTGGTCGAGGTGAAGAGTCGACGGTCCAGACGGATCCGACCGGTCTCGTGGTCCACCTCGTACTTGTTCCGTGAACCCTTCGGAATCTCGATCGTGACGTCGAACTCCACCGGTGGCTCCTCCATGATCAACACATAGTTCTGGTGATTAAGTGTCCCTCACGCAGGTGGGTGATCGCGAAAGGGGCTGGTGGTCGTGCCAGAGCTGAGGGCTTGGCGGGCCGCGAGACCGCATGTGGTGCGGGTCGCGCGGATGGTGAGACCGCGTGTGGCGCGGCTCACCCGAGCCGTGCGGCCGCGTGCCGGGCGATTGACGACACCGCAGCTCACAGCCGTTGCCGCGACCGCCGGCCTGGCACTCGCGGCCGGGGCGGTGACCGTGGCCGGTCCCTGGGACTCCACCGGTCAGCGTACGGCCGAGCGGGACTGGGCCGCATCGCGGACGCCCGAGGGTGGCACACATCACGCACGTACGTCCGGTACTCACCGAACGTCCCCCCGGCCCGCTCCCAGCGCCGCCTCCGTCCTCACCGGGCTCGGCGGCCAGGCGGGCGCCGGGCCCGCGCCCGCCGGGAAGGCACTCGCGGACGTCCTCGACCCGCTGCTGGCCAACCCCGTCCTCGGCTCGTCGCGTACCGCCGTCGTGATCGACGTGGCGGCCGGCAAGCGGCTCTACGGGAAGGGCGCCGAGCAGGTCCAGACGCCGGCCTCCACCACGAAGATCGCGACCGCCGTCGCCGCCCTCACGGCGCTGGGGCCCGACCACCGCATCGACACGCGCACGGTCCTGGAGCCCGACACCAAGGAGGTCGTGCTCGTCGGCGGCGGCGACCCCACGCTGACCGCCCGCAAGCCCGCGGACGGCTGGGCCGACCTGGGCACCCTCGCCGAGAAGACGGCCACCGCCCTGAAGGCCCGTCACATGGACCACGTGACGCTCTCCTACGACACCTCGTTGTACTCCGGCCCCGCCCTTCACCCCATCGGAGTCAACGACAACATCGCGACGGTCACCCCGCTCATGGCCGACGAGGGCCGCCTGGACCGCTCGACCAGCGGGCCTGTCGGGCGCGCCCCGGACCCGGCCGCGGACGCCGCGCGGAAGTTCGCCGACCTGCTGCACGACCACGGCGTCACCGCGACAGCGCCCGGCCCTTCGAAGGCGACGAGCCGCTCCCTGGCCCTCGCCTCCGTCTCCTCGCCGCCGCTGTCCGCCCTGGTCGAGCGGATGCTGACCAACAGTGACAACGACATCGCCGAGGCCCTGGCGCGCCAGGTCGCCCTCGCGTCCGGCGAGGAGGCGAGCTTCGGCGGCGACGCGAAGGCGATCCGTGCCCAGCTCGCGAAACTCGGACTGCCGCTGACCGGGGCGCAGTTCGCGGACGGCAGTGGCCTGAACCGCGCCGACCGGCTCTCCGCCGACCTGCTCGCCGCCCTGCTGGCCAAGGCCGGCGACCCGGCCCACCCCGAGCTCCGTCCGGTCCTCACCGGCCTGCCCGTCGCCGGCTTCACCGGCACCCTCAGTACCCGGTACACCGACGCCCCCACCGCCACCGGGGTCGTCCGCGCGAAGACGGGCACACTGACCGGGGTCAACACCCTCGCCGGCACCGTCGTCGACAAGGACGGCCGCCTGCTGGCCTTCGCCTTCCTGACCTCCGACGCCGCCAATCCCCCGAACCCCCTGGAAGCCCGGGCCGCGTTGGACCACGCGGCGGCGGCACTGGTGGCGTGCGGCTGCCGGTAGCACCGACCGGACGGGGGCCGACAGGACCGCCGGCCGACAGGACCGGGGCCGGGCCGACCGGACCGGGACCCGGTCCCTCTCCGGTCCCCGGAGGCCGGGACCCGGCCCCTCCCTGCCCGTGTGAACCAGAGGCACCATCGGCCCCTCGGCCGGGACACGGACGGTGTCGGACCCTCACCGCAGCCGGACCCGCT
This sequence comes from Streptomyces sp. NPDC096324, assembly GCF_044763015.1. Classification (NCBI taxonomy): domain Bacteria; kingdom Bacillati; phylum Actinomycetota; class Actinomycetes; order Kitasatosporales; family Streptomycetaceae; genus Streptomyces; species Streptomyces sp. NPDC096324. The sequence goes on along the minus strand of NZ_JBIWFK010000018.1, from coordinate 73,245 downwards.
CACGTACGGTTGACGCATGACGAGCATCGGTGGTGCTGCATCTACTGGGATGGTCGACTGGAATCTCGCGGTGGCGACCGCGACACGGCTCGTGCGGCCGGGCCCGGAGGTGAGCCGCGACGAGGCCAGGGCCATCGTCGCCGAGCTGCGCCGACACGCGAAGGCCTCGGAGGAACACGTCAGGGGCTTCACCCGGATGGGTGACGACGTCCTTCACGACACCCCCGTCCTCGTCGTCGACCGCCCCGGCTGGGTCCGGGCGAACGTCGCCGGGTTCCGGGAGATCCTCAAGCCCCTGCTGGACAAGATGCAGGAGCGGCGCGGGAGCAGTCCGGGCGGAGCCGTCCTCGGCGCCGTCGGCGGCAAGGTCACCGGCGTCGAACTGGGCATGCTGCTGTCCTTCCTGTCGTCGAGGGTCCTCGGGCAGTACGAGACGTTCGCGCCCGCGACCCGGGACCTGCCCGCGGGGGCGCCCTCCGCCTCCGGCAAGGGCGGCGGCAGGCTTCTGCTGGTCGCCCCGAACATCGTGCACGTGGAGCGCGAACTCGACGTCCAGCCCCACGACTTCCGCCTGTGGGTGTGCCTCCACGAGGAGACGCACCGCACCCAGTTCTCGGCCGTGCCCTGGCTGCGCGACCACCTGGAGGGCGAAATCCAGTCGTTCTTGGCGGAGACCGAGGTCGACCCCATGACCGTCCTGGAGCGCATCAGGGAAGCCGCCCAGTCGCTCTCCGGATCCCGCCCCGACACCGAGGAGGACGACGGCGGACGTTCCCTCGTGGAAATCGTGCAGACACCCGCCCAGCGCGAGATCCTCGGCCGGCTCACCGCCGTGATGTCCCTCCTGGAGGGACACGCCGACTTCGTGATGGACGGAGTCGGACCCGCCGTGGTCCCCTCCGTCGCCGAGATCCGCGAGAAGTTCCAGCAGCGCCGCGCCAAGGGCGCCTCCCGTCTCGACATGGCCCTGCGCAAACTGCTGGGCCTGGACGCCAAGCTCAGGCAGTACAGGGACGGCGAGCGGTTCGTACGGGCCGTCGTCGAGGAGGTCGGCATGGACGGCTTCAACCGTGTGTGGACCTCTCCGAACACGCTCCCGACCAAGGCGGAGATCGCCAAACCGGCGGACTGGGTCGCGCGGGTGCACCGCAAGGCGGAGTCGTGAACCCTACGGGACGGTCGTGAAACGAATCCGGCCGATGGCAGGCAAACGCTCCTGCTATCACCCGTCCGAGGGACCGTGGAGCATGGGTAGGCGTGCAATGCTCGGGGAACGCCCCGGTTCTGTCACCATCTACACACTCTGAGTGACAGATCCCCGGGGCCAACCCCCCGAAAACTTCATGAAGGGAACCGGACATGGGTCCCCATCCTGCGGTCGCGGCGATACGCCTGGCGGTCCGCCGCGTACTCCACGACATCCTGACCGAGCAACCGCCCGCCCACGACACCCGGCGCACGCCCGCACGCGGTGCCGCGCGCCCCTGCGCGCCCGACGCGGAACGCGTCCCCGCCCCCGGGACGCGGCGCAGCGTCGCCGCGCCCGCGCGCGCCGCGCACGACCAGGCCCACGCGAGCTCCCGGCCCCGGCCGGGCGAGGGCCGCCCCCCGGCGCCGCTCGTGCTCGTCGCCTGCTCCGGCGGCGCCGACTCCATGGCGCTCGCCTCCGCCCTCGCCTTCGAAGCCCCCAAACTCGGCATCCGCGCCGGTGGCATCACCGTCGACCACGGTCTGCAGCCCGGCTCCGAGCTGCGCGCCGACGAAGTCGTGGTGCGCCTCACCGAGCTCGGGCTCTCCCCGGCCGAGTCGATCGCCGTCACCGTCGGCCGCGACGGAGGCCCCGAGGCCGCCGCCCGTGACGCCCGGTACGCCGCCCTGGACTCCGCCGCCGAGCGCCACGGCGCCAGCGCGATCCTCCTCGGCCACACCCGTGACGACCAGGCCGAGACGGTCCTGCTCGGCCTCGCCCGCGGCTCCGGCATCCGCTCGCTCTCCGGAATGGCCGCGGTCTCGGGGGCCGACGGCCGCTACCGCCGTCCCTTCCTGCACCTGGACCGGCAGACCGCCCGCAAGGCGTGCATGGTCCAGTCGCTGCCCGTCTGGGACGACCCGCACAACGCCGATCCGGCCTACACCCGCTCCCGGCTCCGCCACGAGGGTCTGCCCGCCCTCGAGAAGGCCCTCGGCAAAGGAGTCGTCGAGGCTCTCGCCCGTACGGCCCAGCTCTCCCGGGACGACGCCGACGCGCTCGACGCGTGGGCCAGTCAGGCGGAGGCGTCCGTACGGGACGCGGCCGGCCTCCTGGAGTGCGCCAAGCTCTACGCCCTGCCGCCCGCCGTACGCCGCCGGATCCTGCGCCGCGCGGCCATCGAGGCGGGCGCTCCGGCCGGTTCGCTGTTCGCCCGGCACATCGAGGAGATCGACCGGCTGATCACCGGATGGCGCGGCCAGGGGGCCATCAATCTCCCGGGCAAAGTCGTCGCCCAGCGCCAGGGTGGCAGACTGGTGATTCGGCAAGGCTGAAACCGGACCCCGCACCGGGGCCGCTCACGCGGCTCCCCGGGACCCCTCGACTCGGGGCGCGGGCGGTCCGAACGGCCGCGCGGGCGTGCCGAAGGGGACCGTCGCCGGTTACATGGCGCCCTGTAGGTGACGAGCCCAAAAAAGTGGGACGGACGACCGAAAGTGATGCGGGTGGACGCGAAAGACATGGGCACCGACCTCAAGTCGGTGCTCATCACCAAGGAAGAGATCGACGCGAAGCTGGCTGAGCTGGCCGCGAAGATCGACGCGGAGTACGCGGGCAAGGACCTGCTGATCGTCGGAGTGCTCAAGGGTGCCGTGATGGTCATGGCGGACCTCGCGCGTGCGCTGTCCACCCCCGTCACCATGGACTGGATGGCCGTGTCGTCGTACGGCGCCGGCACCCAGTCCTCCGGCGTGGTGCGGATCCTCAAGGACCTGGACACCGACATCAAGGGCAAGCACGTCCTGATCGTCGAGGACATCATCGACTCCGGGCTGACCCTGTCCTGGCTGATCTCCAACCTCGGCTCGCGCGAGCCCGCCTCGCTCAAGGTGTGCACGCTGCTGCGCAAGCCGGACGCGGCCAAGGTCGCGATCGACGTCGAGTGGGTCGGCTTCGACATCCCGAACGAGTTCGTCATCGGCTACGGCCTGGACTATGCCGAGAAGTACCGCAACCTCCCGTTCGTCGGTACGCTCGCGCCTCACGTCTACGGCGGCTGAGCGTCCTCTTCCTGAGGGCGGCTCAGTCCTTGTAGGACGATCGGGAACCCCAGCGGGTTTCCCGCCGTTGGAGCATGCGTGGGCGGGATTGCCAGCAGTCCCCTGCGGCTTCGGGTGACAATGCTGGGGTACCGTCCGAAGAACAGTCTTTATCAAACTCACTATGGCAGGAGGGACGGGGCGACTTCGCTCCGTATGGATGGACGTGAAGCGATACTTCCGTGGGCCGGTCATGTGGATCGTGCTGGCCGTCCTTGCCGTGGTCGTGTTGATGCAGGTCGTCGGTTCGTCCGGCGGCTACAAGACGGTGGACACTGGCCAGGTCGTCCAGGCGATCAATGACAACAAGGTCGAGTCAGCCAAGATCACCACTGGCGACGAGCAGGTCATCAAGGTCTCGCTGAAGGACGGCGAGAAGGTTGACGGCAGCTCGAAGATCCAGGCGAGCTACATCGGCGACCAGGGCGTGGCCCTGGCCAACACCCTGCAGGACAAGTACCAGAACAAGCAGATCCCCGACGGCTACACGGTCTCGCCGACCAAGCAGAACGCCTTCGTCGGGATCCTGCTCTCCCTGCTCCCCTTCGTCCTCATCGTCGTCGTCTTCCTGTTCTTGATGAACCAGATGCAGGGCGGCGGCTCCCGGGTCATGAACTTCGGGAAGTCCAAGGCGAAGCTCATCACCAAGGACACCCCGAAGACGACGTTCTCGGACGTCGCGGGTTCGGACGAGGCCGTCGAGGAGCTCCAGGAGATCAAGGAGTTCCTCCAGGAGCCGGCGAAGTTCCAGGCCGTCGGCGCGAAGATCCCCAAGGGCGTCCTGCTCTACGGGCCTCCCGGTACGGGCAAGACGCTCCTCGCACGCGCCGTCGCGGGCGAAGCGGGCGTTCCCTTCTACTCGATCTCGGGTTCCGACTTCGTCGAGATGTTCGTCGGTGTCGGTGCCTCCCGAGTCCGTGACCTGTTCGAGCAGGCCAAGGCGAACGCTCCGGCGATCGTCTTCGTCGACGAGATCGACGCGGTCGGCCGCCATCGCGGCGCCGGCCTCGGTGGCGGTCACGACGAGCGCGAGCAGACGCTGAACCAGCTCCTCGTCGAGATGGACGGCTTCGACGTGAAGGGCGGCGTCATCCTGATCGCCGCCACGAACCGGCCCGACATCCTCGACCCGGCCCTCCTGCGCCCCGGCCGCTTCGACCGCCAGATCGCGGTCGACCGCCCGGACATGCAGGGCCGTCTGGAGATCCTCAAGGTTCACCAGAAGGGCAAGCCGGTCGCTCCGGACGTCGACCTGTCGGCCGTGGCCCGCCGGACCCCCGGCTTCACCGGTGCCGACCTGGCGAACGTGCTGAACGAAGCCGCGCTGCTCACCGCGCGCAGCAACCAGAAGCTGATCGACAACAGCATGCTGGACGAGGCGATCGACCGCGTGGTCGCGGGCCCGCAGAAGCGGACCCGGATCATGTCGGACAAGGAGAAGAAGATCACCGCGTACCACGAGGGCGGACACGCCCTGGTCGCGGCGGCTTCCCCGAACTCCGACCCGGTCCACAAGATCACGATCCTGTCGCGCGGCCGTGCCCTCGGCTACACGATGGTCCTGCCGGACGAGGACAAGTACTCCACCACCCGCAACGAGATGCTGGACCAGCTCGCGTACATGCTGGGCGGCCGCGCCGCGGAGGAGCTCGTCTTCCACGACCCGACCACCGGTGCCGCGAACGACATCGAGAAGGCCACGGCCACCGCTCGCGCGATGGTCACGCAGTACGGCATGACCGAGCGTCTCGGCGCGATCAAGTTCGGCGGCGACAACACCGAGCCCTTCCTGGGCCGGGAGATGTCGCACCCGCGCGACTACTCGGAAGAGGTTGCCGCGCTCGTCGACGAAGAGGTCAAGAAGCTCATCGAGAACGCGCACAACGAGGCCTGGGAGATCCTGGTCGAGAACCGCGACGTGCTCGATCAGCTCGTCCTCCAGCTGCTGGAGAAGGAGACGCTGAGCAAGGAGCAGATCGCCGAGGTCTTCGCTCCCATCGTCAAGCGCCCGGCCCGCCCCGCGTGGACCGGCTCCTCCCGTCGTACGCCGTCCACCCGCCCGCCGGTGCTCTCCCCCAAGGAGCTGTCACTGACGAACGGGGCGAACGGCTCGACGGCGGCCATCGCCACCGCGACGGAGTCCGTCCCGGCCACGGAGACGGCCCCGGAGGACCGCACCGAAAGCTGACCCGCTCGGCTCCGGGCGGCCTCACCAGGCCCGGAATGGATGCCGCGTCCCCCAGGTTCTAGCCTGGGGGACGCGGCATTTTCGTGTGCCCGCACCTTTTGGACGCGTCGAGGCACGCGCAGGCCCCACAGGAACGAGGACCAGATGACCGACCCCGTGACGCTGGACAGCGAGGGCGAGATCGGCGAGTTCGACGAGAAGCGCGCCGAGAACGCCGTACGAGAGCTCCTGATCGCGGTCGGCGAGGACCCGGACCGAGAGGGCCTGCGGGAGACCCCGGCGCGGGTCGCGAGGGCGTACAAGGAGCTTCTCGCTGGGCTCAGGCAGGCTCCTGAGGATGTCTTGACCACCACGTTCGACCTGGGCCACGACGAGATGGTCCTGGTGAAGGACATCGAAATCGTCAGCCTGTGCGAGCATCACCTGCTGCCGTTCCACGGCGTCGCCCACGTCGGCTACATTCCGGCGGAAAGCGGCAAGATCACCGGGCTGTCGAAGCTTGCCCGCCTGGTCGACGTGTTCGCTCGTCGGCCGCAGGTGCAGGAGCGCCTCACCACTCAGATCGCCGACTCGCTGATGCGGATCCTCGAGGCGCGCGGCGCGATCGTGGTCATCGAGGCCGAGCACATGTGCATGTCCGTCCGGGGCATTCGCAAGCCCGGGGCCAAGACCACGACGTCGGCGGTGCGCGGCCAGCTTCGGGACGCTACGACCCGTCATGAGGCGATGAGCCTGATATTGGCGCGCTGACCCTATTGTCAGTGCTGCCCTGTACCGTCCCTTGATCAGTAAGACGTTCGCTGATCAAGGGGGATCGGGATGGGATACGGGTTACCCAGCAGGCAGACGGTGAACGGCTTGGACGGTCGCGTACGCGTGCGTGACGTCCGAGCCGGAGCCCGCTTGTGGTCGCTGGACGCGGAGCGCACGGTTCGGACGACCGTCACGGAAGTGGCGACCGTCCAGGTTCGCAAGGTCGTCGATGTGGTCACTGATCACTCGATCTTCACGGTCGCGCCAGATCAGTTGCTCGGTACACCGGACGGCTGGGTTCACGCAAGGGACGCCGAAGGCACGGTCGTCGCCTGGACACATGCCAGGAAGCTGTGCCGGGAACGGCTGACCATCAAGCCGGGCTACGAGTTCGGCTATCTGATGGGTGCGACGTGTTCGGACGGAACGGTCGGCGCCAACTATGTCTCGCTCGTGGTCAACGACAAGGCCTTCGCCGGGCGCTATGCACACTGCCTGACCGGTGCCACCGGTCTCGGAGCACGGCTCGAACCTGTCACCCGTCCGTCCGGATACCTGCGTCGCGATGTGCCGGGCTTCCGTGTCCGGGTCGTCTCGTCCTATCTGGCTGACCTGATGCGCCAGTACGTGGGCGGAGACGCCCACCACATGCGCCAACGCTTCCCCCGCGTGGTGTTGCGGGACCGAGCGACCTTCGACGGTTTTCTGGACGGCTACACGGACGGCGACGGATATCGCAGCAAGACGTGGTCCGGACGCCTGCTTGTCAGTTCGAACGCCTCGTTCCTCAGGGAACTGTCCGAGATCATCGGCGCGAGATTCACTCCGCGCCTCGATGGCCTGGCGTCCCACTTGGTTGTGGTCGACAGCTGGGAGAAGCGAGGCACATTCACGGCCGAGCAACACCCGGTGCAGCTCAAGGAGACCTCATGGGTCCAGATTCATGAGGTGAGACAGCGGGAGGCGGGCAGCAAGCCCTACACCCTCTACGCGTTCCGGCTCGAGCCCTACGACGGCTTCCTGGTCAACGGGCATCTTGCACGGCAGCCGTGGTGATGAGCTCCTATGCCACCGGGGCCGCGCCGCCGTGGTGTTCGTCGTCGTCCTCCGGGAGCTTGCAGACGCGCTCCAGGAAGAAGGCGGCCGCTATCACGCCGATTCCGGCGAGGACGGAGAAGCCGGCGTAGATGGCCTGGTCGCGGCGGGCGGGGACCTCCAGGGATTCCAGGAGGAACACGCCGGTGCCGCCGTACATGCCCGCCACCAGGGCGGCCACCAGGGCGCTCGCCTGGCCGAAGACGACCGCGCGGGCGGCCATCAGCGGATCGACGCCCTTGGCGCCGGGGCGGCGCTCGCGCTGGGCCTTGAGGCGGGAGCGCAGCGACAGGGCCGTCGCGAGGAGGACGATCGCGATCAGGGCGAGGACGATGGGGGCGGCCAGCGGGACCCGGGGCAGTGTGCCCACCGCGTTCCACAGGCGGGCGCCCGCCCAGGACAGCACTCCGGCGACCACGAACACGGCAGCCAGTGTCCTGATCCGCAGCTCTTTCACGTTGCCCCTTCGATAGCCGCCTGCGGCCGGGGCCCGTGTCGGGCCGGCCAGTGGTCGTCTTGACCTTAACGACTACTCGGGCAGCCGGAGTTCCAGGTCGGCGCGGGCCGCGACACCGTCCCGGGTGAGGGCGTCGAGGAGCCCGGCGACGGCGCCGTGGCCGGGGAGCTGCGCCTCGGGATCCACGTCGTGCCAGGGGGCGAGGACGAAGGCCCGCTCGTGCGCGCGCGGGTGAGGGAGGGTCAGGACCGGGTCGTCGGAGACGACATCGGCGTACGCCACGATGTCCACGTCGATGGTGCGCGGGCCCCAGCGCTCGTCCCGTACGCGGTGGAAGGCCTCCTCGACGGCGTGCGCCCGCTCCAGGAGCGAGGACGGCGGGAGGGTGGTCCTGAGCACCACGACCGCGTTGTAGTACGAGGGCTGGCTGCCCGGTTCGACGCCCCACGGCTCCGTCTCGTAGACGGGGGAGACCGCTTTGACGCGGACGCCCGGGGTGTCCTCCAGGGCGTCGACGGCGCCCTGGAGGTTCTCCAGGCGGTTGCCCAGGTTCGAGCCGAGGGAGATCACCGCGCGTTTGGGGTTGCTCAGTGTCGTGTCTGCGGCGTCGACCCGTTCGACCACGGAGGCGGGCACCGGCTGGACGGTCGGGTCGCTCTGACCCTCGGTGAAGGACGCGGTCATACTCGGCTCCGGATGATCGTGACGGTCACGTCGTCGAAGGGCACCGTGATGGGCGCGTCCGGTTTGTGGACGCAGACCTCGACCTCCTGGACGCCTTCGTGCTTGAGACAGGTCTGGGCGATGCGCGCGGCGAGTGTCTCGATGAGGTCGACCGGATCGCCCTCGACGACGGCGACGACCTCCTCCGCCACGATGCCGTAGTGCACGGTCTTCGCCAGGTCGTCGTCGGCCGCGGCCGGGCGGGTGTCCAGGCCGAGCGTCAGGTCCACGATGAAGGTCTGGCCCTCCTCGCGTTCCTTCTCGAAGACGCCGTGGTGCCCGCGGGCCTTGAGGCCGCGCAGCGCGACACGATCCACGCGAATCACTCCTGCAATTGTCGGTGAGGGCCGTCGTACGCCGAACGCGGTCGGCACACCGGCCTCGAACGAATCTACCTGCGGGCACTGACAACGCCCGCCCACGGGGACGGGCGTCCCGGTGAAGGCCACGAGGCTTCACCGGGTGTTTCCCCTGGGGAACGCGGCGGCTCACGGGTTGGTAGCCGCCCCTACCCCGGACCGGGGATTCCAATCACCTTCCCGCCCCCGAGGGCCTTGTCCCACTCAACCGGCGGTGTCCTCGTCCTCTTCCTCACCGGACTCGGCCAGCACGGGGGAGGCGTGGTGGGACCAGAGCTTCCAGCCGTCGGCCGTACGGCGGAACACGTTCGTGGCGACGACGAGCTGGCCCACGAGCGGGCCGAGCTCCTCGCCGTCGTCGGGTGCGGGACCGCCGCTCAGGATGTTCTCGGTACAGGTCACCAGGGCCGTGTCGCCGGACACGGACACGCGGACATCGGTGAGGAAGAACTGGATGTACTCCGTGTTCGCCATGATCAGCGCGTACGAGCGGAGCACCTCGCCGCGGCCGTTCAGGACGGGCCAGCCGGGGTGGACGCAGGACACGACGGCGCCCTCGCCCTCGAAGTCGTCGTCGGACGTGTCCAGCGGGGCCAGCCACAGCGAGGTCAGTTCCTCGAAGTCACCCCGTTCCATCGCCTCGTAGTACGCCGTGTTGGCGAGTTCGACCTGCTCGACGTCGGTACGCGGTGTGCTCACCGGGCTCCCTCTGCGGCCGGACCGCCCGCGGTGTCCGTGACCCCGCCGGTCCGCGCGCCCTCGACGGCGCGGGCGACCCGTACGGCGTCGGCCGTGGCCCGTACCTCGTGCACACGGACCGCCCACGCGCCCTGCTGGGCGGCTATCGCCGAGACGGCGGCGGTGGCGGCGTCGCGCTCGCGCGCGGGCGGCGGGGCGCCCTCGGGGCCGGCCAGGACCCGGCCGAGGAAACGCTTGCGGGAGGCGGCGACCAGCAGGGGGTGGCCGAGCGCGCGGAGGCGGTCGAGGTGGGCCAGGAGGGCCAGGTCGTGCTCGGGGTCCTTCGAGAAGCCGAGCCCGGGGTCGACGACGACACGGTCGGGGGCGATGCCGCCCGCCAGGACGGCCTCCACGCGCGCGTGGAGCTCGTCGAGGACTTCGGTGACGACGTTCTCGTACGCCCCCTGGACGTTCCCGCCGGCCAGGAAGCCGCGCCAGTGCATGACCACGAAGGGGGCGCCCGCAGCCGCCACCGCCGGGATCATCGCGGGGTCGGCGAGGCCGCCGCTGACGTCGTTGACGAGGGCGGCGCCCGCGGCGAGCGACTGCTCGGCGACGGAGGCGCGCATCGTGTCCACGGAGACGGTGACGCCCTCGGAGGCGAGGCCGCGGACGACGGGGATGACCCGCTTGAGCTCCTCGGCCTCGTCCACGCGTGTGGCGCCGGGGCGGGTGGACTCGCCGCCCACGTCCACGAGGTCGGCGCCCTCGGCGACCAGGCCGAGACCGTGTTTGACCGCGGCCGTCGTGTCGAACCAGCGGCCGCCGTCGGAGAAGGAATCGGGGGTGACGTTCACGACCCCCATGACCGCGCAGCGGTCCCACGTCGGCAGTCCCGCGACTCGGCCGCGCCCGCGCTCAATACTCATACGTCCAGCCTAGGCCTCCCGGCGGAGGCGTCATCGCCCCGCACGTGCTCTGTCCCCCCGCCGCCGGCTACACCGCCCTGACACCCCGTTCCGGTACCGCGTGGGCGCAGGGCCGCGGGGCCGGTGCGCGGCGGCGCAGGATCCGGGGCAGGGCGAGGTTCACGAAGCCCTCGGCCTGCATGGCGGCGAAGCCGATGCGGGGGAGGTCGCGGGAGGCGGCGTAGACCACGAAGCGCGGCTCCCAGCGCGGGCGGAACTTGGCGTTGAACTTGTACAGCGACTCGATCTGGAACCAGCGCGACAGGAACACGAGCAGTCCGCGCCAGGCGCGCAGCACCGGTCCCGCGCCGATCTTCTCACCGCGCGCGAGCGCCGAGCGGAACATCGCGAAGTTGAGCGAGATCCGGTCGATGCCGAGCCGGGGCGCGGCCTGGAGCGCCGCCACGATGAGGAGTTCGTTCATGCCGGGGTCGGCGGCGCGGTCGCGGCGCATGAGGTCGAGCGATACGCCGTCCGCGCCCCACGGCACGAAGTGCAGGACCGCCTTCAGGTCGCCGTACGGGCCGGGCGGATCGTCGGCCTTGTGCGCCGTGGCGATCAGACAGTCGCCGTCGGACGGGTCACCGATACGGCCGAGCGCCATGGAGAAGCCGCGTTCGGTGTCGGTGCCGCGCCAGTCCTCCGCCGCGCGCCGTATCCGCTCCAGCTCGCCTTCGCCGAGGTCACGGATGCGCCGTACCCGGGTCTCGTAGCCGGCGCGTTCGATGCGCTTGACCATCTGGCGCACGTTTCGCATCGCGCGCCCGGACAGGGAGAAATCCGCGACGTCCACCACCGCCTCGTCCCCGAGTTCGAGGGCGTCGAGGCCGGTCTCACGCGTCCACACCTCGCCGCCCGTCTCGGAGCAGCCCATGACGGCGGGCGTCCAGGAGTGCGCCCTGGCCTCGTCCATGAAGCGCTCGATCGCGCCGGGCCAGGCCTCCACGTCGCCGATGGGGTCTCCGCTGGCGAGCATCACCCCGGAGACGACCCGGTAGGTGACCGCCGCCTTGCCGCTGGGCGAGAAGACGACCGCCTTGTCGCGGCGGAGCGCGAAGTGGCCGAGGGAGTCGCGGCCGCCGTGCTTGTCCAGGAGGACGCGCAGCCGGGCCTCGTCGTCCTCCGTGAGGCGGGCGGCGGGGTGTTCGGGGCGGAAGGCGAGGTAGACGGTGGTGACGGCGGTGAGCCAGCCGAGCGCGCCGAGGGAGAACGCGACGGTCCAGGAGGTGGGTCCCGCGTAGTCGACGGGGCCCTCGAAGCCGACCAGGCCGTACAGGACGTGACTGATGCGGTCGGCCAGGCTCGGGTCGCCGATCATGCGGTCCTCGTGGACGCTGACGATGACGAGTCCGAGGACGAGGGAACCGGCGCCCATGAGAACGAAGTTGGCGAGCGCGCGCCAGCGGCTGCGTGGATCGGGCAGCGCGGCGAACTCGTCGCGGTGGCGCAGCAGCGGCAGGAGCAGCGCGGCCGAGATGACGACGCCGATCACCGAGTGGCGGTACGCGAACTGGGCGGCGGCGCCCGCGGGCAGCAGCAGCACCGCGGCGCGCCATGCCCGGCGCTTGCGGCGCCGCAGCCCGTGGGCGAGCAGCAGCAGGAGCACGCCGGCGCTGAGCGACAGCGCCGCGGCGAAGGGCCCGAACGCGCCGGGCAGCACCTCGGCCAGGGCGTGCATACGGCTGTGACGGAAGCGCGGGAAGACGCCCGCGGCGACGTCCAGGAGTCCTACGAGTGTGCAGGCCCTGGCGATCAGGGCGGGGACCACCTCCGGGCTCGGACCGCGCAGTACGCGCCGAGTCCGGCCTGTCCGGCCCGGAACCCCACCCGACAATTCCCCATCTACCCTGACAGACATCGCATCCCGTGGTTCCGCGAGAGACCTTGAATCCGGTGCCATTCCGGCATCCGGCGACATTGCGCCCTCTAGGACGGTGTCTTGGGGAGACAGGTTCACTCCCTTCCGGAAAGCCGGTTCAAAAGGCAAGGAAAGTCCAGGGCAAGGCCTCGCCAATGGGTGGGACGGACCCGGACGGAAAGCGCAGGCGGTGCACCCCATGGGTCTCACGAGCAACAAGATGCTGGCATTGGCGGTTCTGCTCGCCGTACTGCTTTTCGTCGGCACGGTGTGGTGGTGGCCCCGCTTCTCCAGGCGTACCTGGCGGTCCGTCAGCGGGCGTGTCGGGCTGTTGCTGGCCACCCAGGTGATGCTGTTCGCCTCCATCGGGCTGTGCGCCAACCAGGCGTTCGGGTTCTACGCGAGCTGGGCGGATCTCCTCGGCCGGGAGAGGGGCGAGGGTGTGGTCGTCGACCACGACGGCGCGAACGGGCCGGGCGGCGGCCCCCTCCAGGTCGTGGACACCGAGCAGGTCTCCGTCTCGGGCGGCGGGCGGCCGCAGACCGGCGGTCAGATCCAGAAGATCGACATCGTCGGCCGTACGACCCGGATCGCCACACCGGCCTACGTCTATCTGCCGCCCGAGTACTTCCAGCCGAGGTACCGCACCCGTACGTTCCCGGCGGTCACCGTGCTGACGGGCTATCCCGGCACGGCCAAGGCGCTCATCAGGGCGCTGCACTTCCCGCAGACGGCGAATCGTTTGGTCAAGGAGGGCAGGAGCCAGCCGATGATCCTGGTGATGCTGCGGCCGACCGTCGCTCCGCCGCGGGACACCGAGTGCGTGGACATCCCCGGCGGTCCGCAGACCGAGTCCTTCTTCGCCGAGGACCTGCCCGAGGCGGTGTCGGCGCATTACCGCGTGGGCGGAAATCCCCGGAGCTGGGGCATCATCGGCGACTCGACGGGCGGGTACTGCGCGCTGAAACTCGCCGTCCACCACCCCGGGGTGTACGCGGCGGGCGTCGGCCTGTCGCCGTACTACAAGGCGCCGATCGACCGGACGACGGGCGACCTCTTCCAGGGCGACAAGACCCTGCGCGACAGCGCCGATCTGCGCTGGTACCTGAAGAACAGGCCCGCACCTGACACCTCGCTCCTCGTCACGAGCAGCAAGGCGGGCGAATCCAACTACAAGGCCACGCTCGACTTCATAGACCTCGTGAAATCCAGGAAGTCCACCCGGATCTCGTCGATCATCCTCGACAGCGGCGGCCACAACTTCAACACCTGGCGGCGGGAGATTCCGGCTGCCCTCCAGTGGCTCAGCGGACGCCTGAGCGACCGCTGAGCCCTGCGGGGCCGGGCCGGGACACGTCCTCGTGCGCCGCGGACGAATGGGGTTTGTCCGGCACCGGGAAATGCCGTTCCCCGGAGGAATGCCGCACCTCGGCGATGACGACGCGGGAACTGTTCGGAGCCCGCGGAATTGATCGTGGAGCCGGTGCGATCGGGGGGCGGGACGGGCTTTGCGGGACAAGCGGTGTGCCCTGTAGGTGCCTGGTACAGGACAAAGCTTCCGGGGACACTGGGTTTTTACCGGGCGGGGCACCAAGATTCGCCTACGCGCGGTAAGTTTCTGGCCATGCCACGTGGACGCCACCGCCATTCCCCGCCCTTGCACAGGGTGCTGCCTTCTTCGGCGATCGCCGGTGTGTCGCTCGTCTGCGCCATAGGACCCTGGCTGTTCACGGACGCGTTCGCGCTCCGTGTCCTGGCCGCGGGTGCCGCGGCGACGGCGGTCGTCAGCGCGGTCGTCCTGCGCCGCTGGGACAGCGCGGCGGGCAAACGTGTCGCCGACCTCACGCGCGCGCGGGCGAGCGACGAGTGGCGTCACGAGGAACGCGTCGCCGAACTGGAGACGGACCTCGACGAGTCGCGCGAACTGCGCGCCAAGCTGGAGCAGAAGCTGCGCGCCAAGCGCACCGAGCTGGCCGGCCTGCGCAACGAGCACGCGGCGCTGCTGCGGCGGTACGCCACGGCCGAGACGGAGCGGGCCACCGCCCTGGAGGGGCGCCGGCAGCTCGCCATAGAGGCTTCGGTGCCGGCCCGCGCCCTGCCGGCCGCGCGGACGGCCCCGGACGGGACCGAGACCCAGGACTCCTCCGGCACGCCGGACTCCCAGGACTCCTCCGGAACGGTGGACGAGCAGGACACGACGGGGACGGCCGAGGCGGTCGAGACGTCCGGGGAGCCGGACGCGTCCGAGGGCCCGGCGCCGTCCGAGGCGTCCGAGGAGACGGCACCGTCCGAGGGTTCCGGGGGCGGGGTGTCCGCGTCCGTGAGCGGGTCGGACGCCATCGAGGCCTTCATGGCGCCCGACGACGACTCGGTCTTCGAGGCGGAGGACGACGAGGACGAGGACGCGAAGGCGGAGGCCGGTGCCGGGACCGACGAGTCCCCCGAGGCCTTCTCCCCGGCCGGGTCGTCGCTCTTCCTGCGGGCCGGAGCGGTGTCGAACCGGATAGCGGGCGACGCCCCGGACGCGGAGCGCGCCGGGGCCGGGACGGCATCGACGTCCGTGGCGCTCGCGCTGCCGGACGCGGACCGTGGAACCGCCGCCCCCGGCACCGCCTCGGCCGAGGCCCCCGAGACCCGCTCCGCGACCGCCAGGTCCCTGAACGACGTGCCCGCTCCGGGCGGGTCCGCGCTGGACGCGGCCGTCAAGCGGGACGCGGCGGCGAGGCAGCGCGCGGCGCTGCAGAAGGGCGCGGCCGCCACGAAGGACCTGGTCGCCACCAGGGACCGGGTGGCCGAGCGGGACACGGCGGCGAACGGCGAGGCCGCCCCCAAGAGCGCTCCGGCCACCGGGACGGGTCCGTCCGCGGACTCCGTCGCGGAGGCGGGTGGGGCGCAGGGGAAGCCCGAGGCGGCCCGCGAGCACCAGCGCGCGGCCGCCGACGCCGAACCGTCGCCCACCGCGCCCGAGCGGGCCCGCCGGGCCGTGGCGGCGCCTCCGGCGCGCGCGGCCCTGCCGCCCGCCAAGTCCGCCCAGCGCTCGGGGCACTTCACCGTGCCGACCGCGGTGGCCGTCGTCCCGCAGTCCGCGCCGGTGCGCCGCCCCTCCGTCGAGGGCGGGTTCGACTTCTTCGGTACGCAGAAGGAGGAGTCCGACGCCGCCGCCGTGGAGGCCGTGCAGAACGAGGACCTCGCCGACGTGGTCGGTCAGGAGGCGCTCGCCGCGCACGAGGCCGAGGCCGGCGAGTCCGGGGCCGGACCCGAGGGCGAGGCTTCGGAGGGTGCCGACCGCCAGGTCATCGACCTGACCGAGCACGACGAGACCGAGCACATCGACATAACGGGGCTGCGGAGCGCGGCCTCCTGATCCGTGGGGCCGCGGGGCCGCCGGACAGGCGTGAGTGACCGAGGCCGAGCAGGCGCAACCGGGTGAGGGCAGTGGCTTCGTGCCACTGCCCTCACCCGTCTCCACCCCTCGGCTCGGGGCCTCAGGCCATCCAGCGGTCCGGCCGGGCCTCCCGGCGCCCCGTGCGGGACCGGTCCGCCTGCGCCTGGAGGAGGGCCGCAGCCTCCTCGGCGTCCCGCAGCCGCGCCGTCACCGTCCTGCCGGCGCCGGCGTCGATGTGGACGTCGGCGAGCCCCTTGAAGCGCTCCCAGGGCCCCTGCGTCAGCCGGACGCTCTGCACCTTGGCGTGCGGGACGAGGTGGAGGCTGCGCCGCAACAGCCCGCGGCGCGCGGCGAACACGGTGCCGGTGACGGCGAGTCCGTACCCGCGCCACCAGAACGGCACGCACCAGCCGGCCCGCCGCGGCGCCCGGTCCAGGGACGCGGGAACGGTCACCCCGGGCAGCACGGCGGCGATCACGGCCTCGGCGACCTCGCGCGGAGCGACGGGCACGAGGACCGAGTTCGACGACCCGGCCACGTCCAGCTCGACACGCACCCACCGGCCGCGCCACAGCAGGGGTTCGACGATCCGCACGGTCTGCACGCGTCCGGGCGGCACCGTCTCGTGCGTACGGTCCAGGAGCCCGTGGTCGATGCGCAGGCCGTCGGGCGATTCGCCCACCGTCCAGTCGTACTCGCCGACGAACCGTCCGACGCTTCTCGCGCCCGCCGCGCCGAGCAGGGGCAGTCCGGTCGCGAGGACCGTCCAGGCGCTGTGCGTGGCGAACCACAGCAGCGTCGGCACGGCGAGCGCGGCGACCAGGGACGCCCAGGTGGCGCCGGTGAGCAGCAACGAGGCGGCGAGGACGGCGGGCGGGACGTGCAGCAGCGGCCGGACCGGCGCCTCGCCGACCTCGTGGGCGGACTCGGGCGCGAACCCGGCCGCGCGGGCGAGGAGTTCGGCACGCAGCCGCCGGGCCTCGCCCTCGCCCAGATAGGCCAGCTCGTCCTTCTGGTCGGCGCCGACGACATCGAGCTTGAGCTTGGCGACGCCCGCGACGCGGGCCAGCAGCGGCTGCGTGATGTCGACGGCCTGGAGGCGTTCGAGCCGGATGTGCGCGGTGCGGCGGAACAACAGGCCGGTACGGATGCGCAGTTCGGTGTCGGTCACCGCGAAGTGGGTGAACCACCAGCTCAGGAAGCCGTAGAGAGCGGCACCCGGCACGATCACCACGAGCCCCAGGAGCAGCGCGGTCGTCGTGAGCCGGGAGATCTGCTCCTGCGCCTGGCCCGGGTCGTGGACGGCCCAGCCGGCGAGGACCGCGACCGGGGCCCAGGCCCGCCGGAACGGCGTCACGGGATGCAGCCGCCGCTCGGACAGCGGCTTCTCCTCCGCCACGGACGCGCCGTCGCCCGGCACGGCCGGTGTGCCGGGGAGGGCGCCGGACGCGGCGGACGGGGGCCCCGAGGAGTCCGGGGAGGCCGTGCTCACAGGCCCGCCGATCGTGCCTCGCCCAGTTCGGTCAGCCGGTCCCGCAACCGCTCGGCCTCGGCCGGGTCGAGACCCGGGATGCACGCGTCGGTGGCCGCGGCGGCCGTGTGGAGCTGCACACTGGCGAGCCCGAAGTGACGTTCCAGCGGCCCGGAGGTCACCTCGACGAGCTGCATGCGCCCGTACGGCACCACGGTCTCCTCGCGCCACAGCACGCCCCGGCTGATCAGCAGGTCGTCCGCGCGCTCCGCGTACCGCCAGGAGCGCCAGTTGCGCCCCAGCACGCGCCAGCCCCACGCGATGAGGGCGAGCGGCAGCAGGGCGAAGGCAGCCCAGCCCGGACCCGCGAACAGGGCGAGGAGCAGTCCGACGGCGATCGTCAGGAGCCCCAGCCACACCACCAGCAACAGTCGTCGCATACGCAGCAGCCCCGGGGGCAGTCCGGTCCAGACCGGCTCCCCCGGGACGCTCTCCTCGATCCGCGCGCTCCCCGTCTCCATGCGGCAAGCGTACGTACGAGAGACTGTGGCCATGACTCCCACGACGGAGACCATGGTCGGCATCGGCGGAGCTGCCGAGAGCACCGACATGGTGCTCAACATCGGCCCCCAGCACCCCGCGACCCATGGCGTGCTGCGACTGCGGCTCGTACTCGACGGTGAGCGGATCCAGCACGCGGAGCCGGTCATCGGCTACATGCACCGCGGCGCCGAGAAGCTCTTCGAGGCACGCGACTACCGCCAGATCATCATGCTCGCCAACCGCCACGACTGGCTGTCGGCCTTCTCGAACGAACTGGGCGTCGTCCTCGCCGTGGAGCGGATGCTCGGCATGGAGGTCCCCGCGCGCGCGGTGTGGACACGCACGCTGCTCGCGGAGCTCAACCGGGTCCTCAACCACCTGATGTTCCTCGGCTCCTATCCCCTGGAGCTCGGCGGGATCACCCCGATCTTCTACGCCTTCACGGAGCGCGAGGAGCTCCAGCACGTCATGGAGGAGGTCTCCGGCGGACGCATGCACTACATGTTCAACCGCGTCGGCGGCCTCAAGGAGGACCTTCCGGCCGGATGGACCACACGCGCGCGTGCCTCCGTCGCCGCGCTGCGCGCGCGGATGGACGTGTACGACGACCTGGTGCTCGGCAACGAGATCTTCCGGGGACGTACCCGCGGGGTGGGCGTGCTCGCTCCGGGGGCCGTGCACGCGTACGGGGTGAGCGGCCCCATCGCGCGGGCCTCCGGCGTCGACTTCGACCTGCGCCGCGACGAGCCCTACCTCGCCTACGGGGAGCTCCAGGACACCCTGAAGGTCGTCACGCGCGAGGAGGGCGACTGCCTGGCCCGCTTCGAGTGCCTCCTGGAGCAGACGCACAACTCCCTGGACCTCGCGGACGCCTGTCTGGACCGGCTCGCCGAGCTGCCGCCCGGGCCCGTCAACCAGCGCCTGCCGAAGGTCCTGAAGGCGCCCGAGGGGCACACGTACGCCTGGACCGAGAACCCGCTCGGCATCAACGGCTACTACCTCGTCAGCAAGGGCGAGAAGACCCCGTACCGGCTGAAGCTGCGCTCCGCGTCCTTCAACAACATCCAGGCGCTCACCGAACTGCTGCCCGGGACGCTCGTCGCCGACATGGTGGCGATCCTCGGGTCACTGTTCTTCGTGGTCGGGGACATCGACAAGTAGGGCCTCGCGCAGCACGGCGTCGGGGGAGTCCCGGAGCCCGCCGGGGAAGCCGACGGGCTGGAGCAGCCAGCCGAAGCCGCCCAGTCCGCCCGGCGCGGTGAGTTCCGCCGCCTGCCCGGCACCGGCGAGGGCGCGCACATAGGCGGCGGGGTCCGTCGACGCGAGGGCGAGCGGGGGGCGGGCGCCGCTCACACCCAGCGCGCGCAGCGCCGCGCGCTGGGTCACCACGCGGCCTCCGGGCAGCGCGCACGCGTCGAGCGCCACATGCGCGGTGATGTCGCACGAGCCGTCCGGCACCGGTGTCGTCTCGCGTCCCTCCCGGAAGCCGGTGAGGGTCCCGAAGGGCGGCCGTCCGCCCGCGAGGTGTCCGTAGTCGACGGCGATGGCGAGTCCCCGGTCGAGCGCGGCCACGGCGGAGGCCCAGGCGAGATCCCGGGGGAGCCCGATCTCGGCACGCGCGCCCCCGCCGGGAGCCGAGGGCGCCCCGCGAGCCACGCCCGCCCCCGGTGGGCGGGGTGCTTCCTGTACGCGTTCGGGGTCCTGTTCCGCTCCCGTGGCGGGCCCCTCGTCAGGAACGGGCCACCACCAGGTCCGCAGCCATCGGGCGTCCTCCCCGGTGACCGGCTCTCCGAGGCGTTCCGTTCCGTCGGCGCGGACCAGGACCCGCCGCGGCGCTCCGTCCGGGTCGGCCTCGGCGACGTCCACGGGCACGTTGTCCAGCCACTCGTTGGCGAACAGCAGCCCGGTGATCCCCCGCGGCGGCTCGTCGAGCCAGGAGATCCGCCGGTCGAGGCCCTCCGGCCGGTCCGCCCGCTCGACGGCGTACGCGCGCACACGGCCGGCCACCTCGGCGGGGAGGGCGGCGAGGACGCCGGTCACCAGCTCGCCGCGGCCGGCCGCCATGTCCACGAAGGCCAGCGGGTCCGGGTGGCCGAGCGCCGCGTCGAGGCGGCACAGCAGCCGTGCCACGGCACCCGCGAACAGCGGGGAGGCGTGCACCGAGGTCCGGAAATGCCCCGCCGGTCCCTCGGGCCGGCGATAGAACCCCCGGGGCCCGTACAGGGCCTCCTCCGTCGCCTCGCGCCACCCGCGCCACTCACCCGCCGCCAGACCGTTCACCGGGTCAGGCTAGGCCACACCCCGGGGCCTCTAGGGCCGCTTCCCGGTGGCCCCGGAGCGGGCGACATCCACCTTGGGGAGTACGAGGAGCGGTCCCGGATCGGTCCTCCGGTTGACCCGGGCACACCGCGCGCCTCCCTACTCTGGGTTACGTGCAGCGCCTCTATGACCTTCTCCGCAGGTACCCGACATGGGTCGACAGCTTCTGGGCCGTCGCCCTGCTCGGGATCTCCCTGGTGAGCATCACCAATGTCAACGGCGCCGCGGAGGGGCCACAGTCGACCGCCGTGGCGCTCCCGATCGCCGTCGCGCTGAGCGCGGTCGTCGCGCTGCGCCGCCGCATGCCCGAGAAGATGCTGCTCCTGGCCGTGGCCGCGGGCCTCGCCCAGCTCGTCCTGGACGTCCCCTCGGCGCCCGAGGACTTCGCGATGCTGGTGATCATCTACACCGTCGCCGCGAACGGTGCCCGCTGGGCCTCCCGGCTCGCACTGGTCGGCGGCCTGTGCGCGGGCACGCTCGCGCAGCTCCGCTGGCCCGCGCACGAGGCCAGCGGACCGGGCGGTGTCTTCATAGCGATCTTCCAGACCGTTCCGTTCGCCCTCGCCTGGGTCCTCGGCGACTCGATCCGCACCCGCCGCGCCTACCTCGCGCAACTGGAGGAGCGGGCCGCCCGCCTGGAGAAGGAGCGCGAGGCACAGGCCAAGGTCGCGGTCGCCGCCGAGCGCGCCCGGATCGCGCGCGAGCTGCACGACGTCGTCGCGCACAACGTCTCGGTGATGGTGGTTCAGGCCGACGGCGCCGCCTACGTCATGGACACCGCGCCGGAGCAGGCCAGGAAGGCGCTGGAGACCATCTCGGGGACCGGCAGGCAGGCCCTCGCCGAGATGCGCCGGCTGCTCGGCGTACTGCGCACCGGCGAGCACCAGGAGGTCGGCGAGTACGTGCCGCAGCCCGACGTCGAGCAGCTCGACGACCTCATCGAGCAGTGCCGCACCTCGGGCCTCCCCGTCGACTTCAAGGTGGAGGGCACCCCGCGCCCCCTGCCCAGCGGTGTGGAGCTCACGGCGTACCGCATCGTCCAGGAGGCGCTGACCAACACCCGCAAGCACGGAGGCCCGAACGCGGGCGCGAGCGTGCGTCTGGTCTACTTCGACGACGGACTCGGTCTGCTCGTCGAGGACGACGGCAAGGGAGCCCCCCACGAGCTGTACGAGGAGGGCGGCGCCGACGGGCAGGGCCACGGCCTGATCGGCATGAGGGAGCGCGTCGGCATGGTCGGCGGCACCCTGGACGCGGGGCCGCGCCCCGGTGGAGGTTTCCGTATCAGCGCCCTGCTGCCGCTCAAAGCGGCCCACTGACACCTGTACACACCCGGTCCGACGACCGGACCCGACCTTGTGAAAGGCCCCCGATGGCGATCCGCGTGATGCTCGTCGACGACCAGGTGCTGCTGCGCACCGGCTTCCGGATGGTGCTCGCCGCCCAGCCGGACATGGAGGTCGTGGCCGAGGCGGGCGACGGCGTCGAGGCCCTGCAGGTGCTGGCCGCCACCGAGGTCGACGTGGTCCTCATGGACGTGCGCATGCCGAAGCTCGACGGTGTGGAGACCACCCGCCGCATCTGCTCGGACCCGAACCCGCCGAAGGTGCTGATCCTCACCACCTTCGACCTCGACGAGTACGCGTTCTCCGGACTGAAGGCCGGCGCCTCCGGCTTCATGCTCAAGGACGTGCCCCCGGGCGAGCTGCTCGCCGCCATCCGGTCCGTGCACAGCGGCGACGCCGTGGTCGCGCCGTCCACCACCCGCCGCCTGCTCGACCGGTTCGCGCCGCTGCTGCCCAACGCCGGCAAGGAGCCCCAGCACAAGGGGCTCGAACGGCTCACCGAGCGCGAGCGCGAGGTCATGATCCTCGTCGCGCAGGGCCTGTCCAACGGGGAGATCGCGGCCCGTCTCGTCCTCTCGGAGGCCACCGTGAAGACCCATGTCGGGCGCATCCTCACCAAGCTGGGACTGCGCGACCGGGTCCAGGTGGTCGTCCTCGCCTACGAGACGGGAATCGTCCGGGCGGGCGGCCTCGGCTGAGCAACGGGACGGGGCACTCCGTGCTTTAGGGCTGTATGCCCGGCGGCCGGTGCAGGGTGCTGTGCGGGACGAGAGTGTCGTCGTCTGCGCATGCTCCTTTGACATCCTCCCCCTCTTGAAAGAGGGGGATTCCAACCCGTACGGATTGGGGTTCACGGGTGTTCGAACGGCCGGTGGCCGCTGTCACCCCTCCGGCACCGGCTGATCGCCGGGGGCGGGGGATCCCGCCCTGTCCTGCCGCGACGTTGGCTGCTGCGTTGGTGTCGGCGTTGCAGGTGAAGCCGCAGGAGGAGCAGACGAACTCGGCTTGGCTCTTGCGCGAGTTCTTGTCGATCCATCCGCAGGCGCTGCATCGCAGACTGGTGTAGGGGGCGGGGACGTCCTCGATGCGCCCCGGGGCCTTGTGCCCGGTGCGTTGGCGGAGCAGGCCCCAGCCCTGGGCCAGGATTGCCCGGTTCAGCCCGGCCTTCTGGGCGACCTGCTTGCCGGGCCGCTCGGTGGTTCCTCTGGCCGATCGGGTCATGCTCTTGATGTCGAGCTTCTCGAACCGCACCAGGTCATAGGTGCGGGCCAGCATCGTGCTGGTCTTCTCGCACCAGTCCTTGCGCCGGGCGGCTTCACGCGCTTTGAGCCTGGCGGCCTTCGCGTACTCGGCGGATTTGCGCTCACTGCCCCTGGGTGCGCGGGCGGCGCGGCGCTGGTGTTTGCGGATCCGGGCGCGTTCCCTGACGGTGAGCTGGGGGCAGTTCAGTTTCCGCCCGTCGGAGAGGGCGGCGGTGACGACCACGCCCCGGTCGATGCCGATGACCTCATCCGTGCCGGGCGCCTCGATGGGGGCGGGGACGACGGCGAAGGCAATGTGCCACTGGCCGTTGCGGCCGGTGACACGGAACGTCTTCGCCTTCGGCAGTTCAGATCCCTTGCCATTGCGGCTGAGCCGAAAGCGGACCCAGCCGCAGCCGGGCACCTTCACCCGTGCCCATCGCCGGTTGAGTTTGCGCACCACGACCGAGCGGCCCATGACCTGCTTGCCCGTGGCGTTCAGCTTCGGTGAGCCGTCGGATTCGAACTCCGCGATGCGGTCCGTACCGATGACGCGAAAGCCCTCGTGCACATGCTTCCTGCGCCAGGTCGGCTCACCGAAGCCGGAGGTGAAAACGGTGTTCTTGGCTTTGGCGAAATCCCTCAGGGCCTGCTGCTGCACATCGGCGTTGCCGGCGGCCAGCCACGCGTTGTCACGCCGGGCCTCGGTGAGCTGGCGGCACTGCTCGGCGAAGCCGGGCGCCGCTCTCCGCCCTTTGCGCCAGTGCGTGTGCTGCTCCACGGCAAGGTTCCAGACGTACCGGGCGTGCGCGCAGTGGCCGAGCATGATGCCTGCCTGCTCGCTCGTCGGGTACATCCGAAACCGTGCCATGACCGCGAACCTAGCTCGCGCGTTCCCCGACCGTGCGAACCATCGATCGACTTCACCTGTGTGAGTGACCATCACCGGCTTCCAACTGGGTCGGCCTCTGTACCCCATGACCGTCCGTCACCCCCGCCTGTTCGTGGTCACGTTCAGCGCTGTGACGACACCTCGACGGGGCGTGCGCCCCGGACAGGGACTGGTGTGCCGCACTCAGCGCAGGATCCCCTCCAGGAAGTCGCTCCCCAGCCGGGCCACCACCCCGACGTCGAGCTGGTGCAGCACATAGCGGCCGCGCCGCCGCGTGGTGATCAGCCCCGCCTTCTTGAGCACACTCAGGTGCCGGGATATCTCCGGCGCGGTCATGCCGTGCACCTGGGCGAGCTCGCCGGTGGTGTACGCGCTGCGGGCCAGATGACGGCAGATGCGCATCCGGACCGGGTGCGACAGGGCGGCCATCCGCAGGGTGAGCTGCTCGACGGAGGGCGGGGCGGCCAACTCGGGGGAGCTGACCGGGTAGTGCAGCACCGGCTGCCACTGATAGCGGTGCAGCACCATCAGGTGCGGGCGGCCGAGGCTGGTGGGCACCAGCAGCAGACCGCCGTCCGCCGTGACCGTCGTGCTCCCCTCGGTCAGCTTGTCGACCGTGATGATCCGCGCCGCCTCGTCCAGGGACAGGGCGGAGGACACGGAGGCCAGCGCCTCGGAAAGGCCCTTGTGCCGCAGCAGATCCGTCTTGTGACGGGCCTCCGCGGCCAGCGGGTGGCGCAGCCGGGCCCAGGTCTCCGCGAAGAAGGCGTCGTCGCAGTCCTCGAGGAACTGCCGCAGCCAGGCGCGCACGCCCGGCGGGTCCACCAGCAGCCGCTCGGTGAACCGGGTCTGCTGCGGCCCCCGCGAGGCGGCCAGGTCCACGGCGCGGCGCCGCACCTCGGGGTCGGAGAGGGCGTGCGGCCCCTCGGTGCCGTACGCGAGCGCGCAGGTGAACTCCAGGGCCGCGTCCACGAACTGCTCGTCGGTGAGCTTGTCCAGCAGGTCGAGGTCCTCGGCCAGTGTCCCGCCCGGCAGCGAGGCCCCGCCCGGGACGCCCGCGCACGGCAGGAACAGGTCCGAGAACGTCGTACGCCACAGGAAGTCCGCCTCGCACATCCGGTCCGCGAGATGGGCGTCGAGTCCGGCGGTCACTCCCGTCGTCCAGCCCTGCAACCCGGGGTGGTGCCCCGGTTCCGCCAGCGCGTGCAGCGCCATCCCCAGCTCGGCCAGCGGCGACGGCACGACGGCGACCCGCTCCGGCCGCAGGCCGCCGATGTCGATGTGCACGCTCATGCCCCCATGGTGCACCCCGCCACCGACAGCGGCCGCCGCCGATTGACGACGGCCGTCAATCGGAGCGACAGCAGCTGTGATCAGGCGCAACCTGGGACGACCGGAGCGGTCAGCGAGGGTCCTTCGGATCCCATCCCTCTCCCGAGAGGCGGTCGGCCATGAGCATCACCCAGCAGTACATCCTGGACAGCTACCGGTCCTCGCAGCACGGGGAGGCCGCTCCTCCGGCACCCGGCAGCCACGACTGGGAGACCGCGCGGGAGGTGCGCGACTACCGGCGGTTCCGGGCCGTCATGGCCGGACATCCGGCCCGTGGCCGCCTGCGCGGAGCCCTGGCCCGGTGGCTGCACGGCCGTCCGTCCCGCTGAGACCCACCCCGCCCTCCCCGGACGCCGCGCCGTGACCGCCCGGACTCTCGTCCTACGAGGGGCCGCGCGGGCCTCCGTCCTACGGGAGGCCGTACGCCCCCTCGTCCCACGAGGGGCCGTGCGCGCCCCCGGACTACGAGGCGTTCCGGTCCGGCAGTCTCTCCACGAACGCGCGGACCGCCGCCTTCACGTCGTCCGCCGTCCACTCCAGACCCGGTTCGGCCACGGTGACCTCGGTGTACGCGAGTCCCGGGCCGCCCCGGTTCCAGCCCTGGGCGAACAGGCCCGTCCTCGTCTCCTCGACCTGCCGCAGCGCCGCGTCCCCGAGGACGTCGGGGTCGTACGGCAGCCAGACCTGGAACTGGTGGGTGTGCGGCTCCTCCGGGTGGACACGGACCCAGGGGACCCCCGCCTCCGTGAAGCCCTCGCGCAGGGCACCGGCCACCACGCGCGCGTGGGCGACGTACTCCGGCAGCCGGGGCAGCTCCCGCTCCAGGCCGACCAGCGCCGACAGGACGGTCGGGAACTGATGGATGATCATGCCGCCGTACCGGTGCCGCCAGGTCTTCGCCTCGTCCACGAGCGTCTTCGGCCCCGCGACGGCCGCACCCCCGAACCCGCCGAGCGACTTGTAGAACGAGACGTACACGCTGTCCGCGAGGCCCGCGATCTCCGCCAGGGGGCGGCCGAAGTGCGGAGTGCACTCCCACAGCCGGGCCCCGTCGATGTGCACCACAGCGTCCCGCTCCCGGGCCGCCTCCACGACCTCGGTGAGCTCCTCCCAGGTGGGCAGGACGAAACCGGCGTCCCGGAGCGGCAGCTCCAGCAGCAGCGCGCCGAACGGCTCGGGGAAGTCCCGCACCTCCTCGGCGGTCGGCAGCCGGGGCTCGCTCGTCAGACGGACCGGGCGCAGGCCGCTGACCTGGCTGAACGCCTGCCGTTCATGGACTTCCGGGTGACTGAGCCCGTGCAGGGCCACGGTCGGATTCCCGGTCCGGCCCGCCCAGCAGCGCAGGACGACCTGCTGGGCCATCGTCCCGGTCGGGAAGAAGACCGCCGCCTCCGTGCCCAGCAGTTCGGCGACCCGCTCCTCCAGGGTCTCGACGAGGCCGCCGCCGTACATGTCGACCCGTTCGTCGAGGTCGCACACGTCACCGGCGCCCTCGTTCAGCCAGGCCAGGCGCTCGCGCAGGGACGACTGGTAGCCGGGCCGCCACAGCACCCGCCCGGCCGCCTTCCAGGCCGCCGCGCGCCGCTCGAACCGCTGCTCTGGAGACAGCCCCGCCGTCCCCTCCCCGCCCTGCCCCGCGGGCTCCGTCCCGTCCCGCTCCGCGGGGTCCGTTCCGCTTCGTGCCGCCGTATCGCTCATCCCAGGATCATGTCCCGCGCGGGCCCGGCCGGTCACCTCGAATTCCGCACGCCGGTGACCTGTGGAAATCCCGTTCACCCGGCCAGGGTCCCCACGGGCGTCCCGGCGTGCGGAAACCCACAGCCTGTGGACGGCCGGACTCCCCCCGGACCAATCGCGTTAACATGACGAGAAATCGTCCGGTACCCCGAGCGGACTGGAACGGAAGGCCGCCGTCGCGTGAGTACGTATCCCCAGCCAGAGCCCAAGGACCGCCCCGCGCGGCTGACCGTCGGCGTCGTCGGCGCCGGCCGGGTCGGACCCGCGCTCGCCGCCGCGCTCCAGCTCGCCGGACACCGCCCGGTGGCCGTCTCCGGCGTCTCCGACGCCTCCAGGCGGCGTGCCGCGCAGCTCCTGCCCGACGTCCCGCTGGTGTCCCCGGCCGAGGTCCTGGAGCGCGCCGACCTCGTCCTGCTGACCGTTCCCGACGACGCGCTCCCCGGGCTCGTCGAAGGACTCGCCGACACGGGCGCCGTCCGCCCGGGACAACTCCTGGTGCACACCTCCGGACGGTACGGCGCGCGGGTGCTCGACCCGGCCCTCAGAGCGGGCGCCCTGCCGCTCGCCCTGCACCCCGCGATGACGTTCACGGGCACCGCGGTGGACGTCCAGCGGCTCGCCGGATGCTCCTTCGGCGTCACCGCCCCCGACCAGCTCCGGCTGGCCGCCGAGGCCCTCGTGATCGAGATGGGCGGCGAGCCCGAGTGGATCGCCGAGGAGTCCCGGCCGCTGTACCACGCGGCCCTCGCGCTCGGCGCCAACCACCTGGTGACCCTGGTCGCCGAGTCGATGGAGCTGCTGCGCACCGCCGGTGTCGAGGCCCCCGACCGCATGCTCGGCCCCCTCCTCGGCGCCGCCCTGGACAACGCCCTCAGGTCGGGCGACGCGGCCCTGACCGGACCCGTCGCGCGCGGGGACGCGGGCACGGTCGCCGCGCACGTCGCCGAACTGCGCCGGCACGCCCCCGAAACCGTCGCCGGCTATCTGGCGATGGCCCGCGCGACCGCCGACCGCGCGCTCGCCCACGGACTGCTCAAGCCGGAACTCGCCGAGGACCTCCTGGGAGTACTCGCCGACGGGACGGACGCGACCCAGGGGACCGAGGGAGACACCCGATGACCACCGCCCTGCTGCGCACCGCCGGCGAACTGTCCGCGCGGACCCGGACCGGCCGCAGAGCCGTCGTGATGACCATGGGCGCCCTCCATGAGGGCCACGCCACCCTGATCCGCACCGCCCGCGAGATCGCCGGAGAGGCCGGCGAGGTGGTCGTCACCGTCTTCGTGAACCCTCTCCAGTTCGGACAGGGCGAGGACCTCGACCGCTACCCGCGCACGCTCGACGCCGACCTGAAGATCGCCGAACAGGCGGGCGCGGACGTCGTGTTCGCCCCTTCCGCCGACGAGGTCTATCCCGGCGGCGAACCCCAGGTCCGGATCTCCGCGGGACCGATGGGCGAGCGCCTGGAGGGCTCCGTGCGGCCCGGCCACTTCGACGGCATGCTCACCGTCGTCGCCAAACTGCTGCACCTGACCCGGCCGGACGTGGCCCTGTTCGGCCAGAAGGACGCCCAGCAGCTCGCCCTGATCCGGCGCATGGCGCGCGACCTGAACTTCGGCGTGGAGATCACCGCCGTTCCCACCGTGCGCGAGGAGGACGGGCTCGCCCTCTCCAGCCGCAACCGCTACCTCTCGGCCGAGGAGCGGCGCACCGCGCTCGCCCTCTCGCAGGCCCTGTTCGCCGGCCGTGACCGGCACGCCGCCCAGGAGGCGCTGCGCGCCAGGGCCCTGGAGGTGCCCGCCACGCGCGAGCGCGCCGAGGCCCTCAGCGCCATAGGCGAGTCCCGGGCCGCGGCCGACGCGCACGCCGTCGCCAAGGCCGTCCCCGGCTGGCCCGGCGGCGTCCGCTCGGCCGCCCGGCTGGTCCTCGACGAGGCGGCCCGTCTGCGGCCGCCGCTGGTCCTGGACTATCTCGCTCTCGTCGACCCGGACGACTTCACCGAGATCCCGGACGACTTCACCGGCGAGGCGGTCCTCGCCGTCGCCGCCCGGGTCGGGACGACCCGCCTGATCGACAACATTCCCCTCACCTTCGGAGCCGCCTCGTGACCGGCAAAGGCACAGGTTCAGACACCTCCACTGGCACCGGCATACGCCTGCACGCGCCCGCCCCGGGCTGGGCCCTGAGCGCGGACGTCGTGGTCGTCGGCTCCGGCGTCGCCGGGCTCACCGCCGCGCTGCGCTGCGAGGCCGCGGGGCTGCGGACCGTCGTGGTCACCAAGGCCCGCCTGGACGACGGCTCCACCCGCTGGGCGCAGGGCGGCATCGCTGCCGCGCTCGGCGAGGGCGACACCCCCGAGCAGCACCTCGACGACACCCTGGTCGCGGGCGCGGGCCTGTGCGACGAGGAGGCCGTGCGCATCCTCGTCACCGAGGGCCCGGACGCCGTCCGCCGGCTCATCGCGACCGGCGCCCACTTCGACGAGTCCTCCGAGGGCGACCTCGAACTCACCCGCGAGGGCGGCCACCACCGCCGCCGCATCGCGCACGCGGGCGGTGACGCGACCGGCGCCGAGATCTCCCGGGCCCTCGTCGAGGCGGTCCGCGCCCGCGGTCTGCGCACGGTCGAGAACGCCCTCGTCCTCGACCTCCTGACGGACGCCGAGGGCCGCACCGCGGGCGTGACCCTCCACGTCATGGGAGAGGGCCAGCACGACGGCGTGGGCGCCGTCCACGCCCCCACCGTGGTCCTCGCGACCGGCGGCATGGGCCAGGTGTACTCCGCGACCACCAACCCGTCCGTCTCCACGGGCGACGGCGTGGCCCTCGCGCTGCGCGCCGGCGCCGAGGTCTCCGACCTGGAGTTCGTCCAGTTCCACCCGACCGTGCTCTTCCTCGGCCCCGACGCGGAGGGTCAGCAGCCGCTGGTCTCCGAGGCGGTACGCGGGGAGGGCGCCCACCTGGTCGACGCCGACGGCGTGCGCTTCATGGTGGGACAGCACGAGCTGGCCGAACTGGCGCCCCGGGACATCGTCGCCAAGGGCATCACGCGCCGCATGCAGGAGCAGGACGCCGAGCACATGTACCTCGACGCCCGGCACTTCGGCGCCGACATGTGGGAGCACCGCTTCCCCACGATCCTCGCCGCCTGCCGCGCCAACGGCATCGACCCGGTGACCGAGCCCGTCCCGGTCGCCCCGGCCGCCCACTACGCCTCAGGCGGCGTCCGCACCGACGCCCGGGGCCGCACCACGGTCCCCGGCCTGTACGCGTGCGGGGAGGTCGCCTGCACGGGCGTCCACGGCGCCAACCGGCTCGCCTCCAACTCCCTGCTGGAGGGCCTCGTCTACGCCGAGCGGATCGCCGCCGACATCGCGGCGAGCCACGCCGAGAACGGTCCGCACGCGCGCGTGCCCCAGCCGGTGCCGCACCCCGAGACGCCCGCGCACCCGCTGCTCGCCCCCGAGACCCGCTTCGCGATCCAGCGGATCATGACGGTCGGCGCCGGTGTGCTGCGCTCCGCCGAGTCCCTCGCGGCCGCGGCCGAGCAGCTCCAGCGACTGCACACCGACGCGCGGGACGCCCTCGACGAGAACGGCAAGACCTCCGAGCCCGGCGTCGACACCTGGGAGGCCACCAACCTGCTGTGCGTGGCCCGCGTCCTGGTCGCCGCCGCCCTGCTGCGCGAGGAGACCCGCGGCTGTCACTGGCGGGAGGACCACGCCGACCGCGACGACGACCAGTGGCGCCGCCACATCGTCGTACGGCTGAATCCCGACCGGACCCTCGCCGTCCGCACCACCGATACCGCAGACTTCCCCCCGACATCCCGGCAGCCCCACCCGGCGCCCCCGTCCCGTCCCCAGGAGCAGTGACCGAAGTGAGCACCCACGACCTTCCCCTCGCCGAGAGCGGCGGCTGCGGCGACGGCTGCGGCTGCGGCGCAGACATGGACGAGGCGTACATGGAGTGCGGCCTCGATCCCGCCCTCGCCCAGCTCCTCGCCGACGCCGGGCTCGACCCCCTGGAGGTCGAGGACATCGCGAACGTGGCGATCCAGGAGGACCTCGACCACGGCGTGGACGTGACGACGGTCGCGACCATCCCCGAGGACGCCGTCTCCACCGCCGACTTCACGGCCCGGGACGCGGGCGTCGTCGCGGGCCTGCGCGTCGCCGAGGCCGTCCTGTCGGTGGTCTGCACCGACGAGTTCGAGGTCGAGCGGCACGTCGACGACGGCGACAGCGTCGAGGCCGGCCAGAAGCTGCTGAGCGTCACCACGCGCACCCGCGACCTGCTGACGGCCGAACGCAGCGCCCTCAACCTCCTGTGCCGTCTGTCCGGCATCGCGACCGCCACGCGCGCGTGGGCGGACGCCCTGGAGGGCACCGGGACGCGCGTGCGCGACACCCGCAAGACCACGCCGGGCCTGCGCTCCCTGGAGAAGTTCGCGGTGCGCTGCGGGGGCGGCGTCAACCACCGCATGTCGCTGTCCGACGCGGCGCTGGTCAAGGACAACCACGTGGTCGCCGCGGGCGGTGTGGCCGAGGCCTTCGAGGCCGTACGGGAGATGTTCCCGGAGGTCCCCGTCGAGGTCGAGGTCGACACCCTGCACCAGTTGCGTGACGTCGTCGACGCGGGCGCCGACCTGATCCTGCTGGACAACTTCACGCCGGTCGAGTGCGAGGAGGCGGTCGCCCTCGTCGCCGGCCGTGCCCTGCTGGAGGCGTCCGGCCGGCTCACCCTCGCCAACGCCGCGGCCTACGCGAAGACGGGCGTCGACTTCCTGGCGGTGGGCGCGCTCACGCACTCCTCCCCGATCCTCGACATCGGCCTCGACCTGCGAGCGGCGGAGTAACCCCGGCCATGCTGCTGACCATCGACGTAGGCAACACCCACACGGTCCTCGGCCTCTTCGACGGGGAGGAGATCGTCGAGCACTGGCGCATCTCCACCGACGCGCGCCGCACCGCCGACGAACTCGCCGTGCTGCTGCAGGGCCTCATGGGCATGCACCCGCTGCTCGGCGAGGAACTCGGCGACGGCATCGACGGCATCGCGATCTGCGCGACCGTGCCGTCCGTGCTGCACGAGCTGCGCGAGGTGACGCGGCGCTACTACGGCGATGTCCCCGCCGTCCTCGTCGAACCGGGCGTCAAGACGGGCGTGCCGATCCTCACGGACAACCCCAAGGAGGTCGGCGCCGACCGGATCATCAACGCCGTGGCGGCCGTCGAGCTGTACGGGGGACCGGCGATCGTCGTCGACTTCGGTACGGCGACCACCTTCGACGCGGTCAGCGCGCGGGGCGAGTACATCGGCGGCGTCATCGCCCCCGGCATCGAGATCTCCGTCGAGGCGCTCGGCGTCAAGGGCGCGCAGCTCCGCAAGATCGAGGTGGCCCGGCCGCGCGCGGTGATCGGCAAGAACACCGTCGAGGCGATGCAGTCCGGCATCATCTACGGGTTCGCGGGCCAGGTCGACGGGGTCGTGAAGCGGATGGCGCGCGAACTGGCCGACGATCCCGAGGACGTCACCGTCATCGCGACCGGCGGACTGGCTCCGATGGTCCTCGGCGAGTCCTCGGTGATCGACGAGCACGAGCCGTGGCTGACGCTGATCGGGCTGCGTCTGGTGTACGAGCGGAACGTCTCGCGTCTGTGACCGGCCGCCCGCCGAGGCGGGCGGCCGGTACCGAGGGGGCTCCGCGTTCGCGGGGCCCCCTCGGGCGTCCGGGGCCGACGAACGGGGAGCCCTCTCGGCCTCCCTCTCGGCTTCCCTTTCGGCGGGGCAGCGGCGGCGCCCGGCGGGCTTCCGGATTCCGGGACGGAATTCCCCGGCCGGCACCCCGCGCCCGGCGAAAGCGGGACGCGCCGAAAACGGGACGCGCCACATTTCTTCCGCTATGCGGATTTTGTCTGATTAGCACGTATCGTCGCCCCATGCCCACGCCCTACGGATCCCACGGCGGCATGGCGTTCGGTGCGGAGGAGCTGCGTGTGCTCCGCCGTGCCCTCGCCCTCGCCCTGCACCCCTGCCCCGTCTCGGCCGAGGACGTCCAGGACTGCCTCCGCCTCGCCGAGTCCCTCGACGAGGCGGCCCACGAGGGGGCCAGGCTCCGGGCCTTCCTGCTGGCCGACCTCGCCCGCTACCGGGCTGCCCTGCCGGGCACCGCCGCCGGCTATCTGGCCCTTCTGGAGGAGGTCCTCGCCTCCGGATACCGGCCGAACCCCGACGACCTCGCCGTGCTCCGCGCGCTGCGCGGCAACCCGGTCGCGGCGGCTCTCCTGGAGCGCTGCCAGGGCCTCGCCGAGCAGGACGTGCGGGCCCGGCTCGCGGGCCGCGCCGTCGCCTCGGTACCCGCGTCCCGCACCCGTCTGCTGGCCCTCCCCGGCGGCCGCGCCGCCGAGGAGCCCGACCGGAGGCCCGAGCCGAGACCGCAGCCCCAGCCGCCGGTCCGCTCCCCCCGCCCGGACCGGCCGATCCCCACCCCGGGCGAGGTCTTCCCGCCCCGCCGCAAGCCCGGCCCCCCTCCGGCCGACCCGCCACAGCAACTCGCGGCGGGCTAGGGCCCGTCGCGGACCCCGGCTGAGCCCGACGGCGCCCCCTGGCTACTCTGGAGGCATGGACTACGTCTCCGCGCTCGTGCCCCCGGTAGTGATGGCCGTGTTCTTCATCGGGCTCATCGTGACGATCGTGAAGAGTCAGGGCGGGGCCAACAAGGCCAAGGAGGACGGGGTCGTCGACGCCGCCCTCGCGCGCGTGGAGGCCGCCCAGCAGGCCTCGGCCCCCAAGGACGCCGGGGCCTGAAGCCCCGGGCGGCCCCGCGCGGCTCCCGCCGGACCCCTCCGCGCACCGGGCCGCCACGCCGTCACCGGCGTACGACTCGGACGTTTCCTGCGTCCTTCGAGTCGTACGCCCTTTTTGTTGACCATCTACCACTATTGTTCTGAACTGTGCCTCGCCCATTGGGAGAACTCGAAGACGCGGTCATGACGCGGGTGTGGAAGTGGAACCGCCCGGTGACCGTTCGGGAAGTCCTGGAAGACCTTCAACAGGAACGGTCCATCGCCTACACCACGGTGATGACCGTTTTGGACAATCTCCATCAGAAGGGCTGGGTGCGCCGCGAGGCGGAAGGCCGGGCCTATCGATATGAGGCGGTCTCCACACGGGCCGCCTACTCGGCGGCCCTGATGAACGACGCCTGGTCGCAGAGCGACAACCCGGCAGCCGCTCTCGTCGCCTTCTTCGGGATGATGAGCGAGGAACAGCGCGTGGCCCTCAGGGATGCCATGCGCATCGTCCAAGGGCCCGAACCGCGAGCCCCCGAAGCCGCCGAAAGGCCACCGGCGCCCGAGCCCTCCGAGGAGAACCCCGCCGCCGACGGGGACGCCTCCGGGCGATAGCGTCCGCTCATGTCAGCAGAGCATCCCGCGGAGGTTCCGGCAGAGCTTCCGGCGGAGCATCCCGAAGTCAGCGCTAAAGCCGTCACCGTCCGGCGGGCCAGGACCAGCGATGTCGCGGCCGTACGCGGACTCCTCGACGCGAACGTGCGCCGCCGTATCCTGCTCGACAAACCCACCGTCACCCTTTACGAGGACATCCAGGAGTTCTGGGTCGCGGAACGCGACGACAACGCCGAGGTGGTCGGCTGCGGAGCCCTCCATGTGATGTGGGAAGACCTCGCGGAAGTCCGCACTCTCGCGGTGAACCCCACGGTCAAGGGCCTGGGCGTCGGTCATCAGTTGCTGGAGAAGTTGCTCCAGACCGCCCGCTGGCTCGGTGTTCGACGGGTTTTCTGTCTGACCTTCGAAGTCGGCTTCTTCGCGAAGCACGGCTTCGTGGAGATCGGTGAGACACCCGTCGACACCGATGTGTACGCCGAGCTCCTGCGTTCCTATGACGAGGGCGTCGCGGAGTTCCTCGGTCTCGAACGAGTGAAACCGAACACCTTGGGCAACAGCCGGATGCTTCTGCATCTGTGATCGCGACCGGCTATTCCGGCGGAGTGCGTTGCCCACGTTCCCTATGTCCGAAACGCGCATGTTTCCGTGCGGGCGGAGTCCAGTGAGTCTCCCCCAGGGGTTTGTGTTTTTCCAGCAAAAGCGGTTTGCTTTCCGACGTACTGCAGTACTGCATATAACAAGGGACGGCGAAACGGCGGACGCCGCGAGGCCCTCCTTGCCCTAGAAGTTATCGATGAAAGGAAATCCGGTGGCACAGAAGGTTCAGGTCCTTCTTGTCGACGACCTCGACGGTGGCGAGGCGGACGAGACCGTGACGTTCGCGCTGGACGGCAAGACGTACGAAATCGATCTCACGACCGCCAATGCGGACAAGCTCCGTGGTCTTCTCGACGCCTACGTCAAGGGCGGCCGTCGTACCGGAGGCCGTGCTTCGGGCGGACGCGGAAAGGCCCGCGTCGCTTCCGGTGGCAGCCAGGACACCGCGCAGATCCGCGCCTGGGCAAAGGAGAACGGCCTGGAGGTCAACGACCGCGGCCGTGTTCCCGCGTCCATTCGCGAGGCCTACGAGAAGGCCAACGGCTGAGCGCACGCTCGCCGCAGCCTCACGCGGTGGCAGTGTGTCGCCATCGTCTGCACGAGTCGTACGAGATCGGGGGCGCCCCCAACGCCCCCGCCGGCGGCCCCGCCGCCCAGCGCCGACAGTGTCGGCAACGCCGGTTCCACCGCGCGGCCGGGCTCCGGGGGCCGCAGCCAGCGGGCGGCCCCTCGTGGGCCACTCCCCGTTTCCGGACCGGCCGTGGGCGGGGGAGCCTCGACGCTTCCGCCCGCGCCGATCGCCGTGAGATCCAGCGCGAGAGCGCCCCACTCCAGCCAGTCGAGCAGCCCCGGCAGCTCCTCCGCGCTCCCCGCGGCCACCAGCAGCCGCATCCGCTCCCCGCACAGAGCCACCGGGGACGCCGGACCCAGATGCCGCAGCGCGGGGAATCCCGCCTCCGCCGGCACCTCCAGGACGTCGAAGCGCAGCCCCGTGACCAGCCGTACCGGCGCCCCGGGCACTGCCGCCCAGCCCAGTTCGTTCTCGTACCACTGGCACACCGGATCGACGGGATCACCCGGATCGGACGGACGACGGGGGACAGGGACGGCGGGAACCATGCAAGCAGCAACAGCCGGAAGACCCCCCGAGTTACGCTGGGCATTTCCGTGAACACACAGAGTTCCGGGAAATGGGGCGTGCGGGAGCGTTCCGCCGGGCATTGATGTTCGCCCGTAGCGGAGGGAACCGGTGCGCGCGGCATGGACTGTCAGTGCGCACGGGTAAGACATGCCTAGTGGGAGAGGCGACACGCAGGGCTCGGGCATCTCACGTTCGCCATCGGCGTACAGCGGGAGAGGGTATCTGCCTGGCCTGCGGGAACATCGTCTCGCACCATCAGGTTGGAGCAGATGTCGGCGTTCGGGGTCAGGAGGCCAAGGACGGTGTCGGCAGTTGGAATGAGCGGTCCCCGCTTGCGGGACTAAGCTGCGGAAGGACAGGGAGGGGAGCGTCCCCTTACTGCCTGACCGCTCTGAGGAGCGATTAACGATGTTCGAGAGGTTCACCGACCGCGCGCGGCGGGTTGTCGTCCTGGCTCAGGAAGAAGCCCGGATGCTCAACCACAACTACATCGGCACCGAGCACATCCTCCTGGGCCTGATCCACGAGGGTGAGGGTGTCGCCGCTAAGGCCCTGGAGAGCCTCGGGATTTCGCTCGAGGCGGTCCGCCAGCAGGTGGAGGAGATCATCGGGCAGGGGCAGCAGGCCCCGTCCGGCCACATCCCCTTCACCCCCCGTGCCAAGAAGGTCCTGGAGCTCTCGCTCCGCGAGGCCCTTCAGCTGGGCCACAACTACATCGGCACGGAGCACATCCTGCTCGGCCTGATCCGTGAGGGCGAGGGCGTCGCCGCCCAGGTCCTGGTCAAGCTGGGCGCAGACCTCAACCGGGTGCGGCAGCAGGTGATCCAGCTCCTGTCCGGTTACCAGGGCAAGGAGACCGCCGGCGCCAGTGGCGGTCCTGCCGAGGGCACTCCCTCCACGTCCCTGGTCCTCGACCAGTTCGGCCGGAACCTCACCCAGGCCGCTCGTGAGTCCAAGCTCGACCCGGTCATCGGGCGCGAGAAGGAGATCGAGCGGGTCATGCAGGTGCTGTCCCGCCGCACCAAGAACAACCCGGTGCTCATCGGCGAGCCCGGCGTCGGCAAGACCGCCGTCGTCGAGGGCCTCGCCCAGGCCATCGTCAAGGGCGAGGTGCCCGAGACCCTCAAGGACAAGCACCTCTACACCCTCGACCTCGGTGCGCTGGTCGCCGGCTCCCGCTACCGCGGTGACTTCGAGGAGCGCCTGAAGAAGGTCCTCAAGGAGATCCGCACCCGCGGCGACATCATCCTGTTCATCGACGAGCTGCACACGCTGGTCGGTGCGGGTGCCGCCGAGGGCGCCATCGACGCCGCTTCGATCCTGAAGCCCATGCTGGCCCGCGGTGAGCTCCAGACCATCGGCGCGACCACGCTGGACGAGTACCGCAAGCACCTCGAGAAGGACGCGGCCCTCGAGCGCCGCTTCCAGCCGATCCAGGTGGCGGAGCCTTCCCTCCCCCACACGATCGAGA
Organism: Streptomyces sp. NPDC096324; assembly: GCF_044763015.1. Taxonomy (NCBI): domain Bacteria; kingdom Bacillati; phylum Actinomycetota; class Actinomycetes; order Kitasatosporales; family Streptomycetaceae; genus Streptomyces; species Streptomyces sp. NPDC096324. Next base: position 35,995 of record NZ_JBIWFK010000018.1, on the reverse strand, counting down.
TCCTCAAGGGCCTGCGCGACCGGTACGAGGCCCACCACCGTGTGTCCATCACCGACGAGGCCCTGGTGCAGGCGGCGACGCTCGCCGACCGGTACATCTCGGACCGCTTCCTGCCCGACAAGGCGATCGACCTGATCGACGAGGCGGGCTCCCGGATGCGTATCCGCCGGATGACCGCGCCGCCGGACCTCCGCGAGTTCGACGAGAAGATCGCGGGCGTGCGCCGCGACAAGGAGTCGGCCATCGACTCCCAGGACTTCGAGAAGGCGGCTTCCCTCCGCGACAAGGAGAAGCAGCTGCTGGCGGCGAAGGCCAAGCGCGAGAAGGAGTGGAAGGCCGGCGACATGGACGTCGTGGCCGAGGTCGACGGCGAGCTCATCGCCGAGGTCCTGGCCACCGCCACCGGCATCCCGGTCTTCAAGCTGACCGAGGAGGAGTCCTCGCGTCTGCTGCGCATGGAGGACGAGCTCCACAAGCGGGTCATCGGCCAGAAGGACGCCATCAAGGCGCTCTCGCAGGCGATCCGCCGTACGCGAGCGGGTCTGAAGGACCCGAAGCGGCCCGGTGGTTCCTTCATCTTCGCCGGCCCCTCGGGTGTCGGTAAGACGGAGCTGTCGAAGACCCTCGCGGAGTTCCTCTTCGGCGACGAGGACGCGCTGATCTCCCTCGACATGTCGGAGTTCAGCGAGAAGCACACGGTCTCGCGTCTCTTCGGTTCGCCCCCCGGCTACGTGGGCTACGAAGAGGGCGGCCAGCTCACCGAGAAGGTCCGCCGCAAGCCGTTCTCCGTCGTCCTCTTCGACGAGGTCGAGAAGGCCCACCCGGACATTTTCAACTCGCTGCTGCAGATCCTGGAGGACGGTCGTCTGACCGACTCCCAGGGCCGGGTCGTGGACTTCAAGAACACGGTCATCATCATGACGACCAACCTCGGCACCCGGGACATCTCCAAGGGCTTCAACCTCGGCTTCGCGGCCGTGGGCGACGTCAAGACGAACTACGACCGGATGAAGGCCAAGGTCAACGAGGAGCTGAAGCAGCACTTCCGCCCCGAGTTCCTGAACCGTGTCGACGACACGGTGGTCTTCCACCAGCTCACCGAGGAAGACATCATCCAGATCGTCGACCTCATGATCGCCAAGGTCGACGAGCGTCTGAAGGACCGGGACATGGGCATCGAGCTCAGCCCGACCGCCAAGTCGCTCCTCGCGAAGAAGGGCTACGACCCCGTCCTGGGCGCCCGGCCGCTGCGCCGGACCATCCAGCGCGAGATCGAGGACATCCTCTCGGAGAAGATCCTCTTCGGTGAGCTCCGTCCCGGCCACATCGTGGTCGTCGACACGGAGGGCGAGGGCGACACCAAGACCTTCACCTTCCGGGGTGAGGAGAAGTCGGCGCTCCCCGACGTCCCGCCGATCGAGCAGGCCGCCGGCGGTGCCGGTCCCAACCTGAGCAAGGAGGCGTGACCTCCGGGTCCGCCTGAAAAGGGGCTGCCCCGGGACTTCGGTCCCGGGGCAGCCCCTTTTTCCCGTCCGGGAGGATTCCCGGAACGGGGCGGGGAGGAGTCACAGAACGTTGTGGGTGGTGGTGGTCGTGTGGTCGCCAGGCAACTGAACCGCGAGCCGCTCCGGCACGGTGCCGGCGTCCGAATTGAGGGCGAAATTGACCGTCCGCAGATTCGGCAGCAGGGCTCGGAGCCCTGAAAGGTCCTCGTTCCCCGCCAGTTTCCTCAGTTCCAGGTGTTCGACGGACGGCAGCGGCGGCGCCGACACGAGGGATCCGAGAGCGGCCCGGTGGATCCGCAGTTCCCTGAGCGCCGGCAGCGCGGCGACCTCGGACCAGTCGTCGGGGGTGAGCTCGCCCGGCTCCCGGCTCAGCCACAGGGTGTGCAGGGACCCCCAGTGGCGCAGCCCCCGCATCCCGGTGTCGCGGAGGACGTCCCGCCCGAAGCAGACGACTTCCAGCGGCGCGTCCAGCGGGAGCGTCTCGCTCAGCGACCGACCCGGGAGCCGGTGTCCGACGTTCAGTTCCCGCAGCGAGGTCAGCCCCGCCAGACCGTCGGGGACCAAGGGCCGTCCTGAATCGGACATCAGGTACAGCCCCCGTAGCGGCAGCTCCGCGAGCGGCCCGAGATCACCGATCCCCGTGCACTGATCGAGGTTGAGCTGCTCCAGCCGCCGCTGTGCCGTCAGGAAGCCCAGATCCCCCAGGCGGTTGTTGTGCCGCAGCATCAGCCGGGTCACCTGGTCCGGGAGCAGGCAGGCGCGCAGCTCCGCCGGGTCGATGTCTCCCACGATCTGCAGCCGGGGCCGGCCGCCCAGGTCGCGCAGCACGTGGAGCTGGGCGGTCGAGTGCGCGGAGAAGTACAGGCCGGCCGGGTCCAGCCGGGCGATGATCTCGGACGCGTACCGCTCGGTGTCGAACCGGTGCCATCCCCAGGCGAGTTGGGCCCGTACGGACCGGGCTGGATGCGAGCGGAAGCGCGCCAGTACGGGGATGGCCGCGCCGGTGCCGATCAGGGACGCGGTGACCACGACGCCGTGGGCCTCGGCGTCGGTCAGCCCCTCCGGTCCCGGCAGCAGTTCCAGGACGAGAGGGCCGGCCTCGGCCAGGGCGCGGGCCTCCGACGACGTCCTCGGCGGGATGAGCGCGGCCGCGTCGTCCTCCACGGCGGCCCGCACCTCGGGCGCGAGCTGTGTGGCGTGCTCCAGCGAGGCGAGGGCGAGCAGCCGTACGCGGGTCGCCGCCGCGCCGTCGAGCCGTGCCGCGGCGCCGGTCATGGAGACGAGCAGTTCGGCCCGTTCGCGGGGCCGGGCGTGGGCGACGGCCATCCGGACCACATCGGCCCACTGGGACTCCCCGGCGTTGCGCACCAGGAGTCCGAAGTCCCCTTCCTCCACTGCGGCCTTGGCGCCCAGGTAGTCCTGGAAGGTGCGGTGGACGAACTCCACGGTTCCCGGGGCGGGTTCACGCAGAAGGCCGCTGCGCACGACGAGGTGGCGCAGGATCCGCGCGGCGTCGCCCTGCCGGGCGGCGGCCGGGAGCGAGGGCAGGACGTCGGCGACGATGCGTTCGGCGCGGTCCCGGTCCATCTCCGACCGGTTGTTGCGGATGAGCCAGTAGGCGAGCCGTTGCAGAAGCTGGATCTGCGGGAGTTCGGTGAGATGGACGCCGTCGTGACCGTCTCCGGTGACGAACATGTCGCGCTCCTCGTCACGGCGCGAGAGCAGCATGGAGAGCGCTGCGTCGTACAACTCCTGTCTGCCGTGCGGCAGATAGCCCCGCCGGTCCCGGTGCAGCGCGCAGATCAGCCCGCACATCAGGGGGTTGGTGGCGAGGCGGCCGAGGTCCGGCTTGGTGCGCACGGCGTCGAGGAGGGATCGCTCGTAGCCGTCGAGGCGGTCCGTGTCGGGGGCGTCCGGGCGTGCCGCGGCGTGCCAGCGGCGGATGAAGGCCGCCACGTCGTCGCCGGTCATGGGCGAGAGGACGAGTTCGGTGAATCCGTCGGGGGTGAGCCAGTCGTCGCGCACGGCCGACGGGCGGGACGTGACGAGCCACTGGTTGCCGGGGTAGGCGTCGAGGAGCTCGCGCAGCCAGCGGCGGGTGTGTTCGCGGTCACGCTCGGGGATCTCGTCGAGCCCGTCGACGAGCAGGAGGCCGCGGCCGTGGCGGAGCACCCTGTCGCTCCAGCCGTCCGGCTGGGTCGCGTGGAAGGGGATCCGGACGGCGGACAGGAACGCGTCGGGGGCCGGCAGGCCGTCGGGACGGCGGACGAGGGTGCGCAGCGGGAGGACGAAGGGGACGCGGTCGCCCCGCTCCCCGCGCGCCGCGGTCACCGCCAGCCACTGTACGAGCGTGGTCTTGCCGGAGCCGGCCACCCCGCGCAGGAGGACGAGGTCCTGTTCCGCGAGCGCCTGTTCGGCGGGCAGTGAGGCGCCGGCGGCGATGCCCACGCCCTCGGGCGCGGTGGTCTCCTCGTCCCCCGGGGGGCGCAGGGCCTGGAGGCTGAGGTAGGCGGCGTCCAGCGGCCAGCGTTCCGGGGAGTCGACGAGGTCGATGCCGTAGATGGTGAGGTGGCCGTGCCGGGTGGCGACATGGGCGAGATAGCGCTGCTCGAAGGCCTGGTCGGTGCCGCCCGTCAGGGGCGTGCGGGCGATCAGCTCGTCCACCTTGGCGATGAGCTCGCGCTGTCTGCGGCTCTGCTCCACGAGGGTGCGGGGGACGAACGTCGAGCGCTGGGTGAAGAAGTGCAGGACGTGGAGGCAGGCGGTGTCGAGCAGCCCCTCGTAGAAGAGGGTCGCGTCGAAGGACAGGTCCCGTGCGGGGTCCCCGGCGGCCCCGCGCAGCCGCACGGCGAGTGCCCGGTGGCCGAGCTCCACCGCCTGGACGTCCGTCATGGTGAGGTCGCCCAGGGCGTGCAGCGTCCGGCCGAGGGCATGGACGACGGCCTGTTCCTCGTCGGCGGGGAAGGGGCGCTCCCCGCCGCGCAGCGCCCGTCCGACGAGGGCGGCCGAGAGATGGGCCAGTTCCCTCTCTCCGACGACCCGTCTCTCGCCCTTGAAGGAGACGAGCGCCGAGATCCGTACGGGCTTGTCGACGAGCCCCGCTCCCGGTCCCTCGGCCACGAAGAGTTTCCTGACCAGCGGCGCGGCCACACTCGAGGCCAGGCGCGTGCCGACGGTTACTGGGTCCATGACGTTCCCCCGGAGAGCGTTGGGCCGGAAGGACAACCGTATGGTCCGGCGGCCGGTTGGCGCAGCACTGCCGCGAGGTGCCCGTGAAGGGTCCGGCGACGCCCCAAGACCCTTGAAAGCAGGGGCAGGCCGCGTAGCCCGCGTCACATTCAGGGGTGCCCGGAGGCGGGGCCCCGGTGACATGACGCACAGGCGGTTTGTCCGGTACTAGGTCGAATAGTGGATATGCGAAAACGGACAAAAAGGACCATTGGCCCGGGGTGGCGAGGACTGTCGGCAGGTCGCCCCGACGCGTGGGCCGCGGGCAGGTTTGGCAAGGGATGTGCAGGCCTGAAGTGGGGTTAAACCCTGCTTTCCGGGCCAAAGGGACAAGATCCCTCGCCGGATGTCCGCGGTGTCAAGGTTCGGGAAGTTTTGGCATGAAGTACTACTTCAGACCGTAGATGGGGGGTTTGAGTGCGGCTGGGGGCGCGGGTTACCAATGAATGGCCAACACGGCAGCGAGCAGTCCGCCGGAGTTGTTGTTCAGTCCCTTGTCCCCGTCTCCACGAGGTTTTCATGTCGAAGCGCGTCACGTCCCGCAAGTCCCTTACGTCCATGGCTCGCACTCGGGCGGCCGTTCTGACCGTCGGTCTGGGCGCCTCGGTCGTGCTGGGCGCAGGGGTCGCGACCGCCGCTGAAACGGGCGTCAGCAGCAGCGCCACCGTCACCGCGGCCAACGCCGTTCACACCCAGGCCGCCGCTCAGGCCAAGGCCGCCGCCGCGAAGAAGGCCGCCGTCACCAAGGCGGCCGTCGCGAAGAAGGCCGCCGCGAAGAAGAAGGCCGCGTCCTGGATCGACCCGGTCGCGAAGTACTCCCTCTCGGCCAGCTTCAACCAGGCCGGTGGCATGTGGGCCCACAAGCACTCGGGCCAGGACTTCGCCGTGCCGACGGGCACCAACGTCATGGCCGCCCACGGCGGCACCGTCGTCAAGGCGGGCGGCAACGGCGCCGGTGACGGTCCGGCGTACGGCAACGCCGTCGTGATCAAGCACGCCAACGGCACGTACTCGCAGTACGCGCACCTGTCGCGCATCGACGTGCGCATCGGTCAGGTCGTCTCCACCGGTCAGCACATAGCCCTGTCCGGCAACACCGGTAACTCCAGCGGCCCGCACCTGCACTTCGAGATCCGTACGACCCCCAACTACGGTTCGGCCGTCAACCCCGTGACGTTCCTTCACAACATGGGCGTCAAGGTCTGACCCACCTGACGGGCGCCGGCCTCCGGTGCTAGGGCCTGTCTGGCAATTCCCGTCTGCTCGGCGACGCCATGCACGGACTCTCGCCGCACCGGCCCCAGACCCGAGTACGTCCAGTACGCGGGTCTGGGGCCGGCACGCCGAGAGCCCGCACCTGACGCCGCCGGGCCGCCCTTCGGGCGACGACGCGAATTGCCAGACAGGCCCTAGGAGGCCCCGCCCCCGTGGGCCTGTGTCACCAGATCGATCGCGACCTCGAGGACTGCCTTGCGCTTGTCCTCGGGGTCGCCTTCGACTTCCTTGAGCACGAACATTCCGGCGTGCATCGTGAACAGCGCGCTGATGCAGCGGACCTGGTCGGTCAGCGGCGCCTCGGGCTCCTTGATGATCTCCAGCATGCTGATCATGCGGTCCTTGAAGGTCTCGCCGATGCTCAGCTCGCGTACCGTCGCCTGGTTCTCCTGCATGAAACGGAAGAGCGGGGACGCGCCGCCGAGGGCCTCGCTGTAGCGGCGCAGCACCTCCTGCTTGGTCTCCAGGCTGTGCGGCTGCTGCCTGCCCCATTCGATCAGCTCGTCGAGCGGCCGGGTCAGATCCTGGAAGAGGCTGATCAGGATCTCTTCCTTCGTCTTGAAGTGGTAGTAGAGTGCCGCCTTCGTGACGTCCAGGTGCTCGGCGATCTCGCGCAGCGAGGTCTTCTCGTAGCCGTGCTCGGAGAAGAGTTCGAGGGCTACGTCCTGGATGCGCTGCCGGGTGTCGCCTCGGCGCTGCCGCTTGATGCCGTCCATGGTGCCGCCCATCCTCGTCTCCCTCACGCTCCTTGGAAACTTACCTGTCGACCGGCAGGTAAAACTAGCCCTACTTACTTGACGCCCGGCTAGTTAGAGGACTATTTTCCCGGATGTGATGAGCTTGCCGGTCGGCAAGTAAGTAGCCGTCCGACGGCAGAGGTACTCAGGGGAGTGGGAACGATGGCGGACACGACGAAGGCGGCCGAACCGGCCGCCGAGCAGACCGGGAAACCGGCCGAGGGCGAGAAGCAGCAGCGCAGCGTGCGCGTGGTCCTGCTCGCGCTGATGCTCACGATGATGCTGGCGATGCTCGACAACATGATCGTCGGCACGGCCATGCCGACCATCGTGGGTGAGCTCGGCGGACTCGAACACCTTTCCTGGGTCGTGACGGCGTACACCCTCGCCACCGCGGCCTCCACCCCGATCTGGGGCAAGCTCGGCGACATGTACGGCCGCAAGGGCTCCTTCATGACGTCGATCGTGATCTTCCTGATCGGCTCCGCGCTGAGCGGCATGGCCCAGAACATGGGTGAGCTGATCGGATTCCGGGCCATTCAGGGTCTCGGCGCCGGCGGCCTCATGGTCGGTGTCATGGCGATCATCGGCGACCTGATCCCGCCCCGTGAGCGCGGCAAGTACCAGGGCATGATGGCCGGCATCATGGCGCTGGCGATGATCGGCGGTCCGCTGATCGGCGGCACCATCACCGACAACTGGGGCTGGCGCTGGTCCTTCTACATCAACCTGCCGCTCGGCGCGGTCGCGCTCGCCGCGATCAGCATCGTCCTGCACCTGCCGAAGAAGCGGTCCGAGACGCGCATCGACTACCTCGGTGCCGCGCTGCTGACCATCGGCATCACCTCCATCGTCCTCGTCACCACCTGGGGCGGCACGGAGTACGCGTGGTCGTCCGCGCGGATCATGGAGCTCATCGGCCTCGGCGTCGCCGCGCTGGTCGGGTTCGTCTACTGGCAGTCCAAGGCCGCCGAGCCGATCGTGCCGCTGCACATCTTCCGCAGCCGCAACTTCACCCTGATGTCGATCATCGGTTTCGTCACCGGCTTCGCCATGTTCGGCGCCACGCTGTTCCTGCCGCTCTACCAGCAGGCCGTACAGGGCGCGTCCGCGACCAACTCCGGTCTGCTCCTGCTGCCCATGCTGGGCGCGATGCTCGTGACGTCGATGGTCGCCGGCCGGGTCACCACCGCCACCGGCCGCTACAAGATCTTCCCCGTCATCGGCGGTGTGCTGATGGTGATCGGTCTCTACCTGCTGTCGACGATGGACACGGACACCACCCGTTTCATGTCCGGCGTCTACATGGCCGTCCTCGGCCTGGGCATGGGCTGCCTGATGCAGGTCACCATGCTGGTGGCGCAGAACAGCGTGGAGATGAAGGACATGGGCGTCGCGTCCTCCTCCACCACCCTGTTCCGTACGCTCGGCTCGTCGTTCGGTGTCGCCATCATGGGCGCGCTGTTCAACCACCGCGTGCAGGACGTCATGGCCGAGAAGGCCGGCGCCCTGGGCTCGAAGATCACCGAGCAGTCGGCACAGCTCGACGCGGCGAGCCTGGCGAAGCTGCCGGCACCGGTCCGCGAGGCCTACCAGCACGCGGTGTCGGCCGGTACGCACTCGGCCTTCCTGCTGGGCGCGGCGGTCGCCGTGATCGTGATGCTCTCGTCCGTGTTCGTCAAGGAGGTCGCCCTCAAGGGGGCGGGCGCGCCCAAGCCCGGCGAGGGCGGTACGCCGGAGGACGCACCCCCGGTCCACCTCGCCGAGCCGGTCTGACCTGATCGCGGGGCCGGTCCTCCCGGCCCCCGCACTCCTCACACCGAAGGCCCCCGGCGCTGTCCGCCCCGGGGGCCTTCTCCTGTGTGCCTTCCGCGCGCTCCCGTGTACCCACTCCCGCGCGCGGTGACCGTCGTCCGTCGAGGTCGCGCGTCCGTCGAGGTCGCGACAGGCCTCGTGACCGCGGTCCCTACTTCCCGGACATCGGCAGCACCGGGTAGCTCCCGGTACTCGTCGGCGCGTGCTCCGGCAGCCACAGCACCGCGACCGCGCCCTCGGCGGGCACGCCCTCCGGAGCCCCGGCGGGCCGTACGTTGCGGAAGGTCAGCCGTGCGCCGAGCACCCGGGCCTGGCCCGCGGCGATGGTGAGGCCGAGTCCGTGGCCGTCGCCCGCGCGGTCGGCGCTGCCGGTGCGGAACCGGCTCGGCCCCTCGGCGAGGAGCTTCTCGGGGAAACCCGGGCCGTGGTCGCGGACGCGGATGACCCGGCCCTCGACCGTGACCTCGATCGGCGGCCTGCCGTGCCGTGCCGCGTTCGCCAGCAGGTTGAGCAGGACACGTTCCAGCCGGCGCGGGTCCGTCGTGACCTCCGACTCGTGCACCACCCGCACCTCGACGTCCGCCCCCCTGGCGGCGATCCGCCGGGCCACGAACTCACCGAGCATGATGTCCTGCAGTTCGGCACGCTCGGAGGCGCCGTCGAGCCGGGCGACCTCCAGGACGTCCTCGACGAGCGTGCGCATGGCCTGCGCACGGTCCCGTACGAGCTCGGTGGGCCGCCCGGGCGGCAGGAGCTCGGCCGCCGTGAGCAGCCCGGTCACCGGGGTACGCAGTTCATGGGCGATGTCGGCGGTCACCCGGCGCTCGGCCTCCAGGCGCTGCTGGAGCGCGTCGGCCATGGCGTCCACGGCCCGCGCCAGATCATCGGTCTCGTCGAGCACGACACCGCCGATCGCGTCCCGCACCCGGACGTCCGGCTCGCCCTTGGCGACCCGGTTCGCCGCGGCCGCCGCCTTGCGCAGCCGGCGCGAGAGCTGCCCGCCGATCAGCACGCCGAGCGCGCTGCCGCCGAGGACGACCGCGATCGAGCCGATGATCAACGCTTGGTCGAGGTCCTTCATCACGTCCGCGTTGCGGTCCGTGAAGCGCTCGTGCCAGGACAGCACCTGCCCGTTCCTGAGCGGGACGGCGGCCCAGATGTCCGGCACACCGTTCGAGCTGTCGGAGACGTAGGTCGCCCGCCGCCCCTCCGAGACCTTCGAGATCAGGTCCGACGGAATGGAGGGGTCGTCTATCTTGGCGCCGAACGGCGGCGGCCGACCCGGCCCGTACATGCGCTCGGCGAGCTGGATGCGCTCGTCGGCGAGGTCACGCGAGTTGTCCAGCATCGAGACCCGGGCCGCGTTGTGCACGACCAGGCTCAGCGCGACGGCGACCAGCGCGCCGACCAGGGCGATCGCCGTGCTGAGCTTCCAGCGGATGCCCGTACGGATGCTCGTACCCGAGTCCGCGCACCGGTCGATCCCTATGCCGATGCCCCGGCCGCCGGCCCGGCCCGGTCTGCGGCCCCCGCCGAGAACCTCGCCCCCGCCGGGACCCGCTCCCTCGCGCGCACCCATGCCCACGCCACCCCCCGCTTCCGCACGCCCGCCCGGAACCGGAACCCGTCCCACGGCCGAGGGCCTCCCCGGAGCCGAGCGCTGAAAAATCCCCCGCACGGCGTGCTCAGGCCTTCAACTTGTAGCCGAAGCCGCGGACCGTCTCGATACGGTCCTGGCCGATCTTCGTACGCAGCCGCTGCACATGGACGTCGACCACCCGGGTGTCCCCGCCCCAGCCGTAGTCCCACACCCGCTCCAGCAGCTTGTCGCGGCTCAGCACCGTCCCCGGCGCGGACGAGAACTCCAGGAGCAGCCGCATCTCGGTGGGCGTCAGCGCCACCGGCGTACCGCCCCGGGTCACCTCCATGCCCTCGGTGTCGACCTCCAGCTCACCGAAGACGAGCACCCCGCCCTCCACCGGCGCGCCGGTGTCGGCCGCCGCGCCCGCGCCGCCGCTCGCGTGCCCGAACCGGCGCAGCACCGCGCGGATCCGGGCGACCAGCACGGCGCCGTCGAAGGGCTTGGTCACATAGTCGTCGGCGCCGGCCTCCAGACCGAGCACGACGTCGATCGAGTCGGCGCGCGCGGACAGCATGATGACCGGCACGGTCGACTCGTCGCGGATACGGCGGCACAGCGACACCCCGTCGAGCCCGGGGACCATCACGTCCAGCAGGGCGATGTCGGGACGGTCGGCGCGGAACGCCTCCAGGCCCGAGAGCCCGTCGGGCATGGCCGTGACCGCGAAGCCGTCGCGCTCCAGGGCGAGTTGTGTGGCCTCGCGGATGACGTCGTCGTCCTCGACGAACAGGACGTGGGTCTGCTCTGCCATCCGGCTGCTCCGCGTTCTCAGTTCGCGTCCGGGGCGGGCGAACCGGAGCCGCCCACCGCGTTGCTGTAGTCGTTGTGGATCCTGGACTGCTCGACGAAGCGCGCCGAGGTCCAGCGGTAGGTGATCACTTCTTCGCTCGACGGGTACGACACCGGGTCGCCCTTCTCGTAGAGCTGCTGGGTGACCACGAGATCGCCCCGGTCGATCTCGGCGTAGACCGGAGGCTCCTCGGTCTTGAAGACGTTCTCGTACCGGCCGTTCTGCTCGCGATAGACGTAACTGCCGACACCCACGGCGTCGGCACAGGTCATCACGTTGATCACGATGTCGTTCGAGGCCCCGCCGGTCAGGTCGCCGTACGACACGTCGACCGGGTACTCGTCGGCGACACACGGCTTCAGGTCGCGTTTGACCGCCGCGCTGACCTCCGGATCGGCCTTGACGAGCTTGACCGCGTCCACGCGCTTCGGGGCCTTGGACGGAGTGCCGGAGACGACGGGCTTGATGCTGCCCTTGGCCACCCCGTCGCTGCCCGCCGGCCCCTCGTCGCGGGCACCGGTGCCGCCGGTGGCGCACGCGGTCACGAAAAGGCCGAGGGCGGCGAGCCCGGCCGCCGCCGAACTCCCCGCCTTCAGGGCCGTTCTGGCCCGGGCTCCTACGCCGCGCAACGCTCCCGCTCCTCACGTTCGAGCGCGCGTGCGTCCAGGTCGCGGCTCTCCAGCTCCTCGCGGAGCCGGGCCAACGCCCGGTGCAGCGTGCTCTTGACCGTTCCGGCCGACATGCCGAGCGCGGCGGCCGTCTCCTCCGTGGACATCTGCTCCCAGTGTCGCAGCACCACGACACTGCGCTGCTTGGGTGCCAGCACCTTCATGATGTCCATCAGCAGCGCACGGTCCGCGTGCTGCTCGGTGGCGTCCTCCACGGACGCGTCCGGCAGTTGCTCCGTGGGCACCTCTTCGAGCTTGCGGGCCCGCCACCACTCGGTCCGCGTATTGATCATCACGCGGCGCAGATAGGCGTCGGCCAGACGCTTGTCCGCGATGCCCTCCCAGCGGCCGTACGTCCGCACGAGCGCCGTCTGGAGCAGGTCCTGGGCGTCGACGGGATCGGGGACCAGGCGGCGGGCGCTGCGCAGCAGCGCGTCCTGCCGGGTTCGGACGTACTCCTCGAATTCGAGCACCTCGCCCTGCGCCATGATCAACCGCCTCCGTCCCCGTTTCCGACCTGCCCGCTGCCGGTTCTCCGTTGCCTGCGCACCGCCGCCGCCTCTGGTGGGGCGGCGCTTCCGCGGTACGGCACTGAAGCTACGGAGGCGTTGTCACGGGGTTGTCCGAGACAGCCTGCGGCCAGCACTCGGCTGTCCGTCGGTTGTGTAACGGCTGTAGGTACGGGGTAAAGGAACGAGGCTCTATGCCCCGGTTGATCCGCCTATGGTGTCTTTCTCAGGTGAGGGGCAACCGATACAGAGCGCCGGGGAGCGGTTCGACCAGTCCGTCGGCGACGAGCCCGTCGAGGGCGCGGCCCCGCTGCACCGGCTCGTCCCACACCCGGTCCAGCGCGCTCTGCGGCACCGGGGCGTGCGCCTCCCGCAGGACGGCCAGCAACTTGCCGCGCACCTGACGGTCCGTGCCCGCGTACGTCTGCCCCTTGCGCGGCGGTCCCTCGTGCTCGGGCTTGCCGGCCAGCCGCCAGGCGCACCGCGCGGCGATCGGGCAGCGGTGGCACGACTCGTTCCTCGCCGTGCAGACCAGCGCGCCGAGCTCCATCGAGGCGGCGGCCCAGCGCGCCGCCGTGCTCTCGCTCTCGGGCAGCAGGGTGCGGGCGAGCCTGCGCTCGGCGGCGGTGGTGGCGTTCGGCGGGTACTGCACGCCGGTGACGGCCCGGGCGAAGACCCTGCGGACGTTCGTGTCCAGGACGGGATGGCGCTGGCCGTACGCGAACGACGCGACCGCCGCCGCCGTGTACTCCCCGATGCCGGGCAGCGCCAGCAACTGCGCGTGATCCGTCGGTACGTCGCCGCCGTGCCGCTCCGTTATGGCCACCGCGGCGCCGTGCAGCCGCAGGGCGCGGCGCGGGTAGCCGAGCCGGCCCCAGGCCCGGACCGCCTCCCCGGGCGCGTCCTTCGCCAGATCGGCGGGGCGCGGCCAGCGCGCCAGCCACTGCTCGTACACGGGCAGGACGCGGTTGACCGGGGTCTGCTGGAGCATGAACTCGCTGACCATCACCGCCCAGGGGCCGGCATCGGTATGCCGCCAGGGCAGATCGCGGGCGTGCTCGTCGAACCAGGCGATGACGGGGGTGTGGAGGTCCTCGCCGGGGGCGTTCCGGGTGGGCCCGGTGGGCTTGGTGGGTGCAGTCATGGCAAGGTCGATCCTGCCATGCGGCGGTGGCGATGCGGGGACGACGCCGGGGGCGGGCGGTGGTGAAAGACCGCACCGGGTGACCGCCGCGGCGCCGGAACGGATGTCCGCCGGGATGATGATCCGGAAAAGTTGGTGCGGGGGCGGCGGGTAGGGCCTGCGGCGCCGCCGATCTCTCGTACAGTTTGCGCCGTGGGATCTCTGCGCAATCCGGTCGGGCCGCTACCCTCCACCATCTACTGGCGTCGGAGGGCCGTTCTGCTGTCCGTACTAGGGCTGTTGGCGATCCTCACCGTCTGGGTGGTCGGCACCGGAGGCGGCGGCCACAACGGCGCCGGCGGTTCGAACGGCAAGAACCCCGCTCCCTCGATCACGCCGGGCCCCTCCGGTTCGGGCCCCGCGATCAGCCAACACCCGGGCGGCCGCGACGAGTCGAGCGGCGGCGGTGACGGCGGCGGGAGCGGAAGCGACAGCGGCGGGGCGTCGGGCGGCGGTTCCGGTGACGGCTCGGGCGACGGTTCGGGCGACGGCTCCACGGGATCCGGCGACAGCACCGGCGGCGGTTCCGACGACGGGTCCAAGAACGGCGGCGAGGCGGCCGACCGGCTCCCGGCCGGTTCCACCGTCCCCAACTGCACCCCGGCGAACGTCAAGTTGACGCTCAAGAGCGTGCGCAACACCTACGCGCCCGGCGAGCAGCCCGAGATCGAGATCGTCGCCAGGAACAGCTCGGGCAGCGACTGCAAGGTCGATGTCGGCCCGAAGAACGCGATTCTGACGATCACTCAGGCGGGCGCCGACGAGGACATCTGGGCCTCGGACGACTGCCCGAAGGACGCCGCGGGCTACTTCCTGCGGGTACCGGCCGGCGGCCAGGCCGTCCACACGGTGAAGTGGGACCGCAAGCCCGGCGCCCCCGCGTGCGCCACGCCCCCTTCGGGGTCGGCCCCCGCGGGTACCTACCTGGTCGAGGCGAAGGCCCCCGGGCTGGCGAAGGCGCAGGCGTCGTTCGTCCTGTCCAAGGACTGAGCGGCACCCTCCCCCGACAGGAGCGGGCCCCGGTGAACCCGGGGCCCGGACCGACCGCCCGCGGCCGGATGACGGCGAACGCCGTACCGGTCCGCGACGAGGCCCCCCGAAGAACTCCCGGACACGGCGCTCCAGGATCTGGAAGTGCCGCTCCAGATCCTGGACGTCGCTCCAGATCCTGGACGTCGCTCCAAGCCCTGGACGTGTCGCTGCAAGCCCTGGACGTGTCGCTCCAGGCTCTAGACGTACCGCTCCAGGATCGAGGACTCCGCGAGACGGGACAGGCCCTCGCGCACGCTGCGGGCCCGCGCCTCGCCCACGCCGTCCACCGTCTGGAGATCGTCCACGCTCGCCGCGAGCAGCTTCTGGAGCCCGCCGAAGTGCTCCACGAGCCGGTCGATGATCGCGCCGGGCAGCCGGGGCACCTTGGCGAGAAGCCGGAAGCCGCGCGGGGAGACCGCGGAGTCGAGTGCCTCGGGAGAGCCGGTGTACCCCAACGCCTTGGCCACCGTGGAGAGTTCGAGCAGCTCGCCGTGGGCGAGCGCGTCCAGCTCGAACAGCGCCTCGTCGACCGTGCGCGAACGCTTGGCGGTCGGCTCGGGCACGTAGTCCCGGACGACCAGCTCGCGGTCGGGCTCGACGCCGGCGATCAGCTCGTCGAGCTGGAGGGTCAGCAGCCGTCCGTCCGTGCCCAGTTCCACGACGTACTCGGCGATCTCGGTGGCGATACGGCGCACCATCTCCAGCCGCTGCGCGACCGCGGAGACGTCCCGGACCGTGACGAGGTCCTCGATCTCCAGCGCCGACAGCGTCCCCGCGACCTCGTCGAGACGGAGCTTGTACCGCTCCAGGGTGGCCAGGGCCTGGTTGGCGCGGGAGAGGATCGCGGCGGAGTCCTCCAGCACACGGCGGTGACCGTCCACGTACAGGGCGATCAGCCGCATCGACTGGGAGACCGAGACGACGGGGAAGCCGACCTGCTTGCTCACCCGGTCCGCGGTGCGGTGCCGGGTGCCCGTCTCCTCCGTCGGGATCGTCGGGTCGGGCACGAGCTGCACGCCGGCCCGGAGGATTTTGGTGATGTCCTTGTCGAGCACGATGCCGCCGTCGAGCTTGCACAGCTCGCGCAGCCGGGTCGCGGTGAACTCGACATCCAGGACGAATCCACCCGTGCACATCGCTTCGACGGTCTTGTCGGAGCCGAGCACGATGAGTCCGCCCGTGTTGCCCCGGAGGATCCGCTCCAGCCCGTCGCGCAGTGCCGTGCCGGGTGCCACGGCGCTCAGTGAGGCGCGCATCAGGCCATCGGCACCGGAGCTCCCGCCGGACTTTCCGGGAGCTGCCGCCCGGTCGTTGGCTGCCACTGCACTCCTCCGGTCGCAGGTTTTCGGTCGCCCTCGTTTCGTACGGACGGGCGAGACCAGGGCAAAGTCTACCGGCGCTGCTCCTCGTCCCGTGGGGCCTCTCTGCGACGCGAGCGCGGAAGGACACTCAGAGCCGCGCCGATGTCGGCCAC
Organism: Streptomyces sp. NPDC096324; assembly: GCF_044763015.1. Taxonomy (NCBI): domain Bacteria; kingdom Bacillati; phylum Actinomycetota; class Actinomycetes; order Kitasatosporales; family Streptomycetaceae; genus Streptomyces; species Streptomyces sp. NPDC096324. The sequence goes on along the minus strand of NZ_JBIWFK010000018.1, from coordinate 20,137 downwards.
TTCCAGGACCTTCATACCGGCGGGGACCTTGCCCGGATCGGTCGGTACGAGGGCGTGGGTGAAGCCCAGACGATGGGCCTCGGCCAGCCGGCGCTGGACGCCCGTGACCCGTCTGACCTCGCCCGCGAGCCCCACCTCGCCGATCGCGACGAGGTTCTTCGGCAGCGGGACGTCACTGGCGGCGGACGCCAGGGCGAGCGCGACGGCGAGGTCCGCGGCGGGCTCGGTGAGCTTCACACCGCCGACGGTCGCCGAGTAGATGTCCCGCTTGCCCAGAGCGCTGATTCGGCCGCGCTGCTCCAGGACGGCGAGCATCATCGAGACGCGGGAGGTCTCCAGACCGGAGGTCGTACGGCGCGGGGAGGGGATCTGGGAGTCCACCGTGAGCGCCTGGACCTCGGCGACCAGCGGACGGCGGCCTTCGAGGGTGACGGTCAGGCAGGTGCCCGGGACGGGCTCGGCTCGGCGCGTCAGGAAGAGCCCCGACGGGTCGGTGAGCCCCGTGATGCCCTCGTCGTGCAGCTCGAAGCAGCCGACCTCGTCCGTCGTGCCGTAGCGGTTCTTGACCCCTCGGACGAGCCTCAGGCGCGCGTGCCGGTCGCCCTCGAAGGACAGGACGACGTCCACGAGGTGTTCGAGCAGCCGGGGTCCGGCGATCGCGCCGTCCTTGGTGACATGGCCCACGAGCAGGGTGGACATGCCGCGCTCCTTGGAGGCGCGGATGAGCGCGCCGGCGACCTCCCGGACCTGGGCCATGCCGCCGGGGGCGCCGTCGATCTCCGGGGAGGCGATGGTCTGCACGGAGTCCAGGATGAGCAGCGACGGCTTCACCGCGTCCAGATGACCGAGGACGGCCGACAGGTCGGTCTCCGCGGCGAGATAGAGGTGGTCGTCGATCGCCTTGATGCGGTCCGCGCGCAGCCGCACCTGGCTCGCCGACTCCTCGCCCGTCACGTACAGGGTGCGGTGTTCGTCACTCGCCGACTTGGCCGCCACGTCCAGCAGCAGCGTGGACTTGCCGACACCGGGCTCGCCCGCGACGAGGACGACGGCTCCGGGCACGAGACCGCCGCCGAGGACACGGTCCAGCTCGGGCACGCCGGTGCTGCGGGCGGTGGCCTGACGGCCGTCGACCTGCCCGATGGGTACCGCTGACGTGGTGACCCGGCCCGGTGCCGTCGTACGGACGGCGGGCGCGCCGTACTCCTCGACCGTCCCCCATGCCTGGCATTCGGCGCAGCGGCCGAGCCATTTGGCCGTCTGCCAGCCGCACTCGGTGCAGCGGTAGGACGGCCGGTCCTTCGCGGATTTCGTACGGGCAGCCATGACCGAACCGTAGCCGGAGCCACTGACAACCCGGCACGCGACGGTACGGACCCACCCGCTCCCCGCTCAGGGCCAGGCCCCGGCCCCGGTTCGGCCCCGCCGCTTGCCCTGTCCCTGCCCCCTGTCCCTGCCCCCTGCCCCCTGCCCCCTGCCCCCTGCCCCCTGCCCTCGCCCCTGTCCCCGTCGCCGCCCCCGCGGAACCGTGCCGCGAGCCCCCGTGCCCCGTTCCCACCCCCGCGCGACCGGTCCTCGCGCGGGCCCGCTGCCGTCCCATCTGCCATGGACTGCCATCGCCCCCGGTGACGGCCCAGGCCAGGGGTCGAGGGTTCCTGTCCCCTTATGAGGGATCGTTTCACCCGTACGGATTAAATGTGCTCAAGGGGGAGGAAGGGCCTGGCCCCGGGCACCTACGGTCGCACGGGTGATGAGCAGCAGTCCGGAGACCTCCACGCACACCACCGGCGCACACCGGGCGCACGGAGCCGCGCGCAAGCGGACGGCCGCGCCCCGTGGCGCGACCCCCCGCACCCTGGTCCCGCGTCCCCCCGCGCGGTACGAGCCCTATCTGGACGGCCTGTTCACCTACTGCCTGTCCGTGCTGTGCGACCACGACGCGGCCACCGCCGCCCTGGGGGACGCCCTCGCGCTCGCCGAGCGGCGTGGCCCGCGCGGCCCCGAGGCCGCCGGCGACCGCAGGGCCTGGCTCTACGCGCTCGCCCGCTGGTCGTGTCTGCGCAAGCTCACGGAAGCCCGGCGCAAGCGCCAGGCGGCGCACGCCTCCGTGCGGCACACGCCCCGGAAGAGCTCCCCACCGGGAACCGCGGGCGGAGCCCGTGAAGGGGCCGCTGCGGACGCGGCGCGCAAGGCCGCCGCCGACCGGCGCGCGGCCGAGGTGCTGAGCACCGCTCCCGTGCCCGAGGAGGTCCAGGACCACCGCCGTCGCGAACTCTCCCTGCTTGCCTGGCCGGAGGCCGCCGGGACCACCCCGGAGCAGCGCGAGGCACTCGAACTCGCGGTGCGCCACCAGCTCGCCGCCCACGAGGTCGCCGCCGTCCTCGGCATCGACCTCGCCGTGGCGCGTGAACTGCTCGCCTCCGCCGCCTGCGAGGTCGAACGCACCCGGGCGGCCCTCGCCGTCGTGGAGACCGGCGCCTGCCCCAGCGTCGCCCGGCTCACCGGCGACAGCCGGCTCGTGCTGAGCACCACCCTGCGCGGCGAGCTGGTCCGGCACGTCGACGACTGCCCGCGCTGCCGCCGCACCGCCGAACGCGCGGTCCCCGGCGCCTGGCCCGGCACCAGCGTCACGCCCGCGGCGCTTCCCGTGCTCCAGGCCCCGCAGGCGGCCCTGTGCACCGCGATGGCGCACGCCCCCCGCGCGCGGAGCAGCGCCCCGCGCTTCGACCGGCGCGGCTTTCCGATGGATCCCAAGGACCACGCCGCCCGGAGGGACCGCCTGCGAGCGCGGGCCGTCACGACGACGATCGTCGCCACCGTGGTCGCCGCACCCGTTCTCGCCCTCTGGGCCGCCTACCGCGGGGCGCCCCTGACCGGCGAGGGCGTGGACGGCCGCCCGGCCAGCACGAGCGAGGCCCAGGACTCCGAGGGCCTGGACGGCGGACAGGCCGGCGGCTACGAGAACGCCGGAAACGCCAGCGCTGGACCCGGCGCCCGCTCCGCCGCGGGCGGCGGGTCCTCGGACGTGTCCGTCGAGGTCGTCAGCGCCCGTGGGGCGACCCCGGGACATCTGGCGGTGGTGGCCGCGACCAGCGGCGACACGACCCTGGTCAAGCTGACCGCGTCCGGCAGCTCCCCGGTCCGCTGGTCCGCGCGCACCGGCGCGGCCTGGCTCTACCTCAGCCAGTCCTCGGGGACCCTCGATCCGGGCGAGTCGCTGACGGTCAAGGTGTACGTCGACCACCTGCGCGAGCCGACGGGCCACTGGACCGCGCGGGTGGCGATCGCCCCTGCGGGCGCGGTGGTCACGATCACCGGGTACGGCAAGGCGGGCGCGTCCCGTCCCGGCGGGAAGCCGGACCCCGCGGCGAGCACCCCGACCCCCTCGGGGCCGGGCTCGACACCGGCCGCCACCCCCAGCCAGGACCCGTCCCCGACACAGAGCGACCCGACGCCGACGGACAGCGCCACCGACACGTCCTCCCCGGACCCGGGAACCTCTTCGGCGCCGCCGGGCGAGGGCGGAGACCCGGGAACGGGCGCTCCGTAGCGCCCGGACCCGCCGCCCGCGTCCGCGGGTCGCTCAGTCCACCGGGTCCGCGGGGTGCGGGGCCAGCAGCGGGAGCTGTGACGCCAGCCGCTCCTCGCAGAGCTGGGCCAGGCGGCCGTAGCCCGCCTCGCCCATCAGCTCGATCAGCTCCGGACGGTACGAGACGTACACCGGGTCGCCGGCGCCGTGTGCCGAGGTCGCCGACGTGCACCACCAGTGCAGGTCGTGGCCGCCGGGTCCCCAGCCACGGCGGTCGTACTCGCCGATGGAGACCTGGAGCACCCGGGTGTCGTCGGGCCGGTCGATCCACTCGTACGTGCGCCGGACCGGGAGCTGCCAGCACACGTCCGGCTTGGTCTCCAGCGGCTCGCGGCCCTCCTTGACGGCCAGGATGTGCAGCGAACAGCCCGCGCCACCGGCGAAACCGGGACGGTTCTGGAAGATGCAGGAGCCCTCGTACGGGCGGGTCTGGCGGTCGCCGTCCTCGTCCTTGGACACCCAGCCCGTCTCCGTGCCCACGTCGTGGTGCTGCCAGATCTCCGGGGTGAGCCGGGCCACGTGCTCGGCCACCCGCTTCTCGTCGTCCTCGTCGGAGAAGTGCGCGCCCAGCGTGCAGCAGCCGTCGTCGGCTCGGCCGGCCTGGATGCCCTGGCAGCCGCTCCCGAAGATGCAGTTCCACCGGGAGGTCAGCCAGGTCAGATCGCACCGGAAGACCTGCTCGTCATCGGCGGGATCGGGGAACTCCACCCACGCGCGAGCGAAGTCGAGCCCCTTCTCGTCGCTCTTCTTCTCGGGCTTCCGGGACTTGGCGGCCTTCGCCTGCACGGAGCTCGCGGCCGATTTGTCGGACTTCGCCTTTTTCGTCTTTGGCACGCGTCCAGGGTAAGTCGCTTCGGACCGCTCCGGGGACGCCCCCGTGGTTTGCCCACAGGTCACCGTTCGACGTGGGCTTTCGCCCCGCCCCACGTGAACGGCGGTGCTGGCAGTAGCGTTCCGTACATGAGACTCGGTGTCCTCGACGTGGGTTCGAACACGGTGCATCTGCTGGTGGTGGACGCCCACCCCGGCGCCCGACCGCTGCCCGCGCATTCGCACAAGGCCGATCTGCGGCTCGCCCAACTGCTCGACGAGAACGGCGCGATCGACCCCGATGGCGTCGACAAGCTGATCGAGACCGTCCAGGACGCCCTGGAGGCCGCCGAGGACAAGGGTGTCGAGGCCCTGCTCCCGTTCGCCACGTCCGCCGTGCGCGAGGCCGGCAACGCCGACGAGGTTCTGGCCCGGGTGAAGGCCGAGACCGACGTCGACCTCCAGGTCCTCACCGGCGCCGAGGAGGCACGGCTCACCTTCCTGGCGGCCCGCCGCTGGTTCGGCTGGTCAGCGGGCAAGCTGCTCGTCCTCGACATCGGCGGCGGCTCCCTGGAGATCGCGTACGGCATGGACGAGGAGCCGGACGCGGCGGCGTCGCTGCCGCTCGGTGCCGGCCGGCTCACCGCGGGCTGGCTGCCCACCGACCCGGCGGACCCGGCGGACGTGCGGGCGCTGCGCCGCCATGTGCGGGCCCAGATCGCGCGGACGGTCGGGGAGTTCAGCCGCTTCGGCGCCCCGGACCACGTGGTCGCCACCTCCAAGACCTTCAAGCAGCTCGCCCGGATCGCCGGCGCCGCCCGCTCCACCGACGGCCTGTACGTCCAGCGCGAACTCAAGCGCCGCTCGCTGGAGGACTGGGTCCCCCGCCTCGCGTCCATGACGGCCGACGAACGCGCCGAGCTGCCGGGCGTCTCCCCGGGTCGCTCCGGCCAGCTCCTCGCCGGCGCGCTGGTCGCCGAGGCCGCCATGGACCTCTTCGGCGTGGAAACCCTGGAAATCTGCCCCTGGGCCCTGAGAGAGGGCGTCATCCTGCGCCGCCTGGACCAGATGGCGTCGGAGTAGAGAGGGGCGGCACGGGGCCGCGCCGGTCAGGCGCCCCGAAGGGGGCGCGGGGAACGGCGCGCTCAGCCCCCTGCAAGGGAAACCCGCCGATGCTCCTGGCCCCCCCGCGGCGACGGGGCGCCGACCCGCCGGGCCCAGAGGAGCGCCCCGAGGGCAGCCTCCAGGAAGGGGCGCGGGGAACGGCGCGCCCAGCCTCCGGCAAGGGAATCCCGCCCACCAACACAAGCCCCAACGGCAACAAGGCGCCGACCCGCCGGGCAGCCCCCAGGAAGGGGCGCGGGGAACGGCGCGCCCAGCCTCCGGCAAGGGAATCCCGCCCACCAACACAAGCCCCAACGGCGACAAGGCGCCCTCCGGAACGCCCGGCAGGGCCGTGGCATCGATCACAAGCGGGCCCCCGCCCCACCCCCCGGCCCCCACTCGCCGGCAGCCGAACCCCACCCCCGGCCGGAGGCCGGAGCGTCCCAGGCCGGCGGGCCCGTACACGGCTCGTATACCCCCGCGCGGCAGGCCCGGGAAACCCCCACCGGGGCCGATCAGGAGCCCCTCGGCCCCGCCCGCCACCCCCGCCCAACCGCCGGAGGCACCCCGTACGCTGTCCCTCGTGGCAGAACCAGTCGTGCGGATCCCGGATGCGAAGGTCGCGCTGTCCACGGCCTCGGTGTACCCGGAGTCGACCGCGACGGCCTTCGAGATCGCCGCACGCCTCGGATACGACGGCGTCGAGGTCATGGTGTGGACCGACCCCGTCAGCCAGGACATCGACGCGCTGCGCCGCCTCAGCGACTACCACCGGATGCCGATCCTCGCCGTCCACGCCCCCTGCCTGCTGATCACCCAGCGTGTCTGGTCCACCGACCCGTGGACCAAGCTCCAGCGCGCGAAGGCCGCCGCCGAGAAGCTCGGCGCGAGCACCGTCGTGGTCCACCCCCCGTTCCGCTGGCAGCGCCAGTACTCCCGTGACTTCGTCACCGGCATCTGGCGCATGGCCGACGAGACGGACGTGCGATTCGCCGTCGAGAACATGTACCCGTGGCGCTACCGCGACCGCGAGATGCTCGCGTACGCCCCCGACTGGGACGTGACGAAGGACGACTACCGCCACTTCACGATCGACCTCAGCCACACCGCGACCGCCCGCACCGACGCCCTCCAGATGATCGACCGCATGGGCGACCGCCTCGGCCACGTCCACCTCGCCGACGGCAACGGATCGAGCAAGGACGAGCACCTGGTCCCCGGCCGCGGCACCCAGCCCTGCGCGGAACTCCTGGACCACCTCGCGCTCACCGGCTTCGACGGCCATGTCGTCATCGAGGTCAACACCCGCCGGGCGATGTCCAGCGCGGAGCGCGAGGCCGACCTCGCCGAGGCCCTCGCCTTCACCCGCCTCCACCTCGCCTCGGCCGTGAAGGTGCCCCGCGGATGACGGACACCGCCCCCCGCCGCGGCCGGGGACGCCCCACCCGTACCCAGACCGAGGCCGGCCCCGCCACCCGTGACCGCATCCTGGAGGCGGCCCGCGAGGAGTTCTCCGAGCGCGGCTACGAGAAGACGTCGATCCGCGGCATCGCCAAGTCCGCCGGCGTGGACCCGGCCCTCGTGCACCACTACTTCGGCACCAAGGATCAGGTCTTCGAGGCGGCCGTCGAAGTCGCCGTCGCCCCCGCGTTCGACGCACCCGAGAAGATCGTCGACGGCCCCCTCGACGGCGTCGGCGAACGCCTCACCCGCTTCGTCCTCGGCATCTGGGAGAACCCCACCAGCCGTACCCCGCTGCTCGCGATCGTCCGCTCGGCGGTGAACAACGACGCCGCGGCCGCCGTCTTCCGCCGTCTCGTCGCCGCCCAGCTCCTGCGCCGCGTCGCGGCCGGGCTCGACGTCCCGGACGCGGAGCTGCGCGCGGAGCTCGCGGCGGCCCAGCTCGTCGGGGTCGCGATGCTGCGCTACGTCATCAAGGTCGAGCCGCTGGCCTCGGCGGACCTGGAGCGCATCGTGGACAGAGTGGCGCCCGTGGTGCAGGGACACCTGACGAACCCATGAGCGAGTGAGGCGTCCGTCGCGGCGACCTCACCCCGGCGGACGCCGCCGACCTGCGCGGACGCCCCGCCGGGACAGCCGCTGGGCGAGACGTGTGTCCCGGGATGCGGACGCCCTGTCCGGATCCTGGAGCACCGGCGTACGCTCGACTCAGTCTTAACTCTCCGAAGGAGCGAGCGACGATGCCCGAGCTGAGGTCCCGCACAGTCACCCACGGCCGCAACATGGCGGGCGCACGCGCCCTTATGCGGGCCTCCGGTGTACCGGGTGCGGACATCGGACGGAAGCCGATCATCGCGGTCGCCAACTCCTTCACGGAGTTCGTGCCGGGCCACACCCACCTCCAGCCCGTCGGCCGGATCGTCAGCGAGGCCATCACGGCCGCCGGCGGCATCGCCCGCGAGTTCAACACGATCGCGGTCGACGACGGCATCGCGATGGGCCACGGCGGCATGCTGTACTCCCTGCCCTCCCGCGACCTGATCGCCGACTCGGTCGAGTACATGGTCGAAGCGCACTGCGCCGACGCCCTGATCTGCATCTCGAACTGCGACAAGATCACGCCCGGCATGCTCATGGCCGCCCTGCGCCTGAACATCCCGACGGTCTTCGTCTCCGGCGGCCCGATGGAGTCCGGCCGCGCGACCCTGGTCGACGGCACGGTCCGCACCCTCGACCTGGTCGACGCGATCTCCGACGCCGTGAACGACAAGATCTCGGACGAGGACATCCTCCGCATCGAGGAGAACGCCTGTCCGACCTGCGGCTCCTGTTCCGGCATGTTCACCGCCAACTCCATGAACTGCCTGACCGAGGCCATCGGCCTGAGCCTGCCCGGCAACGGCTCGGTCCTCGCCACCCACACCGCCCGCAAGGGCCTGTACGAGGACGCGGCCCGCACGGTCGTCGACATCACGCGGCGCTACTACGACCAGGACGACGAGTCGGTCCTGCCGCGCAACATCGCCACCCACGCGGCCTTCGAGAACGCCATGGCCCTCGACATCGCCATGGGCGGCTCCACCAACACGATCCTGCACCTGCTGGCCGCCGCCCAGGAGGCGGGCGTCCCCTTCGGTCTGGACGAGATCAACGAGGTCTCGCGCCGGGTGCCGTGCCTCGCCAAGGTCGCCCCGAACGTCGCCAAGGACCGCACGTACTACATGGAGGACGTGCACCGCGCCGGCGGCATCCCCGCCCTCCTCGGCGAACTGCACCGCGCGGGCCTCCTGAACGAGGACGTCCACTCGGTCCACAGCCCGTCCCTCTCCGACTGGCTGAAGACCTGGGACGTGCGCGCCGGATCCCCGTCCCCCGAGGCGGTCGAGCTGTGGTTCGCGGCCCCGGGTGGCGTCCGCTCCTCCGAGGCGTTCTCCCAGTCCGAGCGCTGGGAGGCGCTCGACAAGGACGCCGAGGGCGGCTGCATCCGCTCCGCCGAGCACGCCTACTCCAAGGACGGCGGCCTCGCCGTCCTCAAGGGCAACCTCGCCGTCGACGGCTGCGTCGTGAAGACGGCCGGCGTCGACGAGTCCATCTGGACCTTCGAGGGCCCGGCGGTCGTCTGCGAATCCCAGGACGAAGCCGTCGACAAGATCCTCAAGAAGCAGATCACGCACGGCGACGTCGTGGTCATCCGCTACGAGGGTCCCAAGGGCGGCCCCGGTATGCAGGAGATGCTCTACCCGACCTCGTTCCTCAAGGGCCGTGGCCTCGGCAAGACCTGCGCCCTGATCACCGACGGCCGCTTCTCCGGCGGGACTTCGGGCCTGTCGATCGGCCACGCGTCCCCGGAGGCCGCGTCCGGCGGCACCATCGCCCTCGTCCGCGACGGCGACCGCATCCGCATCGACATCCCGAACCGCTCGGTCGAACTGCTCGTGTCCGACGAGGAGTTGGCCACGCGCCGCGAGGCCCTGAACGGCGTCTACGCCCCCGCCGACCGCGAGCGCAAGGTGACCGCCGCCCTGCGCGCCTACGCCGCGATGGCGACGAGCGCGGACAAGGGCGCGGTGCGCGACGTCTCGAAGCTGGGCTAGCCCGCCCGGCCCCGGGCCGGTCGAGCTGTGGGAAGGGGCCGTCCCTGCCGGGGCGGCCCCTTCCCGTCTCACCAGTCCGAGGGATCCCGCCCGTCGACGGCGAAGAGGGTGCCGCCGGGTGAGGTGGCGAAGATCCTGCCGCCGGCGGGGAGCGGGGCCGGGAGCGCGCCGACGAGTGAGCCGCGCCGGTCGCCCAGGCGGGCCTTCGTCTGTCCGAGCAGGACACCCTTGTCCGTGTCGACCGCGATGAGCCGCCCGTCCACCGCGCTGAGGTAGAGACGGTGGCCGGACACGACCGGCGCCGACGCCTTGGTTACGGACGTCTCCACCCGCCAGAGCTGCTTCGAGGTACGGGTGTCCACGGCGACCAGCGAACCCTCACTCCCCAGCAGATAGGCCGTGTCACCCCGGAGCACCGTCTGCGCCTGTGCCTGCGGGATGCGCAGCGCGGTGCGGTGGAGCGTGCGGGTCGCCACGTCGTAGCGCAGGACGGCGTCGGCGTACAGGTCGACCGTGACCGTGGTGAACCACGCGCTCCCGTCGCGGGCGGCCACCAGGTCCAGCCTCCCCTCGACGCGGCGCTGCCACTTCACGGCACCGGTCCGCGGGTCCACCGCGGCCACCCGCGTCTCCGTCACGGCGGGCGCCGCCACGGCATAGGCGACCCCGTCGCCGTACGTGCGCAACTGCGGCAAGGTCATCCCCGGGATGGCGTGCCGCCACTTCTCCTTTCCGGTGGCGGCGTCCAGGGCGGTGACCCGGGAGTCGGAGCCGGTGAGCAGGACGACGCCGGCGACCGGGACGAAGCCGCCCGAGTAGCGCGAGACGTCGCGGCTCCAGCGCGTGGCGCCCGTGGCGGGATCCAGCGCGGTCAGCCGGAGCCCGTTCTCGCTGCCGACCAGCAGGAGTCCCCCGGAGAGGACCGGAGCCGGTGTGCTGAACGTGCTCGCGTCGCCCGGGTCGCTCCGCGACCACAGCACCTTGCCGTCGTCCGGATCGACCGCGGCCGCCAGGACGCCGGGCCGGACACAGAGCAGTGCCTTCGGCGTGTACGCGCACCGCGGCTGCCCCGCGGATCTGGAGCCGGAGACCTTCAGGTCGAGATTCCAGGGCCGGAAGGCGCTCCCGGACGGTGGAGTGGTGTGGTGTTCCGCCGCCGGGCTCTGCGCCCCGCCCGGGAGACCGAAGACGCCCACGGCACCCGCGACGACGGCGAGCCCGGCGGCCGCGACGAGCGCGGGCAGACGTCGGCGTCGCCCGCCCCTCTTCCGGGCCGCCACATGGGTACGGTCCTCGGCGCCCTCCGGCCGCTCGGGCCGGGGCCGCGGCTTCCGCTCCGGCGGGACCGGTCCCTCACCGCTGGTGCGCTGCTCGGGAATGAAGGTCCGTGTCTCGTACGAGGCCGAGACCGAACGCAGCGCGGCCATCAACTCGTCCGGAGTGGGCCGGTCCTCGGGCTCCTTGGCGAGACAGCGCGCGACCAGATCGAGCAGTTCCTCCGGCACTCCGGTCAAGTCCGGCTCGTCATGCACGACTTGATACGCGACCAAATACGGACTGTCCGAATCGAAGGGCCCGCTCCCGGTGGCCGCGTGCACGATCACCGACCCGAGCGCGAACACGTCCGCGGCCGGCCCGACATGCCGCGGCCTGCTGAACTGCTCCGGCGCCATGAACGGCGGCGTGCCGATCAATTTGCCCGTCTCGGTGCGGAGTTCACTGTCGGAGGGGCGTGAGATACCGAAGTCGATGACCTTCGGCCCGTCCTCCGCCAGCAGGACGTTGCTGGGCTTGAGGTCACGGTGGACCACGCCCGCCCGGTGGATGTCCCGCAGGGCCTCGGCGAGTCCGGCCATCAGATGGCGCAGCCGGTCCGTGGACATCGCGCCGTTCCGCTTGACGTGCTCGGCGAGCGTCGGTCCGGGGATGAACAGGGTGGCCATCCACGGGCGTTCGGCCTCGGGGTCGGCGTCCACGACGGGTGCGGTGAAGGCGCCGCTGACCCGGCGCGCGGCCGCGACCTCCTGACGGAACCGCCCCCGGAACTCGGGCACTTGAGAGAATTCGGCGTGTACGACCTTGACGGCCAGCCGCAATCCGGAGGCGGAGCGCGCCAGATGCACGATTCCCATGCCACCGGAGCCGAGTCTGGTCTCCAGCAGATACTGGCCGGCGTAACGCGGTTGCTCCGCTTCCGATTCCGTACCAGTGCTGCGCTGTGGCGGCATCACTCACCCCCGTGGGTTCGACCGCATGCGCGACGCGCAGAGCCTAGTCGATCCTTCGTACGAAACCCCGGCGGCTTGCTAGCCTCGGCGCGCGTCATGAGTTTGGCGCGAACCAATCAATGGGGGAGATCGAAATGGCCACGGAAGACATAGCCGTCACGGATGCGGCGGACGTAGCGGGAGCCGAGCCGCTCACCGCGCAGGCGCTCCGTACGTACCCGCTCGCACCGGGTCACAACGTCAACGTCCGCAGCGGCCCCGGGACCCACTTCGGCATCGTCCGCACCCTCGCCGCGGGTTCGCGCGTCCCGATCTACTGCCAGTGCCCCGGGGAGTCCGTCAGCGGCCCCTACGGCACGAGCTCGATCTGGGACAACATCTCGAACGGCCAGTTCGTGTCCGACGCGTACGTACAGACGGGCACCGACGGCTACGTCGCCCCGAAGTGCTCCTGACCGATCCCCTTGCCGAAGGACACCCGCGGCGGCCGCCGGAACCGTGACGGCCGCCGTCGCCGGGCCGGGGCGATAATCGTCCGGTGAGCGACGAGACCAGCACCACCACGGGCAAGGCCACCGGCACCACCACGGGACCCGCCACCCGAAACGGCACCGGCACCCCCGCGGGCCCCCAGCCCGAGCCCCTGCGCTTCTTCGGGACGACCTGGGTGGAGCACGACGGCGGCTACACCGGCCGGCGGATCGGCGTGGCCGTCGGCTCCCTCGCCGCCGCGGTCGCCGCCTGCTTCGTGCTCCGTTTCGCCTACCAGGGCCTGGCCATCGCGGACGTGGGAAGGCTCGTGACGGTGCTGGTCGTGGTGATGTTCGCGGTGTGCAGCGCGCTGGCGTTCGGCCACACCTCGGGCGCCTTCTCCAAGCGCCCCGACCCCGACCGCCAGGCATCCCTGCGCGGCCTCCTCACCATCGGTTTCGTCGGCTCCCTCCTCGCCTACTTCTTCCGCTCCCTCGCCGAGGCCCCCGGCGAGAAGCTCCACCGCGAGGAGTACGAGACGGCGAGGGAGCAGTACATCCGCCGTACCAAGCGCCGCGCCGGCAACCCCGCGAAGAAGCGCCACCGCGCCTGACAGCTCCCAGGCCACGACACACCCGCACCCGGGAGCGCACGGAAGGGGCCGTGCCGGTACATCACATGCCCGTCGCCACCGACGACCACACCTCACCCAACGGCGACGGGCGGATGTACCGGCACGGCCCCGCCCCCCACCGGACCGCACCCGCGACGGCCGGCACAACGAGACGGCACGCCCTGCCCTCTCACCCCGCGGAACCCGCGACGGCCGGCCCAGCGACCCCGCACTGCCCCGCCCCGGCCGCCCCAGCCGCGAACGCCGAGACAGCGACCCCGCACGACAGGAAACCCCCTACCCCGCCCCCGCACGCACCCGCGATCATGACCCCATGACGCCCTCCTCGTCGTCCTCCCCCTCCACTTCGCCCGGAGCCGACCGGCACGCCGCGCGAGCCCATTCCTTCAACGCCGCCGCGGCGCAGTACGCCGCCAACCGCCCCTCGTACCCGCCCGCCCTCTTCGACGCCGTCGAGACACTCGCGGGCCGGTCCATGAGCGGTGCCCGGGCCGCCGACGTGGGAGCGGGCACCGGCATCTCGACCGCGCTCCTGCACAACCGCGGCGCTGACGTCCTCGCCGTGGAGCCGGGACCCGGCATGGCCGCGGAGTTCCGGCGCGTCCACCCCGGCATCCCGATCGTCCGGGGCAGCGGCGACGCCCTGCCCCTCGCCGCCGCCTCCCTGGACCTCCTCACCTACGCCCAGTCCTGGCACTGGACCGAGCCGAGCCGCTCGGTGCCGGAGGCGGTGCGCGTGCTGCGGCCCGGCGGCGCGCTGGCCCTGTGGTGGAACACCGAGGCGCTCGACGTCCCGTGGATCGAGGCGGCGGCCCGCCGGGCCGAGCGCTTCCTCGGCCCGGACGAGAAGGACCAAAAGGCCCAGAGCCCCAGCTCCCGCCGCCCCGCCCGCTCCCTCGCCGCAGACCCGAGTGGCACCCTCTCCTTCGACCACCGCCAGGTCCGCTGGAGCCGGCGCGTCCCGGTCGACACCCGGCTCGCCAACATCGGCAGCCACTCGCAGTTCCTGGTCCTCGGCGAGGAGACCACCGGCGCGTTCTTCGCCGAGGAGCGGAACCACCTCCTCCAGGCCTTCCCGGAGGGGTCCGTGGAGGAGACCTACGTCGTGGAGCTGCTGGTGGCGATCCGTTCGTGACTCCGCCCGGCGGCCCACGCGTCGAGGGCCGCCGCACACGCGTGATCCACGTGCCGCAGCCCGCCCAGCTCCAGCCGTACGACACGGTCGTGCGGCAACGCCTCCAAGGCGTCCAGCAGCTTCGGCAGCCGCAGGAACGTGGCGTTGCCGATGACCCGTACGACCATTCCCGCGGCCCCCCGGTCCTCGGTCTCCACATGCACATGACTGATGTCCCAGGCGGTCTTGGCCACGGCGAGCGCGAGCCCGACCAGCACCCCCTCGAACAGGTTCCCGACCACGATCGCCACCGCGGTCACCGCGAGGACGACCACCTCACCGCGATGCCCGCGCCACAGCGTCCGCAGCTCCCGCACCGGCACGAGCTTGCACCCCGCGTGCACCAGCAGCGCCGCCAGCGCCGCCACCGGAATCAGCCCGAGCACCGCGGGCACGACGGCCGTGAAGAGCAGCAGCCACACCCCGTGCAGCACCCGCGACGCCTTGGTCCGCGCCCCCGCGTGCACGTTGGCCGCGCTCCGCACGATCACGGCGGTCATGGGCAGCGCCCCGAGCATCCCGCACACGGTGTTCCCGGCGCCCTGCGCGATGAGCTCGCGGTCGTAGTCGGTACGCGGCCCCCGATGCAGCCGGTCCACCGCCGCCGCGCTGAACAGGGACTCCGCCGAAGCGATCAGCGCGAACGCCAGCACGGTCCCGATCACGCCGACTTCCGAGAGCCGGCCCAGATCCGCGACGGACGGCGTCCGCACGGCATCGAACAGCCCCTGGACCTCGACCCGTCGCACCGCGAGATCGAAGACCCCGGTCACGGCCGAGGCGAGCCCCACCGCCAGCAGCGGCGCCGGTACCAGCCGGGCCCCTCGCCGCCACCGCGGCCACAGCAGGAGTACGGCCACGGTGGCGCCGCCGATCGCCAGCGCCACGGGATCGGCCGCACCCGCCAGCGAGACGATCCCGGCGATCTTCCCGAGCCCGCCGGAGGGCGCGGCCGCGTCGCCCATGGCGTACACCTGACCCGCGATCAGCACGAGCCCGATCCCGGCGAGCATCCCGTGCACGACGGCCACGGACACGGCCCGGAACCACCGGCCGAGCCGGAGAACCCCGAGCGCGAGCTGCACGAGACCGGCCCCGAGGACCAGCACGCCGAGCGCCTGGACCCCGTACGTCTGCACGGCGTCGTACACCAGCACGGTCAGCCCGGCCGCGGGCCCGCTCACCTGCAGGCTGCTTCCGGGCAGTGTCCCGGCGACCAGCCCACCGACGATTCCGGTCACCAGCCCCAGCTCGGCGGGCACACCGGACGCTATGGCGACCCCGACACACAGGGGCAGCGCCACCAGAAAGACGACGAGGGACGCGAACAGATCGGCTTTGCGCAACACGACAGCACCTCCGGTCGACAGCGGGAGATGCGTGGGTGCCGTGCCGGGGGAGGGCACGACGGACCCGGCGACCCGGCACGGAGCCGTTTCGCACAGTGAAATCCATTGTCAGGTAAGCCCGTTGATCGCACAGCCCCTCCGGGCGGCAGTCACGCGAACGCAGGAGCGCGCGGTTCGGCGACACCGCGGACGATCCCCTTCCGCCGCGCCGACGCACGCCGACATGCGCCGACGCACGCCCGCGCCGCCCGGCGCCCCGGCCGTACGGCGGCGCTCCTCCCGCACGGCGTGGGGCCGTACGGCCGGGGGCCGCACGGCCCTTGACCGGCGCACCCCACCAGAGGAATATTCATCACACGATGATTTTCGTCCGCGTCCACATCCGCCCCACCCCACAGGAACCCCCGTGCCCCTTTCCCCGCCCGCAGTCCGCGCCGAAGGCCTCACGGTCGTCCGCGGCACCCGCACCGTCCTGCACGGACTCGACTTCACCGTCCCGCGCGGCCAGATCACCGGCCTCCTCGGCCCCTCCGGCTGCGGCAAATCCACCCTGATGCGCGCGACCGTCGGCACCCAGGCCAAGGTCGGCGGCACCCTCGACGTCCTCGGCCGCCCCGCCGGCGACGCCGCGCTCCGCTCCCGCATCGGCTACGTCACCCAGGCGCCCTCCGTCTACGACGACCTGAGCGTCCGACAGAACCTCGCCTACTTCGCCGCGATCCTCGACCCGGGCCGGGCGGCCGCGGAACGCCGCCACGCGGACGTCACCCGCGTCATCGACGACGTCGACCTCGCCTCCCACGCCGACTCCCTCGCCGGCAATCTCTCGGGCGGCCAGCGCAGCCGCGTCTCGCTCGCCGTCGCCCTCCTCGGCGCCCCGGAACTCCTCGTCCTCGACGAACCGACCGTCGGCCTCGACCCCGTCCTGCGCCGCGACCTGTGGACCCTCTTCCACTCCATCGCCGAACAGCGCGGGACCACCCTCCTGATCTCCTCCCACGTCATGGACGAGGCGGAGCGCTGCCACCGGCTCCTCCTGATGCGCGAGGGCGGACTCCTCGCCGACGACACCCCCGACGCCCTCCGCGAACGGACCGGCTCGGACACCGTCGAAGCCGCGTTCCTCCACCTCGTCGACGAGGCGGTCGCCGCCGCGCGCGAACCCGCGACGACCACGACCGAGAAGCCCCCGGCCGCGCACTCCCCGGCCACCGGCCCCGACTCCCGCGAGGAGACCGCCCGATGAGTTCCACCGCGGCCACGAGCCCCACCCCGCCCACCGCGCCCACGGACCCGGACCCCGGCACCCCGGAGGCACCCGCACCGGCGTCCCGCCCGAGCGCGCTCAACCTCTCCCGCACGACGGCCACCGCGGCCCGCGCCCTGCGCCAATTGCGGCACGACCCGCGCACCATCGCGCTGATGATCCTCGTCCCCTGCGTGATGCTGGTCCTGCTCCGCTACGTGTTCGACGGCAGCCCGGACACCTTCGACTCCATCGGCGCGTCCCTCCTCGGGATCTTCCCGATGATCACGATGTTCCTGGTCACCTCGATCGCGACCCTGCGCGAGCGCACCTCCGGCACCCTCGAACGCCTCCTCGCCATGCCCCTGGGCAAGGGCGACCTGATCGCCGGATACGCCCTCGCCTTCGGCGCGATCGCCATCGTCCAGTCCGCCCTGGCCACCGGACTCGCGGTCTGGCTCCTCGGCCTGGACGTCACGGGCTCCCCCTGGCTGCTCCTGCTGGTCGCCCTCCTCGACGCCCTCCTCGGAACGGCCCTCGGCCTCTTCGTCTCGGCGTTCGCCGCCTCCGAGTTCCAGGCCGTCCAGTTCATGCCGGCGGTGGTCTTCCCGCAGCTCCTCCTGTGCGGCCTGTTCACCCCGCGCTCGAACATGCACCCCGTCCTGGAGGCCATCTCCGACGTCCTCCCGATGTCGTACGCCGTCGACGCCATGAACGAGGTCCTCCACCACACCGACATGACCGCGACCTTCGTGCGCGACGCGCTGATCGTCGCCGGGAGCGCGCTGCTGGTGCTGGGACTCGGAGCGGCGACCCTGCGACGCAGGACGCCGTAGAACCCGTAGCCGCCGTACGGGCCCCGCGAAGCCGTACGACGTGCAGGACTGCGCGAGCGGACGAGGGGACGAGCGAACGGGCGGACGGACCGAGGGCCGTCCGCCCACCGGACATCCCACCCGCCCCCCTGAACCCGGTGGGAGGATGAACGCGGACGACTCAACCCCCGGAGGGCACCGCAACCATGCCTCAGAAAGTCGCAGTCCTCGGCACCGGCAAGATCGGTGAAGCCCTGCTCAGCGGAATGATCCGAGCCGGCTGGGCCCCCACCGATCTCCTGGTCACCGCCCGCCGCCCGGAGCGGGCCCGGGAACTCCGGGAACGCCACGGCGTCACCCCGGTCAGCAACGCGGAGGCGGCGAAGACCGCCGACACCCTGATCCTCACGGTCAAGCCGCAGGACATGGGCGCCCTCCTCGACGAACTCGCCCCGCACATCCCCGCCGACCGGCTGATCATCAGCGGCGCGGCGGGCATCCCGACCTCCTTCTTCGAGGAGCGCCTGGCCCCCGGCACCCCCGTCGTCCGCGTCATGACGAACACCCCCGCTCTCGTCGACGAGGCCATGTCCGTCATCTCCGCCGGCAGCCACGCCACCGCTGAGCACGTGGCGTACGCGGAGGAGGTCTTCGGCGCCGTGGGGAAGACGCTTCTCGTCCCCGAGTCGCAGCAGGACGCCTGCACCGCCCTCTCCGGTTCGGGACCGGCGTACTTCTTCTATCTCGTCGAGGCCATGACGGACGCGGGCATCCTGCTCGGCCTGCCCCGCGACAAGGCGCACGACCTGATCGTCCAGTCGGCGATCGGCGCCGCCGTGATGCTCCGCGACAGCGGCGAGCACCCCGTGAAGCTCCGCGAGAACGTCACGTCTCCCGCGGGCACCACGATCAACGCCATCCGCGAACTCGAGAACCACGGCGTACGCGCCGCACTCATCGCGGCACTGGAAGCGGCCCGCGACCGCAGTCGCGAACTCGCTTCCGGCAACAGCTGAGCCGGCCGCGCTCCAACCGGCCCTCGGTCAACCGGCCGAGGGCGGCAGCAACCCGATGGCGTCGTACGCCGAGTCCACCGTCGGCCGGGCCATCTCCCTGGCCCGCCGCGCACCCTCCCGCAGCACCCCCTCCACATGGGCGGGATCCGCGCACAGTTCCTTGTGCCTCGCCTGTACGGGCCTGAGGAGCTCGACCACGGCGTCCGCGGTGTCCTTCTTCAAAGCCCCGTACGACGCGTATCCGCCGCTCAGGACTTCGGGGTCGCCGCCCTCGCACGCCGCGAGGATCTCCAGCAGATTCGAGACCCCGGGCCGCGTCTCCGGGTCGTACGCGACGTCCTGCCCGCTGTCCGTCACCGCACGCATGATCTTCTTCCGCACGGCTTCCGGTTCGTCGAGCAGATAGACGACACCCGGTCCGACGTCGTCGCTCTTCCCCATCTTCGACGTCGGCTCCTGAAGGTTCATGACGCGCGCCGCGACCTCCGGCCGGGTGGCCCGAGGCACCACGAACGTGTGCCCGTAGCGCTGGTTGAACCGCACCGCCAGATCCCGGGTCAGCTCGACATGCTGCGTCTGGTCGTCCCCGACCGGCACCTCGTCACTCCCGTACGCCAGGATGTCGGCCGCCATCAGCACGGGATAGGTCAACAGGGACAGCCGCACACTCCCACCGCGTTCACGTTCCAGGGCGGCCTTCTCCTTGTACTGGATCATCCGTCGCATCTCGCCGTCGGTCGCGACGCACTCCAGCAGATACGACAGCCGCGCGTGCTCGTCCACGTGACTCTGTACGAACACGGTGCACAGCTCGGGATCGAGCCCCGAGGCCAGCAACAAGGTCGCCGCCTGCCTGCTGAGCCTGCGGACGCGCCCCGGATCGTGGTCCACGGTCAGCGCGTGCAGATCGACGATGCAGAACAAGGCCTCGGCCCGGTGCTGGTCGACCTCCGCCCAGCGGCGTACGGCGCCCAGATAGTTCCCCAGCGTCAGATGCCCGGTCGGCTTGACCCCGCTGAAGATCCGCGTCATCTCTCAACCTCCTGGTCGAGGCCGCCGCGTTCGCCGGCCGGCTCCCCAGGAGGGGCAACAAAAACGGCCGCCGAGGCGGCGGCCGTTGGGTACATACGTGTGTACGGCCGCCGTCAGGCGGCCCACCACTGCTGGGTGCACGTACGCGTAGTCATGCACGTCAGCGTACGCCTCGGCCGGCCCGTCCGGACCGCAGTTGACACGACTCGGGCCCGTCCGTAGTGTTCTCCGAGTTGTCCGACGTGAGCGTCGACTCCGGTCGGTCCCCGGACAGCCATTCCGCACCAGCATTCAACGATCGACGACTCGTCGTCGGCACGTTTTCATGCGTGTTTGCGAAATGAGGATTCCGCGTTCGAAAGGGCGCCACCCCGATTAGCTCGGGAGCCGCGAATCCGCTAATGTCTCACTCGTCGGAACGGCCCAACGGCCGGGAAGGCGAAACCCGCTGACTGGGAGTCAGGCCCGAAAGGATCTGATAGAGTCGGAGTCGCCGGAAAGGGAAACGCGAAAGCGAGAACCTGGAAAGCACCGAGGAAATCGGATACGGAAACGGTCTGATAGAGTCGGAAACGCAAGACCGAAGGGAAGCGCCCGGAGGAAAGCCCGAGAGG
>NZ_JBIWFK010000017.1:0-159155 GCF_044763015.1 Streptomyces sp. NPDC096324 | reverse complement strand
GGCTTCTCCTCCAGCGACCCCGGCCGCCTCTTCCTCCCCACGATCATGGACCCCGTCTACGGCTACCAGGTCACCAACGTCGAGGCGTCCATGTCGTCGCCCTCCTCACTGCTCCACTGGACCCGCCGCATGATCGAGATCCGCAAACAGAACAAGGCCTTCGGACTCGGCTCCTACACCGAACTCCCCTCCTCCAACCCCGCCGTCCTCGCCTTCCTGCGCGAGGCACCCTCGGTCGAGGGCGAGGAGGACGACGACCTCGTCCTGTGCGTGCACAACTTCTCGCGCTTCGCCCAGCCCACCGAGCTCGACCTGCGCGAGTTCAACGGCAGGCACCCCGTCGAGCTCATCGGTGGCGTGCGGTTCCCGGCCATCGGCGAACTGCCCTACCTCCTCACCCTCGCCGGCCACGGCTTCTACTGGTTCCGGCTCCGGAAGGAATCCGTCTGACGAGCCGCGTTCCGCGCGAAGGACGCCGTCCGGAACCCAACCAGGGTTCCGGACACGTCCGTTGACGCCCGGACACGACCGTTGATGCCGGGTCACGCCATGACATGCCCATTGAATAGCGGCGTTCGGCCCGGCACCCGCCAGATCCGGGCACACCCCCCGGAAGCCGCAACAGCGGCCGTCTCGCCACCTTTAAACCACTCCAGTATCACGTTTCGATAACGCGACCTCCACACTTCATCCACACACTTCCCACCATGCGCACACACCCCTAATCTGATCTTGGCCACCTCGACGGAGGCCACTCCCTGGGGGGGAGTTCATGGCATGCGCACAGCGCGGGAGTGGATGAGATTGTCCAGGTCAGGCACCGCTTTATAGCGGCTCTCCTTATCGGCGGACCGGCGCCCCGTACCGACGGGTGACCTCACGGTCGGCCGGCCTCCGACCCGACGTTGTGCGTGTCCTGTGAAGACCGCGGCGACGGGGCGACCCGGGGACCCGCTCTGTCTCCGGACCAAAGGCCCGTCCTGTCGCCGCCCTCCTTCCGACCCGCACTCGGACACGGAAGTCCCGCGGACTCCGCGGCTCTTCCCCCAGACGGGCGCGGGGGATGCGCAAGCCCCCGAGCGACATTCCCCCGCGCCTCCCCCGGTGGCCCGGCAACCGTGCCTTCCGCACGCCCCGCAGGCCCGAACTCGTCCGCAGGAGAGAACAGTTGAAGCTGGCAGTACGCAGTGCGACGGCGGAACCCGCCGAGACGCCGGCCGCCGAGCGGCCGCCCGGGCGTCGGCACTGGGCCCACCGGGTCCTCTCGGCCCTGCTGAGCCTCGTGGTCGTCCTGCTCGCCGTCGGCTTCGCCGTGGCCGCGGTCGCGGTCAAGTCCGGTAAATGGGAGGCCAGTTCGGTTCTCAGCGGCAGCATGGAGCCGAAGCTGCCCACCGGCAGTGTCGTGATCGCGCAGCGGGCTCCGGTCACGTCGCTGAAGGTCGGTGACATCGTTATCTTCCACCGCCCTGACGAGCCGGAACGCCAGGTCGTCCACCGGATCGTGAAGATCACGCCCTCCGCGGACGGACCCGTCCTGGAGACCAAGGGCGACGCCAACCGGACCCAGGACCCCTGGCACGTCCGCCCCGAGGGCGACACCGCCTGGATCGTCCGTCACGACGTGCCGTACATCGGCTACGTCACCACCTCGATCCGCACCGAAACCGGCTTCAGGGTGCTGCTCGGCGCGGCCGCCGTGCTGATCGTGGGCGGCGTCGTCGTCCTGCTGTGGCGCCCGAAGAAGCCCACCCCACAGACCACCACCCCATAAGGGCCACGGGACTCCTTCCCGTGACACGTCACCGGGCGGCACCCAGCCAATGGGCCGCCGGGAGGGCCGTGTCGTGCCCTGGGCGCACGCCCGAGTCTCAACCCATCCAACAGAAGGGCCCAACACCGTGGCCATTTCCTCCAAGAAGAAGACGATCGCGGCCGCCGCGATCGCCGTCGGCAGCCTCGCCCTCATCGGCGCCGGCGCCGGCGCCACCTTCACCGACACGGTCACCGCGCAGACGGACCTGCGCTCCGGCCACGCCGACCTCAACATCGTCAAGGCCGAAGGCACCACCTCGGCGTACGACGGTGTCGCCCCGCACGCCACCTACACCTGGGGCGGCACCTCGGCCTGGAACATCGTGTCCGGCAACTACGCCGTTCTCGAGGGCGAGCAGCTCCTGGGCTCCTCCACCAGCCGTCTGGTCACCAACTTCACGGTCGAGAACGACGGCACCGCCGGTGCGGGCGTCGCGTTCGACGTCGTGAAGAGCGGCGACCTGGGCGGCGCCCTCAACGTGAAGGTCACGCGCGTCGACGCCGCCACCGACTCGACCTGGCTGAACAAGGGTGCCAAGGCCACCTACAAGGTGGAGATCGAGGTCAAGAACCTCGACAACTCCTGGCAGAACCTGACCGGTTCGGTCGCCGTCAAGGTCACCGCCACCTCCTGATCCACCCCCGCGTGAGTGGGCCGGAGCGGTTCCGACCGCTTCCATCGGCCGGAACCTCCGGCCCACCCCGCAAAAACGCCCTGGTCCAGTGACCACCGACCCGCCGCGGGATTGCCCTCCCGCGGCGGGTTCAGGCGCTGCGGCCACCCTACGGGTCCACCGGCCGGGTCGGGCAGACGCCCCCGTACGCCGGAGCCCCGCTCCTGAAAGGTCCTTCACATGGCCATTTCCAACAAGAAGAAGGCGATCGCCGTCGCGGCGATCGTCGCCGGCAGCATCGGCCTCGTCGGCATCGGCAGCAGCGCCGTGTTCACCGACACCGTGACCGCCACCTCGTCCGTCAAGACGGGCACCGCCAAGCTGCGGATCGAGGACTACAACGGCTGGACCATCACGCCCGGGACCGACGGCCACAAGGCCACCCTCCCCCAGCAGGTCTTCTTCGACAAGTCGACGATGACCTACCGGACCCCGATCATCACCGTCCACAACGACGGCGACATCGACCTGCCCTTCAAGGCCACGGTGACGCCCACCGGCATCGAGGGCCTGACGGCCACGCTGGAGCGTGTCGGCGGCAGCGCCGGCGACGGCCAGCCGCACGTTCCCGCGCAGGGCTACGTCCAGTACCAGGTCGTCCTCACGGCCACGGACCTCGGCAACGACGTCTCCGGCAAGTCGGCCAACGTCGTCTTCAGCCTGACCGGTACCGCCTGATCCTCGCCGGTCACGGCAGGAATCTGAACGGTCCGCCGACAGCCCACCCGACCCGACCTGGCGAGACGCCGGTCGGACCGGGTGGGCCCAGGCATTTCCACCACCGCTCGCACCCGGGCGTCCGCTGTGACCGCCCTGCGGCCGCGCCGCCCGGAACACGAGACGAACCCGGCTCTATCAGAAGGGCTCTACCCCCATGGCCATCTCCGACCGGAGAAAGATCGTGGCGGCGTTCACGCTCGCCGCGGGTGGCTTTGGCCTCATCGGCGTGAGCAGCGGTGCCACGTTCACCGATACCGTGACGGGCTCTATCACCGTCAGCGCGGACCTCCCTCCCACTCCGACGCCAACGGCGACGGCAACGGCAACGGCAACGGCAACGGCAACGGCCGAACCCACCGAGCCGACTCCGGGGAAGTCCGACGACCCGGGAACGGGGAGTCCGAGCCCCTCGGGCTCCGGATCCGCCACCCCCACGCCGACGCCCACGTCCACACCCGCCAAGCCCCCCAAGCTGACGGTCGACCCCGATGACCACAGCAACTGGTCCACGGACGACACGGTCTGCACGTACAAGAAGGAGATCAGATTCACCGACGTCACCGCCAAGAAGCTCGGAGTCTTCACGGCGGAGAACACCGGTGAGACCGATCTGAAGGTCACGACCAACGTCACTCTGCCGACCGCGCTCAGCGGGAAGGTCACGGCGGAGCTCAGGCTGGTCAAGGGAACGGCCGAACTGAAGGGCAAGGCGAAGGGCAAGGTCGACTCCGCGACGTACGAGTTCTGGCTCACGCCCAAGACGTCGGGCTACACCATCTCCAAGGACGACGCGCAGAAGATCAAGATCACCTTCGTCGCCTCCGCCGTCTGACCCGAGCCCGCGGCTCGGATCCCACGCGGCACGCGCGGCCGGGAGTGAACACCGCAAGGGTGTCCAGGTCTGGTGTCACACACCGGAATTGGACACCCTTGTGCCATGTCCGCAGGAAATCTCCAGGACCCGGCCGACTGAAAAGGCCCCCGGGCGGGGCGGTTTCCACGGCTGCGCCCGGGGCACGCATACGTAACACCCCGACCCCGGGGAAAGGACGCGACCCATGTCGGAAGCCGTCACACGCACCGCGCCCCCAGGTCCCGGCCTTCTGGCGTCCCTCGATCCCCTGCTGCGCGACTGGCTGCCGCGGCAGCGCTGGTTCGCCGGCAAGGGACGGCCCGTCACCGGCCTATCGCCGGTCGCCGCCACCGAGTTGCTGCCGGCGAAGGGCCAACTGGGCCTGTTCCACCTGCTGACGCGGGCCCATCAGCCGCCCGTGCCGGGCGCCCCGGCCGTCCCCGGCGACTGCTACCAGTTACTGATCGGCGTACGCGAGGCGCTGCCGCCGAGGCTCGCTCCGGCGCTGATCGGGCACCTGACCGAGGGGCCCCTCGCCGGACACACGGTGTACGAGGCCCTGTACGACCCCCAGCCCGCCGATGTGCTCCTGGAGGCCCTGCGCTCCCGGGCCCGCATCGGCGGGCTGCGTTTCGAGCGGGACACCGGGCGGGAGATACGGCCCGGTCTCGTGCCGCGCATGATGACCGCCGAGCAGTCCAACTCGTCCGTGGTGTACGGGGACACGTTCATCCTCAAGCTGCTGCGCCGGATCGTTCCCGGGATCAATCCCGACCTCGAACTGCCGCTGGCCCTGGCCCGCGAGGGCTGTGCCCGGGTTCCGGCGCCCACCGCCTGGATGCGGACCGAGCTGTCCGGGCAGTCGTACGTCCTGGGCGTGCTCCAGCCGTTCGTGCAGGGCGCCTCGGACGGCTGGGAGCTGGCGCTGCGCGAGCTCGCCAAGGGCGAGGACTTCGCCGCCGAGGCGCGCGCCCTCGGGCGGGCCACCGCCGAGGTGCACACGGCGCTGGCCCGCGCGCTGCCCGTGGTGACCCTGGGCAACGCCCAGGTGCGGCCGCTCGTCGACGCGATGACCGAACGGCTGGACGCCGCCGCGCGTGCGGTGCCCGTGCTCCGGCCCCACGCACCCGGTCTGCGGACCGCGTTCGAGGCGCTGGCCGGCCTGTCCGCCGAGGGCCACACGTGGACGGCCCAGCGCGTCCACGGCGATCTGCATCTCGGCCAGTGCCTGCGCTCCCCGGACGGGGAGTGGTCGCTCATCGACTTCGAGGGCGAGCCGTCGAAACCGCTCGCCGAGCGCCGTATGCCCCAGCCCCCGGCACGTGACATCGCGGGCATGCTCCGCTCCTTCGACTACGCGGCCCACTCCGTGCCCCGGGCTCCGGGCGCGGCGGGGGCACCGGCGGAGTCCGGCTGGGCCGACATCTGCCGGGCCGCCTACTGCACCGGATACGCCGAGGTCAGCGGCCTCGACCCGCGCACGGACCCCGTATTACTGCGTGCCTTCGAGACGGACAAGGCGGTGTACGAGGTCGTGTACGAGGCCCGGCACCGACCGGACTGGCTGCCGGTTCCGCTCGCGGCGGTACGGCGGCTGGCCGCGTCCCCCTGATCCCCCTGTGCCCCGCCCCCAGCTCACCCGCCCGAGGAGGCTCCGCCCGTGACGTCCCGCCCCCGGTCCGACGACACTCCGAAGAAGACCAGCGCGAACGAACCGGCTCCCGAAGACAGGAAGCCCGCCGGGAGGCCGGCGGCCGGCGGGGATGTCCCCGTCGCGCCGACGCATCCCGCCGGTCTCGGCCCGGCGGACCGCCGCCGGCTTCTCGACGGCACGCACCACGATCCGCACGGGGTGCTGGGCGCCCATCCGATGCCGGACGGCGTCGCCTTCCGGGCCTTTCGCCCGTACGCGCTCGGGGTCACGGTCGTCACGGACGATCTGCGCGCGGAACTGCGCGACGACGGGGACGGGTTCTTCTCGGGGCTGCTGCCGCTGCGCGCGGTTCCCGACACGTACCGGCTGGTCGTGGCCTACGAGGGGACGGTGCTGGAGACCGAGGACGCCTACCGGTTCCTGCCCGCGCTCGGCGAGGTGGACCTGCATCTGATCGGCGAGGGCCGGCACGAGGAACTGTGGCGGGCGCTCGGCGCCGAGCCGATGGAGCACCAGGGCGTCACCGGAACGCGGTTCACGGTGTGGGCCCCGAACGCGCGCGGTGTGCGGCTGGCCGGCGGCTTCAACTTCTGGGACGGCACGGGCCATCCGATGCGGTCGCTGGGTTCCTCCGGAGTGTGGGAGCTGTTCGTTCCGGGGATCGGGGAGGGCGAGCTGTACAAGTTCGACATCGCCCGCCCCGACGGATCCCGCACCCTGCGCGCGGACCCGATGGCCCGCCGTACCGAGGCGCCGCCCGCCACGTCGTCGGTCGTGCACGCCTCCCACCACGAGTGGCGCGACGCCGAGTGGATGGAGCGGAGGGCCGACCGGCCGGCCCATGAGGCGCCGTTCTCGGTGTACGAGGTACATCTCCCCTCCTGGCGACCGGGCCTGACCTACCGCCAACTGGCCGACCAGCTCCCCGCCTACGTCACCGACCTCGGCTTCACCCATGTCGAGCTGATGCCCGTCGCCGAGCATCCCTTCGGCGGCTCGTGGGGGTATCAGGTCACCGGGTTCTACGCGCCCACCGCGCGCCTGGGCACCCCCGACGACTTCAAGTACCTCGTCGACGCCCTGCACCGCGCCGGGGTCGGCGTCCTCATGGACTGGGTGCCCGCGCACTTCCCCCGCGACGAGTGGGCCCTCGCCGAGTTCGACGGCCGCCCGCTGTACGAGCACGCCGACCCGCGGCGCGCCGACCACCCCGACTGGGGAACCCTCGAATTCGACTACGGCCGCCGCGAGGTCCGCAACTTCCTCGTCGCCAACGCCACCTACTGGTGCGAGGAGTTCCACATCGACGGCCTGCGGGTCGACGCCGTCGCCTCCATGCTCTACCTCGACTACTCCCGCGAACCGGGCCAATGGGTCCCCAACGAGCACGGCGGCCGCGAGAACCTGGACGCCGTGGCCTTCCTCCAGGAGATGAACGCCACCGTCTACCGGCGCAACCCCGGTGTCGTCACCGTCGCCGAGGAGTCCACCGCCTGGGACGGCGTCACCCGGGCCACCCACCACACCGGCCCCGGAGGCTTCGGCGGTCTGGGGTTCGGGCTGAAGTGGAACATGGGGTGGATGCACGACTCGCTGGACTACGTGTCCCACGACCCGGTGCACCGCAAGTACCACCACGACGAGATGACCTTCTCGATGGTGTACGCCTACAGCGAGAACTACGTCCTGCCGATCTCCCACGACGAGGTCGTGCACGGCAAACGCTCCCTGGTCTCCAAGATGCCCGGCGACTGGTGGCAGCAGCGCGCCAACGTCCGCGCCTACCTCGCCTTCATGTGGGCCCATCCCGGCAAGCAACTGCTTTTCATGGGACAGGAGTTCGCCCAGGGCGCCGAGTGGTCCGAGGCCCACGGACCGGACTGGTGGCTCCTCGACCCGGCGTACGGCGCCGAGCCCGACCACCGTGGCGTGCGGGACCTCGTCCGCGACCTCAACACCGTCTACCGGCACGAACCCGCGTTGTGGGAACGGGACACGGACCCGTCCGGCTTCGCCTGGATCACCGGTGACTCGGCCGACGACAACGTCTTCGCCTTCCTGCGTCACGCCGCCGACGGCACCCCCCTGCTCGCCGTCTCCCACTTCTCCCCCGCCGTCCGCCACGGCTACCGCCTCGGCGTCCCCGAGGAGATCCCCGCCTGGCACGAGATCCTCAACACCGACACCGGGCGCTACGGCGGCGGCGACGTCACCAACCCCGACCCCGTCAAACCGGAACCCACGGGCTGGCACGGCCGCGCGGCCAGCATCCAGCTCACCCTGCCGCCCCTCGCGACGGTGTGGCTGCGGCCCGCCTGAGGCCGCTTCGGGCGACGCGCGCCCCGGTTCCCGGCGGACACACCGCCGGGAACCGGTCGGCGCCTCACTCCAGCCCGGTGCCCCGCAGCGCGGCGGGCAGCTCGCCGGTGTACAGGACGCCCAGCGCCTGGGTGGCCCTGGTCAGGGCCACGTACAGGTCGCTCGTCCCGTACGAGGCGGGCTCGACCACCAGGACGGAGTCGAACTCGAGCCCCTTGGCCTGCCGGGGGTCGAGGAGGACGACCGTGTGGGTGAGGTCGGGTTCCCCGCCCGCCGTCACCCCGTCCAGCCGGCCGGCGAGCGCGGAGTGCAGCGCCCGCGGCGCGATCACGGCGAGCCGGCCCTCGGCCGGGGTCAGTTCGGCGACGGCCTTGGCGACCGCGCCGGGCAGGTCGTCCCCGGCCTCGCGCGCCCAGGGCCGCACTCCGGTGGACCGGACGGAGCGCGGCGGCTCGAACCCGGGGCGCTCGGCCCGTACGACACCGGCGGCGACGTCCATGATCTCGGACGGGGTGCGGTAGTTGACGCCGAGCCGGGTGTGCTCCCAGCGGTCCTGCACGTACGGGGCGAGGATCTCCTCCCACGAGCCGACCCCCGCCGCCTCCGCGGTCTGCGCGGGGTCGCCTACGAGGGTCATCGACCGGGTGGGGCTGCGGCGCATCAGCAGCCGCCACGCCATCGGCGACAGCTCCTGCGCCTCGTCCACGATGATGTGGCCGAAGGCCCACGTCCGGTCGGCGGCGGCACGCTCGGCGGCGCTGCGGTGGTCGTCCTCCTCGTGCCGCTCGGCCATCCGCTCGGCGTCGATGATGTTGTGCGCGGACAGGATCTCGGAGTCGTCCTCGTGCTTGTCCTCGAACTCGTACGTCCGCGAGGCGTAGGAGACGTCCAGCACGCCCTGCGCGTAGGCGATCTGGGTGCGGCGTTCCCGGTCGGCCAGCGCGCGGGCGACCCGGTCGTCCTCGCCGAGGAGTTCGGCCGCCTCGTCCAGCAGCGGGACGTCCGCGGCGGTCCAGTCGCCGGCCCGGGTCGAGGGGCGCAGGATCGCGGCCGCGTCCTCGTCGGGGACGTGGCCGTACGGGTCGGCCAGGAAGTCGGCGACCAGCCGCCGCGGGGTCACTCTGGGCCACAACTGGTCGATCGCCGACCAGACTTCGGGGTTCTCGGCGAGCTCGTCGCGGATCTGGGTGATGTCGCTGGGGTCGAGGAGGTTGGAGCCGTCGAAGGGGTCCGTGCCGATGCGTTCGGCGAGCATGTCGGTGAGGGTGTTGAGGATGTGGCCCTCGAAGTGCTCGCGGGCCGCGTTGTGGGGAAGACCCGCCGCGCGGGTGCGGTCCCGGGCGACCTGGACGAGGCCCGCGTCGAGCATCAGGACGTCCCGGTCGTGCTCGATGGCGATCACCGGGTCGGGCAGGGCCTGCCGGTCCCGGACGACCTCGGCGAGGACGTCGGCCATCCGGGCGCGGCCCTTCACGGCGGCCGCCTCGGGGGTGTCGGCGGCGGTCGCGTGGACGCCGGGGAAGAGTTCACCGACGGTGGAGAGCAGCACGCCGGTCTCGCCGAGCGAGGGCAGCACCTCGCCGATGTAGCCGAGGAAGGCCGGGTTGGGGCCGACGATCAGGACGGCCCGCTTGGCGAGGAGTTCGCGGTGTTCGTACAGCAGATAGGCGGCGCGGTGCAGGGCGACGGCCGTCTTGCCGGTGCCGGGGCCGCCCTCGACGACCATGACGCCCCGGTGCGGCGCGCGGATGATGCGGTCCTGCTCGGCCTGGATGGTCTGCACGATGTCGCCCATCCGGCCGGTGCGGGCCGAGTTGAGCGCGGCGAGCAGCACGGCGTCGCCGGACGGGTCCTCGTGGCCGGTGCGTTCGCGGTCGCCGAGGTCGAGGATCTCGTCGTGCAGGTCGGTGACGTGCCGTCCGGCGGTGCCGATGTGCCGGCGGCGGCGCAGGCCCATCGGGGTGTGCCCGGTGGCCAGGTAGAAGGGGCGGGCGACCGGGGCCCGCCAGTCGATGAGGATCGGGGTGCGCTCGATGTCGTCGGCGCGGATGCCGATGCGGCCGATGTGGTGGCTGACGCCGGCGGCGGGCGCCCCTTCCACGGGGGACAGGTCGATGCGGCCGAAGCAGAGCGAACCGTCCACGGCGTTCAGCGCGGCCAGCAGTCCCGAGCGTTCGGCGACCAGGACGTCCCGTTCGAGGCGGGCCTGCATGGGTGTGTTGCCCTGGGCGAGCGCGTCCTCGACGGCGGTCTCGGTGGAACCGCGCAGGGCGTCCACACGCGCGTACAACCCGTCGATGAATTCCTGCTCACTTCGCAGTTCATCGTCGGGGAATTCTGTGTGCGATCCCTTGTTTGACAATTCTGCTCCCGCCCGGATATACTGCGCCTACTGAACTTCTTCGCGACTCGAACCTTCGAAGTCGTGAATCATTGAATATACGCAGAGAAATCCCCCGGACGCAATTGTCCAGGGGATTTTTTGTGTGCCGGGTTCTCCGCCGGACGGGATCAGAGCACGTCGGCCAGCTCCTGGAGCAGCCGTCGCTTGGCCCGGGCTCCCACCATCGACTTCACGGGCTCACCGGCGCGGAAGACCATGAACGTCGGCATCGAGAGCACGCCGTACGCCAGGGTCGTCTCCGGGTTCGTGTCGACGTCGAGCTGGACCACCTTGAACCGGTCGGCCTCCTCGAAGGCCAGCTCGCTGAGCACGGGGCCCATCTGCCGGCAGGGCGGACACCAGTCGGCCGTGAACTCCACCAGCACGGGCAGATCCGAGCCGATCACCTCCACCCCGAAGTCCGCGTCCGTCACCTCGGCCACGCCTGTCGCCCTGATCATCGCGTCCGCCCTCCCAGTTCGCACACGGGTTCCGGACCACCCGGAACCTCCGCGTCGGCCGCCAGCGCGTCACGCGCCCGCTCCGCCCGCGCGAGCTGCTCGCCGACCTGCGCGCGCACCGACCGCAGCTCGTCGATCAGCGAGTCGAGCTCGCCGAGCTTGCGCCGGTAGACGTCGAGGGACGCCGGGCACGCGTCGCCCTCGGGATGCCCGGCCCGCAGGCACTCCACGAACGGCCGCGTCTCCTCCAGGTCGAACCCGAAGTCCTGCAGCGTCCTGATCTGCCGGAGCAGCCGCAGATCGTCCTCGTCGTACGTGCGGTACCCGTTCTCGCCCCGCCGCGCGGGGAGCAGCCCCCGCGACTCGTAGTAGCGCAGGGTCCGCGTGGTCGTCCCGGCCCGTGCGGCCAGCTCGCCGATTCGCATGTCGTCGACGGTAGTCCTTGACGCCGACGTCAAGGCAAGCGTCCGCGAGGGGCGTCCCGGCGTGGGTCAGCGTGAGGTGCGCGGGAGCAGCGGCTTGCGGTCCACCGGGGACGACAGCACGATCGAGGTCGTCGTCCGCCCCAGCGCGGAGGTCTGTTCCAGGACGTCCTCCAGATGGATGGTGTCCTCGACGGCGACCTTGAGGATCCAGCAGTCCTCGCCGACGACGTGGTGGGCCTCGGTGATCTCGGGGCGGGCCAGCAGTTCCAGCGTCCGGGGGTGCTTCAGCGTGTACCCGCCGTGCGGATCGACGCGGATGAAGGCCTGGATGCCGTAGCCGAGGCGGGACGCCGACACCTGGGCTCCGTAGCCGGTGATCGCTCCGGTCGCCTCCAGCCGGCGCACCCGCTCCGCGACGGCGGCCGGGCTCAGCCGGACGCGGCGGCCCAGTTCGCTGAGCTTGATGCGGCCCTCGCTCTGGAGCAGTTCCAGGATCTGCCGGTCGAGCGCGTCGAAGCCCACCGGCGTTTCGCCGGAGACGGCGCGCTGATGCCGTGCTTCTTTCGGTACGACAGCCGGATCTCCCATGTCTCCCCCTTCGGTCCCTGCCCTTGCGACGGGAGAATTATGACCACAGGCCGAAGCACCGTGAACGCCCGGCGAAACGGTGTCCGGCGCGCGGGGCGATACGCACGGGTGCACGCGGCACGGGTGCGGGGAAATGGGGAGGGCGACGTGCGGGAGATCTGCGTCATCGGCGGGAACCGGTATTTCGGAAAACGTCTCATATCCCGGCTTCTGGCGGCGGGTGACCGGGTCACCGTGGTCAACCGCGGTTCGTCCGCGCCGCCCGCCGGGACGGTCCATCTGATCGCCGACCGCGACGACGAGGAGTCGCTGGAGAAGGCGCTGGGGTCACGGGTGTTCGACGTCGTCGTCGACCAGGTCTGCTACACACCGCGGCAGGCGGAGATCGCCCGCCGGGTCTTCGCGGGGCGCACGCGCCGGCACGTGATGACGTCGACCGTCGAGGTGTACGAGTACGAGGACACGGCTGACCCGGTCGGCGAGGACGCCGTGGACGCCCGTACGGTCGCCGTCGATCTCGAACTCCCGTGGGGTGAAGCGGAGTTCCTGGACGCGCACTACGGCGAGGGCAAGCGGCAGGCCGAGGCGGTGTTCGCGGCGGCCGGTCCCGCGTTCCCGTACGTGGCCGTGCGCGTCGCCCATGTGCTGGGCGGGGACGACGACTTCACGGGCCGACTGGAGCACTACGCCGACCGGATCCGCACCGGCGCGACGATCGCCGTGCCCGCCGTGAACCACCCGGCGACCTACATCCACGTCGAGGAGATCGCCGACTTCCTGTTCTGGACCGTGGGCGAGGACTTCACCGGCCCGGTCAACGCGGCCTCCCACGGAACGCTGACCACACGGGAGTTGTGCGAGGCGATCGGCGCGCGCCTCCCGGGCGGCCGGACGGTCCTGGAGGCCGTCGAGGTGGGCGAGATCTCCCCCTTCTCCTTCCGCCGTTCCTACGGCATGGACAACGGCCGGGCCACGCGGCTCGGTTTCCCCTTCGGCGAGGCGCGGGCCTGGCTGCCGCGTGCCGTGGCCGAGACGCTCGGAGAGGAGGACTGACATGCGGTACCGCACACTGGGCGGGCTCCGGGTGAGCGCGGTGGGGCTCGGCACGATGCCCCTGTCCGTCGAGGGGCGGCCGGACGAGGCGCGGGCCCTGGCGACGGTGCACGCGGCCCTCGACGCCGGTGTCACGCTCCTCGACACGGCGGACTCGTACCACCTGCCCGGCGGCGAAGCCGGCCACAACGAACGGCTCGTGGCCCGCGCCCTGGCGACCTACGGGGGTGACACCGGGGACGTCCTGGTGGCCACGAAGGGCGGCCGCGGCAGGCCCGCGGACGGCACCTGGACGGTGAACGGCTCGCCGCGTCACCTCAAGGCGGCGGCCGAGGCGTCCCTGAAGCGGCTGGGCCTGGAGGCGATCGGCCTCTACCACCTGCACAAGCCCGATCCCGCCGTCCCCTTCGAGGACTCCGTCGGCGCCCTGCGCGACCTGCTCGACGCGGGCACGATCCGGCTGGCCGGCATCTCCAACACCACCGCCGACCAGATCCGCCGGGCCCACGCGATCCTCGGCGACCGGCTGGTCTCCGTCCAGAACCAGTACTCCCCCGCGGTGCGCGACAGCGACCCCGAACTGCTCCTCTGCGCCCGCCTGGGGCTCGCCTTCCTGCCCTGGAGCCCGCTGGGCGGCATCTCCCGCAGTTCCCTGGACGGCCCGTCCGGCGGGGGGACCGACGGTTCACGGGAGCGGTTCGGGGCCTTCCACGCGGTGGCCCGGGAGCACGGCGTGAGCCCTCAGCGGGTGGCCCTCGCCTGGCTCTCGGCGCTCGCCCCCACGGTGATCCCGATCCCGGGCGCCACCCGCCCCGAGACGGCCCGGGACTCGGCGCGGGCCGCGGACCTGGTGCTGAGCCCGGAGGATCTGGCGCGGCTCGGCCCGTGACCCGGGCCGGGCGCGGGAACTCCGGGCGCCGGGGTCAGACCATGACCCCGGCGGACTCCTCAACCTCCAGCAGGGACGCGCTCTGCCGCTCCGCCTCGAACGCCCTGTGTCCGCCGCGCAGGCCGAACAGCCGTTTGGCGAGGGCGATGTAGAGGACGGCCAGGATGTTGAGGACCAGCGTCGCGATCTTCAGCCAGCTGATGTGCTCGGTGAGTTCGTAGACCTCCAGCGGGAGGAACGCGGCGGTGGCGACGACCGTCAGGTACTCCGCCCAGCGCTTGGCGTACCAGAGTCCGACCGCCTCGATGATCTCGATCAGCGCGTACGCCAGCAGCAGGGCCGCGACCAGCAGCAGCGTGGAGTGCTTGTAGCCGAAGGTCTTCTGGATGGTGCCGACCACGGGCGAGTGGTCGAGGTCGTAGTGGAAGTGCCGGAAGACCGGCCTGAGGACGTCGAGGTACTCGTCGAACAGCCTGCGCACGGCGTCCTGGCTGTTGCTGAACTTCCACACGGCGGCCGCGACCAGCACGATGAACACCCCGCGCACGGCCCGCTCGATCGCCAGGAAGCGCAGGATGAACAGGTCGCGGAGCACCTTGCCGCGCGGGACCAGGGGCGCCTCCGCGGCCGGTCCGGCGCCGTGCGGGGCGCCGAGCGCGAAGTCGCCGCAGCGCAGGCATCGCCAGACCTCACCGAGCGCGGTCTCGGCGTGCAGCCGCACCCGCAGGCGCGGGTCGTCCGGCGCGTAGGTGACGTGCCCCTTGCGCGCGCAGGTGCGCCGGTCCCAGTCGATCTTCATGCTCGGTGTCCTCCGCAGAACGTGCCGTGCCGTGCCGGTCGATCCGGCACGGCACGGTAGTGCATGTTCTACGAGACGGCGGCCCGGGGGGTCCCGGTTCCGGTGTGATCACCGTCGCCCTCCTGGGACCCGACCTCGGACTCGGGCTCGGCCTCGACCTCGGAACCGGACCCGGACCCGGACCCGGACTCGGACTCGGACTCGGACCCGGACTCGGACTCGGACTCGGACTCGGACCCGGACTCGGATTGCGGCTGCGGCTGCGGCTGCGGCTCCGGTTCGTGCCCTGCCTCGCCCTCCGTGCGGGACTTGCGGGGCAGCAGGATCGCCACCAGTACCGTGCCCACGCCCAGGATCACCGCTCCGACGAGGCTGGTGTGCGCCACGGCGTCCGAGAAGGACGAACCGACCGCGTCCGCCATCTGGCGTGCCCCGTCGGCGAGTTGTCCGGCCTGCGCCTTCAACTGGGCCGCCTGCTCGGCGTTCGGGGACTGCGTGGCCTGCTCGCCGAGCGCCCGGGCCTTGTCGCCGATGCCCTGGGCGACGGCGTACCCGGCGCCCACCGAGTCCTGGGCCGTGGTCAGGGCGCCCGCCGGGAGCTTGCTGCCCGCGGTCGCGTCGGCGAGGTGCGAGGAGTACGAACTCGCCAGCACCGAGCCGAGGATGGCGATGCCGAGCGAGCCGCCGAGTTCCAGCGAGGTGTCGTTGACCGCGCCGCCGACGCCCAGTTCGGACTCGGGGAACGCGCCCATGATGGCGTCCGTGCAGGGCGAGAGGGCCAGCCCGATGGCGAGGCCGAGCATGACGAGGGGCAGGACGAGGTCGCCGTACGCCGAGGAGGCGTCCACCCGGGTGAGCAGCGCGAGCGCCGCCGTGCCGCCGACCATGCCCGCGGTGACCGTGAACCTCATGCCGATGCGCGGGGTGAGGTACCCGGTGAGCGCCGAGCCCACGAAGACGGCACCGGCGAGCGGCAGCATCCGTACGCCGGTGTCCAGCGCGTCGTAGCCGAGGACGAACTGGAGGTGCTGGGTGAGGTAGTAGAAGGCGCCGAAGACGGCCAGGAAGAAGAGGGCGACGGCAAGGTTCGAGCCGGCGAAGCGACGGTTGGCGAAGCGTCGTACGTCGACGACCGGGCGCGGGTGGCGCAGCTCCCACAGCACGAAGAGGACCAGCCCGGCCCCCGCGACCACGGCGGCGGTCACGGCCTTGACGCCCCACCCGAAGTGCGGACCCTCGATGATCATGTAGACGAGCGAGCCGATCCAGACGACCGAGAGCAGCCCACCGACGTAGTCGATGCGGTTGTGGTGCGCGGCCTTGGACGGCGGCACCAGGACCAGCGCGCCGACGATGGCGAGCGCGGCGATCGGCACGTTGATCAGGAACGTGGACGACCAGCCGTGGCGCTCCAGCAGGGCGCCGGCGACCAGCGGACCGGCGGCGATGGCGAGTCCGGCGGTGGCGGTCCACAGGACGATCGCCTTGGCCCGCTCGGCGCGCGGGAAGGTCGCGGCGAGCAGGGAGAGCGTGGCGGGCATGATCAGCGCGGCGCCGACACCCATGACGGCACGGGCCGCGATGACCCCGGTGGAACTGCCGACGAGCGAGCCGGCGATCGCGCCGCCGCCGAAGACGACGAGCCCGAGGACGAGCGCGCCGCGACGGCTGTACTTGTCCCCGATCGCGCCGAGCAGCAGCATCAGGGCGGCGTACGGGACGGTGTAGCCGTCGATGACCCACTGAAGGTCGGCGCTGGACAGGCCGAGGTCCTGGGTCATGTCGGGAGCCGCGACCGTGAGGGCGGTATTCGCCATCACGATGATCAGCAGGCTCAGGCAGAGGACCAGCAGCGCCCACCACCGCCTGGCGTAGGGCCGGTCCATCCCCTCGACCGGTTCGTTCATGACGAGACGCATGGCTACGGTCGCCCTTCCTTCGTCGACGGACACGGAGATCGTCCGCGCCAGAAACTTGCACAGTGGAGTGCAACTGCACAACAGTGTGCAAGATACGAGATTGCACAGAGCTGTGCAAATGAAGGAGGTCGAGCCCGGTGCTCACAGGACAGGCGGCCGTCCGGCGACGGGCGGGCAGAATGACAGCCATGACCACGGGTAACCCGAGCCGCGCCGATGTGAACCGCCGCCGCATCCTGGACGTCGCGCTCGCCGAACTGCTGCGTGACCCCGACGCGTCCATGGACCAGATCGCGCGGGCGGCGGGAGTCGTACGGCGTACGGTCTACGGGCATTTCCCGAGCCGCGAGGCGCTGGTCGGCACCCTCACCGACGAGGCCGTGGCGGCGGTCGCGGCGGCGCACGCGGCGGGCCGCGAGGGAGTCGCGGACCCGGCGGAGTCGCTGGCCCGCTCGACCCTGGCCGTCTGGGAGATCGCCGACCGGTACCGGCTGCTGGTCGCCCTCGCCCAGCGCAGCGTCACCATGCAGGGCATCCGCGAGCGCCTGACACCGGTCCGCGAGGCCTGCGCGGAGATTCTCCGGCGCGGCCTGGAGCAGGGCGTGTTCGCCTCGCCGCTGCCGCCGTACGCGCTGGCGTACGTGCACGAGCAGACCCTGTTCGCCCTCATGGAGGCGGTGAACGACGGCCTCCTGGCAGCGGAGGAGGCGGGCGGCTCCGCCACGGTCACCATGCTGACCGCGGCGGGCGTACCCGCCTCGCGCGCCACCGAACTCGTGGCGAAGCTGAGCGGCTGAGCCCCCGGAGGCGGTCAGGGACCCCCGGGGACCCGGCCGTTCCCAGCCCCGCGCCGGACGGCCGGGCCCGTGGGGGGATGCCCGGCCGCCCGGCATCCCGGGGCCTGTCGGGCGGGGAGTGCCGGACAGGCCCCGGGAGCTTTCGGGCCACAACCTAGGCCGTGGCCGGCTCCTTCTCGCCGCCCTGTTCCGGCACGTCCGCGTGGACGTCGGCGCCGGCGCCGGAGTCGTCCAGCAGGGTGTTCTCGTCGAAGGGAAGCCGTCCCGCGAGGACCTGGGACACCCGCTCCCGGTCGATCTCCTTCGTCCAGGTTCCGATCAGGACCGTGGCCACGGCGTTGCCGGCGAAGTTCGTCAGCGCCCGGGCCTCGCTCATGAAACGGTCGATGCCGACGATGAGGCCGACGCCGTCCACCAGGGCGGGCTTGTGCGACTGGAGGCCTCCGGCCAGCGTGGCCAGGCCCGCCCCGCTGACACCCGCCGCGCCCTTGGAGGCGACGAGGAGGAAGAGCAGGAGCGGGATCTGCTCCCCGACCGACATCGGTGTGCCCATCGCGTCGGCGATGTACAGCGAGGCCATGGTCATGTAGATCATCGTGCCGTCGAGGTTGAAGGAATAGCCGGTCGGGACGGTGATGCCGA
Source organism: Streptomyces sp. NPDC096324 (assembly GCF_044763015.1). NCBI lineage: Bacteria > Bacillati > Actinomycetota > Actinomycetes > Kitasatosporales > Streptomycetaceae > Streptomyces > Streptomyces sp. NPDC096324. The sequence goes on along the minus strand of NZ_JBIWFK010000017.1, from coordinate 141,167 downwards.
CCACCGACTTGCCGACGCCCAGGTGTTCCATCTTCGCGATGAGCCGCGGCAGGGCGGACTCGGAGGACGAGGTGGACAGGATCAGCAGGAACTCCCGGCCCAGATACCTCAGGAACGTGAGGATGTTCAGGCCCGTCACCACACGCAGCAGCGTCCCGAGCACGATGAAGACGAACAGGAAGCAGGTGACGTAGAAGCCGAGCATCAGCACGGCGAGACTCTTGAGCGCGTCCAGGCCCGCGGAACCGGTGACGGCGGCGATGGCACCGAAGGCGCCGAGCGGGGCGGCCCACATGACCATGGCGAGGATGCGGAACACGAGCCGCTGGATGTGCTCCACCCCGCGCAGGACCGGCTGCCCGGCCGGTCCCAGGGCCTGGAGGGCGAATCCGGTGAGCAGCGCGACGAGCAGGGTCTGCAGGACCTGGCCCTCGGTGAACGCCGAGACCATCGTGGTCGGGATGATCGACAGCACGAAGTCGACCGGCGGCAGCGCCTCCGCCGACACCTGGCCCTGCCCCGCCTCCTTGACCGCGTCGGTCATCGCCAGGCTGGAGCCCGGCTCCAGGATGTTGCCGACGACCAGGCCGATGGCGAGCGCGACCAGCGACATGACCAGGAAGTAGCCGAGCGCGATACCGCCGACGGCGCCGACCTTGGCGGCCTTGCGGACCGAGCCGATGCCCAGCACGATCGTGCAGAAGATGATCGGGGAGATCATCATCTTGATCAGGTTCACGAAGCCCGTACCGATGGGCTTGAGCTCGACGGCGAAGTCGGGGGCGATCAGGCCCACCGCGATCCCGAGGATCACGGCGCCGATCACGGCGATGTAGAGATAGTGCGTGCGGTCCCGTCTGGCGGCGGGTGCGGCAGGTGCGGTCTGCGGCGTGCTGGCCACGGCTGCCCTCCTTGACGACGTCGTCGGCATCATCCGGCGTGCGGCTCACGTCCGGCGGAAACCCGGCGTGCGGCTCACGTCCGGGGGATCCGGGAGGCGGGGCTCCCGGGGGGATGAGGGGACTATCTCCCGGCGTGTGAGGGCGGTCACCCTTCCGTTCATTGAGTTCACACGCGCCCCCGGGACATCCGCTTCACCACCCCGGGGCATCCGCGACGTCACACACCCTGGGGCACCTCCTCGGTCGCGCACCCCTGCGAAACCCCCTTCGCCAGGCACCCCTGCGGCACCCCTCGTCACACACCCCTGCGGCACCCCTCGCCACGCACACCTGGGGCGCCCCTCGTCACACATCTGGGGCGCCCACGCCAGAGGAAGGCACACTGAACGGCATGCGTCTCCCCCGTGTCCCGCGACCGCGCAGCCTGGCCGGCCAGCTCTTCGGCATGCAGGCCGTGCTCATCGCGGTCCTCGTCGCCGGGTACGCGCTGTTCACCTACGTCGGTGACCGCGGCCAGGCCGAGGAGGCCGCGGGCCGCCAGGCGATGGCGGTCGCACGCTCGGTCGCGGACGCCCCGTCCGTCCACGCGGCCATCGGCACCGCGCATCCCACCGAGGAACTCCAGCCGTACTCCCTGCGGGTGCAGCGGGACACGGAAGTCGACTTCGTGACGATCATGGATCCACACGGCATCCGCTGGACGCATCCCGACGAGAAGCTGATAGGCAAGCACTTCCTCGGGACGATCGGCCCCGCGCTGAGTGGCGACTCCTTCACCGAGACGTACACCGGCAGCCTCGGCCCCTCCGTCCGCGCCGTCACCCCGATCCGGGTCGACGGCCGGACCATAGGCCTGGTCAGCGCCGGCATCAAGGTCGAGGCGATCACCAGACGCGTCCAGAACCAGGTCACACCCCTGGTCGGGGTCGCGACCGGGGCGCTGCTGCTGGGCGCCGTCGGCACGTACGTCATCAACGCCCGGCTGCGGCGCTCCACCCACGGCATGAACGCGGCCGAGCTGAGCCGGATGCACGACTACCACCAGGCCGCGCTGCACGCCGTGCGCGAGGGGCTGCTGATGCTGGACGGGCAGTTCCGGGTTGCGCTGATGAACGACGGCGGGCGCGAACTGCTCGGCGTCACGGACGCCGTGGTCGGCCGCTCACCGGCCGACCTCGGGCTGCCCGCGGCGCTGACGGGCGCGCTGCTGTCGGCGGAGCCCCGCGTGGACGAGGTCCACTTGACGGACACACGCGTGCTGGTCGTGAACACCTCCCCGGTGTCCGGCGGCGAGCGCCGCGGCACGGTGGTCACCCTGCGCGACGTGACCGAACTCCAGTCGCTGACGGGCGAGCTGGACTCGGAGCGCGGCTTCACCCAGGCGCTGCGCTCGCAGGCGCACGAGGCGGCGAACCGGCTGCACACGGTGGTCTCCCTCATCGAACTGGGCCGCGCCGAGGAGGCCGTCGAGTTCGCCACGGCCGAGCTGGAGCTGGCGCAGACGCTCACCGACGAGGTGGTCTCCGCGGTCAGCGAACCCGTCCTCGCCGCTCTGCTGCTGGGCAAGGCGGCGCAGGCGAACGAGCGCGGGGTCGAGCTCGTGGTCTCCGAGGACAGCGGCATCGACGACGGGCTCCTCCCTGCCTCGCTCACCCCGCGCGACCTGGTCACCGTGCTCGGCAACCTGATCGACAACGCGATGGACGCGGCGCAGGGGACGATCGGTGCACGCGTCACGGTGACGGCGTTCACCGAGGAGGCGGCCCTGGTGCTGCGGGTCGCCGACACCGGATCCGGGGTGGACCCCGCCCACACCGAGCGGGTCTTCCAGCACGGCTGGTCCACGAAGCCCTCGGGCCCCGGCGGCCGCGGTATCGGCCTGGCCCTCGCCCGCCAGACGGTGAACCGGCACGCGGGCACGCTCGCGCTGCACGAAGGAGCCGACGGCGGAGCCGAGTTCGAGGTACGCCTACCGCTCCCCACCCCACCCGACAACCCCGACCCGGACCCCGCCTCCGGCCGGACCCCGGTCCCGAGGTCCGGCCCGGGTTCCGCGCCGGACGCCGGCGCGGCGCCGGGTGTCCCGGCCGCCAGGCCGTCCGCGCCCGTTCTGCCGGGAGGCTCCGCATGACCGAGCCGATCCGCGTGCTCGTCGTCGAGGACGATCCGGTGGCCGCCGACGCGCACGTCCTGTATGTCGGCCGGGTGCCCGGCTTCACGGCGGTGGGCAAGGTCCACACGGGTGCGCAGGCGCGCCGCGCGCTGGAGCGTACGCCCGTGGACCTGCTGCTGCTCGACCTGCATCTGCCGGACACGCACGGCCTCCAGCTCGCCCGGTCACTGCGGGCCGCCGGCCACCGCGCCGACGTCATCGCGGTCACCTCGGCGCGGGACCTGGCGGTGGTACGGGAGGGCGTCTCGCTCGGGGTCGTCCAGTACGTGCTGAAGCCGTTCACCTTCGCCACCCTGCGCGACCGGCTCATCCGGTACGCGGAGTTCCGTGCGGCGGCCGGCGAGGCGAGCGGTCAGGCCGAGGTGGACCGGGCGCTGGCCGCCCTGCGGGCTCCCGGCCCCGCCGCGCTGCCCAAGGGCCTGAGCGCGCCGACCCTGGAACGTGTGACCGTCACCCTCCGGGACCACACGGGCGGACTGACGGCGGCCAAGGTCGCCGAGGCCGTCGGCATCTCCCGGATCACGGCCCGGCGTTATCTGGAACATCTGGTGGAGGCGGGCCGCGCGGCACGCGCCCCGCAGTACGGGACGGTCGGCCGGCCGGAGCTGCAGTACCGCTGGGTGAAGAGCTGACCTGCCGGACGGGGCCACCGGCCGATGCCGACAGGCCTGACTGCCGTACGCGCGACCGTGGTGTCGCACGTGGTGTCGCACGTGGTGTCGCACGTGGTGTCGCACGTGGTGTCGCACGGAAGGGCGAATTCCGGACCGCGACCGAAACCGTATGTTCCTACAATCTGTAATTGTGGCCGAACAGTCCGTAGTCATCGCCACCCTCGGCCCATAGCTTGTGCGCGTGCACCGACCGCAAGCCCAACAGCCCACCCCGCCCTTCAACGCCCCGGCCGCCCGAAGACTGCGGGCCGCACTCGGAATGGGGCCCGAGCATGTCGCGTACGGCCTGAGGGCCTCGTACGGACTGCCGTACGCCACACCGGATCTGGTCATCGCCTGGGAACGCGGCATCGCCCGCCCGAGCAGCCCCGAACTCACCGCCCTAGCAGGCGTGTTGTGGTGTTCGGCGGGTGAACTCACAGGCGCGCCGCGCACCTTGCGCGAACACCGCGTCGCCCGCGATCTCGCGCCGGAGGACGTGGCGCACGCCGTCGGGATCGATCTCCTCGCCTACGAGCGCATGGAGGAGTCCGGCAACTGGCGTGGCAACGAACGGCAGTCGACCGCGCTCGCCAAGGCCCTCGACCTCTCGCTGCCCGACTTCGTCACCGTGACGGGCCGTGACGGGCGGCTCGCCGATCTGCTGCGCAGCGCCGTGACGACGCGCTGGGGGGCCTACGTGCGCCCGGTCGGGAAGCTGGTGCCGCTGGACCGCGGTCTCCTGGAGACCGTGCTGGAGGAACTGCACACGGACTACCAGGGGCGGATGGCCGCCACCCTGAACTGGGGCGCCGGTCCGGCCGCCATCGGTTCCGGCGAGTCCGGCCAGGACTTCCTCGACCGGGTCGTCGACCATTTCTGGACAGCCGTCCGCGCCAGTACGTACTGAGGTCCCCGGCTCCGGCCGGGTCCCGGACCGCGGCCCCGGGCGGGGCCGTGGTCCGACACCCGGCCAGGGCGTCGGACCGCCGTCCGCCCGCGGGGCCGTTGTCCGGTCTCCGTCCGCGGGCCCGGGGCCTAGAAGACCGACTCGGCCTCGTCCATCCGGTCCTTCGGCACGGTCTTCAGTTCCGTGGTCGCGTCCGCGAGCGGCACCATCTCGATGTCCGTGCCGCGCAGCGCGGTCATCTTGCCGAAGTCGCCCCGGTGCGCGGCCTCGACGGCGTGCCAGCCGAAGCGCGTGGCGAGCACGCGGTCGTACGCGGTCGGCGAGCCGCCGCGCTGGACATGGCCGAGGATGACCGGCTTGGCCTCCTTGCCGAGGCGGCGCTCCAGCTCGTACGCGAGAGCCGTGCCGATGCCCTGGAAGCGTTCGTGGCCGAACTGGTCGATCTCGCCGTGGCCGTAGTCCATCGTGCCCTCGGCGGGGTGGGCGCCCTCGGCGACGCAGATGACGGCGAACCGCTTGCCGCGCGAGAAGCGCTCCTCGACCATCGCGACCAGGTCGGACGGGTCGAAGGGGCGCTCCGGCAGGCAGATGCCGTGGGCGCCGGCCGCCATGCCGGACTCCAGCGCGATCCAGCCCGCGTGCCGGCCCATGACCTCGACGACCATCACCCGCTGGTGGGACTCGGCCGTCGTCTTCAGCCGGTCCATGGCCTCCGTGGCGACACCGACGGCGGTGTCGAAGCCGAAGGTGCGGTCCGTCGCGGAGATGTCGTTGTCGATGGTCTTCGGCACGCCGACCACCGGGAGACCCGCGTCCGACAGCATCCGGGCCGCCGTGAGCGTGCCCTCGCCGCCGATCGGGATGAGCGCGTCGATGCCGAACTCGCGGGCCATGTCCTGGGCGTTGTCACAGGCCTCGCGGAGCCGGTCCCGCTGCAGCCGGGAGGAGCCGAGGATGGTGCCGCCGCGGGCGAGGATGCCGCTGACGGCGTTGAGGTCGAGGGTGCGGTAGTGGCCGTCGAGGAGCCCGGCGTAGCCGTCCTCGAAGCCGATGACCTCGTCCCCGAAGTTGGTGACCGCTCGGTGCACGACCGACCGGATCACTGCGTTCAGGCCAGGGCAGTCGCCGCCTGCGGTGAGAACTCCGATGCGCATCGTGCTGTGTCTCCTGCTCCCTGCTGGTCCGTGTGAGCCGTTTCGATTGTTTCACGGCCCGGGATGCCTCGCCGATTCCGTCCACCGCCGCACCCGCGCCCCGGACGCCGCTCCCGCCTGACCGGCACGTTTCCCCTGGCGGGCGCCTTAGCCAGCGCCGGAGGTATTGTCAAGAGGGTTCTGCTCACGTTGGTGGGCCCTTTTTCCGAGCCCAGAAACCCGCCTGGCGACGAAACGGATGGAGAGCACGCGTGACGCGCAGCGTGTACGTGACCGGGATCGACCGAGGTGACGGCCGTCAGGTCGTCGAACTGGGGGTCATGGAACTGCTGACCCGCCAGGTCGACCGGGTGGGGGTGTTCCGCCCGCTCGTGCACGACGGTCCGGACCGGCTCTTCGAACTCCTGCGGGCCCGCTACCGGCTGGTGCAGGACCCGGCGACGGTGTACGGCATGGACTACCGGGAGGCGTCCGCGCTCCAGGCCGAGCAGGGTACCGACGAGCTGGTGTCCACGCTCGTCGACCGGTTCCACCTGGTCGCCCGCGACTACGACGTCGTCCTCGTCCTCGGCACCGACTTCGCCGCCACCCAGCTCCCCGATGAGCTGGCGCTCAACGCCCGGCTTGCGAACGAGTTCGCCGCGTCCGTGCTCCCGGTCGTCGGCGGCCGGGGCCAGAGCGCCGAGTCGGTGCGCGCCGAGACGCGCAACGCCTACCGCGCGTACGACGGGCTGGGGTGCGACGTCCTGGCCATGGTGGTGAACCGGGTGGCCCCCGAGGACCGGGCGCAGATCGCGGAGCGGCTCGACTCCCGTCTGCCGGTGCCCTGTTACGTGCTTCCGGACGAGCCCGCGCTCTCCGCGCCCACGGTCGCGCAGATCACCCACGCGCTCGGCGGCAAGGTGCTCCTCGGCGACGACGCGGGGCTCGCCCGTGACGCCCTCGGCTTCGTCTTCGGCGGAGCGATGCTGCCGAACTTCCTGGCGGCCCTGACCCCGGGATGCCTCGTGGTCACCCCGGGGGACCGGGCCGACCTGGTGATCGGCTCGCTCGCGGCGCACAGCGCGGGCACCCCGCCCATAGCCGGCATCCTGCTCACCCTGGACGAGAAGCCGACCACCGAGATCCTCACGCTCGCGGCCCGTCTCGCGCCCGGCACCCCGGTCGTCTCGGTGGCCGGGAACTCCTTCCCCACCGCCGAGGCGCTCTTCGCCCTGGAGGGCAAGCTGAACGCGGCCACGCCCCGCAAGGCGGAGACCGCGCTCGGTCTGTTCGAGCGGCATGTGGACACCGTCGACCTGCTGAAGCGGGTCTCCGCGCCCAGCAGCGACCGCCTCACCCCGATGATGTTCGAGCACCAGCTCCTGGAGCAGGCCCGCTCCGACCGGCGCCGCGTCGTGCTGCCCGAGGGCACCGAGGAGCGCGTCCTGCACGCCGCCGAGGTGCTGCTGCGCCGGGGTGTGTGCGATCTGACCCTGCTCGGGCCGGTCGACCAGATCCGCAAGAAGGCCGCCGACCTCGGCATCGACGTCAGCGCCACCCAGCTGATCGACCCTCAGACGTCGCCGCTGCGGGACTCCTTCGCCGAGAAGTACGCCGGACTGCGGGCCCACAAGGGCGTCACGGTGGAACTGGCCTACGACGTGGTCGCGGACGTGAACTACTTCGGGACGCTGATGGTGGAGGAAGGCCTGGCCGACGGGATGGTGTCGGGGGCCGTGCACTCGACGGCGGCGACGATCCGGCCCGCCTTCGAGATCATCAAGACGAAGCCGGAGTCGAGGATCGTCTCGTCCGTCTTCTTCATGTGCCTGGCCGACAAGGTCCTGGTCTACGGCGACTGCGCGGTGAACCCCGACCCGGACGCCGAGCAGCTCTGCGACATCGCCATCTCCTCGGCCGCCACCGCGGAGCAGTTCGGCGTCGAACCGCGGATCGCGATGCTGTCGTACTCCACGGGCACCTCGGGTTCGGGCGCCGACGTCGACAAGGTGCGCGCGGCGACCGAGCTGGTGCGCGCCCGCCGCGGCGACCTGCGGATCGAGGGGCCGATCCAGTACGACGCCGCCGTCGAACCGTCGGTGGCGGCGACCAAGCTGCCGGAGTCGGAGGTCGCCGGGCAGGCGTCCGTGCTGATCTTCCCCGACCTCAACACCGGCAACAACACGTACAAGGCCGTGCAGCGTTCGGCCGGCGCGATCGCCGTCGGCCCGGTGCTCCAGGGTCTGCGCAAGCCCGTCAACGACCTGTCCCGCGGCGCCCTCGTCCAGGACATCGTCAACACGGTCGCCATCACGGCGATCCAGTCCCAGACCTCCGACCAGAAGGCTGCCCGTCAGTGAGCGCCCACCCGTCCCCCGAGGCCGCCGTGCCCGAGGAGCCCGCCGCACCGCCGGCCGTGCGGGTCCTCGTCCTCAACTCCGGCTCGTCGTCGGTGAAGTACCAGTTGCTCGACATGCGCGACGGCACCCGCCTGGCCGTCGGGCTGGTGGAACGCATCGGCGAGGGAACCTCCCTGCTGCGGCACACCACCGGATCGACGGGCGAGACCCGCGAGAGGGCCGACACGTTCGCCGACCACGAGGCCGCGCTGAAGGCGATGGCCGAGGAACTGGCGGTGGACGGACTCGGCCTGGACTCCGCCGAACTGGCCGCCATCGGCCACCGGGTGGTGCACGGCGGGCGGACGTTCACCGAGCCGACGGTCATCGACGCGGAGGTCCTCGCGGAGATCGAGCGGCTGATCCCGGTCGCCCCCCTGCACAACCCGGCGAACCTCACCGGCATCCGCACCGCGATGGCGCTGCGCCCCGACCTCCCGCAGGTCGCGATCTTCGACACCGCGTTCCACACGACGATGCCGGAGGCGGCCGCGCGGTACGCGATCGACGTGGCGACGGCGGACGAGCACCGCATCCGCCGGTACGGCTTCCACGGCACCTCGCACGCCTACGTCTCCCGGACGACCGCCGAACTCCTCGGCAAGGCACCCGAGGAGGTCAACGTCATCGTGCTGCACCTCGGCAACGGGGCCTCGGCGTCCGCGGTCAGGGGCGGGCGGTGCGTGGACACCTCGATGGGGCTGACCCCGCTGGAGGGGCTGGTGATGGGAACGCGGTCCGGCGACGTGGACCCGGCCGTCATCTTCCATTTGGAGCGCGTTGGCAACATGTCCACGGACGAGATCGACACTCTTCTCAACAAGAAGAGCGGTCTGATCGGTCTGTGCGGCGACAACGACATGCGGGAGATCCGCCGCCGTGTCGACGAAGGAGACGAAAAGGCCCGGCTCGCCTTCGACATCTACATCCACCGGCTGAAGAAATACATCGGCGCCTACTACGCGGTTCTCGGCCGCGTGGACGCCGTCGCCTTCACCGCCGGAGTGGGCGAGAACGCCGCCCCGGTGCGCGAGGCCGCGATCAGGGGCCTGGAGGAACTGGGACTGGCGGTCGACGGCGAGCTGAACGCCGTACGCGGCGGTGAGCCCCGGCTCATCTCACCGCCGTACGCGCGCGTCGCGGTGGCCGTCGTGCCGACGGACGAGGAACTGGAGATCGCCACACAGACGTACGCACTGGTCGGAAAGGGCAACGCCTGAGCGGGCCGGAAAGCCACGCCTGAGCACCCGCCCGCCCATTTGTATCTTCCGCCAGACGGAATATTCCGATGCGAAACAAACCGATAGGATCGCCCCATGCGCCGTTCGAAAATCGTCTGTACTCTCGGCCCCGCGGTCGACTCCCACGAAAAGCTTGTCGCGCTGATCCAGGCCGGCATGAACGTGGCCCGTTTCAATTTCAGCCACGGCTCGCACTCCGAGCACCAGGGCCGGTACGACCGTGTCCGGGCCGCCTCGGCCGAGACCGGCATCGCCATCGGTGTCCTGGCCGACCTGCAGGGCCCCAAGATCCGCCTGGAGACCTTCGCCGAAGGCCCCGTCGAGCTGGAGCGTGGCGACGAGTTCGTCATCACGGCCGAGGACGTGCCGGGTGACAAGCACATCTGCGGCACGACCTACAAGGGTCTGCCCGGTGACGTCTCCAAGGGCGACCAGATCCTCATCAACGACGGCAACGTCGAGCTGCGCGTCGTCGAGATCGACGGTCCGCGGGTCAAGACGGTCGTCATCGAGGGCGGCGTGATCTCCGACCACAAGGGCATCAACCTGCCCGGCGCGGCCGTGAACGTGCCCGCGCTGTCGGAGAAGGACGTCGAGGACCTGCGCTTCGCGCTGCGGATGGGCTGCGACATGGTCGCCCTGTCCTTCGTACGCGACGCCAACGACGTGAACGACGTCCACAAGGTGATGGACGAGGAGGGCCGCCGCGTCCCCGTCATCGCCAAGGTGGAGAAGCCGCAGGCGGTCGACAACATGGAGGGCGTCGTCGCGGCGTTCGACGCCGTCATGGTGGCCCGTGGCGACCTGGCCGTCGAATACCCGCTGGAGCGGGTCCCGATGGTCCAGAAGCGCCTCGTGGAGCTGTGCCGCCGCAACGCCAAGCCGGTGATCGTGGCGACCCAGATGATGGAGTCGATGATCACCAACTCCCGTCCGACGCGCGCCGAGGCCTCCGACGTGGCCAACGCGATCCTGGACGGCGCGGACGCGGTCATGCTGTCGGCCGAGTCCAGCGTGGGCGCGTACCCGGTCGAGACCGTGAAGACGATGTCGAAGATCGTCGCCGCGGCCGAGGAGGAGCTTCTCTCCAAGGGCCTGCAGCCGCTGGTCCCGGGCAAGAAGCCGCGCACGCAGGGCGGTTCGGTCGCCCGCGCCGCCTGCGAGATCGCCGACTTCCTCGGCGGCAAGGGCCTGGTGGCCTTCACCAAGTCCGGTGACACCGCCCGCCGGCTCTCGCGCTACCGCGCCGCCCAGCCGATCCTGGCCTTCACCACGGACGAGGGCACCCGCAACCAGCTCACGCTGAGCTGGGGCGTCGAGTCGCACGTCGTGCCGTTCGTCAACAGCACCGACGAGATGGTCGACCTGGTCGACCGCGAGCTGCAGAAGCTCAAGCGGTTCAACGAGGGCGACGTCGTCGTGATGACCGCCGGTTCGCCCCCCGGCGTCCCCGGCACCACCAACATGGTCCGGGTGCACCACCTGGGCGAGGTCAACCACGCCTGACATCCGCCCGTCGAACGCCGCTGAGGGCGCCCCCTGTTCGCAGGGGGCGCCCTCAGCGTTTGTGCGGCTCCCGGACGGGCTCTGGACGACTCAGCCGGTCGTGTACTGGTGGAGTCCGGGTACGTGCAGGGTTCCGCCGAACTGGCCGGCCTGAACGACCTTCACCTTGGTGAAGTAGATCAGCGGGATGTTCAGCGGCGGAGGGTTGTCCGGATCGAACGTGACCGGGATGAGCCCGAGCAGGTTCCCGGAGATGCTCTCCGTGTACATGATCGTCTTACCGTCGCGGATGGTGGACGTCGAACCCGACGCGGCCTGCACGTGGTAGGTCTTGCCGGACTGCTTGTCGTTCACCGTCTGGTGCAGGTCGCCGATGTCGGTGCCGTCGGATATGACGTACTTCAGCACCTTCTTGACGGTGCCGTCGGCGGTCTTCACCTTGACTATGCCCTGGTAGTCCGCGCCCTTGAGGAGCAGCGAACTGGCGTTGAGGTACCAGGGGTCGGTCGGCAGGGCGACCTGGTTGTCCACGCCGCCCTCGTCGTCGGTGGCGACCGGGCAGTCCGCCGCGTCCGTGGTGGCGCTCGCGGAGGGGCTGGGCGACTCGGTGACCGCGGCGGCCGTGTCCTCGGCCTTCTCGGTGGCGTCCGAGGCGGCCTTGGACGCGGTGTCCGTGACCGTCTTCGCCGTGTCGTCCACCGTCTCGGTGACCTTGTCGGTCGTGTCCTTGACGGTGTCCGCGGTGCTCTTGTCGTCCGACGTGTCCGAGCCGGCGCTCGCGCTCGGCGAGGCGGACGGCGCCGGGGTGGAGCTCGCCGTCTCGTCGGGCGTGAGGATGTCCTTGATGGCGTCGCCGACACCCAGCGGGTCGAGCGGGTTCTTGCTGCTCTCCGAAGCCGAGGGGGTCGGCGTGGACGCGCTGCTGTCCGCGGCCTTGTCCGGCGCCTTCTCCTGCGCGCTCGCGGAGGCCGACGGGGTCGCGGAGGGCTCGGCCTTGTCGTCGGAACCTGAATCCGACGAAGAGGACGTCTCCTTGTCCGTGGCGTCCGACGACGCGGAGGGGGACGGCGTGGCCTCGTCCGAGGACGGGCTCGGGCTCGCCGAGGCGGAGGGCGACGCCTCGTCACCCGTGACGGCCTCGACGCAGGCCTGGTACTCCTCGGCCGTGAGGCTCTTGGAGGTGGAGTGGTCGTCGGCCTGGGCGAGCGTCGGGGTGAAGCCCATGCCCATGAGGACCGCCGTCGGCATCGCCGCTATGGCTATCACCTTGCCGGCGGGCATCTGGAACCTGGTGAACAGCGGCTTCCTCGGGGCCGCGTGGCGCGGCCCGGTTCTCACACGGGACGCCTCCACGTCGGTCCCATGGGTCACCTCGTCAGCCGGCACTGTGCCTCCCGTTCGCCCCGGTGTTCGGGCTCGTTCCTGACAGATCGTTCGGGTCGGCCGCGTCGTCCGCCGCCTCGTACCCGACGGGCTCGGCCGGCGCGTCCTGCGGCGCGTCCTGCTCGTCGAGGGACTTCGACACGGCGTAGCCCTCCTCTGGTTCACCGGGAACCCAGGAGACCGCCATGGCGCCGCCGAGCAGGGCGAACAGGAAGCCGATCAGGAAGCCGCCCAGGTTGGCCACCGGGATGGACACCAGGGCGAGGAGGATCGCGGCGACACCCGCGAAGGTCCGCACGTGCTTCTGGAACCAGAGGCTGATCCCGAGCACGACGAGGAGCACGCCGATGATCAGGGAACCGGCTCCGGCGGTGGTGGACATCGCCAGCGTCAAGTGACCGAGGTGCAGGTGCGCGTACGGGAAGTAGGCGATGGGAAAGCCACCGAACACGATGTACAGACCCGCCCAGAACGGGCGATCGCCCCTCCACTCGCGGAAATGCCGCCGGAACACCTGAAGGTAGTGCTCATCGTTCTGGCCGGGCGCGGCAGGAGTCTCGGCGCTCATGGAAACAGCTCCCTGGAACGGCATTGCTGTGAGAAGTACGCGTTGAGTGCTCCGCGTACGACGGGCGGAGCGGCGGGGCGGGCGAAGCGGCCGGAGCCTCCTCGCCCACCCCTATGGGGTGCTCAGTAGCACTCGTGGGTGCCCGCGGACACCGACATCTTCAGACCGCTGAGCTTGAACGTGCCGGCGGTGGTCGCCCACGCCGTCTGCTTCACGTCGGTCAGCGTGGCCGACTCGGCCTGCTGGGCGAACCCGTAGGGGTTGGCCTGCTCGCCGCCGCCCTTCATGCCCGGACCCTTGTTGGCGTCCTTGGCGGCAACACCGATGTCGATGTTCTTGAACGTCGCGTCGGCGCCGAGGTCCTCGACATCGATGTAGAGGTTGTCGGCGTGAACCGGCGTACCGCCGCCACCGGCCTTCAGCACGAGGCTGACGGAACCGAGCAGCGGGATGTTCGGGGTGACGACCGACTGACACATGCTGGTGATGTCGGCGCTCTTGAACGCCGACACCGCGACGGGGTGCAGTGCCGCCTTGCCGTCGAGGCCGGTGCCCTGGTCGAGAGCTCCGTACTGCGAGAAGCCCGTACCTTCAAGCTTGTCCGCGGACACCTTGAAGGACTGACCGGAGACACTGAACGATGCGGCGAGAGCACCCTGCGCGAGGGCGACACCTATCGCTGCCGTGGCTGCCACGCTGGGCACCATGACGACGGCGAACCGCTTCCATCTGGTCCCGCCACGCACCTGGGACATAATTTTTCCTCCTTCTCGGACGTACATCTCCTGGCCCTGACTGCCACGTTGCGGCGGCTCAGCCGGGCAGGGATGGGAGAAGTGCTACGTCCTCGGGAAGGAGAGCGCCTGTACCCGATGGTGCGAATGCACCCGAATCACCGGCGATCACCCCCGAGCGACAACCACTGGTCGCGCCTGAACACATCACGCACAACCTGCTGGACAGGCTCCGCCTGACGGCGAAGACCCCCCTGTCCAAGAACCGATCGCACTGCTGTCGGTTCTACTCGGTGGGGACCCAGAAAGTCCGCCGGCCCGATTGGCTGTCGGGGTGCGGGGAATGGACCGAGCGTCGCCGATCGTGGTGCATTCTCGCCGCGTGCACAAGGGGGTTCGTTACTCGCTAGTAACGGCGGGATAACCGAAGAACGACCCGTCGGTATCGGGCGGCGACTCAGGGTGGTCCCGCCCGGGGTGACACAGTGGTCAAATTCCGGACGGAAACAGACAGTTCAGCGCCTTGGACTTACTACGAGTAACAGCGGCCGCGTTTACCAAGTTTTGGTAAAGCGCGGCCACATCCGTCCCTGTCGGCCAATCTTTCACCCGGGCATCACAAGCCCTGGCGTTTACGGACTGGTCAGAACAGCGCCCTGGCGAGGGCCCTGCGCGCGGCCACCACACGGGGGTCGTCGGCACCGACGACCTCGAAGAGCTCCAGCAGCCGCAGGCGTACGGCGTCCCGGTCGTCACCCGCCGTGACGCGCACGGTGTCGATGAGCCGCCCGAAGGCGTCCTCCACGTGGCCGCCGACGAGGTCCAGGTCGGCCCCCGCGATCTGCGCCGTCACGTCACCGGGCTTCGCCGCGGCGTCGCCGCGCACCTTCTGCGGGTCAAGACCCTGCACCCTCTGGAGCAACTCGGCCTGGGCCAGGCCCAGTTTGGCCTCGGTGTTGCCCGGGTCGTCGGCCAGCACGTTCTTGTACGCCTGGACGGCACCGCCGAAGTCGCCCGCGTCCAGCGCCTGTACGGCGGCCTCGAGGAGCGCGTCGTACGGTCCGGCCGGCACCTCCTGGGCCACCGGGGACGCGCCCGGCGCGCCGTCCGGGTCGACCGTCAGACCGGTCAGGCCGAAGCGCTGCTCGGCCACCTGGACGAGCTGGTCGAGGGTCCCGCGGATCTGGGCCTCGGCCGCCGCCCCCTGGAAGAGCGGCAGGGCCTGTCCGGCCACCACCGCGAAAACGGCCGGGATCCCCTGAACCCCGAACTGCTGCATCAGCATCTGGTTGGCGTCGACGTCGATCTTGGCGAGCACGAAGCGGCCGTCGTACTCGACGGCCAGCCGCTCCAGGAGCGGGCTGAGCTGCTTGCAGGGCTCGCACCACTCGGCCCAGAAGTCGATGACGACGGGCACTTCGGTGGAGCGCTGCAGGACGTCCTGCTCGAATCCTGCCTCGTCTACGTCGATGACGAGGCTCGCGGGAGTCACGGCCCCGCCTCCGCCCTGCCTGGCCGCGTCGGCGCGCGCCTGCTCCGCCTTCGACTTGGCCTCCTGGGCCGCCTTCACCGCGGCGAGGTCGACGACTCCGCTCATGGACATGTTCCGTGGCTGCATGAGTACATCCTCCCCCTTCCTCGCGCACGTGTGAAAAGCGTCGTGAAAGCCAGGCTGTGTCAGGCCTGTTCGGCGCCGGGTCCCCACCTGGCGCCTGTGCGGTTGTCGCCGCGGTCGAGCTTTCGCTACGAGTCGTAGCGTAACTGTACGGACGCACGCCCGCGCGCCGTCTTCCGGTGATCTCCCTCACGGCTTCACAGAACCGCCGGATATCGCCGGTGATGCGGCCGGTTATGGTCACTGCCATGCAATGTCGCTCCCATGCCTCCCGTACGGGCCGCCCCCGCAGCGCGGCCGCGGACGCCGCGATCCTGGAGGCGACGCGCACGGCCCTGGTCGAACTGGGCTGGTCCAAACTGACGTTGGGGTACGTGGCGACGCTCGCGGGGGTCGCCAAGACGACGCTCTACCGTCGCTGGGCGGGCAAGAACGAGCTGGTCGTCGACGCGGTGGCCGAGCTCTTCGACGAGCTGGAGCTCCCCGACCGGGGCAGTCTGGCCGCCGACATCGAGGGTGTGGTGCTCCAGTTCGCGGCGATCCTGGACCGCCCGGAGGCGAAGACGGCGCTGATGGCCGTGGTCGCGGAGTCCACCCGGGACGAGCCGCTGCGGGAGCGCATCCGCACGTCGATCGTCGACCGGCAGAAGCGTCTGGTCATGGAGGGCCGTGCCCGTGCCCAGGCGCGCGGTGAGCTGCCCCCGGAGTCGGACCCGGCCGCCGCCGACCGCACCGCGGCCCTGATCTTCGACGTGGTCGCCGGAGCGGTCGTCCATCGCACCCTGGTCAGCGCGGAGCCCGCGGACGAGGAGTGGGTGCGCTCGTTCACCCGGGTCCTGCTGTTCGGCCTGACCGGAGCGGCGGCCGACGACCCGACAGCCGGGGTCTGACCGGGTCCGGTGGGTGGGTCGGGGCCGTGCCGGTGCATCAGCCCGTCGCCGTTGGACGAAGACGTGACCGTCGGTGGCGACGGGCATCGATGTACCGGCACGTCCCCTCGCGTCGGATTTCGGCTGCGGGTGCGAGATTTCAGCCCCTCCGGCGATTGAGGAGCGGGGGTCCGGGGGCGGAGCCCCCGGGTACGGGTCGGGTAGGGGCGGAGGGGGCGAGGAGAGGTCTGCCTCGCGCCGGGCGGCCTAGCTGGTGCCGCTAGGGCCCGGAGCCCCGGGCCGGGCCGGACGCCGGGCAGGCAGGGACGCCGGGCAGCCGGGCAGGCAGGGGTGCCGGGCTGCCCGGGGTGGGTCAGAAGCCCGCCGGTTCCGTGTAGATGCCCCACTCGTCGCGCAGGACTCCGCAGATCTCGCCCAGAGTCGCCTCCGCACGGACCGCGTCCAGCATGGGGGCGATCATGTTGGACCCGTCACGCGCCGCCGCGAGCATGGCGTCCAGCGCCCCACGCACGGCCGCCTCGTCACGCTCCCCCTTGCGCGAGGCCAGCACCCGCACCTGCTCGCGCTCCACCTCGTGGCTGACCCGGAGGATCTCCAGGTCGCCGGTCACGGACCCGTGGTGGACGTTGACGCCGACGACCCGCTTGTCGCCCTTCTCGACCGACCGCTGGTACTGGAACGCCGACTCGGCGATCTCGCCGGTGAACCAGCCGTCCTCGATCCCGCGCAGGATGCCGGAGGTGATGGGACCGATGGGGTGCTTGCCGTCCGGGTGCGCCCGCAGCCCGCGCTCCCTGATCTGCTCGAAGATCTTCTCGGCGTCGGCCTCGATCCGGTCGGTGAGCTGCTCGACGTACCAGGAACCGCCCAGCGGGTCGGCGACGTTGGCGACGCCGGTCTCCTCCATGAGCACCTGCTGCGTGCGCAGGGCGATCTCCGCGGCCTGCGCGGAGGGCAGGGCCAGCGTCTCGTCCAGGGCGTTGGTGTGCAGCGAGTTCGTGCCGCCGAGGACCGCAGCGAGCGCCTCCACGGCGGTGCGTACGACGTTGTTGTACGGCTGCTGGGCCGTCAGCGAGACGCCGGCGGTCTGCGTGTGGAAACGCAGCCACTGCGCCTTCTCGGAGGTGGCGCCGTACACGTCGCGCATCCAGCGGGCCCAGATCCGGCGGGCCGCGCGGAACTTGGCGATCTCCTCGAAGAAGTCGAGGTGCGCGTCGAAGAAGAACGAGAGACCGGGGGCGAAGACGTTCACGTCGAGCCCGCGGGACAGGCCCAGTTCCACGTACCCGAAGCCGTCCGCCAGGGTGTAGGCGAGCTCCTGCGCGGCCGTGGAGCCGGCCTCACGGATGTGGTAGCCGGAGACGGACAGCGGCTTGTACGCGGGGATCTTCTCGGCGCAGTGCTCCATCAGGTCGCCGATGAGGCGCAGGTGCGGCTCGGGCTGGAAGAGCCACTCCTTCTGCGCGATGTACTCCTTGAAGATGTCGGTCTGGAGCGTGCCGTTCAGCACGCCGGGGTCGATGCCCTGGCGCTCGGCGGCGACCAGGTACATGCAGAAGACCGGCACGGCGGGACCGCTGATCGTCATCGACGTGGTGACGTCACCGAGCGGGATGTCCTGGAAGAGGACCTCCATGTCGGCCGCCGAGTCGATCGCGACACCGCAGTGCCCGACCTCGCCGAGCGAACGGGGGTCGTCCGAGTCGCGGCCCATCAGCGTCGGCATGTCGAAGGCCACCGAGAGGCCCCCGCCGCCGTTGGCGAGGATCATCTTGTACCGCTCGTTGGTCTGCTCGGCGTTGCCGAACCCGGCGAACTGCCGGATGGTCCATGTACGTCCCCGGTAGCCGGTCGCGTACAGGCCGCGCGTGAAGGGGTACTCCCCGGGCCAGCCGATCCGCTCGAAGCCCTCGTAGTTGTCCCCGGGCCGGGGACCGTACACCGGCTCCACGGGATCACCGGAGAGCGTGGTGAAGTCGGCGTCGCGCTTGCGCGACGCGTCGTAGCGGGCCTGCCAGCGTCGGCGGCCTTCCTCGATGGCGTGAGCGTCCATACCCTCGAATTTACTAGGACGTCCTAGTAAATGTCGATGGCAAACCGCCGTACGTGTGTGTACGGCGGTGTGGGTCAGGCCTCGACGACCGCGGGAGTACCGTCCGCGACCTTGGACTCCAGCTCTCGGCTGATGCCACGCTCCACGAAGAAGGCGGCCGTGGGAATCGTGCCCGCCAGCAGCACCCAGAGCTGCTTGCCGACCGGCCACTTCGCCTTGGAACCCAGGTCGAAGGCGAAGATCAGGTAGACGACGTACAGCCAGCCGTGCGCGATGGCGACGACGCGGGTGAAGTCCGCGGCCCCGTCCAGGCCCATGGCGTACTTGGCGATCATGCTGAGGCACAGCAGGACCAGCAGCACGCCGGTGACGTAGGCCATGACGCGGTACCGGGTCAACACGCTCTTCTTCATGGCACGAGGGTAACCACCCTTTTCCGCCGATCTTCACGCGCCCCCGCGCCATGTCGCCCCGGGCTCCCCGCGCCCGTCACCGAGGCCGTGTCCTCGCGGCCCGCCCGGCGCCGACGCCGTGCCCCCGCGGCCGGCCGGCGGTGGCTACGCCTCGTCGAAGTCGCGGGCGGCGACGCGCAGCGGCCGCAGCATCGCGAAGATCTCCGCGCACTCCTCGGCGTCGTACGCCCCGAGCCCGAAGTCCATCGCCATCAGGTCCCGGGTGGCCGCGTCGCAGACCTCACGGCCCTTGTCCGTGATGGAGGCGAGGGTGCCCCGGCCGTCGTTCGGGTTCGGCCGCTTGTCGACGAGCCCGGAACGCACCAGCCGGTCCACCGTGTTCGTGACGGACGTCGGATGCACCATGAGCCGCTCACCGATCTTGGACATCGGCAGCTCGCCCGCCTTGGAGAAGGTGAGGAGCACCAGCGCCTCGTAGCGCGCGAAGGTCAGCCCGTACGGCTTGACGACCGCGTCCACCTCGGCGAGCAGAATCTGGTGCGCGCGCATGATCGAGGTGATCGCGGACATGGACGGCACGGCACCCCAACGCTGGCGCCAGTGTTCGTCGGCGCGGGCGATGGGATCGAAGGCAAGGCTGAGCGGCTTCGGCACGCCGACGACCTTACCGGCCGGTCACATCGTGGTCAGCCCCGTCTCAATTTTCGGTCTCCGCCCCTGCGAGAACGGGGTCAGGGGCGAATCCGGGCCGCGTGCGACCGCGGAGCCGGCCTGCCCGCCCCGGCCGCGACGGGCGGGGGCGCGGCCGGACGGGCGGGGCGCGTCCGGGCATCGCTACGGCGGTTCGGCTTCGGCGGCGAGGCCGTGGACGGACGGACGGGGCGCGTCCGGGCATCGCCACGGCGGTTCGGCTTCGGCGGCGAGGCCGTGGACGGACGGGGCGGGGCCCCTGGGCCCGTTCAGCGTTCTCCGTTGTCCCCGGGGGTCTCCTCGTGGTGCTTCGCGTCGGGGTCCGTGCGGTGGGCCGCCATCGCCAGGGCCGCGCAGGCCGCGGTGCCCAGAACGCCCGCGCCCACGATCGTCGCCCGCACGCCGGCGAACTCCGCCACCACACCCGACAGGGCCATCCCCACGCCCTGGAGGGTCATCAGCCCGGCCGTGTTCAACGTCATGGCCCGCCCGAGCAGTTCGTCCGGCACCGCCCGCACGAACCACTGGTCCAGGCCGAGGGTGTACGCGGATCCGGCGCCGGCGAGCACCAGCAGGACCAGGGTCCAGCCGAGACCGGGCCGCAGCGCGTACGCGGCGTAGGGCAGCAGCGTGACGCAGACCAGCGGGAGCGTGAGCCGGCCCCGGGTCGCCGGCCGCAGCCGGGAACCGGCGAACAGCTCCCCCGCGATCGTGCCGACGGGCAGTGCGCACATCAGCAGGCCCAGTCCGGCCGTACCGGCCCCGAGCTCCTCCGCGTACGGCGCCGCCAGTGCCTCCGGCGCGACCACGAACATCGACGGCACCCAGAACAGCAGGAGCAGCACGAGGATCCGCCGGTCGGCCAGCACCTGCCGGGCACCGCGCAGGGAGTCGCGCACGAGCGCCTGCCCGCGGTCCGCCCGCGCGGGCCGACGGCGGGTGCCGAAGCGCAGCAGGACCGCCGAGGCGAGGAAGGTGCACACCGTGACGAGGAGCGCGTGGCGCGGGGAGACGACGGTGAGCAGCAGGCCGCCGGTCCCGAAGCCGGCGAGCAGCGCGCTCTGCGACAGGATCCGCAGCAGGGAGCGGCCGAGCACGAACAGTTCCCCGTCGCCGAGGACGTCCGCGAGGGTCGCCGTCCGCGTCCCCTGGAAGACCGGGGCGACCAGGGCGAGCGCGGCCCGCATCACGAGCAGCACCGCGACGGGCGCGCCCGGCAGCACCATGACGGCCACGCAGCCCGCGCACACCAGATCGCACACGACCAGGACCCGGCGGGCCGGGAAGCGGTCCGCGACCCCCGCGAGGAGGGTCCCGCCGATCAGGTAGGGCAGAAAACCGAGCGCGAAGGTCAGGGCGCTGAGCAGCGGGGAGCCCGTCAGCCCGTAGACGAGGACGGAGAGCGCGATCTCGCTGACGACGAGCCCGAGCAGCGAGAACGCGTGTGCCACGAAGACGGCGCGGAACTCGGGCACGGCGAACACGGGACCGTACCCGGTCCGCGCCGCCCCCGGAGCCGGAGCCGGGGCCTGGGACGGGGCCGGGGCCGGGTCACGCTCCGCCGGGGGCGTCACCGGCCCGACGGCGCCCTCCGAGGCGGGCCCGGCGAATTTCTCCGCACCGCCCTCCGAGGCGAGTTCGGCGGACTTCTCCGTGACGTCCTCCCTCGGTGTCGTCGGGTTCCCCGTGGCGGGCGGCGCGGTGTTTCCCTGGGCGGCCCGCGCCGCGGTGGGCACGGTCGTCGTGCCCTTCGTCTCTGCTTCCGGCATGGGCGACAGCGTGCCCGGCCCCGCCCCGGCCGCGTAAAGTTTCGGCGTCAGCCGAATCTTCTGGGGTCGTTCATGCCGTCACTGCTGCACTTCGGGGAGGACGACCTCCTCAACTGCCGGTTCGCGGTGTCGCCGCTGTGGGAGACGCAGGAGGCGGTCCGCACGCTCAACCGGCCCGCGCGGCACGGCTATCACGCACCCTGGCTGCGCCGCATGCGCGCGGCGGCCGCCGGACTCGACCTCACCCCGCTGTGGCTGTTGATGCCGCAGCGCGGCTACTCCCCCGACTGGCTCGGACCGCCCCCGCTGGGCCCGGCGGCGAGCTTCGAGGAGGAGATCGCCGCCATCCGCGCGGCCGACCCGGACGTGGCCCGCGAGGAGAGCGCGCGATCACTCGCCGACACCCCCGGCGCCCTGGACTCTCCGCGCGGCCGGGCCCTGCTGGCCGACCCGGCCCGCATGGTGCGGGATCTGACGGACCTGCTGGAACAGGCCTGGCACACCCTTGTCGAACCGGACTGGCCGCGGCTGCGGGCCCTGCTGGACGCCGACGTCGCCTTCCACTCCCGGCGGCTCGCCGAGGTCGGCCTGGGCGGGCTCCTGCCGGAGATCGACCGGCGTTTCGGCTGGCGCTCGCACACGCTGACCGTCGAGGTCGGGGGCCGCCACGAACGGCACCTGGCCGGCCAGGGTCTGGTCCTCATGCCGAGCGTGTTCTCCTGGCCGGACGTGATCAGCGGCTTCGAGGCTCCGTGGCAGGCGACGCTCGTCTACCCCGCGCGCGGCATCGGCGGTCTGTGGACCGAGCCGGCGGACCGCACCCCCGAGGCGCTCGTACGACTCCTCGGGCGCGGCCGGGCCGGCGTGCTCAGCGCGCTCGACGAACCGGCCGGGACGACCTCGCTCGCGCACCGTCTGCGGCTGGCTCCGTCGTCGGTCTCCGCGCATCTCACCGCCCTGCGCGACGCGGGCCTGCTCGTCTCGCGCAGGTACGGGCACCAGGTGCTGTACGAGCGGACCCCGCTCGGGATCGCGCTGGCCTCGGGCGGCGACTGACGGAAGGGCCGTCGGCGGGACGGGGGTCGCGGGTGCCCACCGCGCCACGCGACCTCCCCCGCCGTAATGACCCGTTGTGCCACGATTGGTGACCAGTCGTCACCTTCGCGCAAGGGAGCAGCATGCCCCGGCTGATCCACGCTTTCGCGGTCATCGCAGTGCTCGCGCTCACGGCGGGCTGCACGCCCGGGCCCGAGGCCGGCCGGGTCCCGGTCACCGGTGGCGCCTCGCGGCGGTCGGGCCCCGCCGCCCGCTCACCCTTCTGGGTCGACCCGCGGGGCCCGGCGGCCCGGCAGATCGAGCTGTGGCGCCGGCAGGGCCGGGCCGAGGACGCCACGCTGCTGGAACGGATCGCGGACGAGCCCGTCGCCCTGTGGCCTGCGGGCGAACTCGACCCGGGTCCGGCGGTCCGGTCGGCGACCGCGTCCGCGGCCCGGGAAGGGCGGACGGCGCTCTTCGTCGCGTACGACATCCCGCACCGGGACTGCGGCCGGCACTCGGCGGGCGGGGCGGCGGACGCGGACGCCTACCGCCGGTGGATCGGCGCGTTCGCCGACGCCCTCGGTGGCGGCCGGGCCCTGGTGGTCCTGGAGCCGGACGCGGTCGCCCACATCGTGGACGGCTGCACTCCCGCCGAGTACCACGACGAGCGCGAGCGGCTGCTGAGCGAGGCGGTCGTCCGGCTGAAGGGCCGGCCGCGCACCAAGGTGTACCTGGACGCAGGGAACCCGTCCTGGATCCCCGACGCGGAGAAGCTGGTCGAGCCCCTGGAACGCGCGGGCATCGCGCACGCCGACGGCTTCGCGCTCAACGTGTCCAACTTCGAGACGGACAAGGTCAGCAGGGAGTACGGCCTCCGCCTCTCCGCACGGCTCGGCGGCAAGCACTTCGTCGTCGACACCAGCCGCAACGGCAACGGCCCGCTGGAGGGGGTGTGGTGCAACCCGCCGGGCCGGGCGCTGGGCACCCGGCCGACCACGGCCACCGGCGAGCCCGTCCTCGACGCCTACCTGTGGATCAAGCGGCCCGGCGAGTCGGACGGGGAGTGCGGGGGCGGCCCGGCGGCCGGCCGGTGGTGGCCGGAGTACGCGCTGGAGCTGACGCGCGGCTCCACCGGCTGACGGCCGCGACGGTCCCGCACTCCCCGTCCGGCGTCACCTGACGTGGATCCACTTCGCCTCGGAAGGCGTGCCCCGCGCGTCCGTCACGAAGAGCATGTACCAGCCCGGCGGCACCAGCGCCGGATCCGTCGGTACGTCGACGGTGACCGAGCCCGCCGTCTTCGTGAGCCCCAGCTCGATGGACCGCTGTTCGACGTCCGTGGTGTGGGTGACGGCGCTCGGCCGCATCAGCCGGGCCTTGACGACCCGTTCGGGGTGGCCGGTGGCGAAGGTCGCCCGGTGCTGCGCGTCGAGTTCCTCGGGGCCCGCTCCGAGCACCGGACGGCCGGCGCCGTCGCGGTGCAGGGCCGGCGGGGTGAAGACCTCCATGCGCTGTTCGAAGTGGCCCAGTTTGGTGTTCCGCCGATCGTCGAAGAGCGGGTCCGAGCCGAAGGTGGCGACCCGGCCGTCGGGCAGGAGCAGCGCCTCGGAGTGGTAGTTGCGGCCCACGCGCGGGGACGCGGCCTCGCGGAAGGTATTGGTGCGGGGATCGTAGAACTGCGCCTTGAGGATGTTGCTGGCGCCGCGGCCGCGGTAGTCCCGGGAGCCGTTGGTGGTGAAGACGGTGTCGTCCGGCATGATCACGCTGTTCAGATAGCGGGTGCCCTGGGGCAGGTCGGGGCCGTCCTCGAAGACCGGGCTGTCCTTCTTGAGGTCGACGACGGCGGTGCGGGCGGTGGACTTCCGGGACTCGCCGACGCCTCCGCCGCCGAGGATCATCACCTTCTGGTCCTGGGCGGGCGGGAGCAGGACCGACGCGGAGGTCTCCGTCCGGTCGCCGTCCCGCAGGCCGGGCACCTTCTGGAAGGTGTTGGTGCGCGGATCCCACAGGCCCGGCTCGCGGCCCTGGTCGGCGGGTCCGTACCCGGCGTTGGAGGCCGGGTAGAAGAGTTTGCCGCCCCGGGTGAGGAAGAGGGCCGGGTAGGTGGGGAAGTAACGGTGGGGTCCGGGGCCCCACTTCCTCGTCACCGGGTCGTAGATCTCGGTGTCGCCGGGGTCGATGACCCCGACGTCGTCGAGGCCGGAGACGGCGAGGACGCGTCCGTCGTCGAGCCCCACGAGGGTCGGGTACCAGCGGGCCTTGTCCATCGGGTCGACGGGGATGTACCGCTCGGCCTTCGGGTCGAACTCGTAGGCGGCCCTGATGCCCTGGAAGTCCTGCTTCTCCAGGGTGATCTTCTCCGACAGGCCGTACGTGTTGCGGGCGTCCTCTCCTCGCAGGCCGACGATCTCGTACTGGGCCTGCCGGTCGGTGACGGAGTCCGGTCCCTTCTCCTCGGCCTCGACGAAGACGCGGGCCTCCCCGGCGGTGACCTCGGTCCGCCAGGGCTGCATGGCGCCCTTGCGGTCGTAGGTGATGATCTGGTTCCGCCCGGCCTGCGGGACCGTCACGTCGGCCTGGCTGACGTAGTCGACACCGGCCGGTGAGCGGAAGACGGTGCCCTTCTTGAGGACGATCGTCCTGTCGGGGTTCTCGTTCTTCACCCGCATGCCGCCGCCGGCCCGTACGACCTCGCCGTCCAGCTTCTCGTAGCGGGCGGTGCCTCCGGCCACGAGCAGACTGCCGTCGGGGAGCTGGGCGTGTCCGGAGCAGAAGAAGTCGTCCGGCGTGGGGATCCTCTTGAAGGTGTCCGTCCTCGGGTCCCACAGGATCGTGTCGAAGGTCCCCTGGTCGAACTTCTTCTGCTCGTTGCCCGACCCGGCGACGATGAGCACCTTCCCGGTGTGCAGCAGGGCCGCGTGGATCGCGTTGGTGCGGTAGCGCGCGGGGATGTCGACACCGCTCCAGGAGCCGTACTTCGCCGTGTAGGCGGGCCGGGAGATCTTGTACTCGTGGTACGTCTCACCGGCGAAGCCGAGCGCGGCCGGGGCGTTGAGTGCCGCGAGGACGGCGAGGCCCGTGATGCCGAGCAGCGTCTTCCTCGTCTTCTTCGAGGGCCGGTGGGCCATGGCCTAGGTGCCTCCTGTCGTGGAGCCGGTGACCGTGACGGGCGTGGCCGCCACCGATTCCCGGCGGTCGGGAACCCGGACGGGAGCGGGCGCCGGGGGCTGGGGGCGGCGTTCCCCGACGCGGGTGCGGATCCAGACCGCGACCGGGGCGAGGGAGATGCACATGGCCGGCAGCGCCCAGGTCCGCGCGGCCGCGTCGGTGTGGCCGAGGACGGCCGAGGCGCCGAGCGAGACGGCGAGCAGCGCGGCCCAGCCGAGATGGACGCGGAAGGTCCCGAGCCGGTCGGGGCTCGCGTCGTGGCCCTTCGGGGTGACGACGAAGCGGCTGGGGCGCCGGACGATCGCCTCGCCCAGCGCCTTCAGATAGATGGGGGCCGACAGGGCCGACATCGCCATGCCGGCCAGGCCGCCGGATCCCTCGGGTTCGTGCGGCGAGACGTTGTGCCGCCGGTTCCACAGGTAGAGGCAGATCTGCAGGGCGGCGGCGTCGCTGTAGAGCATCAGCCACACGGACGCGGTGACCTGTGTCCCGGACGCCCCGAACCACAGGAACAGGAAGCAGCTCAGCATGCCCAGGAGCCAGTTGACGGCCGTCATCGGGTAGTAGAGGAGCATCAGCGTGTACGAGAGGAGCCGGCCGGGGGGCATGGTGAACAGCGCCGTCCCGTACTGCTTGATCAGGGTCTCGTAGGTGCCGCGGGACCAGCGCGTCTGCTGGGTGAAGAAGTCGGTCCAGGTGGAGGGGCCCTCGCCGACGGCGAGCACGTCCGGGGTGTAGACGGACCGCCAGTGCCGGCCGGTGCGGGGGTTGCGGTGCCGGTGCACCTCGAACCCGGTGGCCATGTCCTCGGTGATGGAGTCGTACAGCCCGCCGATCTGCTTGAGCGCGGCGATCCGGACGACGTTGTTGGTGCCGACGAACATGGGTGAGCCGTAGCGGTTCCCGGCGCGCTGGATGAGGGCGTGGAAGAGGAACTGCTGGGACTCGGCGGCCTTGGTGACGGGGTTCTCGTAGTTCCCGTACACCTGGGGGCCGACGACGAACGCGACGTCGGGGTCCCGGAAGTAGCCCATCATGCGCTCGAGGAATCCGGGCAGCGGGACATGGTCGGTGTCGACGGAGGCGAAGAAATCGTAGGCGTGCCCGTAGAGGTCGAGCCACGCGTTGTAGTTGCCGTGTTTGGTGCGGGCCCTGTGGC
This sequence comes from Streptomyces sp. NPDC096324, assembly GCF_044763015.1. Taxonomy (NCBI): domain Bacteria; kingdom Bacillati; phylum Actinomycetota; class Actinomycetes; order Kitasatosporales; family Streptomycetaceae; genus Streptomyces; species Streptomyces sp. NPDC096324. Next base: position 114,767 of record NZ_JBIWFK010000017.1, on the reverse strand, counting down.
TTCCCTCGGGGCGGTTCCACTCGGGCACGCCGAACCGCGTGAAGTGCCGGACGCCGAGTTCGGCGCAGAGGGCTCTGGCCTGGTCGTCGTCGCCCTCGTCGAGCAGCCAGACGTCGAGGGGGCCGGTGTGGGTGAGCCCGGCCGCGGCTTCGAGGGTGGCGCGGACCGTGGCGAGGGGTTCCTTTCCCGGGACGTAGGTGGTGAGGAAGGCAACCCGGGTCCCGTGCGCGGGACGGACGGGCACGGGGTCGCGGGCGGCCATCGTCGCGTGGGCGATGCTCATGACGTTGACGACCATGAAGAGTTCGATCAGGCCGATGGCGACGAGCATCGTGGTGTCGAGGGCGGCCGGCCAGGGCGCGCCGCCCTCGCGTCCCACCCAGTGGGTGGGCCACACGAGGTAGACGAGGAGCGCGCCGGTGAGGACCGGGGCGAGGGTCGTCAGCAGGATGGCGCTTATTCGGTGCGGCCCGCGCGAGAGGAGCTTGGTGTACTGCACCCGGTAGCCGGTGCCGGACGGCTCGGTCAGGGGTCCGGCGAGACGGCTGTAGGTGTCGTAGTCGTAGCCCGCGGGCCGCACATCGCCCTCCCGTGGTTCAACGAGTCCGGTGATCGTGGTGGCTGGTACCCACACATAAGTGGAGTTTCCACGACACGTCGAGCGGGGCGGGGCCGAAGGGGTGCGGCGGCGGGCGGGCGGGTGGTCTTTGGTCCCTGAGGTTCCGTCACCTCTCCCACCGTCACCGTCCGGGCATGAAAGAACCCCGGTCCGGTGGACCGGGGTTCCGGGTGCGGGGCGCCCTGGGTCATGCCGACAGGTGCCGCTCCACCGTCTCGACCTTGGAGGTGAGACCGTCCGTCACGCCGGGGCGGATGTCCGCCTTGAGGACGACCGAGACGCGGGGCGCGCGCTCCTCGACGACGGCGACGGCACGCTTGACGACGGCCATCACCTCGTCCCAGTCGCCCTCGATCGAGGTGAACATCGCGTCGGTGCGGTGGGGCAGGCCCGACTCGCGGACCACGCGGACGGCGTCGGCGACGTACTCCCCCACGTCCTCGCCGACGCCGAGCGGTGTCACGGAGAAGGCGACGATCATGCCTTCACGGCCCCTTCGGCGAAGGCGCGGGAGGCGACGACCGCGTCCTCGGCCTCGCGCTTGAGCTTGCGCTCGGCGAAGAAGCCGCCGGTGGGCAGGACCGACAGGACGAAGTAGAGGACGCCGGTACGGGCGCTCCACCGGGCGCGGTTCCAGGCGTCCGCCCAGAAGATCACGTACAGGACGAAGAGGACGCCGTGGACCGCGCCCATCACGGGGACGGCGTTGAAGTCCGTGGTCCGCTTCAGCACCGAGCAGACGAGCAGCAGCAGGAAGGAAACGGCCTCGGGGGCCGAGACCAGGCGGAGCCGGCGGAGTGCGGTGGCGGTCTTTATGTCCACGGGTCACCTTCGGTGGGATCGCTGTCGGGGGAACGCTTCCTTGTGAACGCAAGCACAAGCGTCCCGGCCATTGTGGCATCCGGCGGGCGGGATCCCGGGTCCGGGGGCCCCGACGGCGCCGGAGGTCACACCAAGGCCACACCCCCTAGGGGGCGGATCAGGGAGGGGATCCGCCCGGAGGCTCTGTCGGTGGTCCGGCCGTGCGGCTACCTTCACTGCGTGGCGATGTTTCGACTTCAGGGCAGCAAGGTGCTGGCCGTCGACATGACCGGGGACGCCGTGAAGGCGAAGAACGGCTCCATGGTCGCGTACGACGGCCAGATGGCCTTCAAGAAGCTGAGCGGGGGCGGCGAGGGACTCCGGGGGATGGTGACCCGGCGCCTCACCGGCGAGCAGATGACGGTGATGGAGGTGAAGGGGCACGGCACCTGCTGGTTCGCCGACCGGGCCTCGGAGATCAATCTGGTGGCCCTTCAGGGGGACAAGCTGTACGTGGAGTCGAGCAATCTGCTCGCCACGGACACGGGCCTGCGCACGGGCACGACGTTCACGGGGCTGCGCGGCGCCTCGCAGGGCAACGGTCTGTTCACGACGACCGTCGAGGGCCACGGCCAGGCGGCGATCACCTCGGACGGGCCGGCGGTGGTGCTGCGGGTCAGCGCGCAGTACCCGCTGACGGTCGACCCGGGGGCCTACATCGCACACCAGGGCAATGTGCGGCAGTCGCTGCAGTCCGGTGTGACGTTCCGCACGTTCCTCGGCGAGGGCGGCGGCGAGGCGTTCCAGATGCGCTTCGAGGGCGACGGGCTGGTCTACGTCCAGCCCAGTGAACGCAACACGATCGCGGGGGATGTGTGAGATGGCGTTCCGCGAGGTGAACTCGAAGGTGGTCGAGGCGACGGTCCTGCCGGGGCAGCGGCTGTTCAGCCAGCGCGGCGCGATGCTCGCGTACAAGGGCGAGGTGTCGTTCACGCCCAACATCCAGGGTGGGCAGGGCGGGGTGATGTCGATGATCGGCCGCCGGCTGGCCAACGAGGCGACCCCCCTCATGACCGTGGAGGGTTCGGGCACGGTGCTCTTCGGGCACGGCGGCCACCACGTCCACGTGATCAGCCTCACGGGTGACACGTTGTACGTGGAGGCGGACCGGCTGCTGGCCTTCGACGGGACGCTCCAGCAGGGCACGATGTTCCTGGGCTCGCAGGGCGGCGTCATGGGCATGGTGCGGGGTCAGGTGACGGGCCAGGGGCTCTTCACGACCACGCTCAAGGGGCACGGGGCCGTGGCCGTCATGGCGCACGGCGGTGTCTTCGAGGTCCCGATCACCCCGCAGCGGGCGGTGCACGTCGACCCGCAGGCGTACGTGGCGCACCACGGCGACGTGCGCAACAAGCTGTCCACGGCGCTGGGCTGGCGCGACATGGTGGGACGCGGTTCGGGCGAGGCGTTCCAGCTGGAGCTGAGCGGCAGCGGTTCGGTGTACGTCCAGGCCTCGGAGGAGAAGCTGTGAGCGGGTACGGAGTCCCCGGCGGTCCGGTGATCCACGATCCGATGTCGCTGCCGGTCGACGACAACGTCAACAACTACACCTTCTGCGTGGAACTCAAAGGGAGCGAGTGGTTCCTGCAGAAGGGCAAGATGATCGCCTACTACGGATCGATGGAGTTCAACGGCATCGGGCACGGCCGACTTGACCGTCTTGTCCGTACGTCGTTCCATTCGCCACTGCACGCGAGCGACTGGGTCGTGGCGCAGGGTTCGGGCAAGATGCTGCTCGCCGACCGGGCCTTCGACGTGAATTCGTACGACCTCGACGACGGCAACCTGACCATTCGCTCTGGCAACTTGCTCGCTTTTCAGCCAAGTCTCGCGCTCAAGCAGTCGATCGTGCCGGGCTTTCTGACACTGATCGGAACCGGCAAGTTCGTGGCCGCGTCCAACGGTCCGGTGGTGTTCATGGAACCCCCGATCCGGGTGGACCCGCAGGCCCTCGTCGGCTGGGCCGACTGCCCCTCTCCCTGCCACCACTACGACCACGGGTACATGACAGGCGTGATGGGCGGTCTACGTGCGATGACGGGCCTCGGAGGGGCCTCCGGCGAGGAGCACCAGTTCGAGTTCGTGGGAGCGGGTACGGTGCTGCTCCAGTCCACCGAGATCCTGATGGCCGAGCAGGCCACGGGGGCGGTCCCGCACCAGGCCGGAGTGCCCGGCGCGGGAGGGGTGCCCGGTCAGCACGGGCAGCAGGCCGGGGCACCGCGCCTTCCCGGACAGCTCGGGGACCTCCAGCGTCGCTTCGGGCTGTGAGCGGTAGTCTGCGGAGTGTGACGTCGAACGCACGTCGAACACGTGCGCACGGTCACACAACCCCTCACTAGTTCGCATTTCAACATTTTAGGTAGACTTCATTTATGGAGACCGAGACGGCCACACGCTGGCTGACCGATGCGGAGCAGTGCGCCTGGCGCACCCACCTGGAGGTCAACAGGCTGTTGACGTACCAGCTTGAGAGGGACCTCCAGCCGTTCGGGCTGACGATGAACGACTACGAGATCCTGGTGAACCTCTCCGAGTCGGAGGGTGTACGCCTGCGGATGAGCGACCTGGCGTCCGCCACCCTCCAGTCCAAGAGCCGGCTCTCGCACCAGATCACGCGTATGGAGAACGCGGACCTGGTGCGCCGGGAGAACTGCGAGTCCGACCGCCGGGGGCTGTACGCGGTCCTCACCGAGCACGGCATGGAGACCATGAAGAAGGTCTCGCCGCATCATGTGGCGTCCGTGCGGCGGCACTTCATCGACCTGCTGTCACCCGAGGCGCTCGAGGACCTGCACAAGTCGCTGCGCCCGATCGCCGAACACCTGCTGGGGCAGCGCGGCAAGCCGTAGGACCGGGCGCCGCCTCCGCGGCCCGGTCCCGGCGGAAGTCCTCAGCCGGGCAGTCGCGCGCCGTCCGTCACCTCGGGCCGCGCGCCGCCGGCCACACCGTTCCCCGCGTCCGCACCCGGACGCGGGGTCCGTGCGTTCCGCGCACAGGCCAGGGCCGCCGCCATCGCGGCCGCGCCCGAGACCGCGAAGCACAGCCCCAGTGGCAGCCGGCCCACCAGCAGGCCGGCACCGGCGGTGCCCACCGAGCTCCCGGCGTTCACCGCGGTGTTGACCCAGGCGCCGGCCTGGGTGCGAAAGCCCGCCGGGGCCGCCGCGTCGGCCATCAGATACGACGTCGTCAGGGCCGGGGCGACGAAGAAGCCGGCGCAGGCGACGGCCACGGCCAGCGCCCCGAGGCTCTGGGCGAGCCCCGCGCCGAGCAGGGCGAGGCCGAGCGCGCCGGCCAGGAGCGGCAGCCGTGCACCCGGGGCAAGGCGCCAGTCGACCGCGCCGTTCAGCAGACCGCCCAGGGCGCTGCCCAGCGACAGTGCGGCGAGCACCCAGGCCACCACGCCCGCGCCGTGATGGTGCCGCTCGGCGAACGCCATGACCAGGAGGTCGACCGCGCCGAGGGAGAGGCCGACGCCCGACGCCACGACGACGGGCCGGGCCAGGACCCGCCCCAGGGTCCGGCCGGTTCGCCCGCCGTGCCCGCCGCCTGCCGTTCGCGCCGCGGGCGGACGGACGCCCGCCACGAGCGGGGACAGGACGAAGGCCAGGGTTCCCGACCACACCAGCAGGGCGCTGAGCGCGACCGCGGCGGCGGGCGGCGCCGTCTGCACGACCGCGCCGACGACCAGTGGTCCGGAGACGAAGAGGATCTCCTCCACGACGCCGTCCAGGCTGTAGGCACGCTGCAACAGCCGTTCGTCCTGGACCACTTCGCCCCACACGGCGCGCATCGTGGGGCCGAGCGGCGGGGTGCAGGCACCCGCGGCGACCGCGAGCGCGGCGATCACCGGAACGGGAGCGCCGGGGCGCCAGGCGGTGACCGCGAAGGCCGTGAGCAGGCCCGCGTACAGCGAGGCCATGGGGATCAGGGCGCGGCGGGCGCCGTGCCGGTCGATCAGCGCCGCCCGGGCGGGCGACAGGAACACGCTCATCGCGCCGAACAGCGCCATGACCGTGCCGGCCACGGCGTACGACCCGGTGGCGCGGGTCGTGGTGAGCATCATGGCCAGGGAGACGACGCCGTACGAGAGACGGCCGGTCATGGCCGCCGCGAAGGTGCGGCGGGCGTGGGGCATGCGGAAGAGCGCGGCGTAGGACGGCCGCGAGGCTGACGCAGACATGGGTGGAGTTCCTCAACACCGAGGCGGGACAGGGGTCGCCGGAGTGCCGCGACGCCACGGCCACGGTGCCGTGTCCGCGTCGCGGGCCTGAGCGGGCCCTACGCCAAGAGGAGGAACATGCCCACAACGTAACAGCGCCCACGACACCCCGGCCAGGGATTTCCCACCCACACCACCGACTCCCGCGCCGCCGACTCCCGCGCCACCGACTCCCGAATCGCCGACTCCCGCGCCGCCGAAGGGAACCGCCCCGCCTCGAAGGCTCACGTCAGGTCCCGGGCCGCCGAGGCCCGGGCCGCCGGCGCGCGTCGCGGCACATCGGTCGCCGGCCCACCGACCGAGAGTCGCTCTCGGGCACCACCAACTCCCGCCTCACCGACTCCCGCGCCGCCGAACGGACCCGCCCGTCCAGGACACTTGCCCCGGACCTCGTGCGAGGCCGGCACCAGCCGTGGCTGCGCGTCGCGGCGCACCGCGTCGGCCCACCGTCCGACAGCCACTCGCGCGCACCACCGCACCCGGAAACACCGCGATGGCTCGGCTCCCCCGGCACGGCCCCTCCCGGGGCATCCCTCCGCGGTGCGCGCCGAGTTGCCCGAGAAGGGGGCGTGCCGTCCCGGCGGGTGCACTGGGCGGTGTACGGCGCATCGCCTCGCGCCTCAGCGCGCCGGGGCGCTCCGCTCCGCCCGGCTGCGGGCGCGCGCGCCGCACGCGGAGCGGTACCGTCCGCCGTCGCGCCGGTGGGTTCAACTCCGCGTCGCACCCGGGATCTCCGGTGCGGTTCGGCTCTCCGCCAGGCCCTGGACCGGCGCTCGGGCCCGACTCTCCGTCGCGCCCGAGACCGCCGGTCCGGTTCGGCTCGGTGGCCGGTCCGGATCGGCTCGGTGGCCGGTCCGGATCGGCGGTGCCCGTCGGATCGACTGGGCGGTGCCGGTCAGGCTTCCTTCAGGCCCTCGATCAGAGAGTCCGCCGCCGCGTACGGGTCGAGTTCACCGGCGACGATGCGCTCCGCGAGGGTGCTCAGGCGACGGTCGCCGTGGAGGTCGCCGATGCGGCGGCGCAGCGCGGTGACGGCGATCGTCTCGACCTCCTGGGACGCCCGCGCGAGCCGGCGCTCGGCCAGGACGCCACGTTCCTCCATCCACGCCCGGTGCTTCTCCAGGGCCTCGACGACCTCGTCGATGCCCTCGCCGCGCGCGGCGACCGTCTTGACGATCGGCGGGCGCCAGTCCCCCGGCCCGCGGGACTCGCCGAGGCTGAGCATGTGGTTCAGCTCGCGGGCGGTGGCGTCGGCCCCGTCACGGTCGGCCTTGTTGACGACGTACACGTCGCCGATCTCCAGGATTCCCGCCTTGGCGGCCTGGATGCCGTCGCCCATGCCGGGGGCGAGGAGGACGACGGAGGTGTCGGCCTGGGAGGCGATCTCCACCTCCGACTGGCCGACGCCCACCGTCTCGACCAGGATCACGTCGCAGCCCGCCGCGTCCAGGACGCGGATCGCCTGGGGGGCCGACCAGGCCAGCCCGCCCAGGTGCCCGCGCGTGGCCATCGAGCGGATGTAGACGCCCGGGTCAGAGGCGTGGTCGGACATCCGGACACGGTCGCCGAGGAGCGCGCCCCCGGAGAACGGCGAGGACGGGTCGACGGCCAGTACGCCGACCCGCTTGCCCTGCCGGCGGTAGGCCGTCACCAGCGCCGACGTCGAGGTCGACTTGCCGACACCGGGCGAGCCCGTGAGGCCCACCACGTACGCGTTGCCGGCCAGCGGGGCCAGCGCGGCCATGACCTCACGGAGCTGCGGTGCCGCGCCCTCCACGAGGGAGATCAGCCGGGCCACCGCCCGCGGCCGTCCTTCCCTGGCCTGGGTCACCAGCGAGGAGACGTCCTGCATCACAGCTCCGTTCACGAGAGGTCGGTCGGTCGAACGCGGGTCAGGCCTTGGCCACCCGCACGATCAGGGCGTCGCCCTGACCGCCGCCGCCGCACAGGGCGGCCGCGCCGACGCCGCCGCCGCGCCGCTTCAGTTCGAGGGCCAGGTGCAGCACCAGGCGGGCGCCGGACATGCCGATCGGGTGGCCGAGGGCGATGGCGCCGCCGTTGACGTTCACCTTTTCCGTGGACACGCCGAGGTCCTTCATTGACTGGACCGCGACCGCCGCGAAGGCCTCGTTGATCTCGATCAGGTCGAGGTCCTCGACCTCCAGGCCCTCCTTCTTCAGGGCGTGCAGGATGGCGTTCGAGGGCTGCGACTGGAGCGAGTTGTCCGGGCCGGCCACGTTGCCGTGGGCGCCGATCTCCGCGATCCACTCCAGGCCGAGCTCCAGCGCCTTGGCCTTGCTCATCACGACCACGGCGGCCGCGCCGTCCGAGATCTGGGAGGCGCTGCCGGCGGTGATGGTGCCGTCCTTGGCGAAGGCGGGGCGCAGCTTGCCGAGCGACTCGGCGGTCGTCTCGGCGCGGATGCCCTCGTCCTTGCTGAAGACGACCGGCTCGCCCTTGCGCTGCGGGATCTCGATCGGTGTGATCTCCGCCTCGAAGAGGCCGTTCTTCTGGGCGGCGGCCGCGCGCTGGTGGGACAGGGCGGCGATCTCGTCCTGCACCGGACGCTGGATGCCGAGACGGGTGTTGTGCTTCTCCGTCGACTCGCCCATGGCGATGTTCTCGAAGGCGTCCGTCAGACCGTCGTACGCCATGGCGTCGAGCATCTCGATGGCGCCGTACTTGAAGCCCTCGCGGGACTTCGGGAGCAGGTGCGGGGCGTTCGTCATGGACTCCTGGCCGCCGGCGACCACGATGTCGAACTCGCCGGCGCGGATGAGCTGGTCCGCGAGGGCGATGGCGTCCAGGCCGGAGAGGCACACCTTGTTGATGGTGAGCGCCGGGACGTTCATGGGGATGCCCGCCTTGACGGCGGCCTGGCGTGCCGGGATCTGCCCTGCCCCGGCCTGGAGCACCTGGCCCATGATCACGTACTGCACCTGGTCGCCGCCGATGCCGGCGCGGTCGAGGGCGGCCTTGATCGCGAAGCCACCGAGGTCGGCCCCGGAGAAGGACTTCAGCGAGCCCAGCAGTCGTCCCATGGGCGTACGGGCGCCCGCGACGATCACCGAGGTGTTGCTGTTCGTTCCAGACATGAGGTGCGATCCCCTTACCGGCTTGCACAGCCGAGGAGTGAACGAGGGTTTACTGAGAATGTACTGAGCGGTAGGCCACCCGTCATCCGGCCCGCAGTGTGATCGCGCGCACGTTGCGTAACCACGCCGGGAGCGCTGCACTGACTCCATGCTGACGCGAATCGACCACATCGGGATCGCCTGTTTCGACCTCGACACGACTGTCGAGTTCTACCGAGCGACGTACGGCTTCGAAGTCTTCCACTCCGAGGTCAACGAGGAGCAGGGCGTGCGAGAGGCCATGCTCAAGATCAACGAGACGTCCGACGGCGGCGCCTCCTACCTCCAGTTGCTGGAACCCACCCGCGAGGACTCGGCCGTGGGCAAGTGGCTGGCCAAGAACGGCGAGGGCGTGCACCACATCGCCTTCGGCACCGCGGACGTCGACGGTGACGCCGCGGACATCCGCTCGAAGGGCGTCCGGGTGCTCTACGACCAGCCCCGGACCGGGTCCATGGGGTCCCGGATCACGTTCCTGCACCCCAAGGATTGCCACGGCGTACTGACAGAACTGGTCACTTCGGCGGCGGTTGAGTCACCTGAGCACTGACCTCCGTATATCTGGGCCGGTAGGGTTGGGGTCGGCCGTCGCCTTTCGCGGGGGACGGCCGCGGTCCTGGCACCTTCCGGTGGGCGGGACCAAGGGCCGGGGTCCAGGTTTCGGGGGGCGAGCGTCGGGGCGACAGCCCTTGCTCCGCCGTTGATCTGACACCATTCCCCGGGGGCCCCGTTCGGCGGAAGAACGGTGCTCGTTCGGAATCAGATGCGACCAGGGGACGGATGGGACCGCGCAGTGCGGGGCTACGAACGCCAGGAGCGAGAGCCGGCGGCTGACGTCGACCACCTCTCTCGGTTCGAGGCCGAGATGGAACGGCTGAAGACCGAGCGGGAGAAGGCCGTCCAGCACGCCGAGGACCGCGGCTATCAGGTCGAGGTGCTGCGCGCCAAGCTGCACGAGGCGCGCCGCAGTCTGGCGACCCGTCCTGCCTATGACGGGGCCGACATCGGCTATCAGGCCGAGCAGATGCTCCGCAATGCCCAGATGCAGGCCGACCAGCTTCGCGTCGACGCCGAGCGCGAGATCAGCCAGGCACGGGCGCAGACCCAGCGTCTCCTCCAGGAGCACGCCGAGCACTCCGCACGGCTCCAGGCCGAGCTGCACCAGGAGGCCGTCACCCGGCGTCAGCAGCTCGACCAGGAGCTGGCGGAGCGCCGCCAGACCGTCGAGTCGCACGTCAACGAGAACGTGGCGTGGGCGGAACAGCTCCGCGCCCGCTCCGAGTCCCAGGCCCGCCGGCTGCTGGACGAGTCGCGCGCCGAGGCCGACCAGGCGCTCGCCGCCGCCCGCGCGGAGGCCGAACGGGTCGCCGCCGAGGCCCGCCAGCGGCTCACCACCGACGCCGAGACGGCCCGCGCGGAGGCCGAGGCGCTGCTGCGCCGTGCCCGCACGGACGCCGAGCGGCTGCTGAACGCCGCCTCGACGCAGGCGCAGGAGGCCACCGACCACGCCGAGCAGCTCCGCAGCAGCACGGCGAGCGAGTCGGACAACGCCCGCCGTCAGGCCGGCGAGCTGAGCCGCGCCGCCGAGCAGCGGATGAGCGCCGCCGAGACGGCACTGCGCGAGGCCCAGACCGAGGCGGACAAGGTCCTCACCGAGGCCAAGGACGCCGCGGCGAAGACGATCGCGAACGCCGAGTCGGTCAACGAACAGCGCACCCGGACCGCGAAGGAGCAGGTCGCCCGGCTGGTCGGCGAGGCCAACCAGGAGGCCGAGACCACCAAGTCCGAGGCCGAGCAGATCGTCGCGGACGCCCGCAGCAAGGCCGAGACGATCGTCGCGGAGGCCGAGGAGAGCGCCCGCAGCCTCACGGCCGAGGAGACCGCCTCCCAGCTCGCCAAGGCGGCCCGTACCGCCGAGGACGTCCTGAACAAGGCGTCCGAGGAAGCCAAGCGGACCACGAAGGCGGCCTCCGAGGAGGCCGAGCGGATCCGCACCGAGGCGGAGACCGAGGCCGACCGGCTGCGCGCCGAGGCGCACGACATCGCCGAGCAGCTCAAGGGCACGGCGAAGGACGACACCAAGGAGTACCGCGCCAAGACCGTCGAACTCCAGGAGGAGGCGCGGCGGCTGCGCGGGGACGCGGAGCAGCTTCGTTCGGACGCGGTCGCCGAGGGCGAGCGCATCCGCGCCGAGGCCCGGCGCGAGGCCGTCCAGCAGATCGAGGAGGGCGCCCGGACCGCCGAGGAGCTGCTCGGCAAGGCGAAGGCGGACGCGGACGAGCTGCGCCAGGCCGCCACGGCGGACAGCGAGAAGGTCCGTACCGAGGCCATCGAGCGCGCCACGACGCTGCGCCGGCAGGCCGAGGAGACGCTGGAGCGGACCCGCGCGGAGGCCGACCGGCACCGCGCGGACGCCGAGGAGCAGGCCGGGACGATCGCGGCCGACGCGGAGCGGGCCGCCGAGCGGCAGCGCGAGGAGACCGAGCGGGCCATAGAGGCCCGTCAGGCCGAGGCCGCCGAAGGGCTGGCCCGGCAGCACACGGAGGCCGAGGAGCGTCTGGCCGCGTCCGAGCAGGCGCTGACCGACGCGCGGGCGGAGGCCGAGCGGATCCGCCGCGAGGCTTCCGAGGAGATCGACCGGCTGCGTTCGGAGTCCGCCGAGCGGATCCGTACGCTCCAGGCCCAGGCCGAGACGGAGGCCGACCGACGACGCGACGAGGCCGCGGCGGACGCGGCCGCGTCCCGTGCCGAGGGCGAGACCGTCGCCGTACGGCTGCGTTCGGAGGCCGCGGCGGAGGCCGAGCGGCTCAAGTCGGAGGCCCAGGACAGCGCCGACCGGGTGCGCGGCGAGGCGCAGGCCGCCGCCGAGCGTCTGGCGGCCGAGGGTGCCGAGACGCTGGCCGCCGCCCAGGAGGAGGCCACCCGGCGCCGCCGCGAGGCCGAGGAGACCCTCGGTTCGGCGCGCCAGGAGGCCGACCAGGAGCGCGAGCGGGCCCGCGAGCAGAGCGAGGAACTGCTGGCGTCCGCGCGCAAGCGGGTCGAGGAGGCCCAGACCGAGGCCGTACGGCTGGTCGAGGAGGCCGACCGGCGCGCGACCGAGATGGTCTCCAACGCCGAGCAGACCGCGCAGCAGGTGCGGGACGCGGTGGCGGGGCTGCACGAGCAGGCCCAGGAGGAGATCACCGGGCTGCGCTCGGCCGCCGAGCACGCGGCGGACCGTACGCGCACCGAGGCGCAGGAGGAGGCGGACCGGGTCCGCGCCGACGCGTACGCCGAGCGCGAGCGGGCCGGCGAGGACGCGGCGCGGATGCGGCGCGAGGCGAACGAGGAGCGGGAGGCCGCGAGCGCGCTCGCGGAGCGCACGGTCGCGGAAGCGATCGCGGAGGCGGAGCGGATGCGCTCGGACGCCTCCGAGCACGCCCAGCGGGTGCGCACCGAGGTGTCGGACGCCATCGCGAACGCCGACCAGGACGCCGCGCGTACCCGTGCGGACGCCCGGGAGGACGCGAACCGGATCCGTTCGGACGCGGCCGCGCAGGTGGACACCCTCATCACCGAGGCGGCGGCGGAGGCCGAGCGGCTGGGGATCGAGACCGCGGCCGAGGCCGAGCGGGTACGCGCCGAGTCCGTGGCCAAGGCCGAGAAGCTCATCTCGGACGCGACCGGTGACGCGGAGCGGCTGCGCGCCGAGGCCGCCGAGGCGGTCGGCTCCGCCCAGCAGCACTCCGAGCGGATCCGTACCGAGGCCGAGCGCTTCAAGGTGCGGGCGACGGAGGAGGCCGAGCGGCGTACGACGGCGGCGCGCGAGGAGTCCGAGCGTCTGCTGGACGAGGCGCGCCAGGAGGCCAACAAGAAGCGCTCCGAGGCGGCCGAGCAGGTCGACACGCTCATCTCCGAGACGGCGTCCGAGGCGGACAAGCTGCTCTCGGACGCGCAGCAGAGCGCGCAGAAGACGACGGCGGACGCCGAGTCGCAGGCCGACACCATGGTGGGTGTGGCGCGTGGCGAGGCGGAGCGGCTCGTCTCGGAGGCGACCGTCGAGGGCAACACGCTGGTGGAGCGGTCCCGTGCGGACGCGGACGAGCTGCTGGTCGGCGCGCGCCGGGACGCCACGGCGATCCGGGAGCGCGCGGAAGAGCTGCGCGACCGTGTCACGTCCGAGATCGAGGATCTGCACGAGCGGGCGCGCCGTGAGTCGTCCGAGGCGATGAAGAACGCGGGCGACCGGTGCGACGCGCTCATCAAGGCCGCCGAGGACCAGCTCGCGGAGGCCGAGGCGAAGGCCAAGGACCTGGTGGCGGAGGCGAACTCCGAGGCGAGCAAGGTCCGGATCGCCGCCGTGCGCAAGGCCGAGGGGCTCCTCAAGGAGGCCGAGCAGAAGAAGTCCTCGCTCGTCACCGAGGCGGAGAAGATCAGGTCCGAGGCCATTCAGGAGGCGAAGGCCGCCGTCGAGGAGGGCAAGCGCGACCTGGAGGTCCTGGTCCGCCGGCGCGAGGACATCAACACGGAGATCTCCCGTGTCCAGGACGTCCTTGAGGCGTTGGAGTCTTTCGAGGCCCCTGGGGGCGGCAAGGACGGCGGGGTGAAGGCGGCCGCGGCCGCCGGGGCGGCCCGTTCGGGCGGCAAGGCGTCGGAGAGCTAGGGCCGGTCGTCCGGATCGGACGGCGGCCCCTGGGCCGAGGTGCCGGACGCGCGGTGGCTTCGGGGCCTGTCCGCCGGACAGGCCCTGGCGGGAAGCACGGATTCAGGTGCTTTCTGGGAGGTTTGTCACAGGTTCTGGCAAGCCTTCCGACAGCCCGCCACCCAAAAGGAGTGTCATTCTCCAGATCAAACACGTATCCGCTCGATGACACACCGCATTGCCCCCTAGGATTCCACCTATCACCTCACCGGTCTCATTCGACAGGAACCCCATGAGCGACACTTCCCCCTACGGCTTCGAGCTTGTGCGGCGTGGATACGACCGCGCTCAGGTGGACGAACGCATCTCGAAGCTCGTCTCCGACCGTGACAGCGCTCTGGCCCGTATCACCGCCCTCGAAAAGCGCATCGAGGAACTCCATCTCGAAACGCAGAACGCCCAGGCCCAGGTGAGCGACGCAGAGCCGTCGTACGCCGGTCTGGGCGCCCGCGTCGAGAAGATCCTCCGCCTCGCCGAGGAGGAGGCCAAGGACCTGCGCGAGGAGGCCCGTCGCGCGTCCGAGCAGCACCGTGAGCTCGCCGAGTCGGCCGCTCAGCAGGTGCGCAACGACGCCGAGTCGTTCGCCGCGGACCGCAAGTCCAAGGCGGAGGACGAGGGCGTCCGGATCGTCGAGAAGGCCAAGAGCGAGGCCTCCCAGCTCCGCTCCGAGGCGCAGAAGGACGCCGCGTCCAAGCGCGAGGAGGCGGACGCCCTCTTCGAGGAGACCCGCGCCAAGGCCGCCCAGGCCGCCGCCGACTTCGAGACGAACCTCGCCAAGCGCCGCGAGCAGTCCGAGCGCGACCTGGCTTCGCGTCAGGCCAAGGCCGAGAAGCGCCTCGCGGAGATCGAGCACCGCGCGGAGCAGCTCCGCCTGGAGGCCGAGAAGCTGCGCACGGACGCCGAGCGCCGCGCCCGCCAGACGGTGGAGACGGCTCAGCGCCAGGCCGAGGACATCGTGGCCGACGCGAACGCCAAGGCCGACCGCATCCGCTCGGAATCCGAGCGCGAGCTGGCCGCCCTCACCAACCGCCGCGACTCGATCAACGCGCAGCTCACGAACGTCCGCGAGATGCTCGCGACGCTCACGGGCGCCGCGGTGGCCGCCGCCACGGGTCCGGCCGAGGACGAGCCGATCTCCCGCGGGGTTCCGGCGCAGCAGTCCCGGTAACCGCACGGCACGACACCAGGGCCCGTTCCCTCTCCCGAGGGCGCGGGCCTTGTCGTGTCAAGTGGCAGGCCCCCGGGGGCGGTCTTAGCGTGGCCGCATGATCGAGCTCGAGGGGCTGACGAAGCGGTACGGCGAGAAGGTGGCGGTCAACAACCTCACCTTCACCGTCCGGCCGGGCATCGTGACCGGCTTCCTCGGCCCCAACGGCGCCGGGAAGTCCACGACGATGCGGATGATGCTCGGGCTCGACCGCCCCACCACGGGCGACGTACGGATCGACGGACAGCACTACGACCGGCTCAAGGACCCGCTGAAGTACATCGGCGCCCTGCTGGACGCGAAGGCGATGCACGGTGGCCGCAGCGCCTTCAACCACCTTCTGTGCCTCGCCCAGAGCAACGGCATCCCGAGGGCGCGGGTGCACGAGGTCCTCGACACCGTCGGCCTCACCGCGGTCGCCCGGAAGAAGGCGAAGGGGTTCTCCCTGGGCATGGGCCAGCGGCTCGGCATCGCGGGCGCGCTGCTGGGCGACCCGCGGATCCTGATGTTCGACGAGCCGGTCAACGGCCTCGACCCCGAGGGCATCCACTGGATCCGCAATCTGATGAAATCTCTCGCGTCCCAGGGCCGTACGGTGTTCGTCTCCTCGCACCTCATGAGCGAGATGGCGCTGACCGCCGAACACCTCGTCGTCATCGGCCAGGGCAGACTGCTCGCCGACACCTCGATGGCCGACTTCATCCGGCAGAACTCGCGCTCGTACGTCCGGGTCCGCTCCCCGCAGCGCGAGCGGCTGCTCGACGTGCTGAAGAGCGCGGGGATCACGGTCGTCCAGACGAGCGGCGGGGCGCTGGAGGTGGACGACGGGAAGCCGGAGCACCTCGGGGAACTGGCCGCGCAGCACCAGATCGTGCTGCACGAGCTGAGCCCTCAGCAGGCCTCGCTGGAGGAGGCCTTCATGGGGCTGACCGCGGAGTCGGTGGAGTACCACGCCCACACCACCGAGACACCGCCGGAGCGGGAGCTCCCGCCGGACACGCCCCCCGCCCCTCGATGGGGCGGCGACTGGAGGAAGGGCTGAGAATGGCGGCCACCCAGGTCCTCAGGTCCGAGTGGACCAAGATCCGTTCCGTTTCGTCCACGGTGTGGACGCTGAGCCTCGCGGCGGTCGTGACGATCGCGCTGGGCCTGCTCATCTCGCTCCTCTCCCGCAACGAGTTCGACAACCTGAGCCGGCAGGACCGGCTCACGTTCGACCCGACGTTCATCAGCTTCGCGGGCATGACCCTCGGGCAGCTCGCGATGATCGTGTTCGGGGTGCTCGTCGTCGGCAACGAGTACAGCACCGGCATGATCCGCACCTCGCTCTCGGCGGTCCCCCAGCGCGGCACCTTCCTGTTCAGCAAGGTCGCGGTGGCGGCCGGCCTCGCCCTGGTCGTCGGAATGATCACCAGCTTCATCACGTTCTTCGTGGGCCAGGCGGCGCTCGGCACGCACAGGACGTCGATCGGCGATCCGGGGGTGCTGCGCGCGGTGATCGGCGGGGGGCTCTACATGACGCTCATCGCCGTCTTCTCGATGGGCGTCGCGGCGATGCTGCGCTCCCCGATGCTCTCGCTCGGCATCCTGATGCCGTTCTTCTTCCTGATCTCCAACATCCTGGGCGCCGTCTCCGCGACCAAGAAGGTCGGCCGCTACCTCCCCGACCAGGCCGGCAGCAGGATCCTGCGGGTGGTGACGCCCATCGACGACACGCCCTACGGTCCCTGGGGCGGCCTCGGCATCATGGTGCTGTGGGTGGCCGCGGCCCTGGCCGGCGGTTACGCGCTGCTCAAGAAGCGGGACGCGTAGGTGTCTCGGGCCGTAGTCCGTCGAACTCCGGCCAGCCCTCCCAGGCGGCCACGGGAAGGTCCAGGTCCGGCTTCACCGGAACGAACTGACCGAGTTCCAGGTTCTCGCCATCCAGGGAGAACCAGCGTTCGTCGTTCAGCTCCATGCCCGTGCCCGCGGCACGCGCGGTGAACCTCACCAGGATGCGCACACCCCGCAGACCACGCAGGTCCTTGCCCTGGAGCGAGGTGAGCGGGAGCGTGCCGACCGCCGCCCCGACCGGTATCCACAGGGTGAAGGGCGCCTGCTGCTCCACCACGCACCAGACGCGCTCGTCGCAGAGCCGACCGTCCTCGCCCACCACTTTGAGCCGCTGCTTGTACAGCGCCAGCAGACCGTCGCGGCGCGGTGACTCCTCCAGGAAGCGCAGATGGGCCTCGGCGCGCGCGTCCATGATGTCGACGTTGGCGATGTGCTGGTAGAAGCGCACCGCGATGACGGCGAGTTGGCTGCCCCGGTGAGCGTCGGCGAAGACCGGCGAGGACGACATGGTGGCGAGCGAGACACTCGCCTTGGCGCGCCAGACCAGTGGTCGAACCGTGAACATCTTGATCAGGACGATGCCGAGCAGCACCGCCGGCACCAGGGACCCGGTGACCGAGGCCAGGGTGGCCAGCAGCTGGTGCGGTGTGCTGTCGGGTTCCGGCTCCAGATTGTCGGTCCCGACACACGCCCGGAGCGCGGTGAGGCTCAGGTCGAGAAGCCGCTCCTGATCCGAGAACCGGCTCCCCATCGACCGCTTGGAGGGCTCGGTCAGCGTCCACGCGGTGGCTATGGCCACGGCGAGACCGGCCAGTCCGCCGAGTGTGGTGAGCAGCAGCGCGTGAACGGTGCGTCCGGCGATCCACCAGCGCACAGACCTGCGGAAACGCGGGTGCGTCCGGCCCCGCATCATCGGGCGACGCCGACCCCGAAGGCTCAACTCCCCACCCCCGCAGACAAGTTGCTCGGGACTTTCGCCCGGGGTGACAGTGTTCCCGGTGCCCCTTACGACCAATCCTGCCGGACATCGCCCCCCGGCCCGCCGCGGAAACCCGGGAATCCGGAGGTCGCTCCGAGCAACGCGGGTGAGCACCCCATCGGAGCGCGTACCTGACAGGACACACGTACGAAATTCAGCTTTCTGCTGGATCTTTCACCAGTCGATGGGCGGGACTTTACTTCCCCTTGAGTGGAACCGTCGGCGCCCGGATATCCTCCTAACCCTTACGGGGGCGTGCGCCCCGACGTCCTGAACCTTTCGATGGGTGCGGAGAATGATCGAGGCAGTCGGCCTGACGAAGCGCTACGGCGCCAAGACAGCCGTGTACAACCTTTCCTTCCAGGTCCGGCCGGGTGCGGTCACCGGCTTCCTCGGGCCCAACGGCTCGGGCAAGTCGACGACGATGCGCATGATCCTCGGCCTCGACAATCCCACCTCCGGTCAGGTGACGATCGGCGGCTTCCCCTACCGCAGGCTGCCGAACGCGCCCCGCCAGGTCGGCGCGCTCCTCGACGCCAAGGCCGTCCACGGCGGCCGGAGCGCCCGCAGCCACCTGCTGAGCCTGGCGCAGCTCTCGGGCATCCCGGCCCGCCGTGTGGACGAGGTGCTCGGCGTCGTCGGCCTCCAGGACGTGGCGAAGAAGCGCTCCAAGGGCTTCTCCCTCGGCATGGGCCAGCGCCTCGGCATCGCCGCCGCGCTCCTCGGCGACCCCCAGGTGCTGCTCTTCGACGAGCCGGTCAACGGCCTCGACCCCGAGGGCATCCTCTGGGTGCGCAACCTGATGAAGTCCCTCGCCGCGGAAGGCCGTACGGTCTTCGTCTCCTCGCACCTCATGAGCGAGATGGCGCTGACCGCCGACCACCTCATCGTGATCGGCCGCGGCCAGCTCCTCGCCGACCAGAGCGTCAAGGAGTTCATCTCCCACAACTCGGCCGACTTCGCCCGGGTGCGCACCCCCGACACCGAGCCGCAGCAGCGCGAGAAGCTGACCGCCGCGCTGACCGAGGCCGGCGGCCAGGTGCTGCCCGAGCAGGACGGCGCGCTGCGCGTCACCGGCCTGCCGCTCCCCCGCATCAGCGACCTCGCGCACTCCGCCGACGTCCGCCTGTGGGAGCTGTCTCCGCACCAGGCCTCGCTGGAGGAGGCGTACATGCGGATGACGCAGGGCGCCGTCGACTACCGCTCGACCGCCGACCAGAAGGCCGGGCTCCAGCAGCCGCTGCCGCCGGGCGCGATGCCGCCGCCGCAGATGCCGGTGGCGGGCCAGGGCCAGCCCGGCTGGTACGCGCCGCTGCCGCCCCAGCAGGGCGGTCAGCCCTTCGCCATGCCGCAGGCCGGTCCCTACGGCGCCCCCGCGGCCCCCGTCGCCGGTGCTCCCGGCCCGTACGGCGCTCCGGCCGCCCCCGGCGCCCCGGACGCCAACCCGTACGCCCAGGCTCCCGCGAGCCCCCCGGCGCCCGCCGCCGCGCCCGCTCCGGCGCCCGAGGCCGCGCCCACGACCGCGCCCGCCGCCGACCTGACCAAGCCCGAGGACGCCCGATGAGCACGCCCCAGCCCCCGATGCCGCAGCAGGCCGCCCCCGCCTGGCAGGCGGCGCCCGGCACGACGTACACCTCGCCGATCCCCGTCACCCGCACCCACCTCGGGCACGCGCTCCACTCCGAGTGGACGAAGATCAAGTCGGTGCGCTCCACGATGTGGACGCTCGGCACCTTCCTGCTCCTGGTGATCGGCATCGGCTTCCTGGTCGCCGTGCAGACCACGGACGAGGACTTCGGGGACGTCCCGTTCACGGTCCCCGCGTTCATCGGACTGCTGCTCGGCCAGCTCTGCCTGATCACGCTGGGCGTCCTGGTGGTCTCCTCCGAGTACGGCACGGGCATGATCCGTACGACGTTCACGGCCTCGCCGCAGCGGCACCGGGTGCTCGCCGCCAAGCTGATCATCTTCTTCGCGGTCGCGTTCACCGTCTCGGCGTTCGCGATCGGGCTCATCGGCCTGTTCACGGCGAGCCTGCACACCGGCGGCTCCGACATCCCGTGGGTCGGCACCGTCTTCATGGGCGCGCTGTACGTCTCGCTGCTCGGCATGCTCTCGCTCGCCGTGGGCTCGATGCTGCGCCACTCGGCGGGCGCGATCACCACGATGCTCGGTGTGGTGCTGCTGCCCTCGATCCTGCCCGCGTTCCTGATGATGTCCGAGACCCTGCGGACGATCGGCGAGAAGATGCAGGAGTACGCCGCCATCAGCTCGCTGGCCCGGGTCTTCCGGCTGGACAACGAGAGCGGCAACGGCGCCGCCCAGCTCGGCCTGCTCGCCGGGGTCACGGCGGCGGCGATCGTCGCCGCCTTCGTCCTCCTGGAGCGCCGCGACGTCTGACCTCCGCGCCCCTCATGCCTCTTGAGGCCGGAGGGGCCGAAGTCGCCTAGAACCTGGGCGCGTTACGGGACCGCTGCACCCGCGAGGTGCGGCGGTCCTTCGCGTTCCAGCAGGCCTTGTGCCAGTGCCGCCGCTCGTCGACGCCCGAGTGCTCCGGCCATGCCACCACGTGCGGCACCCCGGACGGGATCAACTGGTCGCAGCCGGGGCAGCGGTAGGTCTTGCCCTGCGCGCTCGCGCCCGCCACATGACGCACGCTCCACTCGTCGCCCTGCCAGCTCTCCGTGGACTGCCAGCCGCCGTAACGGTCCGACGAGTCCTCCTCGGGGCTGCCGCCGGACGAGCCGGCGTCCTTCGGGCGGTTGCGACGCGGGGACAAGGGACACCTCACGGAGCTATACAGGGAGCAGGGGCCAACCCAAGCCTACGCGGGAGGCACACGGGTACGCGTACTCCGCCAACCCGCGCAGATCCCCCTTCGGACAGTCCTCGGACGGTCTTCGGACAGCCCAATTCCCAGACAATCCGCAAATCTCCCCGCAAGGCCGTGTCTTCGGCACGTGTCAGGCGGTTATGCCGGGTGGGGGAGCTCCGTGTCGGAGCCGAGGAAGCAGGAAGTTCGATGCACGTTGGAAGTTTTGTACTTGCCGCCCAGTTCCCTGGACAGGGCCAGGGAGAGGCCCTGCACCGCGCGGTGCGGTCCGCCGAGGTCGCCGAGGAGGCCGGGCTCGACGCGGTCTGGCTGGCCGAACACCACTTCGTGCCGTACGGGACATGCCCGTCGGCCGTCACACTCGCCGCGTATCTGCTCGGCTGCACCGACCGGATCCGGATCGGCACGGCGGTCAGCGTGCTGCCCACCGCGCACCCCGTGGCACTCGGCGAACAGGCCGCCCTGCTGCACCTGACGTCCGGCGGACGGTTCTCGCTCGGGGTCGGCCGCGGCGGCCCCTGGGTCGACCTGGAGGTCTTCGGAGCGGGCCTGGCGGCATACGAACACGGATTCCCGGAGTCACTCGATCTACTGATCCGCTGGCTGCGCGAGCCGTCGGTCGCCGCCTCCTCCGAGCGGTTCTCGTTCCGTGAAGTCCCCGTCGTACCACGCCCGTCGGAGGCACTGAGCGGAGCTCCGGGCCCCGAGGTCGTCGTGGCGTGCACCTCGCCCGCGAGCGTGCGCCTCGCCGCCGAGCGCGGACTGCCGATGCTCCTGGGCATGCACGTCGGGGACGAGGAGAAGGCCGAAATGGTCGCGCTGTGGCGGCGCCACGCGCGCGCGGCGGGCCGCCCGTCGGACGAGATCCTCACCGCCGCCCATGTCTCCGCCGGCGTCTGCCAGATCGCGGACCGCCGGACCGACGCCGTCGAGACGCTCGTCAAGGCCATGCCGGGCTGGCTGAGGCAGGGCCTGGACGCCCATGTGACGGTCGACGACCGCGTCCGCTCGATGCGGGACCCGGTGGCGTACACCGAACTGCTCTGCGGGCTGCACCCGGTGGGCACGCCACGGCTGTGCGCCGACCGGCTCGCGGCGACCTCCGAGCGAACCGGCATCGGGCGCTTCGCGCTGCTCGTCGAGGGTTCGGGCGACCTGGCCGCCACCGAGGAGAACGTACGGCGGCTCGGGGCCGAGGTGCTGCCCCAGCTCAGGTGACCGCACGGGGTCCGGCCCCTACGGGCCGGACACGCGGGGAGCTTGCCGCCCCAGTACCAATGCACCTCCCGCGTACGGAGCGGCAAGCAGTGCGGCATCAGTGCGTCAGCAGTCCCTGAACTCCGGGGACTGGTTGAGCAACTGACTGCGGACCGAGGTGAAGCGTGCCAGTGTGTCGTCCACCGAGTCGTCCAGTGGGAACACCGCCACCCGGTGGCAGTTCTGGAAGGCCAGCCGCACTCCGAAGTGCCGCTGCAGCGCGCCGCGTATCGCGTCACTCGCGAGCGCACGCAGCAGCTGGCCACGTGCCTGCTCGTCCGGCGGGGGCGTCTGGTTGTCGGCGAACGTTCCGCCGTCCACCTTCAGCTGGGCCACCAGGGAGCTGATCATCTCCCACGCGTAGGGCAGGGAGGTCCGGACGCAGTCGACGAATTCTGCTTCATCGACCTCGCCTCGCTCGGCCTGTTGGAGTAGGGCCGGTGAGACGTCGAGCGACATGGGTACTCCTCTCGCACCCCCACACCTCGGGGGTTGCCGGACAGGGACGGGGACCGCGGTATCGAACACGCTGAGTACATGTACCGCGACCTCCCGTTCATACGGTAAGCATCGGCAGGTAACGGCACCAGGAGAATGGGCACATAGCGAACACCCGGTAGGCCGACAATCGGCCACGGCGGAACAGGGAATCTTCAGGATCAATGGGGTGACCCGCGAAAACACCGTCCGGGCCGGGCGGCGCCGACCGGTGGAACAAATGGTGCGAACCGTCGGTTCCGCCTCGGGGCAGGGCGCGGGAGGCGGGTGCGGGACGGGTACGGGAATCGCGTGCACCGCCGCCGGTCGAGTAGCGTTGCCGACCATGCGTCTCGTCATTGCCCGCTGTTCCGTGGACTACGCGGGCCGGCTCACCGCCCATCTCCCGTCGGCGCCCCGCCTGATCCTCGTGAAGGCGGACGGCAGCGTCTCGATCCACGCGGACGACCGGGCCTACAAGCCCCTCAACTGGATGTCGCCGCCCTGCACACTGAAGGAGGGGTCCGGCGACGACGAAGGCGTCTGGACCGTCATCAACAAGGCGGGCGAGAAGCTCATCATCACGATGGAGGAGATCCTCCACGACTCCTCGCACGAACTCGGCGTGGACCCCGGCCTGATCAAGGACGGCGTGGAAGCGCACCTCCAGGAGCTGCTCGCCGACCGCATCGACACCCTCGGCGAGGGCTACTCGCTCATCCGCCGCGAGTACATGACGGCCATCGGCCCGGTCGACATCCTGTGCCGGGACGCCGCGGGACAGACCGTCGCCGTGGAGATCAAACGGCGCGGCGAGATCGACGGCGTGGAGCAACTCACGCGCTATCTGGAGCTGTTGAACCGCGACCCGCACCTCGCGCCGGTCCGCGGCATCTTCGCCGCCCAGGAGATCAAGCCGCAGGCCCGCGTCCTCGCCACCGACCGCGGCATCGGCTGCGCGGTCCTGGACTACGACGCCCTGCGCGGCATCGAGGACGACAAACTGCGGCTGTTCTGAGCCCCCCGGGTTCGTATACGACACAGAGGGCCGGATCCGTTGTCGGATCCGGCCCTCTCGCGCTTCCCCGGGGTCCGGCCGGCGTGCGTCCGGACCGAACGGTCAGATCAGTCCGCCGTCCGACGCCGCGGCCGCCTTGTGCGGCGCGCCGGTCGCCACGGGGCCGCTCGCGGAGTCGGAGGTGTCCGGGCTCGTCGAGGTGCTGGGTGACGGCGACGGTGACGTCGGCGAAGGGCTCGTCGAGGACGGTGACGGGGAGGATTTCGTAGGCTTCGGCGACGGTGAGGACGGCCGGGGCGAGGGCCGATGCGACGGCGACGCGGAGGCCGACTTCGACGGCTTGCCCGTGCCGGTGCGCGTCCCGCTCGGGCCGGCGGACGGCTGCCGGGTCGCCGTGGCCGTCGGCGTCGGGTCGTCCGAGGTGCCGTACGTGCCGTCGGGGCCCGGGTCGGTGGGCGTGGCCACGACGCCGGAAGAGGAGTCGTCGCCCTTCTTCGGAGTGTCCGCCCCCAGGCTGTCGTCCTGGGCGTCCTGGGTGGCCGACGGGTTGACGCCGACCTTCTCGGACGGGGTGTCGTTCTTGTGGTCCGAGGTCGCGCCGAGGGTCACCACGGTGCCGAGGACGGCCACGAGGAGCGCGCCCGCGCCCGCGGCCACCAGGTTGCGCCGGGTGCCGCTGACGAGCCGGCCCGCGACGCTCCGCGGCTTGGCCGCGGGGAAGCCGGCGCCGCCCGGGTGGGCGAGCACCGCGATGGTGTCGTCCGACGGGTCGGTGCGCGGGGAGGCGGCGGCCGGTACGCCGCCGGGGGGCGACATCGACTCGTCGTGACGCGCGTCGGGCACCTCTTCGCCCGACGGGGTGCCCCCGCTGGTGAGCTGCGGGGTTCCGGAGCGGTCGGCGACCAGCGCGAGGGCGCGGCGGCCGGCGGTGATGCCGCGCTTGTCGGCGAGTTCGCCGCGCATGGCGACGGAGGCCTCCAGCTCGGCGCGGGCCCGGTCGAGCTGGAGGCCGCACAGCGCGAGGACACCCAGCTCGTGGTGGAAGTAGGCCTGTTCGCCCAGGTCGTCGGCGAGCTCGGAGGCCTCGACGCCGAGACGCAGAACGCGCTCCCAGGCGCTCCAGTGCAGCCCGGCCGCGAAGGCGGGCGCGGCCGTGCGGGCGAGCTGGACGGAGGCGCTGTCCTCTTCCTCGTCCTGCGGGACGGTGGTGACGGGGACGAGCACGTCCAGGGCGGCGAGCAGCGCGTCGGCCTCGGCGCAGACCCGCTCCGGGGTGACCGAGGGATGCCCGGCCCACCAGGTGTAGTGCCGGGCGGCGGCCAGCGCGCTCTCCTGGAGGGCGTCCGCGTAGCCGGAGACCTCGAGCTGGGCCTGCACACCGGCGGCGAGCCGGTAGCGGGTGCCGACCGGGGAGACCAGCGCGGAGGCCGCGAGTTCGGCGAGCGCGGCGTCGGCGTGGGTATCGCCCACGAGTGCGGGCAGATGGGCCTGGTGGGGTACCTCGCCGCCGAGCGCGACGGCGAAGCGCAGGGTGGCGCGCGCGGACTCGCTGAGCCGCGAGGCGAGCAGGGCGGCGGGCGCGGCTCCCTCGGCGAGGGAGGGCAGCGGCACGTCGGCGCCGTCGCCGGCCTCGAAGGTCGCGTCGGCGGGGGCTTCCTGGAAGACGCCGTAGTCGTCGAAGGCCTCTTCGCTCGCCTGCATCCGGTCGCGCTGGCGCAGCAGTGCCCCGGCCTGGATGAAGCGCAGGGGCAGCCCCTCGGACTCGAACCAGAGGTCGCCCGCCCAGTTCGACTCGTCCTCGGTCAGGACGCGTCCGACGGCGCGCTCCAGCAGTTCGAGACCGCCGCTGCGGTCGAGGCCGCCGAGGAGGACCTCGTCGAGCTGGGCGCGGGCGGACGGGGCGGGTATGTCGGGGGTGGCGGCGATGACGAAGGCGCACTCGGGGGTGGCGTCGAGCAGTACGTCGAGGGCGCTGCCGCCGATCTCCGCGTCGTCGAGGACGACGACCGCGCCGATCTCGCGGACGAGCCGGAGCAGTTCGTCGTGGTCCGGGCGGTGCAGGGGGGCTTCGTAGACGACGGCGAAGAGGTCGTGCAGGACGTCGCTCGCGGTACGTCCGTAGCCGGAGAGCCGGACGACACCGTCGGGGGCGAGGTCCGCGCAGTCCTCGCCGACGGCGTCCAGCAGGACGGTGCGGCCCGATCCCGAGGGGCCGGTGAGCCGTACCGAGCGGCCGCGTGCGAGAAGGCGGACGATCCGCTCGCGCTCCTCGTGGCGTTCCAGGAGCGGCAGCCGGGGCTGTGAGGGGCCGGGCGGAACGGGCGGCTGGGCCGCGCGGGCCAGGTCGGCGCGTTCGGCGGCGCCGCGCTTGGCCGGCGGCCGCGGGCGTTCGTGCGGCGGGCAGTTCTCCAGCTCGCTGCCGTCGACGGGGTTCACGGTGAGGGCGAACTCGCCCGTGACGAGCCTGACCGTGCGGACGAGTGCGGGCTTGTGCTGTCCGAGGTCCGTCGCGAGCGGGTCGCGCGGCGGGCGCGGGCGAGTCACCTGGCCGTCGTCCTCATGGCCGTGCTCGCCCGATCCGCGGTTGATCGGGTCCATGTCCCAAGCCCCCCAAAAGCGTCGTGTGCCGATGCCCTCCCGGCCTGGCTGCACACCGCTCTGTCGCTTCTGGTCCGGTGCCCGCTCGTAGGGTTTCGGTCGGCGGGCAGCCGAACCCTAAACCTTCGCACAGTATCTACGAACAGGCGGGGTACCGCGCCGCCCGAAGGGTCACGGCTTCGTGAGGATTGTGCACGGGGCGCGGACCGGGGCACCGGTGGGGACGCGTACGCGGTCGCGCACGCGGAGCGGCCGGGTCGCGCTCAGGTCACACCCGGGGCAGGGACTCGACCCCGATGCCACCCTCGATCGCCAGGATCCGGTGCAGCCGGGTGGCCACCAGCAGGCGCTGCATCTGCGGCGGTACGTCCCGCAGTACGAGCCGTCGGCCGCACCGTCCGGCACGCCGGTGGGCCCCCATGATGACCCCGAGCCCGGTGGCGTCCCAGGAGTCCAGCTCGGACAGGTCGAGCACCAGGTCGCCGGCTCCGTCGTCGACGGCCGTGTGCAGGACCGTGCGGGCGTCCGCCGCGCTGCGTACGTCGAGGCGGCCCCCGACGACCAGCTCGGCGTGGTCGCCCCTGATGTACATATGCGCTCCCCGAGAATGCGTCTCGTAACTCCGCGTGGGTCTGTTTCCGCGTCTTCGCGTCTGCATGTTGTGCATGGTCTGACTGCCTGAGAGCCCCGGAGGTTGCCGTCTGTAAGCGAACCGATACCGAATTCACCTCATGGAGTGACATCCAAGAGGCGTGCACGGCGTCCGTGGCACATGCGGCGACCGGTGTCCCGGTCGCCGCATGATCGTTCAGTGCTTGTAGAAGCCCTGCCCGCTCTTGCGCCCGATGTCACCGGCGTCAACCATCCGGCGCATCAGCTCCGGCGGGGCGAACTTCTCGTCCTGGGTCTCGGTGTAGATGTTGCCGGTGGCGTGCAGCAGGATGTCGACGCCCGTGAGGTCGGCGGTGGCCAGGGGGCCCATGGCGTGGCCGAAGCCCAGCCGGCAGGCGAGGTCGATGTCCTCGGCGCTGGCCACGCCCGACTCGTACAGCTTCGTCGCCTCGACGACGAGGGCCGAGATGAGACGGGTGGTCACGAAGCCGGCGACGTCACGGTTGACGACGATGCAGGTCTTGCCGACGGACTCGCTGAACGCGCGCGCGGCGGCGAGCGTTTCGTCGCTGGTCTTGTAGCCGCGGACCAGTTCGACGAGCTGCATCATCGGCACCGGCGAGAAGAAGTGCACGCCGACGACCCGCTCCGGGCGCTCCGTGGCCGCCGCGATCTTGGTGATCGGGATCGCGGAGGTGTTGGAGGCGAGCACGGTGTCGGGGCGGACGATCTTGTCCAGGGCCTGGAAGATCTCGTGCTTGACCTCGAGCTTCTCGAAGACCGCCTCGACGACGATGTCCGCGTCGGCGGCGGCGTCCAGGTCGGTGGTCGCCGTGATGCGCGCGAGGGCCGCGTCCGCGTCGGCGGCTTCCAGCTTGCCCTTGCTCACGAACCTGTCGTACGAGGCCCTGATGCCGTCGAGGCCGCGGTTCAGCGCCTCGTCGGTGACATCGCGCAGAACGACGTCCCAGCCCGCCTGTGCGGAGACCTGGGCAATACCGGACCCCATGAGTCCGGCTCCGATGACGGCGAGCTTCCCAGCCACTCAGACTCCCTTAACACGCTGCTTGTGTATGCCTCTTCGGCGGAGAGTAGCGTTCGGAAGGGGGCGGGAAACCCGTAAGTAACGCGTGTCACGGTCTCAGGGCGTGAGACACCCGTCACGTCCCGTCCCGCGGACCCGGCGCACCCTCACCGGCCGGGTCCGCGCCCTGTGATCCGCACCTCGCGGGCACGGCGCCTCCCGGGCCCGCGGGGACGTCTAGATTGACTCCATGGTCAATCTGACGCGCATCTACACCCGGACCGGCGACCAGGGCACCACGGCCCTCGGGGACATGAGCAGGGTCGCCAAGACCGATCTGCGGATCTCGGCGTACGCCGACGCCAACGAGGCGAACGCGGTGATCGGTACGGCGATCGCGCTGGGCGGCCTGGAGGACGAGGTCGTCCAGGTCCTCACCCGGGTCCAGAACGACCTGTTCGACGTGGGCGCGGATCTGTCGACGCCCGTCGTCGAGGACCCGAAGTTCCCGCCGCTGCGGGTCGAGCAGTTCTACATCGACAAGCTGGAGGCGGACTGCGACCTGTTCAACGAGCGGCTGGAGAAGCTCCGCTCCTTCATCCTGCCCGGCGGCACCGCCGGCGCGGCGCTCCTGCACCAGGCGTGCACGGTCGTGCGCCGGGCCGAGCGCTCGACCTGG
This sequence comes from Streptomyces sp. NPDC096324, assembly GCF_044763015.1. Taxonomy (NCBI): domain Bacteria; kingdom Bacillati; phylum Actinomycetota; class Actinomycetes; order Kitasatosporales; family Streptomycetaceae; genus Streptomyces; species Streptomyces sp. NPDC096324. Next base: position 86,736 of record NZ_JBIWFK010000017.1, on the reverse strand, counting down.
GCGGCGCTGGAGGTCCACGGCGAGGCGATGAACCCGCTCACCGCCACCTACCTCAACCGCCTCTCGGACCTCCTGTTCATCCTGGCGCGCACGGCGAACAAGGACGTGGGCGACGTGCTGTGGGTCCCGGGCGGGGAGCGCTGAGCGACTCCCGGACTCTTCCGCCGGACACGGTCAGGGCGTCCGCGCCGGGCCCGAAGCGACCTTCGGGCCCGCCGTCGCGGGCGCCCTTCGCCGTCCCCGCCCAAGGCTCCGGTCCGACCGCGCGCGGGGACACGAAGGCCCACGTCAGCCGCCTGCCGGCCCGTCAGAGCGGCACGACCGTCCGTCAATGCGCTGCACCCGTAGGGGAGTTGAGGATCAAGAGGGACAGGGAACTAGTGGTCCAGACCTATTGACCTGTGGTCCAGACCTTCCTATTCTCACGGCACCGTGGGTGTGAAGGCTCAGTCACGCCCCTCCCTCCCCCAACTCCCCCGAGGAGGCGCGGAATGCGCTTCAGACAACGAGCGACGGCAGGGCTCGCCACGCTGCTGCTCCCCCTGGCCGGCCTGGTCGGCCTCGCGAGTCCGGCCCACGCGGCCGACAGCGCCACCGCCACGTACACGAAGACCCAGGACTGGGGCACGGGCTTCGAAGGCAAGTGGACCGTCAAGAACACCGGTACCACCGCGATCAGTTCGTGGACGATCCAGTGGGACTTCCCCTCCGGCACCTCCGTCACCTCGGCCTGGGACGCGGACGTCACCAGCTCGGGCACCCACTGGACCGCCAAGAACAAGTCCTGGAACGGCACGCTCGCCGCGGGCGCCTCCGTCTCCTTCGGCTTCAACGGCGCCGGCGCCGGCTCCCCGTCGAACTGCACGCTCAACGGCGGCAGTTGTGACGGTGGCACCACCGTCCCCGGCGACAGCGCGCCCTCCGCGCCGGGCACCCCCACCGCGTCCTCCCTCACCGACACCTCGGTGAAGCTCTCCTGGAGCGCGGCCACCGACGACAAGGGCGTCAAGAACTACGACGTCCTGCGCGGCGGCAGCAAGGTCGCGACCGTGACGACGACCTCGTACACGGACACCGGCCTGACCGCCGGCACCGACTACTCGTACACCGTCCAGGCCCGTGACACCGCCGACCAGACCGGTCCGGTCAGCGGCTCCGTCGCCGTCCACACCACCGGCGGCACCACCGACCCGCCGCCCAGCGGCAAGAACGTCAAGCTCGGCTACTTCACCGAGTGGGGCATCTACGGCCGCAACTACAACGTCAAGAACCTGGTGACGTCGGGCTCGGCCGCCAAGATCACGCACATCAACTACGCCTTCGGCAACGTCACCAACGGCCAGTGCGCGATCGGCGACTCCTACGCCGACTACGACAAGGCCTTCACCGCCGACCAGTCGGTCAGCGGCGTCGCCGACACCTGGGACCAGCCGCTGCGCGGCAACTTCAACCAGCTCCGCGAGCTGAAGGCCAAGTACCCGAACATCAAGATCCTCTGGTCCTTCGGCGGCTGGACCTGGTCCGGCGGCTTCGCCCAGGCGGCGGCCAACCCGACCGCCTTCGCCAACTCCTGCTACAGCCTGGTCGAGGACCCGCGCTGGGCCGACGTCTTCGACGGCATCGACATCGACTGGGAGTACCCGAACGCCTGCGGTCTCTCCTGTGACAGCAGCGGCGCCGCGGCCTACAAGAACCTGATGCAGGCCCTGCGCGCCAAGTTCGGCTCCAGCAACCTGGTCACCGCGGCCACCACGGCCGACGGCACCTCCGGCGGCAAGATCGACGCCGCGGACTACGCGGGCGCCTCGCAGTACGTCGACTGGTACAACGTCATGTCGTACGACTTCTTCGGCGCGTTCGCCGCGCAGGGCCCGACCGCCCCGCACTCCCCGCTGACCTCGTACAGCGGCATCCCGACGCCCGGCTTCACCACCGCCGACGCGATCGCCAAGTTCAAGTCGAAGGGAGTGCCCGCGAGCAAGCTGCTCATCGGCATCGGCTTCTACGGCCGCGGCTGGACCGGGGTCACCCAGTCCGCGCCCGGCGGCTCGGCGACCGGCCCGGCGGCCGGCACGTACGAGCAGGGCATCGAGGACTACAAGGTCCTGAAGACGTCGTGCCCGTCCACGGGCCTCGTCGCCGGTACCGCGTACGCCTACTGCGGCAACAACTGGTGGTCGTACGACACCCCGGCCACCATCGGCACGAAGATGTCGTGGGCCAAGAGCCAGGGCCTGGGCGGCGCCTTCTTCTGGGAGTTCAGCGGCGACACCAGCAACGGTGAACTCGTCAGCGCCATCAACAGCGGCCTGAACTGATCACCGGCCCGGAAACGGGTCCACAGCACATCGAAAACCGCGGGCAGACCTCCGGGTCTGTCCGCGGTTCGCTGTTCCGGGGCCTCGGGCCACGTTCACCCTCCCCCCAACCGCTCCGCGGCCGGGGGACCCCCATCCCACGGTCGCTACGCGACGTTCACCCGTTGTCCGGGCGGGGCCGCCTCCAGCCAGGCGAGGAAGCCGGTCAGCGCGTCCTCGCTCATCGCCAGTTCGAGGCGCGTCCCGCGGTGCTGACAGGCCAGGATGATCGCGTCGGAGAGCAGCGCGAGCTCCTCCTCGCCCTCGGCGGCGCGACGGCCGGCCACCTCGATCGCCGAACGTTCGAGGACGCGGCGCGGGCGGGGGGCGTACGAGAAGACGCGGTACCACTCGACCCGGTCGCCGTTGTAGCGGGCCACCCCGTAGCTCCAGCCCTTGCCGCTGGGGTCACCCTTCTCGGGGACGTCCCAGCGCAGGCTGCAGTCGAACGTCCCGCCGGAACGCTGGATGAGCCGGCGGCGGAGACCGAAGACGAACAACCCCACCACCACGAGCGCTACTACCACTCCGCACACAGTCAGAGCGAGGACCATCGACACCGACCTCCTCGTCTCCTAGGTAACGGAAAAGAAAAAACGTCCGGATTTGCCTCAGCCGCGGCCAGGGCCGGAGTGATCCGGTCCCAGCCGCGGCTGAGTCAAAGCTTCACACAGTGCTCCCCCAGCGCCTAAAGGCCTGGGGTCGCACCGATGGTCAGCGCGTCGACACCGCGCGCAGACGGACGTCCGCGCGACGCTCGGCGGACGCGTCGGCGTCCGACTTCGCGCGCTCGAGCGCCCGCTCCGCACGCTGGACATCGATCTCGTCCGACAGCTCGGCGATCTCGGCCAGCAGGGACAGCTTGTTGTCGGCGAAGGAGATGAAACCGCCGTGCACCGCGGCGACGACCGTTCCACCATCACTCGTACGAATGGTCACCGGGCCCGACTCCAGCACACCGAGAAGCGGCTGGTGACCGGGCATGACGCCGATGTCGCCGGACGTGGTACGCGCGACGACCAGGGTGGCCTCGCCGGACCAGACACTGCGGTCCGCGGCGACGAGCTCGACGTGCAGCTCAGCAGCCAAGGTGGGCTCCTCGGGTCACCACCCGGCGTTGCTGCCGGGTGTTGGGTCAAAGTCTAGTAGGCGTACGGAGGGGGAAGGACCGCACCCCGCGAGGTGCGGCCCCGCCCCCTCACTCAAGAACACGAGGTTCAGGAGACGCCGAGCTCCTTGGCGTTGGCCTTGAGGTCCTCAATGCCACCGCAGAGGAAGAACGCCTGCTCCGGGAAGTGGTCGTACTCGCCGTCGATGATCGCGTTGAAGGCCGCGATCGACTCGTCCAGCGGGACGTCCGACCCGTCGACGCCGGTGAACTGCTTGGCGACGTGGGTGTTCTGGGACAGGAAGCGCTCCACGCGACGGGCGCGGTGGACGGTGAGCTTGTCCTCCTCGCCCAGCTCGTCGATACCGAGGATCGCGATGATGTCCTGAAGGTCCTTGTACTTCTGAAGAACCGACTTGACGCGCATCGCGGCCGCGTAGTGGTCCGCCGCGATGTAGCGGGGGTCCAGGATGCGGGACGTGGAGTCCAGCGGGTCCACGGCCGGGTAGATGCCCTTCTCGGAGATCGGACGGGAGAGAACCGTCGTCGCGTCGAGGTGGGCGAACGTGGTGGCCGGGGCCGGGTCGGTCAGGTCGTCCGCGGGGACGTAGATCGCCTGCATCGAGGTGATCGAGTGACCGCGGGTCGAGGTGATGCGCTCCTGGAGGAGACCCATCTCGTCGGCCAGGTTCGGCTGGTAACCCACCGCGGAGGGCATGCGGCCGAGCAGGGTCGAGACCTCGGAACCGGCCTGCGTGAAGCGGAAGATGTTGTCCACGAAGAACAGCACGTCCTGCTTCTGCACATCGCGGAAGTACTCCGCCATGGTCAGACCCGCGAGGGCCACGCGCAGACGGGTGCCCGGGGGCTCGTCCATCTGGCCGAAGACAAGGGCCGTCTTGTCGATGACGCCCGAGTCCGCCATCTCCTCGATGAGGTCGTTGCCCTCACGCGTGCGCTCGCCGACACCGGCGAACACGGAGACACCGTCGTGGTTGTTGGCGACGCGGTAGATCATCTCCTGGATGAGCACCGTCTTGCCGACGCCGGCACCACCGAACAGACCGATCTTTCCACCCTTGACGTACGGGGTGAGAAGGTCGATGACCTTGACGCCGGTCTCGAACATCTCGGTCTTCGACTCGAGCTCGTCGAAGCGCGGGGCCTTGCGGTGGATGGACCAGCGCTCGCCCGAGTACTTCTCGTCGGAGTTCAGCACCTCACCGAGGGTGTTGAACACCTTGCCCTTGGTGAAGTCGCCGACCGGGACGGTGATGCCCGCGCCCGTGTCGGTGACCGCGGCCTGGCGGACCAGACCGTCGGTCGGCTGCATGGAGATCGTACGGACCAGGCCGTCACCCAGGTGCTGGGCGACTTCCAGGGTCAGCGTCTTCTTCTCGCCGGCGTTGGCCGGGTCGGCCACCTCGACGTGAAGGGCGTTGTAGATGTCCGGCATCGCGTCGACGGGGAACTCCACGTCGACGACCGGGCCGATGACCCGGGCGACGCGGCCCGTGGCAACGGCCGTCTCAGAAGTCGTCGTCATTACTTGTCACTCCCCGCGGTCGCGTCGGCAAGGGCTGCGGAGCCGCCGACGATCTCGCTGATTTCCTGGGTGATTTCGGCCTGGCGGGCCGCATTGGCAAGGCGGGAGAGCGAAGTGATCAGGTCTCCCGCGTTGTCGGTCGCCGACTTCATCGCGCGGCGCGTGGCGGCGTGCTTGGAGGCAGCCGACTGGAGCAGCGCGTTGTAGATACGGCTCTCGACGTAGCGCGGCAGAAGGGCGTCAAGGACGTCCTCCGCCGACGGCTCGAACTCGTACAGCGGAAGGATCTCGCCCTCGGGCGCTTCCTCCGCCACCTCTTCGAGGCGAAGCGGCAGCAGCCGGCCGTCGATGGCCGTCTGCGTCATCATCGAGACGAACTCGGTGTAGACGATGTGGAGTTCATCCACGCCGCCCTCCGCCGTGTCCTTCTCGATCGCCTCGATCAGCGGACCCGCGACCTTCTTCGCGTCCGCGTAGGTGGGCTCGTCGGTGAAGCCCGACCACGATTCCACGACCTTGCGCTCGCGGAAGTTGTAGTGGGCCAGACCGCGGCGGCCGACGATGTACGTGTCGACCTTCTTGCCCTCGGCCTCGAGACGGGCGGTCAACAGCTCCGCCGCCTTGATGGCGTTGGAGTTGAAGGCGCCGGCCAGTCCGCGGTCGCTCGTAAGGAGCAGAACCGCGGAACGGGTCGCCGTCTCCGCCTCCGTGGTCAGCGGGTGCTTGGTGTTCGAGCCGGTGCCGACCGCCGTGACCGCGCGCGTGAGCTCGGTCGCGTAGGGCGTGGAGGCCGCCACCTTGCGCTGCGCCTTGACGACGCGCGAGGCGGCGATCATCTCCATCGCCTTGGTGATCTTCTTGGTCGCGGTGACGGATCGGATGCGACGCTTGTAGACCCGGAGCTGGGCTCCCATGAGTCAGGTCCCTTCCTTACGTCACTTGGCGGCGGCCGGAGCGTCCTCGCCGAGAAGCTTCCCGTCCGAGGTCTCGAACTGCTTCTTGAAGTCAGCGATGCCGTCCGCGATGGCGGTGAGCGTGTCGTCCGACATCTTGCCGCCCTCCTTGATGGAGGTCATGAGGCCCTGCTCCTTGCGGTGCAGGTACTCCAGGAGCTCCTTCTCGAAGCGGCGGATGTCGGCGACCGGGACGTCGTCCATCTTGCCGGTGGTCGCGGACCACACGGAGACGACCTGGTCCTCGGTGGCCATCGGCTGGTACTGAGCCTGCTTGAGCAGCTCGACCAGACGCTGACCCCGCTCGAGCTGCGACTTCGACGCGGCGTCCAGGTCGGAACCGAAGGCGGCGAACGCCTCCAGCTCGCGGTACTGGGCCAGGTCGAGGCGAAGACGGCCGGAGACCTGCTTCATCGCCTTGTGCTGGGCGGAACCACCGACGCGGGAGACCGAGATACCGACGTTCAGGGCCGGACGCTGGCCGGCGTTGAACAGGTCGGACTCCAGGAAGCACTGGCCGTCGGTGATGGAGATGACGTTGGTCGGGATGAACGCCGACACGTCGTTCGCCTTGGTCTCGACGATCGGCAGACCCGTCATCGAACCGGCGCCCAGGTCGTCGGAGAGCTTCGCGCAGCGCTCCAGCAGACGGGAGTGCAGGTAGAAGACGTCGCCGGGGTAGGCCTCGCGGCCCGGCGGGCGGCGGAGCAGCAGGGACACGGCGCGGTAGGCGTCGGCCTGCTTCGAGAGGTCGTCGAAGATGATGAGGACGTGCTTGCCCTCGTACATCCACTGCTGACCGATGGCCGAACCGGTGTACGGCGCAAGGTACTTGAAGCCGGCCGGGTCGGACGCCGGGGCGGCGACGATGGTCGTGTACTCCAGCGCGCCGGCCTCTTCGAGGGCGCCACGCACGGAGGCGATGGTCGAACCCTTCTGGCCGATGGCGACGTAGATGCAGCGGACCTGCTTCTTGGTGTCGCCCGAGCGCCAGTTGTCGCGCTGGTTGATGATCGTGTCGACGGCCAGCGCGGTCTTGCCGGTCTGACGGTCGCCGATGATCAGCTGACGCTGGCCACGGCCGATCGGGGTCATCGCGTCGACGGCCTTGTAGCCCGTCTCCATCGGCTCGTGCACCGACTTGCGGACCATGACGCCCGGGGCCTGCAGCTCGAGGGCGCGGCGGCCGGACGTCTCGATCTCGCCGAGACCGTCGATCGGGTTGCCGAGCGGGTCGACGACGCGGCCGAGGTAGCCCTCGCCCACGGCGACGGACAGCACCTCACCGGTGCGCTGCACCGGCTGGCCCTCTTCGATACCGCTGAACTCGCCGAGGATGACCGCACCGATCTCGCGCTCTTCCAGGTTCAGCGCGAGGCCGAGGGTTCCGTCCTCGAACTTCAGCAGCTCGTTCGCCATGGCCGAGGGAAGACCCTCGATCTTGGCGATACCGTCGCCGGCGACGGTGACCGTACCGACCTCCTCGCGCGAGGCCGCGTCCGGCTGGTACGACTGGACAAAGTTCTCCAGTGCGTCCCGGATCTCCTCCGGCCGGATCGTGAGCTCCGCCATCTGGGTTCCCTGCTCTCCTTGTTGGGCCCGAAGTTTCACTTGGGGGGATGGGGGACTCCCCCCGATGAGAGGTGAATCCTCTGCACGGCCCAACCAGGGCCGTAATTGCGTACTGCTTGTGTGGTTACTAGCTCGCCATGCGGCGGGCGGCGTCCTCGAGACGGTCCGCGATGGAGCCGTTGATGACCTCGTCGCCGACCTGCACCCGGATCCCGCCGAGGACATCGGGGTCCACGTCGAGGTTGAGGTGCATCGGGCGGCCGTAGAGCTTCGCCAGAGCGGCGCCGAGGCGCTGCTTCTGTCCGTCGCTCAGCGGCACCGCGGAGGTGACCACGGCGACCATGCGGTCGCGGCGCTCGGCGGCGAGCTTGGACAGGGACTCGAGTCCCGCTTCCAGGCTACGTCCGCGCGGCGCGGTCACGAGACGCGTCACCAGACGCTCGGTCGTCACGTCGGCCCGGCCGCCGAGCAGGCTGTGCAGCAGCTCGCTCTTGGCCGCCGTGGTGGCAGCCCGGTCGGTCAGCGCGGCGCGCAGCTCGGTGTTCGAGGCGACGATCCGGCCGAAGCGGAACAGCTCGTCCTCGACGTTGTCGAGCGAGCCCGTCCGCTGCGCCGCCGTGAGGTCGGCGGTGGCGGTGAGCTCTTCGAGGGCGTCCACCAGGTCGCGGGGCTGCGACCAGCGGGAACGCACCATGCCGGACACCAGGTCTGCGGCACTGCCGCCCACCTGGCCGCCGAGCAGGCGCTGGACCAGCTCGGCCTTGGCCTCGCCGGGCTGCGCCGGGTCGGTGAGGACCCGACGCAGCGACACCTCGCGGTGAAGCAGCGTGGTGACCGCGGCCAGCTCGTCGGCGAGCTGGGCCGCGTCCACGGACGTCGAGTCCGTCAGCGCGTCGAGACGCTCACGTGCGGCTGCGGTTGCCTCGCGGCTCGCTCCGTGTGCAGTCATCGAGCCGCCTCGGCCTTCTCCTCAAGCTCGGAGAGGAAACGGTCGATGACACGGCTCTGGCGGGCGTGGTCCTCGAGGGACTCGCCGACGAGCTTGCCGGCCAGGTCGGTGGCAAGCGTGCCGACGTCCTGACGCAGCGACTGAGCGGCGGCCTTGCGGTCGGCCTCGATCTGCGTGTGACCGGCGGCGAGGATCTCGTCGCGCTGCCGCTGGCCTTCCGCGCGCATCTCGGCGATGAGCGTGGCGCCCTGTTCCTGGGCGTCCTGGCGCAGGCGCGCGGCCTCGTGACGGGCCTCGGCGAGCTGAGCCTTGTACTGCTCGAGAACGCTCTGGGCCTCGGTCTGCGCGGCCTCGGCCTTTTCGATACCGCCCTCGATGGCCTCGCGACGCTGCTCCAGAACCTTGTTGATGTTCGGGAGAAGCTTCCAGGCCAGGAAGCCGAAGACGATGACGAAGGCGAGCAGGCCGATGACAAGCTCGGGGATCGGCGGGACGAGGGGGTTTTCCTTCTCCTCGGCCGCCAGAATGAGCAGGTGGCTCATGTCAGTGCCTTTCGTCTAGTGGGCTGTCGCTGATCGGGTGGATCAGGTGCCGTAGACGAACGGCATGACCAGACCGATGAGGGCGAGCGCCTCACAGAAGGCGAAGCCGAGGATCTGGTTGGCGCGGATCAGACCGGCGGCCTCGGGCTGACGGGCGAGAGCCTGGGTGCCGTTACCGAAGATGATGCCGACGCCGACGCCGGGGCCGATGGCCGCGAGGCCGTAACCGATCGAGCCGAGCGAGCCGGAGACAGCGGCAAGGGTCTGGGACATGCCAGTTCTTCCTTTTCTTTACGGACCGGTGGGGGGTGGCCACCGGACGAATGCGGGGTGCGGGGAAGGGCGCTCAGTGGTGCTCGGCCAGCGCGCCCTGGATGAAGGTGCAGGTCAGCAGCACGAACACGTACGCCTGCAGGGCCTGGATGAACAGCTCGAAGGCCGTCATGACGATGACCATGATGAACGAGACGCCCGAGTAGACGATCCCGAAGCCGTTGAGCAGGTACCAGGTGGCGATCGTGAACAGCAGCAGCAGCGTGTGACCCGCGAACATGTTCGCGAAGAGTCGCACCGCGTGCGTGAACGGCCGGACGATCAGGTTCGAGAGCAGCTCGATGAACATGGCCAGCGGAAGAACCGGGCCGAGCGACTTGTCGTAGCCGCTGAAGTTCTTGAACGCTCCGACGAATCCGTGGCGCTTGAACGTCAGGGACACCCAGACGATGTAGACGATGCCGGCCAGTACCGCGGGGTACGAGATGATCGCCGTGACCGGGAACTGGGCGACGGGAATGATCGACCAGAGGTTCATCATCCAGATGAAGAAGAACAGCGAGACGATCAGCGGAACGTACTTCTCGCCTTCCTTCTTGCCGATCGTCTCGTAGACGACGCCGCGACGGATGAAGTCGTAGCCGGTCTCCGCGACCATCTGCAGCTTGCCCGGGACGACCTTCGGCTTGCGGAAGGCGGCCCAGAAGAAGGCGACGATGACGATCGAGCCGAGCAGCGCCAGGAGCATCGTCTTGTTGAAGTACAAGTTGCTGTCCCCGTCGCCCCAGAGAGGCTCGAACAGGAACGAGTGCAGGCCGGGTGCCGGGAAGCCACAACCGTCGAAGATGTGGCAGTCGGTCTCGAAGGCGAGCACCTGCGTCGGGTCAGCACTCACCGCGGGCTCCTTCAGCGTGGCGCATAGGTACGGCATCCTCGTTGTGTCGGCGCGGCGCGCAGCCGCGGTTCGGCACTGGGCTGGTGTTACGGATGTGGGGGCGGCAGAGGGGCATCAAGCCTCGCGATCGAACAGGCGTCAGCTCAGATGCCCGCGCCCGCGATGCCGCAGTTGGCACCGGACGATAGCAGGATCTCCTGCGTGCACTTATCCCGGCCCTACCCCTCACGACGAGTGCCCCTTGTTTTCGGGCTTTTCGGCCTTCGAGGAGTCGGGTTCGACGTAGAGGATCTTGGCCTTCATATGGGCACGTGCCTGTGCGCCGATCCACACGAGTGTGGTGACGACCAGGGTGAGCGCGAAGGACTTGGGATTGAACAGCGATGTGTTCTTGAACGCGGCGACAAAGATGAAGAGCAGAAGAATTTGTGCCGTGTAGAGCAGGAGACCCATCGCCTGGAACAAGTGCGGAAGCGATTTGGCGGTGCGCTGCAGGACGTAGAGGCCGAGCCCCATGAAGAGAAGCACCACCAGCGTCGCGACGACCGCCCCGAGCGCTCCCTTGCCGCCGGCGACCACACCGCTGACGACGGCGGCAATCGCGCCGACGGCAGCCGTGGGTACGGCGGCCTGAAGGAGGATCCGGGCGTCATTGGACGGCATGGCGGCAACTCCGCTTGCTAAGGGGGGCGTGTCGTCATGGACGAGCGTAGTCCCGGGCTGAGAGAGAACCTCACGCCAAAGGACCGTCGTACAGGGGTCCTTCGGCTCTGCCCTGGGTTCTCGTGAACCGTATCACAAACTATTTGATGAGGTCTTTACCTGGTTGGTGTGCTGACTGTCACACATGAGAGTGAAGCTGCGCGTCTGTGCATTTCAAGCGCCCCTTTGTCTGATATTGGGGCGCTTTACTCCCCCACGATTTGGTCACGCGTTAGTCAGATTCTTACCTTCGGCTCAGCGCGAGGACTCGGCCTCACGCCGGTCCAGGAGTCGCGGACGGGTTCCGATCGCCGTCGCTCCGTTGACTCCTGAGACTCCGGCAGCCGCCGGAGCACGGTGCTCACGCGCCTCGTCCGGCTCGCCCGCCGACGCAGCCTCGTGGGTCACGGGCGCCACGTCCCCCGCGGTGGCCGCGGCGGCCCTGCGGCGGCGGTAGCGCGGCGGCAAGAGGTGCTCGGCCCAGCGCGGGGCACGCGGCGTGAAGCGCGGCAGCAGGAGCAGCACGAGACCGACGGCGCTGAGCGCCGCGATGGTGAGCACGCTCCACATGGCCCCGGAGTTGACCGAGTACGCGAGGGCACCGAACGCGATCAGCGCCGACCAGAAGTACATGATCAGGACCGCGCGGCTGTGCGAGTGGCCGACCTCCAGGAGGCGATGGTGCAGATGCCCCCGGTCCGCGGCGAACGGCGACTGCCCGCGCCAGGTGCGCCGCACGATCGCGAGCACCAGGTCGGCGGCGGGGATCGCGATGATCGTCAGCGGTAGCAGCAGCGGGATGAACACGGGCACCGTCTGGTGCACGGTGTTGCGCGGGGAACCGGTGAAGAGGTTCATCACATCGGGGTCGATCTGCCCGGTGATGGAGATGGCGCCGGCGGCCAGCACCAGCCCGATGAGCATCGACCCCGAGTCGCCCATGAAGATCCGCGCGGGATGCATGTTGTGCGGCAGGAAGCCCAGGCACATGCCCATCAGGATCGCCGCGAACAGCGTCGCCGGGGCGGCCGCCTCGATGCCGTACGAGTACCAGATCCGGTAGGCGTACAGGAAGAACGCGGCGGACGCGATGCACACCATGCCGGCGGCCAGCCCGTCGAGGCCGTCCACGAAGTTGACCGCGTTGATCGTGATGACGACGAGCGCCACCGTCAGGAGCGTGCCCTGCCACTGGGTCAGCGCGACCAGGCCGACCCCGGGGATCGGCAGCCACAGAATCGTCAGACCCTGCATGACCATCACGCCGGCGGCGATCATCTGGCCGCCGAGCTTGATCAGGGCGTCGATCTCGAACTTGTCGTCCAGCACGCCGATCAGCCAGATCAGCGCGGCTCCAGAGAGCAGGGCGCGCGGTTCGTTCGAGTCGGCGAAGACCTCGTTGAGGTTCGTCAGGTGGTCCGCGACCAGCAGACCGGCGCACAGACCGAAGAACATCGCGATGCCGCCGAGCCTCGGCGTGGGTTCACGGTGCACGTCACGCGCCCGGATTTCCGGCATGGCTCCGGCCACGATCGCGAATTTCCGTACCGGCCCTGTCAGCAGGTACGTCACCGCGGCCGTGATGCAGAGCGTCAGCAGGTATTCACGCACGGGCTTCCCCACAGGTCTCGCTGGCCATCACAGCCCCACACCCTAGCGATGCACGCATATGGTTGAGGACTTTCGGGTAGCGACGATGGTTGCACGTGTGGCTGTGCGGCTCGGTACGCGTACCCCCGGTCAGTCCGGATAAGGCGGAAATCTTCCCGTCAGTTCCCGCACCTCTTCCCGTGCCGTCCGGCTGTCGATCTCGTCCCGCAGCACCCCCGCGAACAGGGCCGCGACCCGCGCCATCTCCGGCTCGTCCATCCCCTGCGTGGTCAGCGCCGCGGTACCGAGCCGCAGGCCGCGGGCGTCGCCGTGAGGCAACGCACAGGTGTCGAGGACCATACCGGCCGCGGCCAGCCGGCCCCGCGCGGTCCGCCCGTCTACGCCGAGCGGCACCGGATCCGCGACCAGCAGATGGGTGTCGGTGCCGCCCGTGGTGACCGCGAGCCCCTCCGCCTCGAGCCCCGCGGCCAGCACCCGCGCGTTCGCGGTCACCTGATGGGCGTACGCCGTGAAGGCCGGGGTCGCCGCCTCGCCGAACGCGACCGCCTTCGCCGCGATGGCGTTCATCTGCGCACCGCCCTGCGTGAACGGGAAGACGGCCCGGTCGACCCGCTCGGCCAGCTCGCCGCCGCACAGGACCATCCCGCCGCGCGGCCCGCGCAGCACCTTGTGCGTGGTGGCGCACACGACGTCCGCGTACGGCACCGGGTTCGGCGCCGCTCCCCCCGCGACGAGCCCGATCGGATGGGCGGCGTCCGCGATGAGATAGGCGCCGACCTCGTCGGCGATCTCCCGGAACAGCGCGTAGTCGATGTGCCGGGGGTACGAGATCGACCCGCAGACGACGGCCTTGGGGCGACGTGCGCGGGCCAGGGTGCGCACCTGCTCGTAGTCGATCAGTCCCGACTCCGCCTCGACGCCGTAGCCGACGAAGTCGAACCAGCGGCCCGAGAAGTTCGCGGGCGACCCGTGCGTGAGATGACCGCCGAAGGGCAGGCCCATCGCCAGCACGGTGTCACCGGGCCGCAGCAGGGCGGCGTACGCGGCCAGCACGGCCGAACTCCCGGAATGGGACTGCACGTTGGCGTGATCGGCCCCGAAGAGGGCCTTGGCGCGGTCGACGGCGATCCGCTCGGCGACGTCGACGATCTCGCAGCCGCCGTGATGGCGGGCGCCGGGATAGCCCTCGGCGTACTTGTTCGCCAGCGGCGAGCCGAGCGCCGCCAGCACGGCCGGCGAGGTGAAGTTCTCCGCCGCGATGAGCTGCAACGTGGTCGACTGCCGGTCCAGCTCACCGCGCAGGATCTCGGCGAGCTCGGGATCCTGGCGGCTCAGTACATCCGCATCGGGCATGGTGGCGACCGGCATGGTGGACTCCGGACATCTGCGGGGGGACGCTTATGTCCAATGTAGAACCGGGACCGGTGGCACGCCCGGTGTCACGTCCGCGCGGGTACCCCCGTCAGAGCGGTGACGACCGGGTCCAGTGCCTCGTTGATCTCGTCCCCGATGGACCGGAAGAACGGCAGGGGCGCCCCGTACGGGTCGAACACCTCGTCGGCCTCCGCCGTCGGGGCCAGCAGCCAGCCGCGCAGCGCGGCGGCGGCCCGCACCAGGGCGACGGCACGCTCGATCACGCCGTCCCGGAGGGGCGGCAGGGTCGCGGGGTCTATGGCGCGCACCAGCCGGGTGAACTCCTTCAGCGTGAAGGTGCGCAGACCGGCGGAGTGACCCATGGAGATGACCTGGGCCCGGTGGTCGCGGGTGGCCGTCAGGACCAGGTCGGCGCGGATGACGTGGTCGTCGAGGAGCTCACGCCCCACGAAGCCGGAGGGGTCCGCGCCGAAGTCGGTCAGCACGGTCGCCGCGTTGGCCTCCATGGGCGCGCCCTCGTGGCCCCAGGTGCCGGCGCTCTCCACGATGAGACCGCCCCACAGGGGGTCGCCCAGCCGGTCGGCCAGGGCATGCCGGGTCAGCCGCTCGGTGATCGGCGAGCGGCACACGTTGCCGGTGCTGACATAGAGGATGCGGAAGGACCCGTTCGGGGATCCGCCGGTCCCGGTGATCCCCGTGCCTATGCCACGCATGGGGCTGCTCCCTGCTCCGGCCGAGCGGGGAGCCCGGAGGCCTCGGGGGCTGTCAATTCGCCACCTCGAGGTCGGGTACGACCTTCCGGAGCTCCTCCGCCGACAGTGCGCCGGCGCGCAGCAGGACGGGCACCTTGCCGGTGACGTCGACGATCGAGGAGGGCACGTTGCCGGGGGTCGGGCCGCCGTCCAGGTAGACCGAGACGGAGTCGCCGAGCATGCCCTGGGCGGCGTCGCAGTCCTCCGGCGCGGGGTGGCCGGTGAGGTTGGCGGAGGACACGGCCATCGGGCCGACCTCCGTGAGGAGCTCGATGGCGACCGGGTGCAGCGGCATACGGATCGCCACCGTGCCCCGGGTGTCCCCCAGGTCCCACTGGAGCGAGGGCTGGTGCTTGGCGACGAGGGTCAGGGCACCCGGCCAGAACGCGTCGACGAGCTCCCAGGCCATCTCGGAGAAGTCCGTGACGAGGCCGTGCAGGGTGTTCGGGGAGCCGATGAGGACGGGGGTGGGCATGTTGCGGCCCCGGCCCTTGGCGTCGAGCAGATCGGCGACGGCCTCCGAGGTGAACGCGTCGGCGCCGATGCCGTAGACGGTGTCGGTGGGGAGGACCACCAGTTCGCCACGGCGGACGGCGGACGCCGCCTCACGCAGACCTGTGGAGCGGTCGGTCGCGTCGTTGGTGTCGTATCGCCGTGCCATTTAGCGGGCCTCCTCATACACGTACTGCTGGCTGGGGGTGCGAAGAAACGCGATGCGGGCGGACGCGGGGCGCGGGCGCGCGAGGGCGGCGCGCGCCGGGGCCTGGCGGGCCGCGCTCACGGCATCGCCTTGCGGGCGGTCGCGAACCGCGGCCGGTTGTTGAGGTCCGGGTGGTCGGCCGCGTCGGCCCAGCCCCGCTCCTCGGTGAAGATCCACGGCACCTGTCCGCCCTGGGTGTCGGCGTGCTCGATGACGACGACACCGCCGGGGCGCAGCAGCCGGTGCGCGGTGCGCTCGATGCCGCGGATGAGGTCGAGTCCGTCCTCGCCGGAGAACAGGGCGAGTTCGGGGTCGTAGTCGCGGGCCTCCGGCTGTACGTACTCCCATTCGGTGAGCGGGATGTACGGCGGGTTGGAGATCACCAGGTCGACCTGGCCGTCGAGGTCGGGGAACGACGCGAGGGCGTCCCCCTGGCGCAGGTCGACCCTGGACCCCTCGACGTTCTTGCGCGTCCACCGGAGGGCGTCCTCGGACAGCTCCACGGCGTGCACGCGGGAGCGCGGGACCTCCTGGGCGAGGGCGAGCGCGATGGCGCCCGAGCCGGTGCACAGGTCGACGATCAGCGGTTCGACGACGTCCATCGCGCGGACGGCGTCTATGGCCCAGCCGACGACCGACTCGGTCTCCGGGCGGGGGACGAAGACGCCGGGTCCCACCTGGAGTTCGAGGTAGCGGAAGTAGGCGCGCCCCGTGATGTGCTGGAGCGGCTCGCGGGCCTCGCGGCGCGCGGTCACCTCCCAGTAGCGGGCGTCGAAGTCCGTGTCCTTGACACTGTGCAGCTCGCCCCGCTTCACGCCGTGCACGAAGGCGGCGAGCTCCTCCGCGTCGTTGCGCGGCGAGGGCACGCCGGCGTCGGCCAGCCGCTGGGTGGCCTGGGCCACTTCCGCGAGCAGCAGGTTCACGCTGGTCCTCCGGGGCTGAGCTGTTGTCGTGAGGTGTACGGCGCCGAGCTGTTGTCGTCTGTTACGCGGCGGCGAGCTTGGCGGCCGAGTCCGCGTCGACGCAGGCCTGGATGACGGCGTCGAGCTCTCCGTCGAGGACCTGGTCCAAGTTGTACGCCTTGAAGCCGACGCGGTGGTCCGAGATGCGATTCTCCGGGAAGTTGTACGTACGGATCTTCTCGGAGCGGTCGACGGTACGGACCTGGCTGCGGCGGACGTCGGAGGCCTCCCGCTCCGCCTCCTCCTGCGCCGCCGCGAGGAGCCTGGAGCGCAGGATACGCATGGCCTGCTCCTTGTTCTGGAGCTGGCTCTTCTCGTTCTGGCAGGAAGCGACGACTCCGGTGGGAATGTGCGTGATGCGCACCGCGGAGTCGGTCGTGTTGACGGACTGGCCGCCGGGGCCCGAGGAGCGGTAGACGTCGATCCGCAGGTCGTTCGCGAGGATCTCGACATCGACCTCCTCGGCCTCGGGCGTGACGAGCACGCCGGCGGCGGAGGTGTGGATACGGCCCTGCGACTCGGTGGAGGGCACGCGCTGCACGCGGTGCACGCCGCCCTCGTACTTCAGGCGGGCCCAGACGCCCTGGCCGGGCTCGGTGGCGCCCTGGCCGCCCTTGGTCTTCACGGCGACCTGGACGTCCTTGTAGCCGCCGAGCTCGGACTCGGTGGCGTCGATGAGCTCGGTCTTCCAGCCGACGCGCTCGGCGTAGCGCAGGTACATGCGCAGCAGGTCACCGGCGAACAGGGCGGACTCGTCACCGCCGGCGCCCGCCTTGATCTCCAGGATGACGTCCTTGTCGTCGCTCGGGTCGCGCGGGACGAGCAGCAGGCGGAGCTTCTCGGTGAGCTCCTCGCGCTGCTTCTCCAGGTCCTTGACCTCGGCGGCGAAGTCGGGGTCGTCGGCGGCGAACTCCTTGGCCGTGCCGATGTCGTCCCCGGTCTGCTTCCAGGAGCGGTACGTCGCGACGATCGGGGTCAGCTCGGCGTAGCGCTTGTTGAGCTTGCGCGCGTTGGCCTGGTCGGCGTGGACCGACGGGTCAGCGAGCTTCTTCTCCAGATCGGCGTGCTCGCCGATCAGTTCCTCGACCGCCTCGAACATCTCCGGCTCCAATGGACTGTCCCCGGCTCCGTGCAGGGTGCGGGGACGTAGGTACGGCGTGGGGTTCCCCTTGCTCGAACGCGTCGAGAGCCCGGGGAGGGGGCTGGACCGCAAAGCGCCGGTCCCGGGGTCCCCGTGCGGGGGACTCCGAAGACCGGCGCTGTGGGCTCGCTACTTGCTGGCAGCGGCAGCCTTGCCGAAGCGGGCCTCGAAGCGGGCCACACGGCCACCGGTGTCGAGGATCTTCTGCTTGCCCGTGTAGAACGGGTGGCACTCGGAGCAGACCTCGGCGCGGATGGTGCCGCTGGAGATCGTGCTGTGAGTGGTGAACGACGCGCCACAGGTGCAGCTGACCTGCGTCTCGACGTACTCGGGGTGGATGTCGCGCTTCAAGGTGTCTCCTAGTTTCGGGAGGGCGCCGGGTCGCCGCCGCTGGATGCGGGTGCGTGAACCGGGACCGACGTACCAGTCTGCCAGCACTGGCCGTATCCCCCAAAACGGGGGGACGCGGCGATCTATTCCCCGCGGCCGTGGCGCGGGCCGGAGGGGGCTGACCTGCGCGCTTGGCGGCCGGGCGCGGCGGGTGGGCGCGCGTGCACGTCGGCCGGGGGGCGGCGGGCCGGCCCGCGGGCGTGTCCGCCGGGGCTCAGCCGGGGCTGACGACGCCCTTCGCGGTGCCGGTGGCGGTTCCCTCGGTGGCGGCCTTGGGGATCGGCCGGTCGGCCGCCAGGGCCTTCCACACCAGCTCGGCCTTGGCCTTGTCCACCAGGACGCGGTTGCCGTCGGCCGGGTCGTACTGGACCGGCATCGTCACCATGGTCATGTGGGACGAGCCGATGCGCTTGAGGCCGCCCGCGAAGGACGCGAGGTCGGTGACGCTGCCGAGGTCGGAGTCGGTGGTCACCGTCTTGGTCGCGGTGTCGGCGAGGTCGTACAGCTTTTTCGGGTTGGACAGGAGCCCGATGTGCTTGACCTGGTCGACGAGCGCCTTCATGAACGCCTGCTGGAGCTGGATGCGGCCGAGGTCGGAACCGTCGCCGACGCCGTGCCGGGTACGGACCAGGCCGAGCGCCTGCTTGCCGTTGAGCTCGTGGGACCCGGCCGAGAGGTGCAGATGGCTCTCCTTGTCGGAGATGGCCTTGGTCGTGGTGACCGTGACGCCGCCGAGGTCGTCGATCAGCTTCTGGAAGCCGCTGAAGTCGACCTCGATGTAGTGGTCCATGCGGATGCCGGTCATGGACTCGACGGTCTTCACCGCGCAGGCGGCGCCGCCGGTGGAGTAGGCGGAGTTGAACATCGCGTCGGAGACCGCGCCGTGGACGGTGCCCCGGGAGTCGGTGCAGGAGGGCCGCTTCACGAGGGTGTCCCGGGGGATCGAGACCACGCTGGCCCGCTTGTGGCCCTTGTACACGTGGACGATCATCGCGGTGTCGGAGCGGGCGCTGCCGTCGTCGGTGCCGCCGCCCAGCTTCTTGTTGGTGCCGGAGCGGGTGTCGGAGCCGAGGACCAGGATGTTCTCCGAGCCGTTGTCGACCTTCAGGGGCCGGTCGCTGCCGAGCGCCTGGTTGATGTCGACGCTCTTGAGGTTGCCGTTGAGCTTGAAGAACAGATAGCCGGCTCCGGCGCCGCCGAGCGCCACGACACCCGCCGCGGTCCAGGCCGTGACGAGCAGGGCCTTGCTCCGCGCGCTGCGGGGCTTGCGGCGGCTGCCCTTCGGGCGGGGCGGGGTGCTGTTGCCGGGGTCGCCCGGTATGGCGGGCTCCGGCGTGCTCTCGGCGGGCATGTGTACCTCGGCTTCCTCTTTGCGGTCGGTTACCCCCTGCTTTCAGGGCCAGGCCCATCTGGTCGTGACGAGGCGTACCGCTCCATGGTCACTCCGTACGGTCAGACGGGGAAACTCGGGAAAGGGTTGCACGACGCAAAGTGCCCACCGCGTGACGCGGTGGGCACTTTGCGTGATCGTTTTATGCTCGGCCGGAGCGGGGAGAACCCTGCTCACCTGCGATGTCAGCCGAAGATGTCGTACTGCTTGAAATCGGTACCTACCGAGATCCTTGTGGCAAAGATCTCGCTGGTGGCCTTTCCGGTCCCGGGGTACAGGTAGAGCGTGCCGCCGGGGGTGCGGGCGAGGAAGTCGGCCTTGCCGTCGCCGGTCACGTCACCGGGCGCGTCGAAGGCGTCGTAGCCGGCCCACGTGCGCACCTTGATGCGGCTGGAGAAGGCGTCGCTGCCGGTCTTGCCGGTGCCCTTGTACAGGTAGACGTACGAGCCGGAGCTGCTGCGCGCGATCAGGTCGGGCTTGCCGTCGCCGGTGAAGTCACCGTGCCCGCGGATGGAGTTGTACTGGTTCCAGCCGGTGCGGACCTGGATCCGCGCGGAGAAGGTGCCGTTGCCCTTGCCCGGGTACTCCCACATCGCTCCGGTGGAGTCGACGGAGAGAAGGTCGGGCAGGCCGTCGCCGGTGATGTCGCCGGGGGCGATGATGCGGGTGCGGGCCTTCCAGTTGGTGAAGATCTTGTCCGTCGACCAGTCGTCGATCGACTTCACGTAGTGCATCCAGAAGATGTCTCCGCTGGCGCTGTCGCGCACCACGAGGTCCTGGTAGCCGTCACGGTTCAGGTCCGCCTGGACGACGGTGTTGACGCCGGCCCAGCCGCCCCACGAGACGCGCGCGGCGAACGAGGTGCCCTTGGAGTCCTTCGAGTAACCCGTCTTGGTCGACGAGTTGCGGACCCACAGGTCGGCCTTGTGGTCGCCGCTCAGGTTGGTGTCCTCGACGCGCGGGTAGGCGGCGCCGGCGTAGGTGGTGACCTTCGAGAAGACGCTGTACGCGCCCTTCGCGACGCAGTCCTCGACACCCCAGGAGACGACACCGACGATGCGGCCGTTCACGATCAGCGGGCCGCCCGAGTCACCGTTGCAGGCCGTGGTGGTGCCGGCGTCGGTGCCGGTCGCCTTGGTGCCCGCGCAGACCATGTGGCCCGCGACGAAGTCGGTGCCGTACGTGGTCCTGCAGGTGGCGTCGGAGTTGATCGGCAGCGTTGCCGTCTTCAGCGCCGGGGAGATGTCCTGCGTGGTGGAGGTGGTGCGGCCCCAGCCGTAGAGCGTGGCCTTGGTGCCGGACGCGTACGACGCGGTGTCGCCCGACGTCGTCATGCGGATCGGCTTCGCGCTGACGGGGTTCGCCAGCGTGATGATCGCGATGTCGTTGTCGATGGTCGTCGAGCTGTACGACGGGTGGTTCCACTGGCGCCAGGGAGCGCTGACCGTGGCTCCCGACGGCAGCGTGCTGCCGCTCGCGAGCTGGGCCGTGCCGGTGACGACGGCGCCGTGGGCCTTCCAGTCGTAGCCCTTGACGCAGTGCGCGGCCGTGAGGATCTTCGTCGGCGCCACGACGGAACCGCCGCAGAAGAAGCCGATGCCGGCGTTCCTGTCGGAGTACCAGAGCTGCGCCATCCACGGGGCCGTGGAGATGGTGGTCGTCGTACCACCGATGATCTTCGGGTCGACCCTCGCCGTGTTCGTTCCGGCGCTCAGGGACGCCTTCCGAGTCGTCCGGCCCGCGATGTCGTCACCGGCGACGGCGTCCGCCACACGCTTCTCCAGCGTGGCCTGGGACGGCGTCGAGTGGGTGGGCCGCACGGTCGGAGTCGGCGGCGTCGCGCTGGGCGCGGCGTTCGCGGACGACATCAGAAGCGCGCCGGCGACCACCGCGGCGAGGCCCGCCGCGGCGAACGGAACGGCGATCCGTATGCGGCGTCTGTGCCTACCGCCTCCGGACGTGGACGTATCCACTCAAGTCCCCCCTCAGAGATAAGAGTTCAGATCTGCTTCAGCAGTTGTTCAAGGGCGCGATCGTACACGTGTGCCGAACAGCGCAAAGGGCCGCCCCCGTCACCTGGGTGACGGGGGCGGCCCTTTGCGGTTTCTGCCCTGCGAACTCCGGTCGCGAACGACCTCGGTCGCGAAGACGTCAGTCGTTGTTGTTGCCCGGCGACGGCGTCGTCTTCTGGATCTGGAGCAGGAACTCGGCGTTCGACTTCGTCTGCTTCATCTTGTCGAGCAGCAGCTCGATCGCCTGCTGCTGGTCGAGCGCGTGGAGCACGCGACGCAGCTTCCAGGTGATGGCGAGCTCGTCGCTGCCGAGCAGCAGCTCTTCCTTACGGGTACCGGACGCGTCGACGTCCACCGCCGGGAAGACACGCTTGTCGGCGAGCTTCCGGTCGAGCTTGAGCTCGGCGTTGCCGGTGCCCTTGAACTCCTCGAAGATGACCTCGTCCATGCGCGAGCCGGTGTCGACGAGCGCGGTGGCCAGGATGGTCAGCGAGCCGCCGTCCTCGATGTTGCGCGCGGCACCGAAGAAGCGCTTCGGCGGGTACAGCGCGGTCGAGTCGACACCACCGGACAGGATGCGGCCGGAGGCCGGGGCGGCGAGGTTGTACGCACGGCCCAGACGCGTGATCGAGTCGAGCAGCACGACGACGTCGTGGCCCAGCTCCACCAGACGCTTGGCACGCTCGATGGCGAGCTCGGCGACCGTGGTGTGGTCCTCTGCCGGACGGTCGAAGGTCGAGGAGATGACCTCGCCCTTGACCGACCGCTGCATGTCGGTGACCTCTTCCGGACGCTCGTCGACCAGGACGACCATCAGGTGGCACTCGGGGTTGTTGTGCGTGATCGCGTTGGCGATCGCCTGCATGATCATGGTCTTGCCGGTCTTCGGCGGGGCCACGATCAGACCGCGCTGGCCCTTTCCGATCGGCGCGACGAGGTCGATGATGCGCGTCGTCAGCACACCCGGGTCGGTCTCCAGACGGAGCCGGTCCTGCGGGTACAGCGGCGTGAGCTTGTTGAACTCCGGCCGGCCGCGACCGGAGTCGGGGGCCATGCCGTTGGTCGAGTCCAGGCGCACGAGCGCGTTGAACTTCTCGCGGCGCTCACCGTCCTTGGGCTGACGGACCGCGCCGGTGACATGGTCACCCTTGCGCAGACCGTTCTTGCGGACCTGGGCGAGGGAGACGTACACGTCGTTGGGACCCGGCAGGTAGCCCGACGTACGGATGAACGCGTAGTTGTCGAGGATGTCGAGGATGCCCGCGACGGGGATCAGCACGTCGTCGTCGGCGACCTGCGGCTCGGCGATCTCGTCGCGTCCACGACGGCCACGGCGGTCCCGGTAACGGCCACGCCGGCCGCGGCGGCCGCCCTCGAAGTCGTCGTCGTCCTGCGGGCCGTTGTCACGCGGACCGTTGTCACGCGGGGCGTTGTCACGGGGCTGCTGACGGTCCTGACGGCTGCCGCCCTGCTGCTGACGGTCGGGGCGGTCCTGGCGCTCCTGACGGTCCGGGCGCTGCTGGCCGGCACCCTGGCCGCCCTGCTGCTCGTCACCCTTGGCCGGACGGCGGTCGCGGTCACGGCCGCCCCGGTCGCGGTCACGGCGGTCGCGCCGCTCACGACGGCCTTCGGCGCCCTCGGCGTCGCCCTGCGTCTCGGCCTTCGACTCGCTCTTCGCCTCGGCGGTGACCGCCTCGGGGCTGCCCGCCTCGGCGGTGGCACGGCGACGGCGGCGCTCGGCGGGGGCGTCGTCCGCCCCGCGGTCGGCCTCGCCCGTGCGGGACGGACCGCCGGCCGGCTGGCCGGGGATCTCGATCTGCTGCTGGGCCACGGCCTTCTCGGCGGCCTTCTCGGCCTTGTCCGCGGCCGGGGCGGCGGACTCGTCACCCGTACGGGCCTTGGAGGTGGCGCGGCGCTTCGGCTTGGTCTCGGCGGCGTCGTCGGACGCGGCCTTGGCCGGGGCACCCCCTCCGGCCTGGGCCTCCTTGATGACCTCGATCAGCTGGCTCTTGCGCATCCGCGCGGTGCCCCTGATACCGAGGCCGGACGCGACCTGCTGCAGCTCGGCCAGCACCATGCCCTCGAGGCCGGTACCGCGGCGTCGCCTGGAGCCGGCACCGGTGGCAGGCGCGGAGGCGTCCGTGGCGGGCGCGGCAGCGGTCTCCTCGACACGTGCGCCCATCAGATCGGTGGTGTCGCTCACGAAGGGTCCTTCCCTGGAGCGGACGTCGGCCTGTCTGGCTCGGCGACCGGTTGTGCTGTCCGGCATTGGCCCTTGCTGTGTGGACCGTGCCGGGGCGGTGGTCCGCCTAAGCGGCGGAAGACATTGCTGGTGATGACGATTCCTGAGCCGTGGCACTGAGGTTCGGTGTCATCGGCTCGGTCACGCCGGTTCCGGAGCGTGCTCAGCACTGCTCAGCGCATAGCACCCAATGCAAGGCACGTAGCAGTTTGGGAGGCTCCCGGAAGAATGGGTGTCCCGGACAGGGACGCGAAGCACCTCGCCATGGTGGGGTCGGGTGCAGACTTGAGGTTAACACTACCGGATCCAACAAACATTCCCCCTCTCCAAATCCGGCAACCGTGCGTCGTCAATCGACCTCGACAGGTGCCAGGGGCAGCACGCACGCCCCCTGTGCGTCGAGGTCAAGACGGTTGGCGGCCCAGCCCTGACCTGCGAGATCGGCCACCTTGTCGGCCGACGCGCGGTCCGCGAGCGCGAGGACCGTGGGTCCCGCGCCGGAGATCACAGCCGGGATGCCGTCGGCGCGCAGACGCTCGACGAGCGCGGCGCTCTCCGGCATCGCCGGTGCGCGGTAATCCTGGTGCAGCCGGTCCTCGGTGGCGGGCAGCAGCAGCTCGGGGCGCCGCGTCAGAGCCTCGACGAGCAGTGCGGCGCGGCCCGCGTTGGCGGCGGCGTCGACATGCGGGACGGTGCGCGGCAGCAGACCGCGCGCGGTCTCCGTGAGCACGGGCTTTCCGGGGACGAAGACCACCGGAACGATGGAGTCCGCGGGGTCCATCCTGATGGCGCGCGCGGCGCCCGACTCCATCCAGGAGAGCGCGAATCCGCCGAGCAGACAGGCCGCGACGTTGTCGGGGTGCCCCTCGATCTCGGTCGCGAGCTCCAGGAGCGCGGTGTCGTCGAGCCTGCTGTCCCCGCCTATGGTCACCGCGCGCGCGGCGACGATGCCGGCGCAGATGGCGGCCGACGAGGAGCCGAGACCCCGGCCGTGCGGAATGCGGTTGGCGCACACGATCTCGAGGCCGCGCGGCTGTCCGCCGAGCAGGTCGAAGGCGGTGCGCAGGGAACGTACGAGGAGATGCTTCTCGTCGCGCGGCAGCGTCTCGCTGCCCTCACCCGCGATGTCGATGTGCAGTCCTGAGTCGGCCACCCGGACGACCACGTCGTCATAGAGCCCCAGTGACAGGCCGAAGGCGTCGAAACCCGGGCCGAGGTTGGCACTGGTGGCGGGGACGCGCACCCGGACGGCGGCGGCGCGGAACGCTGGACCGGCCATCGCTCGATGACTCTCCTTGAGCTGCGTGATGTACGAGATTGACGAGGAACTGCGAGATGAACCACGACGGACGGGCACGTGGACCCGGGGTCCGCGATGACCGCGCGGCACCGCGGCATATGCGGCGGGCGGGTTCGGTACAGCCTATCGAAGGAAGGTTCTGTGGCGACATAGGGCGCACAGGAGGCGCACGATGCGTGTCGTAAGCCCCTCGTGCACCCCCCGTCGGGTCGGCATGGGGATGACCCCCGCGAGCGAACGGTTTCCGTCGGCTTTCCGCCGGTTTCCCGCCCGTTCGCGGCGAGTTCCTCACGGTTGAACCGGCCCCCGCCGCTCCGGGCGGGGCCACCGGCCCCACCCGCGCGCGTCACCGCCGGCCTGTCCGTCACCGACGGATTCCCGCCAGAAATGGCCGGAGTTCCCGCCATTCCGAGCCCGGCGTCACGCCGGTCGGGACCTGTCGTCACGCCCGCCGGAGCGGTGTCCTGCCCTTGGACCGGGCAGGTCCCGTCCCTGGGCCGGACGGCTCCGACCTTGAGCCGAACCGGCCCTGAACCGCGACCGGACCGGTCCTGAACCAAGGCTGGACCCGCCCTGAACCAGCGCTGGACCCGCCCTGAACTCGGATCGGACCGACCTTGGACTCGGACCGGACCGGCCCTGAACCCGGACCGGACCCGCCCTCGACTCGGACGGGACCGGTTCTGGACCACAACCGCACCGGACCCGGACCCGGACCGGACCTACGCCAGGCCGAGCCGTTCCGCCGCCGTCGCCGCGTCCACCGGGACCGTGACCGGCTGCGGAGCGCCCGCGACGGCCCAGTCGGGGTCCTTGAGGCCGTTGCCGGTGACGGTGCAGACGATGCGCTGACCCGGGTCGACCTTGCCCTGCTCGGCGGCCTTCAGCAGACCGGCGACGGACGCGGCGGACGCGGGCTCGACGAAGACACCCTCCTGCGCCGCCAACAGCCGGTAGGCGCGCAGGATCTCACGGTCCGTCACCTCGTCGATGAGGCCGCCCGACTCGTCCCGCGCGGCCAGCGCGAACTGCCACGAGGCCGGGTTGCCGATCCGGATCGCGGTGGCGACGGTCGACGGGTCCTTGACGACCTCGCCGCGCACGATGGGCGCGGAGCCGGACGCCTGGTACCCCCACATGCGCGGAGTCTTCCCGGCGACACCGTCGGCGGCGTACTCCCTGTACCCCTTCCAGTAGGCGGTGATGTTGCCCGCGTTGCCCACCGGAAGGACATGGATGTCGGGCGCGTCGCCGAGCATGTCCACGATCTCGAAGGCGGCGGTCTTCTGGCCCTCGATACGCACCGGGTTCACCGAATTGACCAGCGCCACCGGGTAGTTGTCGGACAGCGAGCGCGCCAGCGTCAGGCAGTCGTCGAAGTTGCCGTCGACCTGGAGGATCTTGGCACCGTGGATGAGGGCCTGGCCCATCTTGCCGAGCGCGATCTTGCCCTGCGGCACCAGGACGGCGCACACCATCCCGGCCCGTACGGCGTAGGCGGCGGCGCTCGCCGACGTGTTGCCGGTGGAGGCACAGATGACGGCCTTCGCGCCCTCCTCCTTCGCCCGCGTGATGGCCATGGTCATTCCGCGGTCCTTGAAGGACCCGGTCGGGTTGGCACCCTCCACCTTGAGGTGGACCTCGCAGCCCGTGCGCTCGGAGAGCACCTGCGCGGGCACGAGCGGCGTACCGCCCTCGCGGAGCGACACGACCGGCGTGCTGTCGGACACCGGAAGCCGGTCCCGGTACTCCTCGATGATTCCGCGCCACTGGTGGGTCATTGCTGGTTACTCTCCTTCAACCCGCATGATGCTGGAGACACCCCGCACGGTGTCGAGGCCGCGCAGCGCCTCGACGGTACCGGCGAGGGACGCGTCGGAAGCGCGATGGGTGACGACGACGAGGGAGGCCTCACCGTCCTTGCCCGACTGGCGCACGGTGTCGATGGACACCCCGTGCTCGGCGAAGACGGTGGCGACCTGGGCGAGAACACCGGGCTTGTCGGCCACGTCGAGGCTGATGTGGTACCGCGTGACGACCTCGCCCATGGGCGAGACGGGGAGCTGCGCGTACGCGGAGTCGCCGGGGCCGGTCGCACCGCCGAGCCTGTTGCGGCAGACGGCAACCAGGTCGCCGAGGACGGCGGACGCGGTCGGGGCGCCGCCGGCGCCCGGCCCGTAGAACATGAGCTGGCCGGCGGCCTCCGACTCGACGAACACGGCGTTGTACGCGCCGCGCACGGAGGCGAGGGGGTGGGTCAGCGGAATCATCGCGGGATGGACGCGCGCCGTCACCGAGCCCCCGTCGGCGGCCCGCTCACAGATGGCGAGCAGCTTGATGGTGCAGCCCATCCCCCGCGCCGAGGCGAAGTCGGCGGCGGTGACCTCGGTCATGCCCTCGCGGTAGACGTCGTCGAGGCGCACCCGCGTGTGGAAGGCGATCCCGGCGAGGATGGCGGCCTTGGCGGCCGCGTCGAACGCCTCGACGTCGGCGGTGGGGTCGGCCTCGGCGTACCCGAGCGCGGTGGCCTCGTCGAGGGCCTCCTGGTAGCCCGCCCCCGTGGAGTCCATCTTGTCGAGGATGAAGTTGGTGGTGCCGTTGACGATGCCCATCACCCGGTTGATCTTGTCGCCGGCGAGGGACTCGCGCAGCGGCCGGATCAGCGGGATGGCGCCGGCGACGGCGGCCTCGTAGTAGAGGTCCTTGCCGTGCTCCTCGGCGGCCGCGTGCAGGGCGGCTCCGTCCTGGGCGAGCAGCGCCTTGTTCGCGGAGACGACGGAGGCGCCGTGCTCGAACGCGGTGGTGATCAGTGTGCGAGCGGGCTCGATGCCGCCGATGACCTCGACGACCACGTCGATGTCCCCGCGTTTGACGAGAGCGGTGGCGTCGGTGGTGATCAGGTCGGGGTCGATGCCCGCGCGCACCTTGGAGGGCCTGCGGACGGCGACCCCGGCGAGCTCGACGGGGGCGCCGATCCTCGCCGTGAGGTCGTCGGCGTGCGTCGTCATGATGCGCGCCACCTCTGAGCCGACAACCCCGCAGCCCAGCAGCGCCACCTTCAGCGGACGCGTACGCATCATCCGACCTCGTTTCCTCATACCGTCTTCGGTTGGACCAGTCTCACTCACCGGACGGGAGTTTCTACCCTTCGTCCGGATCGTGAGACGTCCATTTCATTTTTCTGGTAGGTGACGACAGGAGATCTTCCGTCCCGGTCCGCACCCGCCGGATCCGGTCCATCCGATCACCTGACGTCACCCGTTGTCGCCCGACGTCACCCGACGTCGAGACGCAGGAGGTCCTCCTCCGTCTCACGGCGGACGATCACGCGCGCCACGCCGTCCTTCACGGCGACGACGGGCGGGCGCAGGGCGTGGTTGTAGTTGCTGGCCATGGACCGGCAGTACGCGCCGGTGGCCGGCACCGCGATCAGGTCGCCCGGCGCGAGGTCGGCCGGCAGGAATGCGTCCTTGACCACGATGTCCCCGCTCTCGCAGTGCTTGCCGACGACGCGCGCGAGCATCGGCTCGGCGTCGGAGGTGCGCGAGACGAGGGCGACGCTGTACTCGGCGTCGTACAGCGCGGTGCGGATGTTGTCGGACATGCCGCCGTCCACCGAGACGTAGGTGCGCAGCCCGTCGAGCGGCTTGATCGTGCCGACCTCGTACAGCGTGAACGCGGTCGGGCCGACGATGGCGCGCCCCGGCTCCACGGAGATCCGCGGCGTACGCAGCTTCGCGGCCTCGCACTCACGGGTCACGATCTCGCTCAGCGCCTTGGCGATCTCGTGCGGCTCGCGCGGGTCGTCGTCGCTGGTGTACGCGATGCCGAGACCGCCGCCGAGGTCGATCTCGGGCAGCTCGACGCCGTGCTCGTCGCGCACGGCGGCCAGCAGCGCGACGACGCGCCGGGCGGCGACCTCGAAGCCGGCCATGTCGAAGATCTGCGAGCCGATGTGCGAGTGGATCCCGACGAGTTCGAGCGCGTCGAGCGCGAGTGCCCGCCGTACGGCTTCGGCGGCCTGCCCGTCGGCGAGCGCGATCCCGAACTTCTGGTCCTCGTGCGCGGTGGCGATGAACTCGTGCGTGTGCGCCTCGACGCCCACCGTCACCCGGATCTGCACCCGCTGCCGCGTGCCCAGGGACTGCGCGATGTGCGCGACCCGCACGATCTCCTGGAAGGAGTCGAGCACGATCCGCCCGACGCCGGCCTCGACGGCCGTACGGATCTCGTGCTCGGACTTGTTGTTGCCGTGGAAGGCGATGCGGTCGGCGGGCATCCCGGCCGACAGGGCGGTCGCCAGCTCACCCCCGGAACACACGTCCAGGTTCAGCCCCTCCTCGTGCAGCCACCGTACGACGGCTCGCGAGAGGAAGGCCTTGCCCGCGTAGAAGACGTCGGCGTCGTGCCCGAACGCGGTGCGCCAGGCCCGCGCCCGCTCCCGGAAGTCGCTCTCGTCGAGGAAGTACGCGGGAGTGCCGAACTCCTCGGCCAGCGCGGTGACTTCGAGTCCCCCGACACTCACGACACCGTCTTCCGTACGGCTGACGGTGTGCGACCACACCTTCGGGTCGAGGGCGTTGAGGTCGGCGGGCGGGGCGCTGTAGTGGCCCTCGGGCAGGACGTCGGCGTGACGGGGGCCGGCGGGGTGTGCGGAACGGCTCATGTCTGCGGTGCTCTCTACTTCGTCAAAGGTATTCGGGTGCGCTGATGCCGAGCAGGGACAGGCCGCCGGCCAGCACCGCCCCGGCGGCTTCGGCGAGCGCGAGCCGGGCACGGTGGGCGGCCGAGGGTTTCTCGTCGCCGAGCGGCAGCACGGCGTGCTGAAAACCGAGGAGCGCGTCAGCGGTCAAGACGAGCTGCCGCGCCAGCCGGTCGGGCGCCCGATGCCGCGCGGCGAGACGCAGGGCATGCGGATACTCGGCCAGGGCGGCGAGGAGATCGGCTTCGCCGGGGGCGGGGGTGGGGTCGGGGCCCCTGGAGTCACCGGTGAAGCCGAGGGTGGCGGCGTTGCGGTGGAGGGCCCGGGTGCGGGCGTGGGCGTAGCGGACGCGGAAGAGAGGGTTGCTCTCGCGCTGGAGGAGGTGGTCGGCGCTGATCCGGGGCCGGTCGTGCGGCGCGGGATGGAGCAGCGCCCAGCGGGCGGCGTCGTGACCGAGGGGGGCGGGGTCCTCGGGCGCGGGCACGGGCCGGAGATTCACGGGCTCGGAGTGCCGGACCTCGGCACGGCCGCCCTGGGTGGCGACGATCCGTACGAGGGTGTCGGCGACGATCTCGGCCCGCGTGTCGTACGGCACGCGCAGCTCGACGACCTGCCCGGTCAGGGAGTCGCCGTGCCCGTACCGCGTGCCCTGCTCCAGCACCGCCTCCACCAGATCGGCGGAGGCGCCACCCGCGAGGGTGATGTTGAGGAACCCCGGTCCGGTGACGGTCACGTCGGCGACGCCGGGTTCCCGCGCGATGTAGGTCCGCAGGGTCTCGGCGACTTCGAGCGCCGGCCGCCGAGCCTGCCCGGCCAGCCGGAGCGCGACGTTGCTCGCGTAGTCCCCGCACCCCCCGGGCCCCGGCGCCGCGACAACGACCCTCTCGGGCACGGAGACACCACCCAGTTCCCCCACGTCGACAGCACGACGCACCGCGCGCAGCACGGTACGGGAGAGCTCGACGGGAGTCACGGGACAAGCCTAGGGGAGGAGGGGGGTGGGAAAGCGAGCCGGTTTGGGGGATGGTCCGGGATGTGGACGGGGGGGGGCGGGGGGTGGGTGCGGTTGCCGGGGGCCGCGGGGGCGGTTGTCGGGGGTGTCGGTGCCGGGGGGAGGCGCGGGGGCGGCTGTCGGGGGTGCCGGGGGGCGGTTGCCGGGGGTGTCGGTGCCGGAGGGGCTGCGGGGGCGGTCGGTGGAGTGCGGCTTGTGGTTGTGGCAGTCGGGGGCGCTCGGCGGGGCGCGGTTGGGGTTGCGGCTGCGGGCTGCCGGGGGGCGGCGGTCGGTGGAGCGCGGCGCGGGTTGCGGCCGCGGCCGCCCGGGGCGCTCGGCGGAGCGCGGCTTGCGGTTGCGGCCGCTGGGGTCGGTCGGGATGCCGATGCTCTTGAGCCGGCCCGAGCCGGGACCACCGACGCACGACCGGCGCACGGTCGAACCGCGATCGACGAGCCGGGCCGGGGCGAAGCAAGGGCATATCGGCGGCTGAGCCGGAATCCGTGAATGTGCGGAGCAGTGGAAGAGGTCCAAGTGGAAGACGACCAGGGCGCGGCGCGCACGAACGGATGAACCCGCCGGTCCGGCGTATGTGTGAATGAGTGACGGCCGACCTCACCCGGACCGCTCGACGGACGGCCGAGCAGCCCGATACGGACGGCCGAGGCGACAGGTGACGACACGGCTCAGTGAGCGGGACCGGTGCTTACGACGCTTACGACGTGACGGCGCGACTCATTGATGACCGGTGCCCGCGATAACCGGTGCCCGCCCACTCGGTGAAGCCTGACGCCCGCCCACTCGGTGACGGACTCCCAGAAGCCTGGCGCCGACCCACTAGGTGACGCGACTCAATGATGCCCGGTGCGCCCCGCGCGCTCGGTCTCCTCGACGGCGCCACCGGCGCTCCCACCGGCGCCCTCACCCGGATCGCGCCCTTCCATCAACTGCCTTACAAGACGGACGAGTTCGGACGGCTCGAAGGGCTTGGCGAGAAAGGCGTCGACACCGACGTCGAGCCCGCTCTCGACCTCGTACTGCGTACAGGCGCTGACGATGGCGAGGGGAAGATTCCGGGTCCGGGGATCGGCCCGCAGGCGAGCGGCGGTACGCAGACCGTCGAGCCGGGGCATCACGACGTCGAGGGTGACGACATCGGGCCGAACCTGATGGATGACGTCCAGACACTCGGCACCGTCAGCCGCGGTCACGACCTCGAGACCCTCCAGCTCGAGGTTGACCCTGATCAGTTGCCGGATGACCTTGTTGTCGTCCACAACAAGCACCCGCCCGGACACGCCTGGCACACATCGAGAGTAGGTCCGCGCCCACCGCCGCGTCCGGGTTTTCCCCACTTCCACCCCGTGCGGCCCCGCCCCCGAGCCGACCCCACCCCCACCACCGGTGCCGGCCTCCACCCCTACTCCCTCACTCACCCCTCACCCCTCCCTGCCGCCCCCGCAACACCATCCGCCCCCGACCAAAAGGCGTGGCGATCACCCCGGAAAGAGCTGGTAGGGTTCTACCCGTCGCCGCACACAAAGCGCCCGACACGCCCCCGTAGCTCAGGGGATAGAGCAACGGCCTCCGGAGCCGTGTGCGCAGGTTCGAATCCTGCCGGGGGCACTCGCCTAGGAACAGCAGAAATTAAGCGCTGACCAGGGCGGATGCCGAGAGAAGAGGGCGGGAGTCAGTCTCACTGACTCCCGCCCTCTCTCGTTGCCTCTCAGCGTTCGCGACACACCTCCGACACACTCTTGCTGCCGCGGCAGATGCCGACAGGCCCCTCTGCGGGACCGTTCAAATTGGTTGCTGCACAACTCCTGGGTTCCTAGTCTCTTTCAAACCTGACATGGCACGCACTGGTCCCATAGGGCGCATAGCGCCACCGAGAGCCTGCTGTCATCAAGAACCAGAGCGAGGCTCACCCCCCGTCTCGTCACCTTCGTGGAGGCTTCCATGCCAGAGAGCTTGCGCACCTTCGAAGCAGAAGGGCTGTGGTGGCTCCCGGACCACGAAGACCAGAAGGTGGCGGGGATTCTTTCGCACTCCCCAGACTCTGGATCAGAACTGCGCCTGATCGGCTCATTCACCTCAGCACGCGGCTCCCATGATGAAACCTACGAACGCATTCACGGTCTCGCAGATGGGAAGCAATACCATCTCGAGGACTGTTACCAAAAGAGTTACAAGGGCTCTCTCTTCTCGCCAGGCGGAGAGACTGAGAAGATTCACGTCCATCAGGTATTTAGGGGCGTCCACTACACCGAGCCGGATGAACCGAACGCCGATCGCGTCACGGTAAACCTGCGATATCTGACTCAATGGGTAGGGCACCAAGGGATCACTATCCAGCACCATGGCATCCAGGAGCAGGAAGCAGGAATGCCCTTCGCGTCGCTGCAAGTACATAAGCAACCCGATCACACCGCGAAGCTATCTGACGGCGTTTCTCTAAAGATTCAGCATCGTGTCGGCTCAGCACCACACACGGGAACAGAACAATCACTGCGTGAATCTTGCGTATATTCCTTCGAATTCCCCAAGTTGACTTCAACTTCACTCGCCATCGAATATGCGAGCGACATGCAAGACTTGGTCAGCATCGCTACAGGTCGCGTCGCCGAGTACGACGAATTCACCTTCTCGCACCCGGACGTTGCACTCGGTTCGGATGGCTCTCAACACCGAATGCCAATTGGCTTCTTTACTGAGTGGATCCCACGAGATTCGAGCAAGAAGCCTGGGAAGATTCACCCGTCGGACATGTTCTTCACCTTCGATGATTTGGGTGGGATCGAAGGCGTTGCAAAGTGGATGGAGACAGTCAATCGCCATCGCAGCACCCTCGGCAGGGTGATGGCAAGTCGATACCGCAAGGGCCTCTTCGTTGAAGACCGCCTGTTTCATCGCGCAACGGCTATCGAAGCGTTCGCGAGGGCCCGCATCGGCAACAAGAACGTAAAGCTCCTCGGGGCCCTGAAGCACTGCCGCGAGCTAGCTGGAGATCCTTTCAGTACCCTGGTTGGAGACTCGGAATCCT
Source organism: Streptomyces sp. NPDC096324 (assembly GCF_044763015.1). Classification (NCBI taxonomy): domain Bacteria; kingdom Bacillati; phylum Actinomycetota; class Actinomycetes; order Kitasatosporales; family Streptomycetaceae; genus Streptomyces; species Streptomyces sp. NPDC096324. The sequence continues at coordinate 53,229 of NZ_JBIWFK010000017.1, read as the reverse complement.
GGTCCGTCGTCGCAGCGTCCAACCGGAATGACATCGGCCATCACCTCGGCAAGCGACCAGACCAAGGAGGAGGCGCGAAGTACTTTCTAGCCGAGTCTCTTTATTGGCTCTACATTTTGTGCATGCTGCGCGAAACGGGAGCCCCTGAGGCCCTATTCGAGCGCATCAAGAATCACCCCGAATTGGCTTGGCTGGGCCCGAAAGTGCAAGCCGTAGTCCAAGCGGGATGAAGTCGACGAATTACGGAAATCCACATTACTCGATTACCGTAATTCGTCACCGTGTCAGATGGGATCCCCTTCCGCCTCCAGAGCCTTCGAGATCTTTTCGTTGGCTGCTTCCTCGTGCCCGTCAATGCAACCGTGGTAGCGGCGGTGGATCACCTCCGGGGAATTGCCAACCCGGTGGGCCACCTCAGCAATCGGTACCCCCGCGTTCAACCAGCGTGTGATACACGCGTGCCGCAGGTCGTACGGACGCCCAGCCAAAGGCGAGGAAACGCGCTCCGGGGGGAGCGCGTACTCCCGCGCCTCTTCCCACACCCGCCAGTAGGTGGATGAGCCGACTACTCCCCCACGCTCGTTACCGAAGACGCGTCCCTCTCTCGCCGTACCGAACTCATTTAGGTGCCTCTGGAGGATCGCGACCAGCACAGGCGGAATCGGGACCGGCCGATCAGTGCTTGCCTCCCGCGCCTTGAGACCCCGACGGTCGTGGCGCTCCCCGGAGTCGGTCCACTGCTTACCGGAGACGGGTCTCGTCTCCCGCAGCGTCAGCGTGCCCCAACCCGTCTCTGGGAGGTGGCAATCCCACAACCGAAGCCCGGCCGCTTCAGCAGGGCGTAGCCCGGCGTAGTACAGCACGGCGTAGAAGGCCACCAGACGCCGCCCACGGCACCGATCCCACGATCCGACGTAGGAGACGGCGGTGAGTAACTGGCGGGCCTGGACTGCGTTCACAAGGACACGCCGGTCAACGACGGCGTTGGAACCGATGTGCTTCCGGCGGACCCGCTGTAGAGGGTTCTCAGGTAGCTCCCCCATGGCAACGGCGTGTTCGAGGGCGGTGTTCAGGACACGGCGCCGCCGCTTGTACGTGTCGCCCGCCGCAGGCATGCCGTCCAGCTTGTAGCTGAGGCGGTACAGCACGTCCTCGAAAACCTCGGTGTCAAACAGGTCCACGACTGGCCGGCCCGCCGTGGTGAGCCAGTCGTACGAGCTCTTAAGATCAGCCGGCGGATTCACCCCCTCGTTCGCGGGCACGATCCCCCATCGGAATGCCAACCGCAGGTACTCATCCGAGGGAGCTTCCTTTCCGCGTTTGACCATGGCGAGGGTCACGGCGGCGAGCCCGTCCGCCATACCCTCACGGGTCTTGGCCGCGCTCGTACGCCACCGCCCGGCCACGTACTTCCGGCAGAACTCGAACCACCGCAACAGCGGTTCGGCCCGGGCCGCTTCGGCTGCTTCCGCTGCCGAGCGCACCTCGGACTCCGGCAGGCCCGATGCGATCTCGAACGCCTCACCGCGCCGGTTCATGGCTTGCCAGAGCTCCGACCGCCGGCTCTCCGCGAGCGCGGCCGTGGTGAAAGTGTCGCTGTGCACCTGTCCGGCGACCACCCACCGCAGGCGCCACGGGCGGGACTTGCGGCCGGTCTTGGACACCTTCCAGAGCTTGACGTCGAAAGAGTAGCCCGGCCGGGCCGACCCTCGAGGGCGCCCGGTTCGGGTGTCGTTCTCGGTGCTCACGCAGCGTCCTCCCGCTCCGCAAGCCAGCGCTCGTACTCGGACCGCCGGATCCGCACATCACCGTTCGGGAGCTTGATCGCGCGGGGGCCCTTCCCGAGCTGGCGCCACCGGTAGAAGGTCGACGGGGCGACCTTCAGATCATCGATGACCTCCTTGACAGTCATCTTCTCGTCGACCGTGCGGGCGCTCATTCCGCCATCCCTTCCGCTTTGTCCGCACCGGACAGGCCGGACAGCTCCAATTCCGCCTGTCCGGGGTGTTCGTGCTGGTCAGAGGCTGTAACCGGACAGCCGGACAGTGCGGACACTTCTTGGGCGCCCTGTGTCCGGGTGTCGGTGTCCGGGTAGTACCGGCCGCTGGGGTCTTTGGCGAGCTGCCCGGCGTCGGCCATGCGGTTGCAGGTGCGCCGGATCGTGTCGAGGTCGACGTTCGTCAGCTCGCCCGCCATGTCCTTCGGCTTCGCACCGGGGTGAGCACGGACGTAGCGCAGGATCGTGGCACGGGTGTCGCCGACGGTGTGGTCGGACACCGGACCATCCAGCAAGTGCCAGGCACCGGAGGCGGCTTGGAAGCTGAGGGCGTACTCGGCTTCGTCCACGTCGCGGCCGGTGACGTGCAGGATGCCATCTGCCTGCCCGCGGGCCCGCTTCAGTACGAGGGTGGCGTCTGCCGCGCCAGCGATGCCGTTGGTCCCGGACACCTCCGTCAGGAAGTCGTCCGAGCCTGCCTTGCGGACGTGGTGGACCAGGACGACGGCGATGCCGTAGTGATCCGCGAGGCGCTTCCCGTAGCCGACGGAGACATAGTCCGCGTCATACGCCGACACGCCCTGCGGGGCCTGTCCACGCATCTTGGCGAACACGTCGATGACGACCATGCGGGCGTCAGGGTTGCGGTCCAACCACTGCGCGACGGCTTCGGTTCCGCCCTGAGGGAAGGGCGGGCACTCGGTGACCAGGGTCAGCCCGGCGGGTGCCGGCTGTCCGCCCAAGAGCTTGCCCATCCGGGTCTGAAGGCGACGCGGGGTGTCCTCCAGCGCGAGGTAGAGCACGGGTCCGCCCTGGACGGGCACGGAATCGAACGCCTGGCCTCCAGCGGCGACCGCGAGCGCCAGTCCAAGGGAGAGCCAGGATTTGCCGACCTTGGGCGGTCCGGCCAGCAGGCTGACGCCCTCGGCCAGGATGCCGGGCACGGCCCATTTCGGCTCGGGGAAGCTGGCAGCCATGAGCTGATCGGCCGTCCATGCGGTCCGCGGGCGCTCCCGCTTCGGCGGCGGGACCGGGGCTGCCTCGGTGTCGCTGGGCACGGAGTACAGGTGCAGGGGCGGAATGGGGTTGGCGCTCATGCCGCCACCGTCCGGGGGCGCCGGGCTCCGGCCCGGAACCCGGAAGCGATGGTGCGCCGCGCCTCACGCTCGCCCTGGCCGACCTGGAGCGCGGCAGTGAGGAGCCAGCCGATGACCTCGACTTCGCGCAACTCGCCTCCGGCGACAAGCTGTCCGAGGGCGACTGCGGCGACGTAGAGCGCGTTGTTGTGCTCGTGCGGTCCGGAGTCGGTAACCCGCTCCACTTCCCCGTTGACGGCGGACCGGAGAAAGGCAGTTCGCCGGCCGCGCCCAGAGAGGGCAACCGTGATGGGTGTCTGAGGGGGCAGCGGCTCCGGGCGCAGCAGTTCGGCAAGCCAACCCGGCAGGGGCGCCACGGTGGCGTTGTGCGTGATCTCGTACGGGTGGCCGGCAAAGGCGCTGCCCGCGCCGACCACGAGTCCGCCCCACGCACGGGTGTCGACCTTCCAGCCCAGCCCGCGGGCGCTGTCCCCGGCGGTGTTGCGCAGGGGCTCGCCCTCAGGCGCGAGGAAGTACAAGTGAATGCCGCCGCTCCACGTGCGGACGGTGTACGTGTCGGTGGGGAAGGGCTGGCCGTGGCGCCCGCAGAGTACGGCGAGGACGTCGGCGCCGTCGGTGACGCCGTGCTCGGCCCAAGTGGCCGGCGGGGTGTCGTCGGGGTGCTTGGGCTTGTCCAGGTCGATGACGATCAAGCCGGAGGGGCCGGTGGCGATGCCGACGTTGAAGGCGGCGACGGACCAGGCGCGGGTGATGCGGTCCGGGTCGGTGGTGGCGCGGGTCTCCCAGTCGGAGATGGCCGGGCGCTTGTCGCCGCGGATAAGGGGGAAGACGCGCCAGTCACGGGACGCTGCGTCAAGCGCGGCGGTGAGCTGGGCAGAGCCGTCCGGGTACGGCATGCTGGGATGCTCCTGTTCTGTCTTCGGATGGGCAGGGAGAACCGCGGCGGCGGGCGACCTTGCTGGGGAGTACCGCCGCCGCGGCGTTGCTAGGCGCCGGGGTGATCGGCGCAGTTGCAGTCACGCTCCAGCCACTGGCAGTTCGGGCAACGGCCCGCCGCTACCAGCTGCGTGCGCTGCTGCTGTTTGGACCAAGTGGCGTACTGCTGACGGACGTAGGCGCGCGGGTCGCAGCGCACCGGTTCCTCGTCAAAGTCCATGAGCTTGCGGGCCGCGTTTGCGGCGGCGGTGGAAATGCCCTCGCTCTCGTCCTGGAGGGCGATGCGGTCCAGCACAGCGGCCTTGCGAAGCCAGAACTCGCGGGACGTGTAGGTGCCGGCCGCTACGGCGCGGGCGGTCTGCAGCGTCCATCCGATCTCACGGACGATGTCCGGCGCGAGCGCGTACGCCTCTTCCGGCGCCAGCCACGGCTCCGCCTCGCAGCGGTGGTCGGCGGTGAGGTAGAGGCGGGTGCGCTGGCCGTCGCGGGTGAGGTGCTGGCGCGCCGGACCGGTGGTGAAGGCGGCGGCGAGGGCCTCGCTGACGCGATCCTTGTCGGCCGGGTCGCAGATGATGCGAATCTCGAACATGGGTTAGTGCTCCTTGCCGGTGCTGATGGACGGGAGTCCGGGCAGTCCGGCGGCTTCGACTGCCTTGACGTTGAAGCCGGGCAGGACGGCGCGGGTCATGAGGGCTTGGGCGAGCTGTTCGGCATAGGCTGCGCCGGTGCGGGCCACCTCGATCTGCGCTCCGGCACGCAGGGCTTCGACGCGCTCGATGTGGGCGTGTTCCTCGCGCCGGTCGCTCACGTGCCGCTCGTACGCCACTCGCGTGCGGCGGTCGTCGCGCCAGTACCGCGCGGCGAGCCCGTACGCGACGGCGGTGGCGAGCACCCACAGCAGCAGCGGCAGCGAGGGGCTGTCTGCGTATCCGGCCACGCCCGCGAGGGCGAGTCCGCCGGAGGCGGCGAACGCGGTTCCGGCGATCACGGGGTCTCCGGCGCGGCCGATGCTCGCGCACACGCCGGCCGCCGCGGCGGCGAGCGAGAGCGCAGTCATCAACACGGCGTTGCCGGTGGAGTGTTCGGCGCCGTTGGCGTTCCAGATGCGGGCCAGGATGAGCACGGTGGATGTGGCGATGGCGGGCGCCGCTTTGGGCGCGATGATGGCGAGCCAGTGCCGGGCGATGATCTGTTCTTTCACGTGCCCACTCCTCACGAGTGCGGGATGGCGTCGATGAGGGCGACGGCGAGTTGGTTGATGGGTCCGGCGGCGCCGGTGGAGGCGAGGAAGAAGCCGAACCCGGCGGCGGTGAACGCGGCGCCGTAGCCGAGGGACTTGGAGCGCAGCAGGAAGAACAGGACGAGTCCGAACAGGGCCACGAGCGAGACGGTGACGGCCACGGCGGGAATCTCCTTTGACGGTTCGCTGAGAGGGTTGGTTGGATGCGTCGGGCCCCGGGGTGCTGGCAGCCCTCGGCGGCTGGCCGACGGTTGCGCCCGCCTAGCTCCTGCAAAGAGCGGGGTACGTCTCATGACGGGCACCGTCGGCCGTCTCGCGTCCGCTGTCAGTGCGTTCCTTCGCGGTAGATCCGCTGGGCGCGGTTGTAGATCCATCGGCCAGCGCGGACACGTTTGCCGCGGCCCTTGCAGCGGCGGCAGTGCTTGCCTCGCTTGGGGCGTCCCTTGCGGTCGGTGGTGGTGGCGAAGCCGAAGCCGTTGCACTTGCGGCAGGTGCCGAACGGGCTTCCCGCACACAGAGCCGCGTAACAGAGTGTGATGGCGAGTAGGCAGGCGACAGTGAGGGCTATGGGGGTCATCGGGGTCCCTCCGGGCCGTTTTCCGGGGTTTTCGCAGGTGGGGTACTATCCGCTAGATCACAGGTGGGGTGCTGTTTGGGGTGCTAGCGGGGGTGCTACCGGTAGCAGGTGGACCCGCTACCGGTAGCGGTGGTGCAGGGCTAGGCGGCGCCCCGGTTTCCATCACGCTCCGCAATCGCGGTGGTGAGGTCGTCGCGAACGATTCCGCGGCGGGTGGTGCGCTCGCCGTCGTCGGTGGTCCCGGCGATGCCGGTGGTCTTGATGCCGTGCGGCTTGAGCGCGCTGGTGACGTTCTCGCCCTTCCAGCCGCCGTAGATCTCCGGTCGCAGTTCCGCGAGCCGGGCGGCGATCCGCTCGTTCCACACCCGCTTCTCCGAGGTCGGGACGACCGCGGCGACGTCGGCGAGCAGGTCGTACGACGGACCCGAGGTGCTCTCGGCGTCTTCACCGAGCGCGTGGCCGGACAGGGTGCCTTCGGCCTTGCGCAGGACGAGGGCGCGCTGGGCGATGGTGTTGGTGGCCGGGTCGTCGAGGTAGGCGGTGCGGACCACGCTCGGCAGGGGGCCGGCACCGGCGAGGTAGCCGTTACCTGCGTCGATCTCCGGTCGGAACGCGGTGGCGCGCACGCCGTTCCTGTACGCGCTCGTACCGAGGATCATGTCGTTCTCGACCTGCCCGGCGACGCGGAGGCAGAAGCGGATGGACACGTTGCCGCTGATCCCCGTCGGGAGCGAGTCCTTGTCCGGGCGCTGGGTGGCCAGGATCAGGATCACCCCGAGGGCGCGACCGAGCTTGATGATGAACTCGGCGTCCTCACCTGCCTGTTTGCCGTACTTGGGGTGGGCAAAAAGGTTCTGGCACTCGTCGAACACGGCGAGCAGCGGCCACAGCTTCAGCGAGCGCTTGTCGGCGATGGTGCGGGTGATGCGCTTGTCCGGGCACAGGTCCCGCGGCAGCTTCTTGATCGCGGCTGCGCGGCGCATGACCTCGGCGCGCAGCAGGGTGAGGGAGTCGGCGGCGTACTTGATGGAGTCGTCGTCGATGCCGGAGACGAACCGGTGGCAGGTGCAGGCGAGGGCGTCGACATCGCCGGTGCCTTTCAGCTCGTGCAGCCACATTTCCACCGACGGGTCCAGTGCCGCCCCGCAGGCCAGGACACGGACGGAGGCGGTCTTGCCCTGGCCGGGCTGGGAGCCGATCAGCACGTTGTGCTGGATCATCGGCACCGACTGGCCACGGCCGCGCGGGTCCAGGCCGAACGGGATGCCCTTGAAGATGTCGTGCCTGCGGGCGCCTGCGAGCTGCCACTTAACGATGCCGGTCTTGGACAGGTCCCGGTCCCCCACCCACAGGATCAGGCGTCCCTCGTGCTCGTTGGGGTCGGCGTCCGGCCACACGCACCCGAGCGGCCTGCGCAGGCCGGAGGCCAGTCGGGCCCGCCGGTCGGCCACGTCCGCGACCGTGACGCCGAGCGGCAGGTCGATGTCCGCGCGCCAGCCGGGGCCCTCGCGGGTGATGGGAGCGGCGAACTGAATGCCGTCCTTGCCCTTGGCGACCGCGGAAGCAATCTGGCCGATGCCGATGGAAGCCATGGCCTTGACCACGATGTCGCTGGTCAGCTTCTGCACCTCGGTCTTGACGACCGCCCGCGTCGCCAGCGGAGCATCCGCCGGCGCCCCGGCCAACCCGAAGCCGAGCACCGCCACCGCGGCGGCGATGACCTGCGTCACCGGCTCCGCGCCATAGACCAGGAACAGAGCCATGCCCAGGGCGAACAGGGAACCGAGGACGGTGAGGATCATCCGCAGCCTCACGCGCCGGTCCCGCTGCCGGGAGAGCTTCAGGTACTCGTCGACCTGCTCGTTCGTAGCCGTGTACTGCCGCAGCGCCTCACCCTCGGCGTCCACGGACCAGCGGCCCACCCTGCCCAGCGAGTTGAGGGCGCCGCGCGGGGCTCGCCAGATCAGTTTGGGCAGGTAGACGAACGGGACGCGGACCGCGTGGAAGGCGACGGTGTGCCAGGCGTGCCCGGCCAGCCAGCCGAGCGCTTCCCGAAACTCCGCGGCCGACTTGAGCCAGGCCGGGAAGACGTCCAGCCGCTTGGAGTTCTTGATCCGGTCGATGACGCCGGGCCCGGACACGGTCGGCACCGTGCTGTCGACCAGGGTCGGCCGTCCGTCGGCCGACTCGGTCGGCTCCGGGTCGGCCGACTGCGACGGCCGGGAGTCGGCCGACTGGTCGGGGCTCGGGTCGGTCGACTCGCCACGCGCAGTGCGGGCCTTGCCGAGGTCGACCACCTCGCCCCCGGACGGGGCGACGGGGTCGGTCATTTCGGCTTCGAGCCGGTTGAAGAGTTCGTTGTCCTCGTCGGGGTGTTTCACTGACAGTTCCTTCTCTCGGGAGGGAAAGGGCGGGCCCGGCCGTCGCTGTAGGAGGTGGGCAGTCGGGCCCGCCGTGCTGGTCATGCAGCGCGCTGTTCCTCGAGGTAGGCGCAGGACACGCAGGCTCCGAGCGAGGTCGGGATGACGTATCCGGCGTCCAACTGGCACTGCGGGCAGGTGCGGCGGGCGAGCATCGCCAGGGCGAGCGCGCCCCACTTGCGGGAGGTCATCGGCCGCACCGGGCGGGCCCGGTCGACGCGGTAGAGGTAGGCGACCTGCACCCCGGACTTCCGGCCCCGATGGCGGCGCATCACCTGCGCCGCGATCGGCTGTCCGCCGGGCCTCAGCCCGCGGTCCCGGAGCTGGCGGCGGGTGGCGTAGCCGTCCGGGGCGAAACGCCACGGGTAGGTGGGAACGCCGAAGCGGGTGCCGTTGGGGTCGTAGCACTTGCCGAAGGCCGTGGACATCAGGCCGCCACCCCGACAACCGGCGCGTCGGTGCGGGCGCCGGTCCGGCCGGCGCGCCGTCCGGTGACGGTGGCGAACAGCCGACCCAGCCCGGCCCGGCGCATTCCGGCGCGGGCCTGCTTGGCCGCGTACATCGCCTCATCAGCGCGCCGCAGGAGCCCCGACAGGTCATCGTCAGGGAAGTCCGCGGCACGTACCCAGCCGAGCGAGACCGTGGTCCGCATGGCCGGGTCCTGGCCGTCGACCGGGCGGCCGAGCACGCCGTGCAGGACAGCGAGCAAGTCGCCCGCGGTGCCGTGGTCATCGATGACGACGGCGGCGAACTCATCTCCCCCGAGCCGCCCAGCCACACCGGACTCTTGGACGTAGTGGGTGAGCCGGTCGGCGGTCGCCTTCAACAGCGCGTCCCCGGCCGCATGCCCGTGGGTGTCGTTGATCTGCTTGAAGCGGTCCACGTCGGCCAGCACCACCACCGCGCGCGGGTCCTTGAGCAGGACGGTGGCGCGGCGGGTGAATCCGTCGCGGGTCCGTAAGCCGGTCAGCGGGTCACGCCGTGCCGTGTCGAGACGGGCCCGCAGCCTCCAGGCGTGGACAGCCCAGCCCGCGGCCGGGGCCAGTGCGGAGAGCAGGACGGTGGCCGGGGTGCTCATGCTGCCGCCCCCTCGCCGCGCTCGCCGTCGTCGGTGCTGTCAATGGGGTGCAGGCGCTGGCCGTCCGCGCGCTCACTGAGCAGCAGGTCCCGCAGCACGCGGGAGTTCGCGGCCGAGCAGTGCAGCGTGGTGCGGATCGCTTCAGCGTTGATCGCGTCGTCCGCCCATCCAGCCGTAGCCTCGCGCGCCTCGGCGAGCAGCTCAGCGGGAGTCCGCGGCGCCTTGCCGGTCTTGGTCTTCGGCTTGGCGGTGCGCTTGCGCGGCAGCTTGGACGTCTCCTGCTGCGGCGGCTCAGGGTCCTGCGGCAGAACAGGCGACAGGTCGTCACCGGCCGGGGCCAGCTCACCCAGCTTCAACAACACCCGCTCCGGCCGCGGCGTCTTGGAACGCCACCGCCAGCCGAACCGCTCGCGCAGCTCCGCGCGGGCCAACTGCCGCTCACGCTCGCGCCCCAGCGCGTCCGCGTACGAGGTGACCTCCCACAGCGTCATGCGGCGCCACAGGGCGAACGTCGACAGCGGGGCGAGCAGCCAGCGAGAGCGGCGGATCTTCTCCATCCGCCGGCCGGTGACGGCGCCGATCCGGGAGGCGTAGACGTGCGCGGCCACCTCGGACAGGACCACCCACAGCAGCGGCATCGTGCCGTGCGCGAGCTTCGCGGACAGCGAGTGCCCGGCCGCGATGTTCAGCCAGCACGTCACCCCGGTCAGCGCCCACGGAACGAACCGCACCCAGCCCAGCGGCATGTCGGTACGGATCAGCAGCAGGAACGCCGCGGTGAACACCGGGATCGCCGTGTCGATGCCCACGGGCAGCATCCACGGGGAAGCGAACCCCCAGCGCGCTCCGGCTGCGGACACCGCCTCGAAGGAAGAGGCCAAGCCCAGGCCGCCGACCCCGGCCGCAAGGAAGGCGACCGCGCCTAACAGCCACAGTTCCGGCGTCGTCAACGGCGGCACGGCCCGACGCCCGATGGTCTCCGGCGCGCTCATGCGCTCTCACCGTCCTGCGATGCCCGGAGCTGGGCCTCCATCAGTTCGGCTTCCACGTCTCCGACCTGGCCGTCGAGGATGCGCTGGTAGACGGCCTCGCTCTCCAGGAACATGCGGTCCTGGAAGTTCGGATCCTCGCTCATGCCGCCGCCCCCTTGCGCACCGGGCGACGGCCGGCGGGACGGGTCAGCGGGACGACGTTGAACAGCTCCGGTGCGTACGCCTCGATCGCCTCAGCGGCGATCCGGCTCACGTCGTCGGGCAGCTCCGGGTTATCGGCGAGGATGTCGCGCGCCGCATCCAAGCGAGCCGCGCGCTCTTCGTCCGTCTCGCCCTCTACCCCGAGCCACAGCTCAACCGGGGTGCCAAGGGCGAGTTCTACGAAGTCATCAGCGGAAACCGCCTGTTGATGGCCTACGTATGTGCGCATGGACGTTCTCCAGGGTCGAAGGAGCAGGGAGGGCCGCGACGTCGGGCGACCTTGCTGGGGAGTCCCGGCGTCGCAATTTCAGATTGACCTATGTCAATCTGACTGTCAACAGGGTCGGCCCGAGAACCGGAGATTGACCTAGGTCCAGCTACTCTCGGACCTATGGAGCAGAGCCCAGACGCGCACAGGCAGGCACCCACGGCCAAGGAGATCGCTGCGGAATTCCGCGAGAAGATCACGGGACCGCGCCCCGGATACGACCCGGGAGATCAGCTCCCCGCCGCTCGCAAACTTGCCAAAGACCTCGGCGTGCAGCTCATGACTGTGCAGAGCGCGTATGGCCAACTCCGCGACGAGGGGCTGGTTCTCACTCAACAGGGCCGCGGAACGTTCGTCCGCGACCCATCGCTGCCGCTCGGGACCGAGCCAGGCAGTAGTCCGGCGTTCACCGCCCTCGCGGCAGAGCTCAGCTCGATTCATGACGCACTTCGCCTGCTCGGTGAGCGGCTGGACCGCCTGGAACACCTTGTCGGCGACGAGACTCCACCCTCGCAGTGAGTTCATCCGCACGCCTCACCAGCTGCTCTGCCGTGGCGCGCGCCTTGCTCAAACTCGCTTCAATCACGGCAAGTTCCGCAGGAGTTAAGCCTCCTAACTCACCGATCCGATCGTTGATCCCTGGCATGCCCACGAGCATGCGGCCCTCAGCAGGCGAGGACCCGGACAGAGTGTCCGGGTCCTCTTCTCATGCAGGTCAGACAGGTTGACGAGACGTCAGAGAGTGGCTGCGTCCACGGCATCCAGAACGGCCGCCCACGGCAGTTCCCGTCCGGCCGGCGCTTCCCTTGGCTCGTACAACGGCCAGACATCGGGGCCATAGACGATACGAACTCCCCCGGCAACGAGGACGTCCACGTGGCCCTGCCACGCGGGATGGCGAGCATGCGCCGCGTTCACGCGCGGGAAGACGACAACTGGTAGATCGAGGGTGCCGATAGCCTCACCAACCTGGGTCAGAGCCTGGTTGTCCATCAGGCCGACCGCGAGCTTGGCAACCATGTTGGCCGAAGCAGGAGCGACCGCGTAGCAGTCGACCGCTGGATGCGGTCGAGCCTCACCAGGCAGACGCGGTTCGTCACGCACAGGCAGGCCGGTGAGCTTTTCCAGCCGGTCAACCTCGCCGCTCATCCGCAGCCACTGACCAGCAGTCGGCGTCAGGGTGACAGCCACCTGCCAGCCTCGCGTCATCGCTGGCTCGACAAGGCCAGTACGCAGCGCCTCTACACCTCCAGCCGCCGATCCGACCACGCCGAGCACCCCGCGCCTACCTGAACTCACTGCACCGCCCTGCACCGCTGAGCCATCACGAATACTTCGGATGAACGCGATCCACCGGTCACGGGTGACTGCTTGATCAAATCCCTGAGCGTCTCGCGCACTCTCGGATTGTTGCGCACAAGCTGCGGCGAAGTGCGCTCAGCCATACGCAGCGCTGTGAATGCCTCGTCGCCCTGGCCGGCAAGCGACAGAGCACGTGCGTAATCGATGCGGTGCGAGACGCTGCGCTCCTGCGGCATGTGGTCGACGTTGATTCGGCCGTGCTCCACAACGTACGAGACATTGTCGAGATCCAGCTCAATGGACAGGCGATGGAGCAGGACATTGGTTGGCCCGAAGCCGGTCTGCCAATAGTTCTCATCAGACCCGAGGTCGCCTGCGAGTTCTTCGGCACGATCTAAAAGGCCCGTAGCCGTCGGCCGGTCCTGATGCCGCGCTGCGGCGACAGCCGCTCGGAGATGGATCATTCCAAGCAGGCTGAGCGCCGCTGGATCGTGCACGGACACCTGGGACGCTAGCCAGGCCGCAGCCGTGTTGCCCAGTTCAAGGGCGTCGTCGTAGCGCCCGTTGGCAAGCAGGGCATGCGTGCCAGACCGTGCTGCGGACGCCAGCACGAGCGGGTCGTCCGACTCATCAGCGGCTCGCATCGCCCGCTCGGCAGCGAGCCAAGAGACGTCCGACTCCCCGACCTTCGCCAGTGTTGTAGCCGCGAGATGATGCGTACGGGCCGACACTGCCCAGCAGTCGCCGCGCTCTTCGCCGTGCCGCGCGGCTCGCTCTTCCAGCTCCTGCGCCGTCTGGAGCAATGCAGGAAGCGCAGCAACAACAGTGCCGAGCCGTCCGCCCTGGTAGTCGTTCCACGCCTGTTCCACGCGTACGGCCATAGGGGCGGGAGTCGGGAGCTGAGCCTCTGCATCGGGACCGAACAGCAGGCGTGAGAGGCGACGCGGGCTCATGAGGGCGTCACGCACAGCGGGGACGTCATCCTGTTGCCGCTCATCCTCCATGAGGACGGTCTGCCCAAGCAGATCCCCGAGCTGGACTCGCAGGATGCGGGACAACTCCGCAAGCATGTCGATACGCGGCGGCTTCCGGCGCCCGGTCTCAATCTTCGCGAGCCAGTCAGTGCTACGACCTACCAGGCCGGCCAGCACCTCCTGCGTATAGCCGCGGCGCTTGCGGTAGAACGCAATGCGCTCGCCGATGCTGAGGTGATCTCCGAGACCACGCATGGGGTGTTGCCTCCCGCTGCTGAGTAGGGGCGTCTCTCACGGTACCGACGCGGCCGGGAGCTAGTAGGCGATCTCGGCCTCCAACAGCCCCACAATGAGCGTGAGGCACTGAGCAGGAGCGAACCCGGACAGATTGTCCGGGTCTGAAGGACCGGTGCTTGAAGCTGTCCGGCTGTCCAGTTAGCGCTCTCACCTGCGCCAATGGGCCGGACAGATCGTTGGGCCGCTGTCCGGGCTGTCCGGCCACAGACAGGCTGTAACACCCGGGGAGAAGTTTCAGCCCGTCGGCGAAGCCGACCTCCGAAGGGCGTAGGAGCCAGAGGCGACTTCCGATCCGGTCTGCCTCACGAGGGATGGGGTGGAATCTTCCCTACCTGATCAAGGCCCGTGGAGGAGTGGGCGCTGTCGTAGACGTTCGAGGTACGCGGCCTTGAGGCGCTCTCGACGATTGGTGACCGCGCCCTTACCGTGTGTCGAGTTGGACACCGGGAGTGTGCTGGCCTCTGGGGGCGGGATGCAGCGCAGGGACGGGCTTCGGCAAATCGTCAGTCAGTTCGGTGCAACCTGCAAGCAGGCACTGCTGCATGGGCAGAAGGAAGCCGCGATACGCCGCGCCGTGGAGACGCTTCTCGTCGACGCGGCAGGCGCGTTGGGGTTGCAGGCTGTCCTGCATGCCGAGGTAGCTATCGCCGCGCACCGAATACGCCCTGACCTGGCTGTGCGGATCGGGAAGTTGTCGCGCAACATCGTCGGCTACGTCGAGCTGAAGAGCCCGGACAAGAGCGTGATCCATCCCGGCGGGCTGAATCAACGCGACCGCCGACAGTGGGAGGGCATGGCAAAGCTGCCCAACTTGATATACACCAACGGCCAGACATGGATCATGTACCGCTCCGGCCGGCAGCATGGCGAAACCATCCACCTCGAGGGCGATCTGCGTACCGCAGGCGTCCGCCTTCGGCTACCGGTAGCCAGCGAAGCCGCCTTTGAATCAATGCTGACAGCGTTCTTCAGTTGGCAGCCGCATCCGTTGACGTCGATGCGGGAAGTGGTTGCCCAGGTAGCCCCCCTGTGCACTCTTCTACGAGATGCCGTCCACGACCGTCTCGACGCCGAAGCCCGCGTCCCCCGCCATCGGCGCCCCTTCACCGACCTGGCATCCAACCTTGAAGTCGATCTCTTTCCCAGTACCGATGACCGGGACAGACGTGCGTCCTTCGCCGACCGCTACGCCCAATCCGTCACCTTCGCACTCTTGCTAGCCAGCTCGGACATCGCCGATGGGCACGGCAACACACTCTCCAAGATGAGCCTGCATGAGGTCGGTCGGCGTCTGGGAGCGGAGCACTCCGTCATGGGGCGCGCCCTACAGATTCTCACAGACCAAGTCGAGGGAGAATTTCGCGACAGCCTCGACATGCTCGTTCGCGTCATCGATGCCATCGACTGGCAGAGTGCCCTTTCTAGCGACCCCGGCTTCCACGTGCACCTTTACGAACACTTCCTGCAGGAGTACGACCCCGACCTCCGTAAGAACTCCGGCACCTACTACACCCCGGCACCATTGATGAAGGAGATGATCCGTCTTGTCGATGAGGTGTTGATCACCACGCTGGGTTGCCAGGACGGTTTCGCCGACCCTGGCGTTTCCATTATCGACCCGGCCATGGGCACCGGCACCTTCCTTACCGGCATCATCGACCTTGTAGCCCGCAAGCAATCCGAGGGCGGCAATGACGGGTTCCGCGCCGAATCCGTACAAGAACTTGCAAGCCGGTTGATCGGCTTTGAAAAGCAGATGGGTGCCTTCGCTGTCGCCCAGATGCGCGTCGGACAGATACTGCGTTCTCTTAACGCTCGGGTCCGGCTGAGCGACATGCGTCTACATCTTGCCGACACCCTCGCCGACCCTTGGCGTCCAAGCGAGCTCTTCACCCGATACGGTGCCTTGTGGGGTCCCTTACGCGACAACGCTGAAGCCGCCAGCACCATCCAGCGCGAGGAGCGCATCACTGTAGTCATCGGCAACCCTCCCCACCGCGAACAGGCAGAGGGCCAGGGAGGATGGATCGAGAACGGATCTCCAGACCGAGGGTCCCCGCCCCTGGACGCCTTCCGGTTGCGCGGCGCGGCAGGAGTGTACGAGAACAAGTTGAAAAGCCTGTGCACCTACTTTTGGCGCTGGGCCACTCACAAAGTCTTTGACCAGTACGAAGACGACCGCCACGGCGTTGTCTGCTTCGTCAGCACCGGCGGGTTCATTCGCGGCGCCGGCTTTCAGGGAATGCGCTCATACCTGCGTCGCACTTGCACCGAGGGCTGGGTCATCGACCTCACTCCTGAAACCAAGAGGCCCCCACTCAGCAGCCGCTTTTTCCCTGGCGTCCAGCAGGAATTGGCCATCGCCATCTTCGTCCGTAAACAAGGCGAACGTCGAGACCAACTCGCCCCCGTCCACTACACGGCCGTCCAAGGCACCCGCCATGATAAAGAACAGCAACTACACGACTTACATATTGCAGGTCCCGTCTGGCAGACATCCCGGCCTGCCGAGCATGCCCCCTTCACACCTGCATCCCGCAGCGGCTGGGATGCGTTTCCCGCCCTCACTGACCTCATGCCCTGGCGCAAGCCGGGTATAAAGCCTAATCGGAACTGGGTCATCAGCCCATCCAAATCTGTGCTGCACCGACGATGGGACCGCCTCATCCAGGAACGCGATCCCATCACGCAACAAGAATTATTCAAAGAAACCGGCGACCGCGCCCTGAACAAGGAAGCCCTCCAGATACCCGGCCACCCCCATCCACGAACTCTCCTCCGCGACGAACAAGGTCCGTGTCCTACTCCAGTACGTATCGCCCGTAGAGCCTTCGACCGCCAGTGGCTTATACCCGACGGGCGCGTCATAGACCGTTCCCGTCCAGAACTATGGCATGCCGCACACGATGACCAGTTCTTCGTCGTCGAACAGCATTCGCAGCGGCTGCAGACGGGGCCGGCGCTGCTCTTCACCGCCCTCATTCCCGACATGCACTACTTCAATGGAAACGGCGGTCGCGTTCTGCCGCTCGTCCACGCCGACAGCACGCCCAACATCGCCCCCGGGTTGCTACGTCACCTCGCCAACTCCTACGGCTTTAGAGAAGTCCTCCCTGAAGACTTGCTGGCCTACATGGCCGCCGTCACCGCCCATCCCGCCTTCACCGAGCGCTATGCAGACGACCTCAACTCACCGGGCGTGCGCATACCCCTGACCGCCGCCAGCGACCTCTGGCATGAAGCCGTCAGCCTGGGCCACCACATTCTGTGGGCCTCCACATTCGGCACACGTTGCATCGACGCCGGCAACGGCCGCCCAGCAGGCACGTCAAACTGGTGGCGACGGTTGCACCCCGAGATCACGTACGCCCGAGAAGTCGCGCCTGACAAACTCCCCTCCGCTATCAACTACGACCCCGAAAACGAGCGCCTGATCATCGAAGAGGGCATCTTTACTGGCGTCACGCCGCGCATGCGCAACTACACCACTGGCGGACGCAACGTACTCGACAGCTGGCTCGCATACCGCAGCAACCGCACCGCTGGCAAGGTGACCAGTGAACTCGACCGCGAGCGCCCCGAACACTGGGAGCACGAGTGGAGTCGGGAACTTGTGGAGATACTCGCCGTACTCAGTCACGTAACTGCCCTTGAGCCGCAGCAAGCGGAGTTACTCGACCGCATCTTGGCCTCACCCCTGATCGATGTAGCTGAACTGAATCGACGCCGCATCCTGCCAGTACCCGAGCGCGCCCAAAACGGTCGTATCAACCCCGACCACGGGTTCCTGCCTGGTCTAGAAACTGTCGATGGCCAACCGCCTGAACCCGTCGCCCCCCTCAAGCCGCCGAACGACTCTCCAAGTGCCCCGTCGCCCGGACCACACGCACCTGTCCGGCCCAGACCACGAGGTCGACGACGCCGACCGTAGCGCTCGCCCCACGGCCTCGATCCTGGCGGCTTCCTGCGGCCAGTCTCGATCTTCGCCAGCCAGTCAGTGCTCCGACCCACCAGGCGGGCCAGCACCTCTTGCGTGTAACCGCGGCCATGACCAGCGTGCGGCAGTGAACGGGAGAGGGGCCGGACGGACTGTCCGGGTCCGATGCAACCGCGCTGGGAGGTGTCCGCACTATCCGGCTGTCCGGTTATGGCTCTCACCTGCGCTATCGCCCGGACAGCCTGAATAGAGGGCGTCCGGGGTGTCCGGGTCGGGGCGGACGCACTCAGATATCGCGTACGAGTCGAGGTCGGGGAAAGGCCCGGTTCGCCACGTCGATGTGCGCGCACGTCTTCCCTTTGTTGGTAAGCGCTGCGCCGGTCTCGCGTGCCAGCACAGGGAAGAACTGCTGGCCGTCAGGCGACTGGCTTGACGTGACCCAGTCGTAGCCCGGTCCCGCACGCAGAGCCCATCGCATGAGCCGACGTCCCAGCCCCTGGCGCTGCCATTCAGGGAGCCATGACAGATGTTCCAGATCAAGACCGCGTGATCAAGGCCGTCTCGATCGCATACCCGTAGAACCTGAGCGTCCGCAGCCCCACTGTTGGCGTAGTACAGGAAGAACCGCGCATCTCTCGGGTTGCGTAACTTGATCCACCACCATCTGAACTCGCCTACCTGTTCAGGCATTTAACCTCCGTGTCTGTTTGAGTCGACCATACGGCGCTCGCCTAACAGAGCAAGGGCGTGCTGCGGCCGCGTCCATGGGACGGCATCGAACGCCCTGCCCGGCTCCGAGAGGCTGTAACACCCCGGGCGCCCCCCGCGTGTTACAGCTGCCGGCGAAGCCGGACACCAATGGGCGTAGGAGCCGGAGGCGACTTCCGGTCTGGCTTGGCTCGTGAGGGCGCAGACAGGAGGCCGGCATAACCACCGTCCTGGTAAGCCCCCCCCATGGCCTGGCGCAGGCTGAGCCGCCGCAAGCGTCCGTGCAGACGTGCCAGACCCACAAGACCTGTTCGCTGGGCCGCGAAGCTTCCGGCGACTGCGGCAGCCGAGCTGCCGCGCTCAACAGCCGTGACTGCCGAGCACGGCAGTACCACCCACTACTCCTCCAAGCGCTGCAGCGGGATAGGCGCATCGAAGACGTCGACGACGAACTCCGAAGTTCCGTTGCCCTCGAAGTCGACATCGCGGTCGCTGTGAAGCAACGTATGGATCCTTACCCAACGCCCCTGGCCGCTTGCTTCCTCCGCCACATTGAGCGCGCCGCGAACGGGGCCGACAGGGCCGTTGCGTTGCTTACTCGTCCAGGTCTGCAGGAGCTTCGCTTCTGCGGGAAGCTCCCATGTGCGAGGCTCGGCGCTGGCTGGCACGGAGACTTCATCGCTGAGCAACTGCATAACCCACTCGACGTCACCTTCGCTGTCCCGCTCGTTCGACATGCGAATACCGAGCCCGATCATGTATGCACCCTCGAGATACTCCTCCAGCTCA
Source organism: Streptomyces sp. NPDC096324 (assembly GCF_044763015.1). NCBI lineage: Bacteria > Bacillati > Actinomycetota > Actinomycetes > Kitasatosporales > Streptomycetaceae > Streptomyces > Streptomyces sp. NPDC096324. Next base: position 34,417 of record NZ_JBIWFK010000017.1, on the reverse strand, counting down.
TCATCGATGTCTCTGAAGTAGACAGCAGGGCGAACCACGTCGATCGGACCGAACCCACTAAAGGCTCCGAGCACCGGCGGGCACTTCTCCTTGAGGTATCGCTGCGTGGCCATGCGCACAGGCTTCGGGACTCGGTTCAGGACTACGCCGATAGCCGTATCGTCCCGGTCGGCCAGGAAGCCGTTGAGCGCGTCGACCAGTTCCTCGGTTAGATGGAGATCGCCAGCTCCCAGCGTGGTCACTGCCTCCAACTCTTCGCGAGGACCTTTCACAAGGGCGAACACTCTGCTCCGCCCCGGACTCGTGTGCGCGATGAACGAATAAATCACTTTTGTCTCACATCACGTCTCAGAAGCCGCACCAGCACAAACGCGCACCAATGCGGCCACAAGTAATGGGAAGTCCTGCCAATTGACGTGTCGTACGAGCTACTTGCCCGTTCGCATGGTCAACGGCGGGTTGCTGTCAGCCCCAGCACTTCAGCCCAGGTCCGCATGGCAAGGCGCAGCCTACCCAGGCGCAGGCGCGGTGACAACGGCGCACACGAGCGTGAGGTGGGCGCAGACACGGGCGAGGCTGCCTTGAACGGCCGACGGACCGAGTAGACCTGACGCAGGTTCACCGGCTTGACGACTCGGGCATCGCGAGGGCGTCCGACACACCTCCGACACACTCGGTACCGCTAAAACCCGCTGAGGGACTCCACCGCAGGCCAGAAGGTCACGCCAGCTGATCTAGGCATCCACTCCGGAGCCGTGTGCGCAGGTTCGAATCCTGCCGGGGGCACTCGCCACATCACCTCCCAAATTTGGGATCTGACCAGGGCGGATGCCGAGAGAAGAGGGCGGGAGTCAGTCTCACTGACTCCCGCCCTCTCTCGTTGTTGCGCACGGATCACGTGTGAGGAGCGTGTGGGCCAAACACGCGCCGGCCCCTTCCTCGTAGCTCCACTCTCCACGCAGTCCGGGACAGCGCTTTGCCTGCTGAGCGACTCACCTATCTACGGACCCGACTGCGGCACACACGCCGCCAGGGCATCGATGAACCTGAAGCGCGCCATGGAGCTGCGCGGCCAGCATCAGCAGCCTATTCGCATGGGGCAGATCAGGGCTGTCGATGACTCCTGGCCCTACGTACGGTTCCCCGCCGGAGACAGCAACAGGCTGATCGTGTGCACCAGCACGCGGCGAACCTGCGTCTGAATCCTAGCCATTACATCATTCGCCTCTCTGTTGACTTATTTGGAGATCAGTAAGGGCTTCTCGAGCCAGCTCAACATGGGGATGGTCATCACCTAACACTCTTTCCGCTTGAGTGAGGTAATCCTCATAAGCGGAGATCGCCCGCTCTGCTTCCCCGATCTCCCCGTACGCATATGCAAGATTACTTCGAATAATGAGGGTATAGGGGTCCCCTTCACCCAATGTTTTCTCGGCCACAGCGAGCACTTTTTGCAGCATTGGAACCGCTTTTACAGGATCACCCTCTTTCATGTAAGCGCATGCCAGGTTAGTCTGAGCAAGGAGTGTATCCGTGTGAGTAGCTCCCAATACCCGATCGGCATGAGCAACAACTTTTCCATAGAGAATGATGGCGCGCTCTCCGTCGCCGGATGCCTCGTAGGCGCCAGCGAGGTTATTCATCGTATTCAAGGCGTCCGGATGGAATTCCCCCAGGGATTCCACGGTTTCCCTTAGGGTCTCTTCGTAAAGAGAGACGGCTTGGCGCAGATCTCCATTTTCTTGGTAAGCATAAGCGAGGTTGTTGCACGCCGCCAGCGTATCGCGATGCACCCTCCCCAAAATCCTTCCCCGTCGGGAAAGGGTGACTTTGTAAAGGGGAATAGCTTTATCCGTATCCCCACACATCGTGTACGCATATGCCAGGTTGTTATAGATGGATAGAGTGGTGGGATGCACCTCCCCTAGGGCTTGTTCGCATGCGGTCTTAACACTCTCCCAGGTTGATATTGCCTCAACATATTTTCCAGCAGCCACATAGGTGCCAGCAAGATTATTACAGGCAATCAAGGTACTCGGATGGACCTCACCCATTTCTTGCGTGAGTCGATTTCGCACGACCTCCCAGAGGGGCACAGCCCGAGAATTCTGCTTGCACGCGTGAAAATAGTCACCGAAATCACAAAAGAGATCCATCAAAGTCGCAGATTCGTGACTCGCTGGCGCATTTTCCGCTAGGGCTATGACATGCGGGGCCAGGGAATCCCAAATGGGATTACTTACCGCCTCCGTGAATTCTGCCGCACTTGCAGCTTCGGCCAAAACATTTTCGGCTTCCGTGAGTCCAGAAGGCGCTTCGCCTCCGCGAGATTGAATCGCGGCACGTTGACGCAGTACCGTCTGTAGAAGCCGATGGACGTTCACGGTCTGCTGGTTGAAATAAACCATGCTATAAGCCCGCAGGACACCCAGAGCTTCATCTAGCTCAATTACGTCAGAGGCGAGCGGTGTCAGCAGGGTGCGTGAACAATGATCCGGGGCAAGCCAAGCTAAGGCGTACAGAATAGTTACTGCCAACTCATTGCGGGCGGTGATGGCCACCAAAGTTAGGTTCCAAATGCGGGCGACGGTCCGCTCAGGGTCGATACCATCGGCGGCTCTGTCTAGCATCAGGCCGAGCCGTTGGCGGTAGGTGGCGAAATCAATGCCTGTCTGATGTAAGTACGCCCCAGCCTGTTCCAGAGCCAGGGGTAGGTACCCCAAGTCTGCGGCTAGGTCTGCGGCGTCCTGCCGCTGTTGGTCTGTGGGCGACTGGCCCACCAAGGCCAGGGTGCACAGCAGGTCAACCGAAGCGTCGGGAGCCAAGACATCTAGAGGAAGGGTAGGCGCGATGGTGTGCCAGCCGACGGCTATGCGGCTGGTGGCTAGATGATGTCCGCCGCTCAGAGTGCCCAAGTATGGGCGCAGGTGTTCAGGGTCTTCGACGTTGTCGTAGACGAGCAACCATTCGGGATGCCACTGCAACCAGGTGATCGCCCAGTTTGTGCGCTGATCCGGTTGAGCGGTGGCCGCCCACTGTGGGTGCAGCCGCACGGCTAGGGCTGCCAGAGAGGCGTCGATCTGTTCGGGAGAGGCGGCAGCGATCCACCACACCAGGCTGTAAGCGCCTCGGTAGCGATGGGCGTAGTGCAGGGCCAAAGCACTCTTACCGATTCCGCCCAGGCCGTGCACAGCCTGAGCCTGGGTCACGGCTGCTTCACCTTGCCGGGCTAGAGCCACACGCAGCCGCTCCAACTCCCTGTGTCGACCGACGAATACCCCGTGTGCTGGACTCGGCAGATAGCCAGCGCCCAGCGGTACGTGGATATCCTTCGCTGCCTGTACCTCCGCAGCCGACAACATCACTTGGTGAACTTGGTTGTTATCGCCAGTCACTGCGACGTTGATGCCCCGTCCAGCGATTGATCGTTCGCCCGAGGCGGCAGTCTGCTCCGGTTCCCTCGGTGGCGGTGCACCATTCACTTGGTGACCTGGTTGTGGTCGCCGGTCACCACTACGTCGATGCGCTGGGCAGCGACTGCCCGTGTCCCGGATGCGATGTTAGTCACCGGCGCGACACCGGACAGCAGCGCGGTCACCTGTCGCAGCAATTCGGCGTCCTCGCGCAGCGTCCGCTTGATCTGTTGGCGCAGTGCGCCGGCAGCGTCCTCGTCCTCCTGGGCAGCCGCTGCCTCCTGTACAACCTCCTCGAACGCAGCCCGCTCCAGCTCATCACCGCGGCGCCACAACAGATGCAAAATCCGGCGTCCGACATTTGCCGTGGCTTCTGCCGCCGCACTCTCCGTCCTGACCAGCACCGCACCCCCGTATGTAGCCAGCGCTGCTGAGATGTACGGCCAGGCCTGCTGCACCACCGGTACGATCTCGGTACTCATCCCCGCCCCCACCTCGCACCCTTCACCCGTATCACGGTCGACTCAGTGTAGAGACCAGTTGACTACTTGTGGCCGAGATGTCCAAAGCCCGCGTTCTAGGCTGGTCTTTGTCTTGATGGAGTGGTACGCCCGCCCGCCAGAGCGACAACGGCCTCTCCTCTGCCGTTACGTGGCTGATCGCTGTGCACGCGGTACGGTCCGTCGGCCGGGCTGAAGAAGGATGTGGACGGGAGCGCAAGCCCGACCAGGGACCGGACCGCGCGGGAAGCGGAGCGAGCCGCCAAATGGCGCAGAGAGATCTGTAACGCGGTTCAGTGCCTGCTCCGCACCAACGAGGGCGCCCTAGCGCCAGAGGTGGAACTCGCGCCATCGGCTACCCGCTCGGCGCCCTCCATTTAAGTGCCCTCCCATCCCATCACCTTTTCGATCTTCTTATTGTTCTCTGCTTCACTGTCGTCGATGACGCCGGCGTATCGGCGGTGGATGACCTCCGGCGAGTTACCGACGCGCCTGGCCACCTCCGCTACTGGGAGACCGGCACGAAGCCAGTTCGTGATGCACGTGGCCCGCAGGTGGTACGGCTTCCGAGCCAAGGGCGAAGCCACCTTGTCCGGTGGGAGTGCTAGTGGCCGGGCTTCCTGCCACACCCGCCAGTAGCTAGAGGTACCGAGTAGGTCCCCACGCTCATTGGGGAAGATCCTCCCGTCCTTAGCGGTGCCGAACTCCTTCAGGTGTGCTCGTAGCATCGCTACCAGAACGGGAGGGATTGGTACCGGCCTGTCCGTTCCAGACTCCCGCGACTTCAGCCCTCGCTTGTCGTGCCGCTCGCCTGAGTCGGTCCACTTCTTACCCGAGATCGGACGCGTCTCCCAGAGAGTGAGCGTCCCCCATCCCTTTTCAGGGAGCTGGCAGTCAGACAACCGGAGTCCGACCGCTTCGGCCGGACGTATCGCCGCGTACAAGATGCAACCGAAGAAGGCGACAAGGCGCCGCCCCCGGTTGCGGTGCACCGAGCCGACGTACGAGACAGCCGTGAGCAGCTGGCTCCCCTGCACCTCATTGACCAGGACCCTCGGATCCACAGCATCGCTCCCGCTAGAAGCAGGCCGCTTCACTCCCGCCAGTGGATTCCCTTCCAGGTATCCCTCTTGAACCGCGTAGTCCATGGCCGTGTTGAATCCGCGACGGCGACGCTTGTACGTATCCGCTGCCGCCGGTTTGCCGTCCAGCTTGAACGACAGCCAGTAGTGGACGTCACGCACAACTTTGGAGTCCCTGAGAGCCGACAGACGAAGAGAATGACTCGCCAGCCACGCACAAGCCTTCTCCAGGTCCGGTGGAGGCTGCTCATCCTTGTGAGCCGGTACGACGGCCCACCGCACGGCACGCCGCACGTCTTCTAGGGCCGGCGTGCCGGGGCTCTCCCCCATCATGCCGAGAGCTGCGGTAGCGAGACTGTCCGCCAGCCCCTCACGCGTCTTCGCTGCGGCGGTGCGCCAGCGCACTGCCATGTACTCGCGAGAGAAGTCCCACCATGACGAGTCCGGCCTGGTGATCGCCTTCTCTGCCGCTGCCCGGAGTTCCGATTCGGGAAGCCCGGTTTCCACGTCGAAGGCTTCGCCCTTGCGCATAGCCCGCCACAGTTCCGCACGGCGGCTCTCGGCAAGCGCCGTTGTCGTGAAAGTCGCGTGGCGCACTTTTCCGGCGACGACCCAACGAAGCTGGTACGGCGCTGTCTTGCTGGAGATCTTGCTGACTTTCCAGACTCGGACGTCGGTGGAAAGGATGGGCTCTTCGTACCCGGCCGGGCGCTCGCCTCCACGAGCGCCCGGAACTGCGTTGGCCTTGCGATTGGTCACGCGGCTTCCTCCAAGGCTGCGATCCAGCGCTCCAGCTCCGAACGGCGTATACGTACGGCACCGTTCGGGAGCTTGATGGCCTTGGGGCCCTTCCTCAGCTGCCGCCAGCGGTAAAAGGTCGACAGAGGCACGCCGATTTCCTCTATGACCTGGGAGATCGTGAGCATCTCGTCACGCGCCACGGTCGGTTCCTTCCGAGTTCTCACCAGCGGAACGGGAGTGGGACAGGTGGGACAGTCCCGATTCCGGCTGGCCCACCTGTTCGTGCAGTTCAGGTGCGGTACTGGGACAGTCGGACAGCTGGGACACCCCCGGCGCACCCTGTGTTCGGCTCTCGGTGTCCGGGTAGTACCGGCCGCTGGCGTCCTTGGTCAGCTGTCCGTCTGCGGCCATGCGCGAGCAGGTGCGGCGGACGTTCTCGGCATCGAGCTGCGGCAGTGCGGCGACGATGTCCCGCGGGCGTGTACCAGGGTTCTCCCGAACGTGGCGGAGGATCACCGCGCGGGTGTCGCCGATGGTGTGGTCGGTGACCGGGCCATCGAGCATCTGCCAGGCTCCGGAGGCGGCTCGGAACTGAAGCGCGTACTCGGCTTCGTCCACGTCACGTCCGGTCACGTGCAGGATGCCGTCCGCCTGGCCCCGCGCCCTCTTCAGCACGAGCGTGGCGTCCGCGGCGCCGGCGACGCCGTTGGTGCCGGACACCTCGGTCAGGAAGTCGTCCGAGCCTGCCTTGCGGACGTGGTGGACGAGCACCACGGCGATGCCGTAGTGATCGGCGATCCGCTTGGCGTAGCCGACCGCGACGTAGTCCGCGTCGTACGCGGACACGCCCTGTGGGGCTTGGCCGCGCATCTTGGCGAAGACGTCGATCACGACCAGGCGGGCGTCCGGGTTGCGCTCCAGCCAGTTGGCGATGGCGTCGCTGCCGCCCTGGGGGAAGGGCGGGCACTCGGTCACCAGGGTCAGTCCGGCCGGAGCGGCCTGGTTCCCGAGCATCTTGCCCATGCGGGTCTGGAGACGGCGCGGGGTGTCTTCCAGGGCGAGGTAGAGCACCGGGCCGCTGTCGACGGGCAGGGAGCCGAAGGCGTTCCCGCCGGTGGCGACCGCGAGGGCCAGGCCGAGGGACAGCCAGGACTTGCCCACCTTGGGCGGTCCGGCGAGCAGGCTGACGCCCTCGGCGAGGATGCCGGGCACTGCCCACTTGGGTTCGGGAAACTCTGCGGCCATGAGTTGATCCGCTGTCCAGGCGGTGCGCGGGCGCTCCCGTTTGGGCAGCTCGCGCGGGGCCTGTTCAGGATCGCTGGGCACCGAGTACAGGTGCAGTGGAGGGATCGGATTGGTGCTCATGTCGCCCCGTCCGTAACGGCGTTGAGGCCGTTGGCGACGGCGCGGCGGGCGTACCGCTCGGGGACGCCGACGGAGACGGCCGCGTCGATGATCTGCGCGCCGATGGCGTCCAGCCCGCAGGGTCCGGGGCACTGCGCGTGCCGGCTGGCCTGGAACCGGGCCACTTGAAAGGCCTGCGATCCCGCGCCGGATTCGGTGTGGCTGCGGACCAGGGCGAGCCCGTGTTCCAGGCCGGTGCGCACGTACTGCTCAGTGTGCCTGCACCCGCTGGCAACGGTCCGGTCCCACCGTGGGTGCGCGCTGGAAGAAGAGGCCACCCTCCCCCGGGGTGGGGTGGCCTCTTCTCGCACGGCGAGCGCGCGGACGGCGGACGGCAGGTCCGTCATGATGCCGTCGCCGGGGCCGAGCCAGCGGGCGTAGGCCATGAGCGACTTGACGTCCACGCCGGGCCGGACCGCGTTGACGGACCGCATGGCCCCTCGGTAGAGCCAGTGCTGACCGCGGGCGGTCGGCACCGTGCGGGTGGCCTGGAGTGTCATGCGTGCCCACGCGATGGCCGCCGCGTTGTCCAGGTCGAGGACGGTCAGTCCCGCGCCGCCCGGGTGGTAGGCGATGGAGACGGCCTGCCGCCATGCCGGGGCCCACGCGCGGGAGGTAATCACGTCGGGGTCCGTGGTGGCAGCGGCCCATCCGTGGCACACCGAGGGGCACTGGCAGGGGCCCGCGCTCTTCATGTGCGGCCGGCCGCCGCAGGCGCCGTTCGCGCAGGCGCGGCAGTTGCCGAACGGCACCTTCCCTGCCCGCAGGGGCAGCACCGGCACTCCGGCGGTGGCCAGGTACAGCGCGGTGCGCAGGGGGTTCCCGTCCGGACGGTCCGAGGGAGGCGGGGAGGCGGTCTTGCCTGTGGGTGTCATGCTGGAGGTCTCCTGTTCTGTCGAAGGGACAAGAGAGCCGGGGCGGCGGTGGTCTTGTGGTGAGAGACGGCCGCCCCGGGCGTTTCTAGAACGGCGGCTCGTCGCCTGTCGCCGGGGCACCGGCCGAAGCGGATGCGCTCCATCCGCCGGGAGCGGGTGCGGCGTTGTTCCAGGCGTCGTTGGCCGGGGCGGATCCGGCGCCGTTGCGCTGGGCGCGTTCGACCGTGGCCGTGGCGAAGCGCAGCGAGGGGCCGATGTCGTCGACTTCCAGGGCGAGCATGGAGCGGTTCTCGCCCTGGTCGGTCTTCCAGTTGTGCTGGCGCAGGCGGCCGGTGACGACCACGCGCATGCCCTTGGTCAGGGACTCGGCGACGTGGTTGGCGAGGTCGCGCCAGGCGGTGCACCGCAGGAACATCGCGGTGCCGTCCTGCCATTGGTTGGTGGTCTTGTCGTAGCTGCGCGGGGTGGAGGCGACGGAGAATTTGGCGATGGCGGCGCCGCTGGTGGTGAAGCGCAGTTCAGGGTCTGCGGCCAGGTTGCCGACGATGGTGACGGGGGTCTCTCCCACGGACATGTGGATCACTCGCTTTCGGTGTGGGTGGGGATCTGATGGGCGGCGGGCGCGGCGGCGATGCCGCGCGGGGCGTCGCCGACCGGGCCGACGACGGTGGGCAGCCCGGCCGCGGTGAGCGCCTGCGGGTCGAAGCCGGGCAGTGCGGCGCGGGCGGTGAGGGCCTGCGCGAGGGCTTCGGCGTACGCGGCGCCGGTGCGGGCCACCTCGATCTGCGTGGTGCCGCGAATGGCTTCCAGGCGTTCGAGGTGGGCGTGTTCCTCGCGGCGGTCGCTCACGTGCCGTTCGTGCGCCGTGCGGGTGCGGCGGTCGGTGCGCCAGTAGCGGGCGGCGAGGCCGTAGGCGCCGGCAGTGGCGACGGACCACAGCAGCAGCGGGAGCGGGAGCCCGTCGGTGTATCCGGCGACGCCGGCGAAGGCGAGCGCTCCGGAGGCGGCGAACGCGGTGCCCGCGATGACCGGGTCTCCGGCGCGGCCGACGCTCGCACACGCGCCCGCAGCGGCGGCGCCGATGGACAGGGCGGTCATCAGCACGGCGTTGCCGAGGGAGTGTTCGGCGCCGTTGGCGTTCCAGACGCGGGCGAGGGCGAGGACGGTCGTGGTGGCGAGGGCGGGTGCGGTCTTGGGTGCGGCGAGGGCGAGCCAGTGCCGGGTGACGATGGGTTCGTTCACGATGGTCTCTCCCGTCAGTTGCCGAGGTCGGCCAGCGCGGTGGCGGACGCCTGGACGAGGTTGTGGATGGGTTCGTAGGCGCCGGTTCCTGCGGCGAAGAAGCCGAAGAGGAACAGCACCAGGGCGGCGCCGCCACCGGCGGACTTGGTCTTGACGGCGAGGGCGGACGCGGCGCCGAACAGCAGCACGGCGGAGATGTTGAGGATCACGGGAACTCGTTTCCGGGCGAGGTGAGCGGGTGGATAGGCTCTGCGCGCCCTGGGTGCTGGCAAGTTCGGGGCGACAGACCGGCGGCCGTGCCTGCCTGGCTCCAGCTAGGAGCGGGGTCCGTCTCATGACGGGCGGTCGCCGGTCGCGTGCTCAGCCGGTGCCGGCGCGGTAGATGCGGGCCCAGCGGTTGTAGAGCCAGCGGCCGGCGCGTATGCGTTTGCCGGTGGCCTTGCAGCGGCGGCAGTCCTTGCCGCGCTTGAGGCGTCCTTTGCGGTCGGTCTTGAGTGCGTGGCCCATACCGCGGCACTTGCGGCAGTTGCCGAACGGCGAGGCCGCACACAGCCCGCCGTAACCGAACGTGACGGCGATCAGGCAGGCGACAGCGGCGAGGATGGGGGTCATGACGGGCCCTCCGGGCGGGTTTTCGGGGTTTCCGCTGATGGGCCGCTAGGCACTAGCGGCCTGATCACGTGTGATGTGGGGTGCTAGCGGTGCCGCTAGACCTAGCGGGGTGTGGTGCTAGGTCTAGCGGCGTTCTCCGCTCAGCCCGCGTCCCGCTTTCCGTCACGCTCCGCAATCGTTGTGGTGATGCGGGCGCGTTCGATGCCGCGCCGGTTGGCGCCCTTGCCGGACTCGGTCTTGCCCCATACCTGGCCGGTGGTGATGCCGTGGGGCTTGAGGGCTGCGGCCAGTCCTTCGGCGTCCCAGCCGCCGTAGACGTCCGGCCGCAGTTCGGCGAGCCGGGCGACGACGGTTTCCGACCACGCCTTGGGCTCCTCCGCGGGGACGACGGCGAGGATGTCGGCGAGCAGGTCGTATCCGGCCGCCTCGCTGACCTGCGGTTCCTGTCCGAGGGCGTGTCCGGCGAGCGTGCCCGCCTTCTCGCGTGCCGCGCGGGCGCGCAGGGCGATGGTCTCGGCCAGCACCGAGTTGACGTTCACGGAGCGCACGATGCGGGCGTCCGAGCCCTCGCCGACGAAGTAGCAGATGCCCTTGTCGGCCCAGGAGAACATCGTCGCCCGCACCCCGCGCTTGTACGAGGACGTGCCGAGCACCATGTCGTTCTCCAGCTGGCCCATGACCTTCAGGCACCAGCGGGCCGAGGCGTTGGCGCTGATCCCGGTGGGCAGCGACTTGGCGTCCGGGCGCTGGGTGGCCAGCAGCAGCACGATTCCGGTGGCCGGTCCGCGCTTGACCAGGTCGGTGCAGATCTCCTCGAACTCGGCCCCGTACTTGGGGTGTTCGAACCACTTCTGGCACTCGTCCACCCCGATCACGATCGGGTGCAGTCCCAGCGCTGGCTTGTTCGCTAGCTCGGTGGTGACCTTGGACTCCGGGCAGATGTCCCGGGGAAGCGAGCGGATCACCTTGGCCCGGCGGCGCAGCTCGCCGCGGACCTCGCGCATGTCGGCCAGCGCGTACTCGAAGTCCTCCTCGTCCTCTCCGGCCCGGTGGCGGTAGGAGACCTGGTCGCCGACCGGGTCCAGGTCGCCGGTGCCCTTCATGTCGTAGCTGTGCACTTCGGCGCGCGGGTCCAGGGCGGCGAGCAGCAGGAGCAGGCGCAGCAGGAACGTCTTGCCCATGCGCGGGATCGCGCCGATCACCCCGGCGATGTACATGAGGGTGACCTCGACCCAGCGTCCGCGCTGGTCGGTGGCGAACGCGGCGGGCTTGAACAGGTCCACCGAACCCGCCTTGGCCAGCGGCCACGCGGGCGCCCTGGTCTTGGACATGTCCTGATCGCCCACCCACAGCACCAGACGGCCGGTGTGCTCGTCCGGCACCGCCTCGGGCCACACGCATCCCAGCGGGCGGCGCAGCCCGGAGGCGAGGCGTTCGCGGCGGTCCATCACGTCGGTGACCGTGACGCCGTACGGCAGGTCCCCCTCGGCACGCCAGCCGGGCCCGTCGCGGGTGATCGGGGCGGTGAACGCGAACCCGTCCCGGCCCTTGCCCCGCGCCTGGTTGATCGCCGGGATACCGAGTGCCCCCAGCGCCCGGAGCACAATGTCCGAGGTGAGCTTGGGCGCGTCGGGAAGTTCCACAGCCCTGTGGACGACCGGGGCATCGGCCTGGCGTCCGGCGGAGCCTAACGCCAGCACGACCGCGGCCACCGACACCGCCTGGAGCCAGTCCGGGGCGAGGACGTAGAGGGCGAGCGCGGCACCGATTCCGGTGAACAGGGCGAGCACGGCCACGATGGTGCGCAGCCTCACCCGGCCGTCGCGCTGCCGCGACAGCTTCAGGTACTCGGCGGCGTCCTCGCGGCGGACGGCGGCGAGGCGGACCGGCTCGCCCTCACGGTCGGCGACCCACCGCATCGTGCCGCCGACGAACCGGGCCGCGCCCGTCGGGGCCCGGAAGGCAAGGCGAGCGGCGTAGACCGGGGTGCGAAGGGCATGATAGCCGGCGGTGTGCGCGTAGTGGCGGGCCACCCACGCGGACGCGGTCTTGAGTTCCGCCAGCGACTTCAGCCAGAGCGGGACAACCGCCCGGCGCTTGGCTCCGGCGAGCCGACCGAGATAGCCCGGACCGGTAGCGGTCGGCGTCTCGCGGTCGACCATCACCCGGGTACTCGGGTCGGCCGACTCATCGCCCGACCCGTCCGCGAGCGAGTCGGGCGACCGGTCGCCCGACTCGGTGCGGGCCGACCGCGCCTTGCCGAGGTCGACTACCTCGGCCCTGGAGTCGGCTGTCATCTCTGCTTCCAGCCGGTTGAAGAGTTCGTTGTCGTCGGGGTGGTTCACTGAAGGGTCCTTCCGAGAGGGAGGTAGGGCGGGGTCCGGACGACGCTGTAGAAGGTGGACGGACGGACCCCGCACGGCGCCGCTACGGTGAGCGGCATGGGGGAATCTGAGAACGGGACACGGCCGTGCAGGTGGTGCCAAACGCCGGTGCCACAGCCGCGAAGCCGCTGGCGCCGCCAACGCTTCTGCAGCAAGGCGCACCGCCGCAGGACGCGAATCCTCAAGGCCGTGCTGGGAATCCTGGACAGCCTGTAGTAGCTAGGCCGCGTGGGCTGCGGTGCGGGCCAATGCCTCGGTGACGCGTTCGCCGATCCACTGGGCGACGTTGCAGGACACGGCGTTTCCGGCCTGCATGGTCTGCTCGCCCTTGTTGCCGTGGACGATGTAGTCGGCGGGGAAGCGCTGCGCGAGCAGCTGCTCGCGCGGCTGGATCATCCGGTAGTGGCAGTCGTCCAGCTCCGGGGCCGGGCCGAGCAGCCCGGCGGAGTCCTTGGTGCCGAGTGTGTGCAGCGGCTCGCCGGCCGACTTGGCGAGCGCGTTGCGGTAGGGGATGACGAGCCAGTGGTGCCGCCCCTGCCCGGTCACCGTGTCGACCGGTGCGGAGACCGGGCGGGCGGTGGCGTTGCGGCGCAGCGTGACGATGAACGAGTCGTCGACCGGCGGCGGGGTCAGCAGCGCCTCGAACCCCTTGGGGTTGGCCAGCCTGGTGCGCATCGGCTCGCTCGTAAGAGTCGGCTGAGTGTTCCAGGTGCCGCCGGTCGGTACGAGGACCGCGTCGCCGATCTTGACCGTGCGGGCCGCGAGTGGCGCCGTGTCGGCGGGGACCGCGCGGCCGTCGTGCCCGCTGTGGTTGACCGTGAGGACCATCCGCGTCTCACCGAGCAGGTTCAGCCCGGCACGGATGCGCTTGACCGTGTTCGCGGCCAGCGGGCGCAGCCCGTGCGCGCCGCGGTCGCCGATCCGCACACCGAGGTTGGACCAGTCGATGATGGACGCGGCCGGACGCACGTACGGCTCCACCAGGGCGTGACGGCAGGCCGTGTTCGGGCAGCGGTAGTCGTACTGCTGCTTGTACTTGCCCACCCGGCGGCCGTTACGCCAGGTCTGCACTGCCCGCACTTCCTGCCCGCACTCGGTGCAGTGAGCCAGCGGCGAGGGCGTGAGATCGGGGACAGGCACGTCGGTGCGGGTGAACACGATGTAGATGCGGTCCCGCCACTGAGGTGCCGGGAGGTTGTCTTCGCCGCCGATGTGGGCGGATGACACCGAGACGACCTGGGAGCGGTAGCCGAGCATTTCCATGCCCCTGCGCCACCAGTCGAACAGCTCCCAGTCCACGGCGAATTCGAGGACGTTCTCGCACAGCACGGCGGCGTAGCGGTGCACCTCGGTCGCCCGGATCACGTCGTAGGCGGTGGCCCGGGTGCGTTCCCAGCCCGCGTTCTCCACCGACCCGTACTCCCCCAGTTCCAAAGAGAGTTGGCCGTGGGTGCGGCGCCTGCCGCCGGCCGGGGAGATCTCCGTGCAGATCGGCGAGGCCCACAGGATGTCCGTCCGGGGCAGGCGCCGCATGTCGTAGTTGTTGATGTCCGCGCACAGGTGGTCCGCCTGGCGGTGGTTTGCGGCGTGCGTCTCCACCGCGCGCTGCCAGTGGTTGGCGGCCAGGCGCAGTTCGAGCCCGGCGCCGACCAGGCCCGTCGAGGACCCACCCGCGCCGCAGAACAGATCAGTGAACGTCAGGCTCATGCCTGATCTCCCATTCAAGGTCAGAGGTCGAACAGGCCCGGCGCCTCGACCGCCGGGGCAGCGGCGCGGCGGATGGCGGCCGTGTAGCACTCCGGGCACCACGCCCGCAGCTCCGACGGCGGCAGAGTGACGGCCCGGGTCGGCGGCATGGACGGGTCGGCCGGTGCGGCCATCAGGCGGATGCGGTGGCCGTGCTTGCTGGTGTAGCCGTCGTGCTCGCGCGGGCAGCGGCCCTCCCCCTTGGCATGCGGGTTGCCGCACTGGCCCGAGCACTGGCAGCGGCGGCCGGCGGCTTCCATCACCGGCAGCCACGTGGCGACGGCGGCGAGAGGTTCGCTCATGCGGCCACCGCCACGACCGGGGCACCCGTGCGGGCACCGGTGCGGCCGGAACGGCGGCCGGTGACGGTGGCGAACAGCCGGCCCAAACCGGCACGGCGCAGCCCAGCACGCCCCTGCTTGGCCGCGTACATGGCCTCATCCGCCCGCCGCAGCAGACCGGACAGCCCGTCCTCGGCGAAGTCCGCCGCCCGTACCCAGCCGAGAGAGACCGTGGTGTGCAAGCCAGGGTCGTGGCCGTCGACGGGGCGCGCGAGGACACCGTGGAGCACGGCCAGCAGGTCGGCGGCGGTGCCGTGCTCGTCGATGAGGACTGCGGCGAACTCATCGCCCCCGAGCCTGCCCGCGACCCCAGCACCGCCGACGTGCCGGGCCAGCCGTTCGGCGGTCGCCTTCAGCAGTACGTCTCCGGCGGCGTGACCGTGGGTGTCGTTGATTTGCTTGAACCGGTCGACGTCTGCGAGGACGACGACCGCGCGCGGGTCCTTCAGCAGGATCGCGGCCCGGCGGGTGAACCCGTCCCGGGTCACCAGACCCGTCAGCGGGTCGCGGCGGGCCGTGTTCAGGCAGCCGAGCAGCCAGCGCACGTGCACCGCCCATCCGGCGGCCAGCGGTGCGGCAGACAGCAGGAGCGTGGCGAGGGTGTTCACGCGGCAACCTCCTGGTCGTCGTCGGACGGGTCCGTGACGGGGTGCAGGGCGCGGCCGTCGGCCCGCTCCGCGAGCAGGGCGTCGCGGACCTGCCGGGCCGGTCCCGAACCGCAGCGCAGCGCCTTGCGCAGCGCTTCGGCGTTCACGTCGGTATCCGCCCAGTCGGTGGTGACGGTGCGGGCTTCGGCGAGCAGGTCGGCCGTAGTGCGCTGGGCAGCCTTGGTCCTGCCCTTGCCCGTGGTGCCGGTCGTTTTGCGGGCGGGCTTCGTCCGCTCCTGCGGGACGGGGGCGGACGCCGGGACCGGGGCCGGCTGAGGCTGGACCGTGCCGGCGGCAGGGTCCGCCTGGGTGAACTGGCCCAGCCGCAACAGCACCCGCTCACGCTCCGGGGCGGTCTTGCGCCAGTCCTTGCCGTACTGCTCGCGCATCGCCGCACGGTCCAACAGGCGGCGCTTCTCCAGCTCAAGCGCCGTGCTGTAGGAGGTGACCTCCCACAGCGCCATACGCCGCCACAGGGCGTAGGTGGAGAACGGGGCGTGCAGCCAGCGGGACTTGCGGATCTTCTCCATCCGGCGGCCCGTCGCCGCGCCGATCCGGACCGCGTACATGTGCGCAGCGATCTCGGAGAACACCACCCACAGCAGCGGCATCGTGCCGTGCGCGACCTTCGCGGCCACCTCGCGGCCGGCCGCCACGTTCAGCCAGCACGTGACCAGAGTGAGCACCCAGGGCACGAACCGCACCCAGGCCAGCGGCATCCCCAGCCGGATGAGCAGCAGGTTCGCCGCAGTGAACACCGGGATGGCCACGTCGATGCCCACGGGGAGCATCCACGGGTGCCCGAAGTCCCAGCGCACGGCGGCACCGGTCACCGCGTCGAACGACGATGCCAGACCCAGGGCGCCCACACCGGCGGCGGCCAGCGCGGCCAGGCCCATGGCGCCCTTCTCCGCCCGCTTCAGCGGCGGCACCCCGATGGGAGTGGCGTTCGGTTCGGCCGTCATGACGCACCCCCCGGCAACGGCGGGTTGGACCGACCGGTCAGCGCCGCGATCTCGTCCCCGGTGAGCACGGTCCGGTCGTTCATGGCGTGCGCCACGGTGCGGATCTCGGGCCACAGATGACCGACCTTGCGGCGCGCCATGCCCTGGACCATCCCCCAGGACTTGCCACCTGCGGGAACGTGGTCCCGCCCGAGACGGAACCCGAACCCGGCGAGGATGTCGACGGCCTGCTCACGGTCATGCGGTGCCGAGCAGGCGGCAGCGCGCTCCGGCGTCCACAGCCCGTGGGCCATCAGGTAGCCGACCTGTGCGATCTCCCCGGCGGCAGCCTGTGCGGCGAACCGCCAAGCATGGGTCTCGCCGAGGTCGTACGTGGTGCTGCCCGTCATCGCCCAACGGCCGTTCTCGGCCGTCCAGGCAACAACCTCACTGGCCACCACGCGGATGCCGTAGGACATGGCCAGCACGGCGTGACCGGCCTCATGGAAGGCCACACTTAACCGAGCCTGCTCGTAGGGAAGCGCACTGGACAGCAGGGGCTTGGGCCGGCCGGTGTGGTCGGCCAGCACCTCGGGGCGAGCGGCCGTCGTCAGCATGCGGCACCTCGCGAAAGGCTCGCGGTGGACGTGCTGTTGGCGAGGTCCGGGCGCAGGGTCAGCACCCGGTTCCGGGCGCGGCGCAGACGCCGGGTGTCCACCTCGCTCGGGACACGGTCAAGGGTCGTGATCTGAACGTCCAACAGGTCGACCTCCGCCAGGATCAGCGGAATCTCCCTCTCGATGACGTCCAGTTCGGCGTCCGAGGGCTCGCGGTCGGTGTCGGCGGTAACACCCGCCTGAGCAGCACCGATGTACCTCATGGGTCGATGTCCTCTCGCAGGGAAACGGCCCCACCGCGGTCCCTGGGGTGCCACCCGGGGACCGCTCGCCGTTTCAGGGAAGGAAGTGGGTCCGCGCATGCCGCGCGGGGCGACCGCGCAGCGGCGGCCGGCGCGCCCCGTCAGGGAGTCGAACCCTGTCGGGGCTTCGTGCAACCGGACTTCACCGGACTGCCGTTGGTACAGCCGTCCGGTCCCGAGCCGGGAATTCGGGGGCGTCATCGTCTGACGTCAGGAGGGCAGCGCGTACCAGATGGCAGCCGAACGACTGACTTCCCGGCAAGGGAGAGATGATCCGCTCGGCTGTTCTCCAGAGCTGACACGCAAGGGCAGGACGGGTGCACCTACCGCGAAGGTGTTGCTGCCAGCGGCCATCACCCGGACCGCAACGGAGACGGGGCGAGCCCCGTCGAACTAGTCACACTGTTGAGTTCTCAACCAACGAGCACTTCCTTCGTACTCACCCGCGCGGGGCTTTCCTCCGGGCGCTGACGCAGATCAAACGGAGGCTCTTTGATCGGATGGGCCCTCACTGACTAGCTTGCACTAGTCTGCTGTGGTGCACAACCCTTGCGGAGTGATGCGCGCTAGTTCGCTGTGATGGGTAACCTCAAGGCATGACTGCCACAGGAGGGCCCAAGTCGAAAGCGATGCAGGTCGCGGACGAACTCCGGGACGACATCAAGAGGATGAAGCCGGGGGAGAAACTTCCGTCTCAGCGGGAGCTGATAGACCGCTTCGGGTATGCGAGCCAGACCATCCAGAACGGGCTGGCCGCACTTCGAGCTGAGGGGCTGATCGTGTCAGCGGGGAACCTCGGCAACTTCGTCGGCGACGGCTCTGCCCCCAGTGGTGACGTGCGGGATGACATCAAAGAAATCCGCTCCCAACTCCTGGCGTTGACTGAACGACTCGAAGCGCTTGAGAGCCGTTCCGTACCGGGTGGCGCTTGATCTGCAACCAGAATGGGGCCGACACAGCGTGTGGGGTAAGTGACAGCCTGGGGGCGGAGGAC
This sequence comes from Streptomyces sp. NPDC096324, assembly GCF_044763015.1. Taxonomy (NCBI): domain Bacteria; kingdom Bacillati; phylum Actinomycetota; class Actinomycetes; order Kitasatosporales; family Streptomycetaceae; genus Streptomyces; species Streptomyces sp. NPDC096324. The sequence continues at coordinate 16,573 of NZ_JBIWFK010000017.1, read as the reverse complement.
TGAGGGCGGGGACATGTCCAGTGACACCGCTCTGTCACCTTCCCTGTCCCCCCTGCTCGCGCGCGAGACTCGGTGTAGGCACTCGAAGGAGGGCGCATGACCGACGCAAGGCCCGCATGGGCGCGGCGCATCGCTGCCGAACGGATGGCGCGCGACTGGTCGCAACGTGACGCGGTGAGGGCGCTGCGCGCACACGCTCCGACGGAGCTGCCAGCGGACGAAAGCATGATCCGCCAGTGGAAGCGCTGGGAGTCGGGCCAGACGCCGAATGACTTCTATCAGCCGCTCATCGCAGCTCTCTTCGGCACGGTGACGCATGCCCTCTTCCCTGCCCCTTCTTGATGGCGAGCGGCATGGAAACGCTGGAGATCGTCAGCCGCCTCAATCGCTCCGATGTCGACGCTGCCACGCTCGATGCCTTGAGGATCACGATTGACCGGCTGTGCTCGGAGTATCCCTTCATGCCGAGTGAACAGCTCCTCATCGAAGGGCGGCAGTGGCTTCGGCGCGTCGTCGAGCTGCACTCCAAGAGCCTTACGCTGGCTCAGCACCGCGAGGTGCTTGCGATGTCTGGTTGGCTTGCGCTGCTTGTGGGGTGCGTCGAGTACGACACCGGTGATCGCCATGCGGCCGAGTCGACGCGGCAGGCGGCGCTCTCACTCGCAACAGAGGCGGATCATGCCGAGGTGGCTGGGTGGGCGCACGAGATGCGGGCTTGGTTCGCTCTGACAACGGGGGACTACCGCGGCGTCATCGCAGCGGCGCGAGCCGGCGCGGAGGCGGCGCCGCACCACGGTGTTGCCGTCCAGCTCGCGGGCCAAGAGGCCAAGGCGTGGGCGCGACTTGGTGACCGCCGGCAGGTTGAGGTGGCTCTAGACAAAGGGCGACGCCTGTTGGAAGGGATGCCACACCCCGAGAACTTGGATAACCACTTCGTGGTGGACCCTGCCAAGTTCGACTTCTACTCGATGGATTGCTACCGGTTGCTCGGCGAGGACAAGCTAGCGCGAACGCTGGCCGAGGAAGTTCTCCGGACTGGCACGGACTTTGATGGCATCGAACGCTCGCCGATGCGGAACGCGGAAGCCCGCGTCACGCTCGGGGTCACGGCTGCCCGTGACGGTGACCTGGAGCAGGCGCTTCTCATGGGGGAGCGTGCTCTCGAAGGCGATCGCCAATCGGTGCCATCGCTGATCATGACTAGCCGTGAACTTGCTGCCGAGATGAGACATCGATACAGCTCGGAGCCAGCCGCTAAGGACTACGTCGCGCGGCTCCGCGCCCTCGGGCAGGACAAACCCGGCTTCCTGCCGCAGTGACAAGCCAGTGGTCCGATCTGGTGAGCCCCTGGCACATGGGAAGCCTCGGCGGCTTCCAAGGCTGAGGTGCGAGACCTCCCAAACTTGGGAGGTCTCGCATTCACCCATCTACGACTTTGATTCAGTACATGGCCGCCGAGTCATTCCCGCGAACGTCCCAATTTCCATCAATGACTCGCACTTGAATGTGACCCATTTTCAAGCTGTTCGGCCGGAAAGAACGCGTTCCGCTTCTGATAGCCTTTTCAACACTGGCATCTCTCCGCGTGGAGGCGTAGCGTCGTGCGCTTGTAATGAATACACGATCTACGTTTTCCCTCAAACGCCCGATGTCTGACTGGCGAGGTAGTGGCGTTTTCCCTCGCTCGAATGGAGTCATTACACAAACGGGCTGTTCTGCAAGCAAGTGTTGCCAAATTTCTGGACAGTCTGCGTTCTCTGATCCGTGGTGGGGAACCTTATAGAACGTGGCTTTACTGGTTGGGCGCCCCGGGTGGTCGAGGATGGCATGCCATCCCCTCGTCCGCGTTCCCCGATGATGCTCCAAATCTCCCCCGAGGAGAATCGCGCCCGCAGCCGTCTCAAGATGGAGAACGACACTGACGTCGTTTGGAGGTAGGCTCGGGATTCGCGATGCTTTCCCATTCTGATTGTCGATTATGGAGGCGATGTGTTCGATACCGCGCTCTGCATCCTCGGCGGAGGGACTAAGCGCCCAGATTTCCTGAACCGCCCGACCAGGGTCGGAAGAAATTCTTTGGACAGCGCTAACCTGCTCTAGCGGTCCTCCACCTAGTTCTCTGCGCTGAGAAATAATTTTACGAACGGCAGAAAGTTCTGCGACACCCGAAGAGAACTTGGAGATTAGGTGAGTTCGCTGCGCCACTGCCAGAAATTCGTCTCGACGAAAAGCCCCTGCGGCGTAAAATCGAGCTTGTGACGCTTCCTCCAGAAGCGCAGAAATTCCTTTGACGTGATCGTCGTGCCAGTGTGTGGCGACTACCGTGGAGACTGAGTCGGCTACATCTATGCCCAGTTGTTTGAGGTAGTCGATCGCGACAGGTGATTTTGAACCTGTCTGCACGCATGAGTCAACCACCATCCATTCTGCGTTGCCGAGGTGGATGACAACACATTCCCCCACGCCAGGCCCAAAGACACTGATTTCTACCTGATCCGATGCAGGAGGAGAGGTGGAGATTCCTTGCAAGGAAGTGCCGTTAGACAAGCTCTACACTCGCTTTGCGGTTGGACCTAGCCGTCGGAAAAGCAGAACGGATACCCGGCTGCGCTGCCCTCCCTCTTTCACGTCGTAGCCGATAGTCCAGTAGAAGAGCGCCCCGGGCTCGCACAGGTAGACATCTCCGGGTGTCAGTTCCGCCAGGTCGAATTCTGCCGTAGCTGATTCGTCTGTGTTTAGGTCAATTACTTCCGCCACGAAGTATGAGTCGTAGCGCTCGACTACGGTTCCTTCCCAGCGAGCCAAGGGAATGAACTGCTTGCTGTCTTTGCGTCGCCGAATCTTGTGAGTGCGATCGTAGCTGTAGCGTTTGGGCCGCGAATCTAGCGTTGATGGGGTTTGTGAGTTCACAGACTCCAAGCTAGATGGCGGAAGAATCGTAGGCGTGGTGTGCGAGAGGGGTGAATTAGATGTGGCGGTGGCGGGATGCTGACCAGACGCTGCGTTAAATTCATCGATGCGCGTTGCTTCTGAAGCTGTGACAGTCATCGCATACCCCATGCCTTGGTGACGACGTTCTCGCGAATCGAAGTGACCCTATCCCGGTGATTTTCCCACTCTTCGCTGACGATTTTGATAGCCCAGTCTGCCGAATCAGAATTCCCGTTGACGTACTCGTCGTTCACCTCTACGTAGAGGCCGTCATCGACTCGGGAGGAAGGCTCAACCTTTGCGCGAACTGCGCCCTTGAAGCCGTCCGTTCTTTGGCCCGTCACTGTCAGCGTCAGAAGTCTCGGATCTTCCAGTACAGGGCCCCAAATTTCGTCTTTCGGCGCTACGGTATGCCCGAACTTATCCAACGTTTCGCGATTTGGCATGCTGTAATGCCCGTACGCATTCAACCCGATTTTTGCCACTGGGGAGTGCGACAGGATTTCAAAGGTCGCCACAACGAGATCACGCAACATCTCAATGGCAGGAGTTGCGCGGCTGATCATGGCCCATCGCTCGTTGAAAACTTCGAGCCGGAACCAGCTTGTTTCGAAGACGCAGATTTCATTGCTGATAACTTCAATTTGGGCCTCAGTCGCCTCCTCTTGGCGAATGAGGCCCTGTGCTGCGAACCAAGCAGGTTGAAAGATTTTGGGGTTGAAGGAGCCGAGGAACACGATGCTCATCTGGTCGTGTTCTGGCGGGCGTGTCTCCTGCACGCTTCCTCCCTGGTCGTCTCCTACACCGATGACAAGGTACAACGCGCGATGGTTGCCTGTCTTGAGGTGGGTGGGCGCTGGCTGGGCTAAGCCCAGGGCTGACCAAGATTGAACGTCCACAACAGCTTGACGCACTCGGCTGACTGAGCGAGAGGCACATCGGCTCTGAGCAGCCTGTGGCGCTTGCGAAGGGGTCGGTTCCGGCTGAGCCATATGTGGTCTCAAGGCCGATCGGTCAGGTTTTAGCAGGTCAGCAGATCCTGTCGGCTCACAATCGCGCGCAAGCTATCCGTGGTTTGGTCCGATGGCTGGACCGTCCTCGGGCCGGCCGAGGGCGACCGACCACAACGGCTAACGGCCAACAACGACCACAAGGGCACGACCGTTGGTAGCGCCCTCATTGTGCGTCTGCGTGGCTAAACCCACGCATCGAGCCACATCCCTGACCGCCACGGTTCGATCGGGATGGTGGTGCCGATGTACAGGGGCCAGAAGTCGATGAGGGTTCACAGGGTCAGGAGGACCAGGACGCCCGCTCCCACCGCGCCGACCACGCAGCAGCGTTCCCCGGAGCTGGATGGTCTGAGGAACGCGCCGATCATCGGCGTGACGGCCAGGAACAGGAACTGCACGAAAACGACGACGTAGAAGAAGATCGTGCGCCCCTGGTCCGCAACCAGTGCGCTACCGGTACCCCCGTGCGTCACGCGTGCGTGAGCAGTGCGTGACCCTGAGGCCAGCGTGGGCACTCACTGGCTGCTCCGCAGGTCAGGCCGCTAATGCACCCCGGTGTCTGCATGCTCTCCGGAGCCGTGTGCGCAGGTTCGAATCCTGCCGGGGGCACTCGCCTAGGAACAGCAGAAATCAAGCGCTGACCAGGGCGGATGCCGAGAGTAGAGGGCGGGAGTCAGTCTCACTGATTCCCGCCCTCTCTCGTTGTCTCTCACTAGCCACGCACTATTCGCGATACACGCAACGTGCCGCAGCTGCGCGCTCCAGTGGCCCGCGACCTCCCACCCGCCGGGCTTGCCGCCCTGCGCCACCGCGCAGGCCGCCACGGCGTTTCAACCTCGCTTCTGCCGCCTCACGGTCGTCACCCTTGGGCATCTCCGCGACCTTGCGGTATGCGACGCAGTTCGATGCGCGGACGAGGCGGTCGGCATGCCAAGTGGACGTGACATACGGGTTTCTGTCGCTGCGTTGCCACGAGAGAGCGTCGATTGGGTAGCCGACAGTAGGTGCAATTAAACGGACGTAGCGCGGCTACGTCTTTGATCGGCAGCATTGAACTCAAATGTCCTATGCCGCCCGACTGGCCTCTACGCGTAGTCTCTCTTACTGGGGCGGCGCTGCCCCGGAACGTAGCGGAGGCAGCATGGATCCGGAAGTTGTAGCCCTAGCAACCACATTTGGTGGCGCTATCGTAGCGGCGATGGCTACAGATGCCTGGCAGGAGACCCGCACTCGAGTCCTCGATATATGGCAGCGCTTTCAACCCGACAGGGCGCAAGCAACCGAACAGATGCTGCAGATGAATCGCAGCGAACTGATGAGGCTGTCAGGAGACTCTAGGAGTCAATTCGAACGACTCCTTAGCGAGCAATGGCATTCCGAGGCGGTCACTCTAATGCAGATGAACCCAGCTGCAATTCGCGCTCTAGCCGAGTCGCTACGCGCTCCGCAAGCGAATCAAGCCAGCATACGTCAATCAGGATACGCTCACAACAACAGCCGAATCTTCATGGCAGGTCAAGACCAGAATTTTTTCAACAGCAATGAGTGACTATCAGCCAGATGAGTTCGGTCGCCGTGAAGTGCCGCCTACCGAGTATACGGATGGGGCCGAGTACTACGGCGCAGCACCACGCCCCGGCGAGAACTACCCCAGCCGCGACTGGCAGTTCAACGAATACCCACCTCAGCACAATGACCAGCGGTACGTCGCCATGCACAGCGAAGCTCATGACAACTCCCACTTGTACGCGGCGGGACGCGACGTGAACATCACACAGGGCACCGATTTTTCCGTCCTGGAAAAGTACGCAACAAAGGCCGCAAAATGGGTTGGCAACTTCATCTTCGCCGCATCTATTGGTTGCGTAATTTACGCCCGTTTCGCGCTTGGATGGGAGGGGTCGGACTTCATTGATTGGATTAAGGGGCTTAACGGTGCGATTGCCCGCCGTTTCGGCAAGTAAGAGCGGACGTCCCGCGCGCTGCAGACTCAGCGGTTCGATCACGGCCCGCAAGTCCCTTTAGGCGTCATCTCATGTGGTGGGGTTCAGCTAGCTACTCCGCGACGCTCGCAATGAACGTGTGGATTTCGGCGGCGAGGTTGCGCATGTCCTCCCCGGCCGCGTGCGCCGTGTTGGTCTCGAACTGCCATTCCTCGGAGGGTGCCCGATCGCGGATGCCCCAGGTCAGTTGGACGTGGCCACCCTGGTGTTCCGCTGAGAGGGTCAGGTCGTAGCAGAGGGAGTGCCAGGTGCGCACTCCTTCCCAGCCCCGGAAGTCTTCGGCAAGTGAGGCGAGGAAGGTGTGGAGTCCGTCGCCGTCCCAGGTCTCCACCGAGGTCTCGACGTTCCCCCAGGGCCCGTGGGCCCTGACGAGGAAGTCGAGCGTTGGTTCGTCTTCGTACCGTCGGGCCGGTTCCGAGAGCAGTAGGCGTGCGGGCCCGGAGTCTCCCACCTGAACCATAGGACGGCCGGAATCGTCGTAGTCGATCACGCGATCAGGTTAGAAGACCGCGCTGGGCAGCCGTCGCACTCCCGGACGGGCCGACATCGCGCGTAGCCACTTTGAGGCATGATCGCCAACCATGGCTGTGGATCTTGAGCGCGAACTCGTTCCTGACGGGCTGTGGGAGATTGCGGCACCGCTGATACCACCGTTCAAGCCGCGACGGCAGGGCGGTGGAACGGCTCCGGTGGCGGACCGGAAAGTGTTCTGCGCGATCGTGTATGCGCTGACCACGTCGTGTGCTTGGCGTCGTTTGCCGCCTTGCTTCGGCGTGAGCCCGGCCACTGCGCACCGCCGATTCGCTGCCTGGACAAGAGCCGGCTTGTGGCGGCGCCTCCACAACGAAGTCCTTGACCGGCTGGGTGCCGCAGGAGAATCGACTGGTCCGCTGCCCTGGTTGATTCTGCCTCGGTCCGGGCGAAAACGGGGGTCAGCTCGTAGGGCCGAATCCGGTTGACCGGGGCAAACCCGGCGCCAAGCTCCACATCCCACCCGTCGCCGGCCGCCCCGGTCGTCCTCGAAGGCGTCCAGAAGCCCTGCTCGGAGACAAGGGCTACGACTCCAACCCGAACCGCGAGGAGCTCCGCAAGCGGCGGATCCTGCCGGTCATCTCCCGCAAGGGCGCCCCGAACATCAAGGGCCTGGGCAAGCTCCGCTACGTCGTCGAGCAGACCTTCGCCCTGCTCCACCACTTCAAACGACTCGCCGTCCGCTGGGAACGCCGAACCGAACTCCACGACGCCTTCGTCTCCCTCGCCTGCAGCCTGTGCTGGCGACGCCTCAAGAAGGCCTGCTCATGATCGTGTTATGAGCTCTAAGGTGACTCGACTGTCGGGAAGGTGCGAGTACTCGGCAGTGAATCGTGGAAGATGACGGCCGACCAAACCATCATCAAGATCGCGTTACAAACTCAATGCGATATCACCGTCTGCCTCCAACGCATCCGAAATCTTGGAGTTGGCTATCTCTTCGTGACCGTCGATACAACCGTAATAGCGGCGATGAATCACCTCTGGAGAGTTGCCGACCCGCCGCGCTACCTCGGCAATCGGTACCCCCGCGTTCAGCCACCGGGTGATGCAAGCGTGCCGCAGGTCGTACGGGCGTCCGGCCAGCGGCGAGGAGACGTGCTCAGGTGAGAGCGCGTACTCTCGCGCTTCCTCCCACACCCGCCAGTAGGTGGAGGAGCCAACCACTCCCCCGCGTTCATTGCCGAACACGCGCCCTTCCTTGGCCGTGCCAAACGCGCCCAGGTGTGCCCGCAGGATCACCACCAGGACGGGCGGGATGGGCACCGGTCGATCGCTCCTGGCCTCCCGCGCCTTCAATCCTCGACGGTCGTGACGTTCCCCGGAGTCGGTCCACTGCTTGCCCAAGACAGGGCGCGTCTCCCGCAGCGTCAACGTGCCCCAACCCTTCTCCGGTAGGTGACAATCGGAGAGCCTCAACCCGACCGCCTCAGCGGGCCTGAGCCCCGCGTAGTACAGGGCCCCGTAGAACGCCACCAGCCGCCGCCCGCGGCTGCGGTCCCAAGAGCCGACGTACGAGACGGCCGTAAGTAATTGGCGCCCTTGTACGGCGTTCACGAGCACGCGGCGGTCCACCACCCCGGCGGAGCCCACGCGCTTCCCGCGGGCTCCGTGGAGCGGGTTCTCTGGGAGTTCCTTGGCGGCGACTGCGTGTTCGAGGGCCGTGTTCAAGGCGCGGCGCCGCCGTCTGTGGGTCTCTCCCGCCGCCGGGGTGCCGTCCAGCCGGTAGCTGAGGCGGTACACCACGTCTTCGAACACCTCGACGTCCGCCAGGTCGGCAACCGGCCTGTCCTGCGTCGTGAGCCACTCGTACGCGGCTTTCAGTTCGGCCGGCGGATCCTCCCCCGCGTTCGCGGGGACGATCCCCCACCGGAAGGCCAGCCGCAGGTCCTTGTCGTCAGGAGCGTCGTCCCCGCGCTTCACCATGGCCAGCGCCACGGCCGCGAGCCCGTCCGCCATGCCCTCACGCGTCTTCGCGGCGCTCATCCGCCACCGACCGGCGACGTACTTCCGGCAGAACTCGAACCACCGCAACGACGGCTCGGCCTCAGCCGCCGTTGCCACCGCTTCAGCCGCCGCACGGACTTCGGACTCAGGCTGTCCGCTCGCGATCTCGAACGCTTCGCCCCGCCGCATGGCCTGCCGGAGCTCCGAGCGTCGGCTCTCGGCGAGTGCCGACGTGGCGAACGTCGCGCTGCTCACCTTCCCGCCCACGACCCACCGGAGCTGATACGGGCGTGCCTTGCGGTCGACCTTCGTGACCTTCCACAGCCGGACGTCGAGGGAGTACCCCGGCCGGCCCTCCCCGTGGGGGCGGAGAGCCGGGGTGTCTTCGGTCGTGCTCACGCGGCGTCCTCCCGCTCCGCAAGCCACCGCTCGTATTCCGACCTGCGGATGCGCACGTCGCCGTTCGGCAGCTTGATCGAGCGCGGGCCCTTGCCGAGCTGGCGCCACCGGTAGAAGGTCGACGGAGCCACCTTCAGATCAGTGATGACCTCGGCGACGGTCAACTTCTCGTCCAGCGCGCGGGTGCTCATACCGCCGTCCCTTCGGCTTCGGTCGACCCGGACAGCCCGGACAGCTCCAATTCCGACTGTCCGGGGCGTTCTTGCAGCTCAGGGGGGTTAACCGGACAGCCGGACAGCTCGGACACCTCCGGGGCGCCCTATGTCCGGGTCTCGGTGTCCGGGTAGTACCGGCCGCCGGCGTCCCTGGTGAGCTGTCCCGCCTCGGCCATGCGGGCGCAGGTCCGGCGGATCGTGTCCATGTCGACGTGCGGCAGCTCGCCTGTCATGTCCTTGGGCTTCGCGCCGGGGTGGGCACGGACGTGCCGGAGGATCGTGGCCCGGGTGTCTCCGACGGTGTGGTCGGTGGCCGGGCCATCCAGCAAGTGCCAGGCGCCGGAGGCGGGTTGGAAGCTGAGGGCGTACTCGGCTTCGTCTACGTCGCGGCCGGTGACGTGCAGGATGCCGTCCGCCTGCCCGCGGGCCCGCTTGAGTACGAGCGTTGCGTCCGCGGCTCCCGCGATGCCGTTGGTGCCGGAGACCTCCGTCAGGAAGTCGTCCGAGCCTGCCTTGCGGACGTGGTGGACCAGGACGACCGCAATGCCGTAGTGGTCCGCAAGGCGCTTCGCGTAGCCGACGGCGACGTAATCCGCGTCGTACGCGGACACGCCCTGTGGGGCTTGGCCGCGCATCTTGGCGAACACGTCGATGACGACCATTCGGGCGTCGGGGTTACGGTCCAGCCACTGCGCGATGGCCTCTGTGCCGCCCTGGGGGAAAGGCGGGCACTCAGTCACGAGGGTGAGCCCGGCGGGCGCGGGCTGGCCTCCCAGGAGCTTGCCCATGCGGGTCTGGAGACGGCGCGGGGTGTCTTCCAGGGCGAGGTAGAGCACGGGGCCGCCGTCGACCGGCACGGAGTCGAAGGCCTGGCCTCCGGCTGCGACAGCGAGGGCGAGTCCGAGGGAAAGCCAGGACTTGCCGACCTTGGGCGGTCCGGCGAGCAGGCTCACGCCCTCGGCGAGGATGCCGGGCACTGCCCACTTCGGCTCGGGAAAGTCCGCAGCCATGAGCTGATCAGCCGTCCATGCGGTCCGCGGACGCTCTCGCTTCGGCGGCGGCACGGCCGACGGTTGGGGATCGCTGGGCACGGAGTACAGGTGCAGGGGCGGGATCGGGTGGGTGCTCACGCGGCGACCGTCCGGGGACGCCGTACCCCGGCCCGCAGGCCGGAGGCGATGGTGCGCCGTGCCTCGCGCTCGCCCTGGCCGACTTGGAGCGCGGCGGTGAGCAGCCAGCCGGTGACGTCGGCTTCGCTCAGCTCGCCTCCGGCAACGAGCTGCCCGAGGGCGACGGCGGCGATGTAGAGCGCGTTGTTGTGCTCGTGCGGGCCGGAGCCTGTGACCCGCTCCACTTCCCCGTTGATCGCGGAGCGGAGGAAGGCGGTGCGTCGTCCGTGGCCGGTGAGGGCGACGGTGATGGGGGTCTGCGGGGGCAGCGGGGCCGGGCGCAGGAGTTCGGCGAGCCAGTCCGGCAGGGGCGCCACAGGGGCGTGGCGGGTGACCTTGTACGGGTGTCCGGCGAAGGTGCTGCCCGCGCCGACGACGAGTCCGCCCCATGCGCGGGTGTCGACCTTCCAGCCCAGTCCGCGGGCGCTGTCCCCGGCGGTGTTGCGCAGGGGCTCGCCCTCGAGGGCGAGGAAGTACAGATGGGTGCCGCCGCTCCAGGTGCGAACGGTGTAGGTGTCGGCGGGGAAGGGCTGGCCGTGGCTTGCGCAGAGCACGGCAAGGACGTCGGCGCCGTCGCTGACACCGTGCTCCGCCCATGCGGCCGGCGGGGTGTCCTCGGGGTGCTTGGGCCTGTCCAAATCGATGACGATCAGACCGGAAGGGCCGGTGGCGACACCGACGTTGAACGCGCCGACGGACCATGCTCCGGTGATGCGGTCCGGATCGGTGGTGGCGCGGGTCTCCCAGTCGGAGACGGCCGGGCGCTTGTCGCCGGGGATGAGAGGGAAGACGCGCCAGCCACGCGACGCTGCGTCAAGGGCGGCGGTGAGCTGGGCAGAGCCATCCGGGTACGGCATGCTGGTGGTTCTCCTGTTCTGTCTTCGGATGGGCAGGGAGAACCGCGGCGGCGGGCGACCTTGCTGGGGAGTCCCGCCGCCGCGGCGTTGCTAGGCGTCGGGGTGATCAGCGCAGTTGCAGTCACGCTCCAGCCATTGGCAGTTCGGGCAACGGCCCGCCGCTACCAGCTGCGCGCGCTGCTGCTGTTTGGCCCAACGGGCGTACTGCTGGCGGACGTAGGCGCGCGGGTCGCTGACGGCGGCCGCGGCGTCCAGCTCGATCAGCCGTTGTGCGGCGCGGGTGGCGAGGTCGGTCGCGTCGCCGGCGGTGTTGTCGGCTTCGTTGCTGAGCGCGATGCGGTCCAGCACCGCGGCCTTGCGGAGCCAGAACTCCCGGTTGAGCGCGTCGAAGAACGGCCTGTCGGCTGCGGTCCGGGCGGTCCATCCGATCTCGCTGATGATGCTCGGGGCGAGCGCGTACGCCTCTTCCGGCGCGGGCCACGACTCCGGCGCCGGACGGTGGTCGGCGGTGAGGTACAGGCGGGCGCGCTGACCGTCGCGAGTGGGGTGCTGGCGCGCCGGACCGGTGGTGAAGGCAGCGGCCAGGACCTCGCTGACGCGGACGGTGTCGGCCGGGTCGCAGATGATGCGGATTTCAAACATGGGTCAGTACTCCTTGCCGGTGCTGAAGGACGGGAGTTCGGGCAGTCCTGCGCTGGCGAGCGCCTGGGCGTCGAAGCCGGGCAGGGCGGCGCGGGTGATGAGGGCTTGGGCGAGCTGTTCGGCGTAGGCGGCACCGGTGCGGGCCACCTCGATCTGCGTGGTGGCGCGGATCGTCTCGACGTGCTCGATGTGGGCGCGTTCCTCGCGCCGGTCGCTCACGTGCCGCTCGTACGCCACTCGCGTTCGGCGGTCGTCTCGCCAGTACCGCGCGGCGAGCCCGTACGCGGCGGCGGTGGCGAGCACCCACAGCAGGAGCGGCAGCGAGGTGCCGTCGGCGTATCCGGCCACGCCTGCGAGGGCGAGCCCTCCGGAGGCGGCGAACGCGGTTCCGGCGATCACGGGGTCTCCGGCGCGGCCGATGCTCGCGCACACGCCGGCCGTGGCGGCGGCGAGCGAGAGCGCGGCCATCAACACGGCGTTGCCGATCGAGTGTTCGGCGCCTTTGGCGTTCCAGATGCGGGCCAGGATCAGCACGGTGGACGTGGCGAGGGCGGGCGCTGCCTTGGGGGCGATGAGGGCGAGCCAGTGCCGGGCGATGATCTGTTCGTTCACGGCCGGTCTCCTGTCACAGGTCGGGGATGGCGTTGATGACGGCGCGGGTGAGTTCGTTGATGGGTCCGGCGGCGCCGGTTGAGGCGAGGAAGAACCCGAACATCGCGGCGATGAACGCGGCGCCGTAGCCGAGGGACTTGGAGCGGAGCAGGAAGAACAGGACGAGTCCGAAGAGCAGGACCAGGGAGACGGTCACGGCCATGGGGTGGCCTCCTTTCGTGTCAGCGGATGCCTGCGCGGTAGATCCGTGAGGCGCGGTTGTAGATCCATCGGCCGATGCGGACGCGTTTGCCGCGGCCCTTGCAGCGGCGGCAGTGCTTGCCGCGCTTGGGGCGTCCTTTGCGGTCGGTGGTGGTGGCGAAGCCGAAGCCGTTGCACTTGCGGCAGGTGCCGAACGGGCTCCCCGCACACAGAGTGCCGTAACAGAGTGTGATGGTGAGTAGGCATGCGATAGCGAGGGCTATGGGGGTCATCGGGGTCCCTCCGGGCCGTTTTCCGGGGTTTTCGCAGGTGGGGTGCTGTCCGCTAGATCCCTGATCGGGTGCTGTTTGGGGTGCTAGCGGGGGTGCTACCGGTAGCAGGCGAGCCCGCTACCGGTAGCAGCCGATCGGGGCTAGGCGGCACCCCGGCTTTCGTCACGCTCCGCAATCGCGATGGTGAGGTCGTCGCGGACGATGCCGCGGCGGGTGGTGCGCTCCCCGTCGTCGGTCGTCCCGGCCACACCGGTGGTCTTGATGCCGTGCGGCTTGAGCGCGGAGGTGACGTTCTCGCCCTTCCAGCCGCCGTAGATCTCCGGCCGCAGCTCCGCGAGGCGGGCAGCGATCCGCTCGTTCCACACCCGGTTCTCCGAGGGCGGGACGACCGCGGCCACATCGGCGAGCAGGTCGTACGACGGTCCCGACGTGCTCTCGGCGTCCTCCCCGAGGGCGTGCCCGGACAGCGTGCCCTCGGCCTTGCGCAGAGCGTGCGCGCGCTGCGCGATGGCGTGGGTGGCGTTGTCATCCAGGTAGGCGGTACGGACCACGACCGGCAGCGCGGTCGCGCCGGCGAGGTAGCCGTTACCGGCGTCGATCTCCGGGCGGAAGGAGGTGGCGCGCACGCCGTTCTTGTACGCGGACGTGCCGAGGATCATGTCGTTCTCGACCTGTCCCGCGACCTTGAGGGCGAAGCGGATGGAGACGTTGCCGCTGATCCCGGTCGGGAGCGAGTCCTTGTCGGGGCGCTGCGTGGCCAGGATGAGGATCACGCCCAGGGCGCGGCCGAGTTTGATGATGAACTCGGCGTCGTCACCGGCTTGTTTGCCGTACTTGGGGTGGGCGAACAGGTTCTGGCACTCGTCGAACACGCCGACCAGCGGCCACAGCTTGAGCGAGCGCTTGTCGGCGATGGAGCGGGTGATGCGCTTGTCCGGGCACAGGTCCCGCGGCAGCTTCTTGATCACACCCGCGCGCCGCATGACCTCGGCGCGCAGCACCCCATCGGCCCTCCGGGCCGCGTGACCGACCTGTCACCCAACCCTGCAGCAGACCCCTCTGGTCGATGGCACCGGCAGCGTGGCTGAGGCTGGTGGGGGTACAGCGAGGCCACGCGCGCCCGGTCGGTCGGCACTCCCGCCGTCGTGGCTGACTTTCGGTGGCTGAGGTTCAGGCGGGGCGTGTCGAGGGTGCCGGCCGTCAGTCGAGCGGGCCGAAGCTGGGCCGTCCCTGGGCCGTCCGAGGTTGCTCAACAACGGCCAACGACGACCAGCGTGGACGATCAGGCGTATGAGCCCACCACCCCTGAGCTGGGAAGCAGCAGGTCGCCAAGATCTCAGGCAAGACCCAGGGCAAGAAGAAGTAGCTGTGGGTTGCGTCCAGGGAAGTGGTGTAGGGGCTCCCACCTGGTTCGGGCGCGAGCCCACGGCCAGAGTCACGGCGCCGGCGCTGCGAATCTTCGGGCTTGTGCCTCTCGCGCCAGTTCTTCGTCTTCAAAGAGGTTCAGATGTCATACGACGACCCGCCTGAGCCTCTCGACCCGTCGACGACGTCAGGCTGATCTTCTGGGCTTGATTCGGGTCGAAGTCTTGCTCTACGTTTCGCGAATGGCGATTCTGCAGACGCTGACGAACCAGGGACGCGTGGTGGGCGGTCACTTGGCGAGCGGCAGCGTTCTCTCAGGCCACGGCGGACTCACGATCCAGCACCCACGCAACCCATTCAAGCGGCACAAGCTCAACGTCGAGACCGTGCTCGAGTGGGAGACACTCTCGACCAGGGAAGGTGGCGCTGGCGTCATGGGCCAAGCTGCCGCGGCTGCTCTGCCTGGGATGATCGGTAAGGCTGTCGGTGCTGGCCTCGGTGCTTCCTTGAAATCCGGGCACACCGTCCGCGTGAACTGGGCCGACGGCAATCAGTCCATCATTGAGTTGCCGGGGAAGCTGTTCATGATTTTCTCCGTATTGCTCGAGGCCCAGCAGGTCGTAACTGAGACCTCCGCGCAGGCCGAGTCATCGGAGCTCCTCCCGGAGCAGCCTGGCGTGACCGAGAAGATCTTGGACCTCGCTTCTTCGGTGATCCAGCGAGGCCAGCATGGGGCACCGGCCGGGGCCGCACCTCAGCCGGATGTTGTCGAGCAGATCGCGAAGCTCGCGTCGCTCCACGACGCCGGCATCCTCACGAACGAGGAGTTCGCGGAGAAGAAGGCTGAACTACTCAAGCGTCTCTGACACTTGAGGCGACCAGTCGGCTACGAGTCGGCGAGGGATCCGGGACGAGCCATCCCCCTGCACAAGGCCACCCTCGCCCAATACAAGCAAGTCCTGGGCGGCACCCACCCCAACACCATGAAAAGCCGTAACAACCTCGCCAGCGCCCGTCAGAAGGTCGAAGTTGTACAGCACGGAAGTACAGCAACCTCAGTAACCAGGGTTGTACGTCCAAATCCGTGCACGGCTGATTGAGCAGCCTGAGAACCGTCAATGACCTTCCCGCCGATAGTTCGGGACGAAGAGGTCGTGCCAGACCCGTGCCGGATCGTACGGGGAACCGCGGGGAATTGAGGAACCCGTCACCTGGAGCTGATGCCTTCCCCCCAGGTCAGTCCTTCAGCAGGCCCCAGATCACCTCAGCTTCCCAAACTGAGAGCGCGAGGTCGATTAGCGTCACCCGCTCCATGGAGAAGGCCCAGGCATCCGCCCGGGCCTTTCTGCTGTACTGAGGCCGCGCCGGCATTGAACTGGGACCTCGGTCTCGTTCGTTCCCGTCCATGGCTCGTCGTCAGCGGCAGTAGGGGCAGCGACCTCGTTCATCAAGGCTCTCTGGGTGCGTGTGTCCACAACCAGCACAGTCGAGGGGATCTTCCCGGTAAGGCTCTGGTGCGCCGTAGACGAGTGCCCCTCCTGCTGAGGTGCGGACTGGGTCGTCATCTTCGCTGTAGTGGTAATTTGGGGCCCTCGTGAGGTCGCCCCCTGGCAGGTCGTACTGTGCGTACCAATCCTCAATCGAGTCAGCCATGTCTACCCCCTCTGTCCAAGGCTCGCGCCGTGCGCGCGGTCGGGGACCATTTGCGGAGCGGCGCGGGCGGTGTCACAGCCTGAGAGTCATCATGGCTACCGTCTGTCAAAGATCGTCAGAAATTAGGGGAATTGCTCTGGGATCGGTGTGCCAGGCGGGTTCGCACAGCGAAGTCCCCCTCACACGAAACGTGTCAGAACGACGGGTCAGCCGGGGCAGTGTGAGTGATGCACGGCCTGCTGGGACTGCCAGCGGCTGCCGCCCCGGCGAGGCATGTCCCCTCCCCGAGTGGCACCTTCCGAAGGCGCTTGCGCCGGACTCCGTGGCGACAGCCCCGGCCGACACTCCCAACGATCGTCGCTGTAGCTGTGCCAACCCGCACCACAACCGCACCAGAACGAGCGGGGAACAGCGGGGAGCCACGGTGAGACAGGCCCCGCCAGGCGAGGCCGCCACCCAACAGTTCGCCCAGGTCACCGCCCCTAACCGACCACAAATGCTCTCAGCTTCCCAAGCTGAGAGCGCGAGTTCGATTCTCGTCACCCGCTCCACACGAAACCCCCAGGTCTGTGACCTGGGGGTTCTTTGTCGTCTTCTCCCAGGCGGAATGGAAGTTCACCCCACCTGACGATCACTCGGTTCAGCGTTGTAGATGGTTACTGACCTTCTCGGATTGCCTTCGGGTGGTGACGTTGGGTGATCCCTGCGGTATGCCGGTGTTATGCGGTACGCGGATGGTGGGGGCCTGACTGCTGAGCGGCGG
>NZ_JBIWFK010000016.1:0-160231 GCF_044763015.1 Streptomyces sp. NPDC096324 | reverse complement strand
ACCGCGTCCTCACCCGCCATCCCCTTGATCAGCCGCAACGCGTCCGACACGTCATCCGCGAAATCCAGCAGATCCTTCGACAGCTTCCGCACCCGATCCGGATCACCCGGCGTCGGATCCTTCTCCAGATCCAGCACATGCCAGTCACCCGGCCGATTCCCCGCCATGCCGCAACCCCCGTCACGCCCGCCTCAACAACACCCGTACACACAAGCGAACTTACAGGGAGCACCGGTTGGGGCCGTAACCTCGTTCTCATGTCTCGCACCACTCCCCCGCGGCCCCTCGACGTCACCGCGCTGTTCCCCGAGCTCGCGCCGCTGGCTCGCACCGCCGTGCGGTTGCATCCGCGTCCGGGTGCGCCGACGGTCGCGGACAGTTCGATCGGCGGCCCCCTGCTGTGGCCCGCCGACGAGCCGTGGCCCACCTGCGCGGACCACGACGCGCCCACGCACCGGGGCCTCGCCCCCGGCGACGTACGGCAGCGGCGGCGCATCCTCGCCGACGCGTGGACCCGACCGCGCGCCGAGGGCGCCGACCTCCTCACGCCCGAGGAGCGCGAGATCGTCGATCGTGCGGTCTCCGAGACTCGGATACCCCAGGACGGCCCGGTCCCGCTCATCCCCGTGGCCCAGCTCTACGCCGCCGACATCCCCTCGCTGCCCCGCCCGGCCGACAGCGACCTGCTCCAGGTGCTCTGGTGCCCGTTCGACCACGACGAGGACTACCTCCCCGCTTCGGCGCTGTACTGGCGGGCCTCCTCGGACATCACCGACCCGCTCCCCGCACCGCCCGAGCCCTCGGTGATCGGCACCGGCGACTACCTGCCCGAGCCGTGCCTCCTGCACCCCGAGACGGTCACCGAGTACCCGGCCCCGCATGAGCTCCCCGCAGAACTGTCGGACCGGATCCACGACTGGGAGGAGGAACAGAACCCGGACGAGGAGGACGACATCGAGGTCGTCGACTACCAGTACGACCTCAGCGTCGCCCCCGGCTGCAAGCTCGGCGGCCACGGACCCTGGAGCTTCAGCGACCCGTTCCCGATGTCCTGCCCCGAGTGCGGCTCGGACGTGCGCCCCCTGCTCACCGTCGACGGCGCCGAATGGGACGGGAACACAAGCTGGCGCCCCCTGGAGGACGCCGACTACGACGGCCTGCACTTCCTCGGCCCGGCCTGTGCCACCCGGCTCAACATCGGCCGCGGCTACAACATGCAGATCTGCGTGTGCGTGTCCTCGTACGACCATCCACACGTGCAGAACATGCAGTAGCCGATCTCCGGGCGGACCTCAGACCGGCGCGAGCAACCGCTCCAGTGCCGCGTCGTACGCCCTGTATCCCGCCTTGCCGGACTCCGGCGCACCGGAGTCCGGGCGCAGGGCGTCGGGCAGACGGGCCACCCGCCACATGCGGAACACGCCCTCCGGAGTGCTGCGCCCGGCGTCGCCCACGAGCTCGCAGGCGATACGGGTGACCCCGGCCGCCAGGTCCCCGCCCTCCTCGGCGTCCACCCCGGCCGCGATTCCGGCGGTCACCAAGGCGTCCAGCAGGTCGACCAGCTGGAGGTCCGCGCCCA
The DNA here is from genome assembly GCF_044763015.1 of Streptomyces sp. NPDC096324. Taxonomy (NCBI): domain Bacteria; kingdom Bacillati; phylum Actinomycetota; class Actinomycetes; order Kitasatosporales; family Streptomycetaceae; genus Streptomyces; species Streptomyces sp. NPDC096324. The sequence continues at coordinate 158,652 of NZ_JBIWFK010000016.1, read as the reverse complement.
TCCGGCACATCCGGCGCACCACCGGCGGATCCGCCAGATACGCGGGGTCGTCCTCCGACTCCGGGTCCCAGGTGATCCCCGCCGACCAGAGCAGCATGAACGGCACCTCGACCGGATGCTCGCGCAGGTACCCGAGCTCGTCCGAGATGGCCATGACAGGGTCGTCGAACCGGCCGATCGTCCGGACCGCCTCCATGATCCGGGCGATGTCCTCGCCCCTGGGCTTCAGGAAGGCCTCCACCGAGGCCTCTGCCAGATCCCAGGTACCGGTGTGGTTCACCGCGCCGATCTCGACGACTCCGCCCAGGGCGGCGAACACGGTACGGGCGTAGCTCTGCCGGTGGATCTCCGCTCCCCCGGTCAACTCTGAGCGGCGAACCCGACGAACGCCGTCCAGGCCGCGGGGGCCATGGCCAGGCGAGCGCCGCCCGGATTCTTGGAGTCGCGGATGTGGATCGTGGTGAGGCTGGGGGCTATCTCGACGCAGTCGCCGGCTTCGCTGCTGCTGCTGTAGCTGCTCTTGAACCACATCAGCCCGGAGGGGTTCTCGGGGGAAGTCACATGAATCATGTCTCTCCCAGCACTTGCTCGATGAAGGTCAACGACTCTCTCGGAGTGAGGGCTTGGGCCCGGATGATTCCATAGCGCAGCTCCAAGATCCGCAAGTCCTTGGGATCCGAGACAGGGCGACCGCTGAAAGCGCCGTCAGAACGTCCGACCGCCGTACCGTCATCGAACTTCAGCACCTCGATGAGCCCCTGCATCCCGGCGTGATCCTCTCGGTCGGCCGGCATCACCTGAAGCGCCACGTTCCGCAACTGACCAACGTGCAGAAGGTGTTCGAGCTGGCGGCGCAGCTTCATCTTCCCCCCGATGGGGCGCCGCAGCGTCACCTCTTCCTGGATGAAGCTGAGCGCTGGGGCAGGCGACCTTTCGTAGATCACCTTCCGGCTCATGCGCGCGGCGGTCTCACGCTCCACCACCTCCTGCGGATAGGCCGGCTGGCGTGTCTCGAACAGCGCCTGCGCGTACTCGGACGTCTGCAACAACCCATGGATGTTGTGGTTGCTGTACAGGAGAAGCTCGACCGCCCTCTCCTCCAGCATCTTCAGCTCGCGGACCTTCTTCGGGTACCGGGCCTTCTCCATGTCCTCCTTGAAGGCCCGGAGATGCCCGCCGGCGTTCAACACGTCGTCCGCGCGGTCCAGGAAGTCCACCCGGGGGATCCGCGCCCCGCGCTCCACTTTCCGGACCAGGTCCTCCCCGTACCCGATGGCCCGCCCGAAGTCGGCCACCCGCATCCCGGCCGTCTCCCGCCAGAGCCTGACCTGGCGGCCGGTCGCCTCGACCACCGGGGCGATCTCGTCCTCGGGGCTGACGTCCCACCCCGGCTCGTCCGCGCTCTCACCGCTCACACCCACCCACCTCCAACGCCAGTCGTTCCCGTACGACACCCAGGACAGCCGGGACAGATCGGGACAACGACCGGACAATCCCTGTACGCACCGACGTCTTCGCAGCTCACCGTAGGCAGGGTCGGACACGCTGAGTGACATGAATCAGGAAACCGTCGGGCTCGAAGCCCAACGCGTCGAACCCGTCCGCAACTTCAGCGTGCTGTTGTCCCCCACGCCACGCGGTGCCCGTCTGGGGAGGCTGCTGGCCACCGAACGACTCCGCGCCTGGGGATTGCCGTTGAGCCCGGCGGACCAGATCGTCGCCGAGCTCGCGACCAACGCGGCGACGCACGGCCGGGTACCGGGAAGGGACTTTCGCCTCACGCTGTACGTCGTCGGCGACACCCTCCGTATCGAGGTGACGGACACCGTGGGTGACCGGCTTCCCCGGGCCGGCCGGGCGGAACCCGGCGCCGAGCCGGGCCGCGGCCTGCTCCTCGTGAACGCGTTCGCGGACCGCTGGGGCGTGACACCAGGACCCGCCCCGCGCAAGACCGTCTGGGCCGAACTGAGGCTCCCGAAACCGGAGCGCGACGGACCGTGCTCCGGTGCGGCCTGCGGTCTTTTCCAAGCACCACCGGGGAGAAAGAACCCCCGCCAAGCCCCACCCCTCCCGCCCGCGGAGCGGTCTCACTCCCCCGAGTGAATATGCCCAACACGACTGGATTTGGGAGGGGTTGCCTGCCCTACGCTCAGCGCGACAGATCACGACCGCAGGCATCCACGAGCGACGACGGGCTTGCGGCAGGAAATGCGACGGCCCCCGCCGGGACTGCGAATCCCAGTGCGAGGGCCTGACCACCGAGGAAGTAAGGCTTCCCGATGGACACCGAAAACCCTAGCGCGCCCACGCGCCCCCAGTCCCGCATCCCGGGCAAAAACCACCCTCGCAGGCGCCCCCGTTCCGGCGTCGTGCACGACAACACCCGCCACACCGAACGCTTCACGGTGATCGGCAACCACCTCACCCAGCACCCGGAGCTGTCCGGACTCGCGATCGGGCTCGGCGCCCACATCCAGTCCCTGCCTGCCGGCGCCCCCGTCGACATCAAAACCCTCGCCGCCCGCTTCCCCGAGGGCGCCACCCGGATCGCCGCCGCCCTGCGCGAGCTGGAGACCCACGGCTACCTGCGCCGCACCCGCGAACGCACACCCGACGGCCGGATCGTCACTCGCACGGTCTCCTGCAACCGCCCAGGCCACCACGGCACGGCGGACACCGGCGCGGCCCCCGGACCGCCTGCCCGACGCCCGGCCCCACCCACTCGACGATCGGCCCCGCCCGACCGAGGCCGGGCCTCGTCGGCCCGGCGCCCCGTCCCGGCCGAACGCCCGCCCCGCAAGGCGCTCCCGGCCGTCCCGAAGCCCGCGCACCCCTCCCCCGCCCTCCTCCGGACGGCCGTCGACCTCCTCGGGGGCCTGCGCCGCACGGACCCCCGGCTCCTGCTCTCCGCCACCGACGCCGAACACCTCGCCCCGGGAGTCGTCGCCTGGCTGGAGCGCGACCTCACCCCCGGCGCCGTACGCCACGCCCTGACCAGGGACCTGCCACCCGAAGACCTGCACCGCCCGGCCGCCCTCCTGGCCCACCGCCTCACCGCCCACCTACCGCCCCCGCCGCCGTTCCGTGCCCCCGCACCGCCACCGGTCGTCCGGCATCCGCTCCGGAACTGCGACGGCTGCGACAGGGGAATCCGCGCGGCCGAGCCGGGACTCTGCCGCGACTGCCGATCCGATCCCCTGGAGGCCGCTTAGCCTGAACGGGACGATCCTTGCCCCTGGGCACAGAGGAGGAGCGAGCGCCATGACCATCGCCCCGGACGACGCGCGGCAGGGCACCTCCCACCTGTACCGGGCCATGCGCGACTTCGTGGAGTCGACGGACGGCACCCTTCCCGGCAGATTCGAGATCACCAAGGAAGGAATCGTCGTCGACATGACGTCGCCGGTCCGGCAGCACGAACTCACCGCATTGCGTCTCCGGAAGCGCCTGGAGAAGGTCATGCCCGAGGAGATCGCTGCCCACACGGGCGAGCCCGATGTCGAAGTGGCGCCGGAATGCATCATGCGCCGCCCTGACATCATGGTGATCGCCGAGGCGGACATGGAGGGGGACGGGTCCTTCGACCCGCTGACGCTCATCGCCTCTGTCGAGATCGTGTCCCGCTCCAATCCGGACAACGACTGGGTCAGCAAGATGCGCGACTACCCCCTCATGGGCATCCCCGTCTACGCGGTCTTCGACCCGCGCACCGGTACCGGTGCCGTCCTCACCGACATCCACCCCACCCCGGACGGCCCCCGTTACGCGACCCGCAAGGACTTCGTCTACGGCGAGGACGTGGCCATCGCCGACTGGACCATCTCCACGGCCGACCTGCCGCTCTACCCGGACATCTGACCGGGCCTCGGCCCTCCGGGCCGCCGCACCCACCACCGGTCGACGCAAAGGGCCCGCACGCCCCCTTCGGCCGTACGAGCCCTCTCCGTGAGTCCGGGTTCCCCCGGTCAGATCACACCCTGCTCCAGCATCGCGGAGGCGACCCGCTCGAAGCCCGCGATGTTCGCGCCGCTGACGTAGTCGCCGGGGACGCCGTAGCGCTCGGCGGTCTCGTGGCACATGGCGTGGATGTTGTTCATGATGCCGGTCAGCTCGTCCTCGACCCGCTCGCGGGACCACGAGGTGCGGGCGTGGTTCTGGCTCATCTCCAGCGCGCTGACCGCGACACCGCCCGCGTTGGCCGCCTTGCCGGGGCCGAAGGCGACGCCCGCCTTCTGGAAGAGGTGGACCGCCTCGGGGGTGGTGGGCATGTTGGCGCCCTCGGAGACCGCCTTCACGCCGTTGCCGATCAGCGCGGCCGCCGCGGTCGCGTCCAGCTCGTTCTGGGTGGCCGAGGGCAGCGCGACATCGCCCGGCACGTCCCACACGCTGCCGTTCGCGACGAACCGTGCCGAGGCGCCGCGCCGTTCCGCGTAGTCGGCGACCCGGCCACGCTCGACCTCCTTGACCTGCTTGAGCAGCTCGACGTCGATGCCCTTGTCGTCGACGACGTACCCCGTCGAGTCGGAGCAGGTCACCGGGTTGGCGCCGAGCGCGGTGAGCTTCTCGATGGTGTACGTGGCGACATTGCCGGAGCCGGAGACGACCGCGGTCTGGCCCTCCAGGTCCTCGCCGCGCTCCCGCAGCATGGCGGCGGCGAACAGGACGTTGCCGTAGCCGGTCGCCTCGGGCCGGATCAGCGAACCGCCCCATTGCGTGCCCTTGCCGGTCAGGACACCGGCCTCCCAGCGGTTGGTGATGCGCCGGTACTGGCCGAACAGGTAGCCGATCTCACGACCGCCCACGCCGATGTCGCCCGCCGGCACGTCCGTGTGCTCGCCGATGTGCCGGTACAGCTCGGTCATGAACGACTGGCAGAACCGCATGACCTCGGCGTCCGACCTGCCGCGCGGGTCGAAGTCGCTGCCGCCCTTGCCGCCACCGATGCCGAGACCGGTCAGGGCGTTCTTGAAGATCTGCTCGAAGCCGAGGAACTTCACGATGCCGAGGTTCACCGACGGGTGGAAGCGCAGACCGCCCTTGTACGGGCCGAGCGCGCTGTTGAACTCCACGCGGTAGCCGCGGTTGACGTGGACCTTGCCGTGGTCGTCCTGCCACGGGACGCGGAAGATGATCTGCCGCTCGGGCTCCACCACGCGTTCGACGAGAGCCGCTTCCCCGTACTCCGGGCGCTGCGAGAGGACCGGAGCCAGCGTTTCGAGCACCTCGTGCGCGGCCTGGAGGAACTCGGGCTGCGCCGGGTTGCGCCGCTCGATGTCGGCGAGCAAGGAGGCGATACGGCTCTTCGTGTCGGGGCGGGTCACCTGGGGTCCCTTCAGACAGGGCCGCCGGAACGGCTGACCGGGGTCGGTTCGACCGGTCGGTTCCGGCGGCAGCGGTGCGCAGAGCAGTCGGGCCCCCGCCCTGGAGCGGGAGACCGTCCCTACAGTCTTCCTCCTGAATTACGGATGCGTTACGTGATTCTTTCGACACGCACCAAGATTCGTTTTACCTGGAGGGATCGGCGCCGTACCGGAACAGCGTTCGGGCTTCGTATACGAATTCGACCGCCTCGCGAGACGAGCCGGGCATGCGAAAGGGCCCGTACGACCGAAGTCGTACGGGCCCTCTCAAGGAGCTCGTTAAGGAGCTACCAGGTCAGATCACTTACTTCGTGATCTTGGTGACCTGGCCGGCGCCCACGGTCCGGCCACCCTCACGGATGGCGAACTTCAGGCCCTCTTCCATGGCGACGGGCTGGATGAGCGCAACGGTCATCTCAGTGTTGTCGCCCGGCATGACCATCTCCGTGCCCTCGGGGAGGGTCACAACACCGGTCACGTCAGTCGTACGGAAGTAGAACTGCGGACGGTAGTTGTTGAAGAACGGCGTGTGGCGGCCACCCTCGTCCTTGGACAGGATGTACGCCTGCGCCTCGAACTCGGTGTGCGGCGTGACCGAACCCGGCTTGATGATGACCTGGCCGCGCTCGACGTCCTCGCGCTTGATGCCACGGAGGAGCAGACCGACGTTCTCACCGGCCTGGCCCTCGTCGAGCAGCTTGCGGAACATCTCGATGCCGGTGACCGTGGTCGTGGTCTTGTCCTGCTTGATGCCGATGATGTCAACGGTCTCGTTGACCTTCAGGACACCACGCTCGATACGGCCGGTGACGACCGTACCGCGACCGGTGATCGTGAAGACGTCCTCGACGGGCATGAGGAACGGCTTCTCGGTGTCACGCGGCGGGGTCGGGATGGCCTCGTCGACGGCGGCCATGAGGTCCAGAACGGTCTGGCCCCACTCCTTGTCGCCCTCGAGCGCCTTGAGCGCCGAGACCTTGACGACCGGAAGGTCGTCGCCCGGGAACTCGTACTCGGAGAGGAGCTCACGGACCTCGAGCTCGACGAGCTCCAGGATCTCCTCGTCGTCCACCATGTCGGCCTTGTTCAGGGCGACGACGATGTACGGAACGCCGACCTGGCGGGCCAGGAGCACGTGCTCCTTGGTCTGCGGCATCGGGCCGTCGGTCGCGGCGACGACGAGGATGGCGCCGTCCATCTGCGCCGCACCCGTGATCATGTTCTTGATGTAGTCCGCGTGACCGGGGCAGTCGACGTGGGCGTAGTGGCGGCCCTCCGTCTGGTACTCGACGTGCGCGATCGAGATCGTGATACCGCGCTGGCGCTCCTCGGGAGCCTTGTCGATCTGGTCGAAGGCCGAGGCCTCGTTCAGGTCCGGGTACGCGTCGTGCAGCACCTTGGTAATGGCGGCCGTGAGGGTCGTCTTACCGTGGTCGATGTGACCGATGGTGCCGATGTTGACGTGCGGCTTAGTCCGCTCGAACTTTGCCTTCGCCACTGGGGTCCTCCTGCGGAGTGGTTCTGGTACGCCTTACTCATCGGCGCCAGGTGATCTTTGCTGGGATGCCGCCCGCCGGGGATTCCCCTTCCGGGTGAGCCCCGGCGGTCGGTGTCAAGCCTAAAGCGTGTAAACGGGGTGTGTTACTCGCCCTTGGCCTTCGCGATGATCTCCTCGGCGACGTTCCGGGGAACCTCGGCGTAGGAGTCGAACTGCATCGAGTAGCTGGCGCGACCCGACGTCTTGCTGCGGAGGTCTCCGACATAGCCGAACATCTCCGAGAGGGGCACGAGGCCCTTCACGACGCGAGCGCCGCTGCGCTCCTCCATGGCCTGGATCTGGCCACGGCGGGAGTTGAGGTCGCCGATGACATCGCCCATCGACTCCTCGGGCGTGGTGACCTCGACGGCCATCATCGGCTCGAGGAGCACGGGGGAAGCCTTGCGAGCGGCTTCCTTGAACGCCTGCGAACCGGCGATCTTGAACGCGAGCTCGGAGGAGTCGACCTCGTGGTAGCCACCGTCGAGAAGAATGACGCGGACGCCCGTCATCTCGTAGCCGGCCAGGATGCCGAACTGCATGGCCTCCTGCGCACCGGCGTCCACCGACGGGATGTACTCCCGCGGGATACGGCCACCGGTCACCTTGTTCACGAACTCGTACGCCGGACCGTCGGTCTCGGTGATGGGCTCGATCGCGATCTGCACCTTGGCGAACTGACCGGTACCACCGGTCTGCTTCTTGTGGGTGAAGTCGTGACGCTCGACGGTCTTGCGGATCGTCTCACGGTAGGCGACCTGCGGCTTACCGACGTTGGCCTCGACCCTGAACTCACGCTTCATACGGTCGACCAGCACCTCGAGGTGCAGCTCGCCCATACCGCCGAGGATGGTCTGGCCGGTCTCCTCGTCCGAGTGAACGTGGAAGGAGGGGTCCTCCTCCGCGAGACGCTGGATGGCGACACCCAGCTTCTCCTGGTCACCCTTGGACTTGGGCTCGATGGCGACCTGGATGACCGGCGCCGGGAAGTCCATGGACTCCAGGATCACCGGGTTCTTGTCATCGCAGAGCGTCTCACCGGTCGTGGTCTGCTTCAGACCCATCACGGCGACGATGTCGCCGGCGCCCACCGCCTCGATCTCCTCACGCTTGTTCGCGTGCATGCGGTAGATCTTGCCGATGCGCTCCTTCTTGCCCTTGACGGAGTTCAGCACCGCGGTGCCAGTCTCCAGGCGGCCCGAGTAGACCCGGACGAAGGTGAGCTTGCCCAGGTGCGGGTCGCTCATGATCTTGAACGCGAGCGCGGACAGCGGCTCGTCCTCGGACGGCTTGCGCTTGACGACCAGTTCCGCGTCCTTCACGTCGTGGCCCTCGATGGCCTCGACGTCAAGCGGAGTCGGCAGGTAGCGCACGACCGCGTCGAGCAGGGGCTGAACGCCCTTGTTCTTGAACGCGGTGCCACAGAACACCGGGGTGACCGTGACGTCCTTGGACTTGCCGGACGCGATGGTGACGCGACGGATCGCGGCGTACAGCTGCTCCTCGGTGGGCTCCTGGCCCTCCAGGAACAGCTCCATGATCTCGTCGTCGTGCTCCGCGACGGTCTCGACCAGCTGACCGCGGTACAGCTCAGCGGCCTCGACGTGCGTGGCCGGGATGTCGACGACGTCGTACATCTCGCCCTTGGCCGCCTCGGCGGACCACACGAGCGCCTTCATGCGGACGAGGTCCACAACGCCCTGGAAGTCCATCTCGGCACCGATCGGGAGCTGCATGATGATCGGGACGGCGCCGAGGCGGTCCTTGATCATGTCCACGCAGCGGTGGAACTCGGCGCCGGTGCGGTCCAGCTTGTTCACGAAGCAGATGCGCGGCACGCCGTAACGGTCGGCCTGACGCCACACCGTCTCGGACTGCGGCTCGACACCGGCGACACCGTCGAACACCGTGACGGCACCGTCGAGGACGCGGAGCGAACGCTCCACCTCGACCGTGAAGTCGACGTGCCCCGGGGTGTCGATGATGTTGATCGTGTAGTCGTTGTCCTCAAGCGGCCAGTGACAGGTGGTGGCAGCAGAGGTGATCGTGATGCCACGCTCCTGCTCCTGCTCCATCCAGTCCATGGTGGCGGCGCCGTCGTGGACTTCACCGATCTTGTAGCTGACGCCGGTGTAGAAGAGGATCCGCTCAGTGGTGGTCGTCTTGCCCGCGTCGATGTGAGCCATGATCCCAATGTTGCGGACCCTGGCCAGGTCAAGTGAAGTGGTAGCCATAAGGCTTCAGTCTTCTCTCGGTCTCGATGTGGGTAACGACTACCAGCGGTAGTGCGCGAAGGCCTTGTTGGACTCGGCCATCTTGTGGGTGTCCTCGCGCTTCTTCACAGCGGCACCAAGGCCGTTGGAGGCGTCGAGAAGCTCGTTGAGCAGGCGCTCGGTCATCGTCTTCTCGCGGCGGGCGCGGGAGTAACCGACGAGCCAGCGCAGCGCGAGCGTGTTGGCGCGACCGGGCTTGACCTCGATCGGGACCTGGTACGTCGCACCACCGACACGGCGGGACTTGACCTCGAGGGTCGGCTTGATGTTCTCAAGCGCGCGCTTCAGCGTGATGATCGGGTCGTTGCCCGTCTTCTCACGCAGACCCTCCATGGCGCCGTAGACGATGCGCTCGGCGGTGGAGCGCTTGCCGTTCAGCAGCACCTTGTTGATGAGGGAGGTCACCAGAGGGGAACCGTAGACCGGGTCGATGATGACCGGGCGCTTCGGGGCGGGGCCCTTACGAGGCATTTCTACTTCTCCTTCTTGGCGCCGTAGCGGCTGCGGGCCTGCTTGCGGTTCTTGACACCCTGGGTGTCGAGGGAACCGCGGATGATCTTGTAACGAACACCAGGCAGGTCCTTCACACGGCCGCCGCGCACGAGCACGATGGAGTGCTCCTGCAGGTTGTGTCCCTCACCCGGAATGTAAGCCGTGACCTCGATCCCGCTGGTCAGACGCACACGCGCGACCTTACGCAGGGCCGAGTTCGGCTTCTTCGGGGTGGTCGTGAACACACGCGTGCAGACGCCGCGACGCTGGGGCGAACCCTCGAGTGCGGGCGTCTTGTTCTTCTCGACCTTGTCCTGCCGGCCCTTCCGGACCAGCTGCTGGATCGTAGGCACTACTTCTCCGGTTTCTGTGTGCCGAATGGTGAAGCTAACCTGGAACGCCACCGACCCACGCGGTCGGGTGTGTCGAATACTGCGGACCCTCGCCGCGAGGCGAAAAGGGCGCAGATTGCGGTGGCCGCTTACGGCTCCCCTTGCGGTCTGAAGGCACGCACGAGAGCCAGGGCACACCCCAGGCACAAGGTAAGAGCGTACCTACCTCACGGACTTCGGTCAAAACAAATGCCGTGGTGCCCGACACGCCGGACTTCTCCCGATCCATTCTCGGGGCACTTCACACTTGGCGCAGCTTGTCACCGGTTCCGCGATGAAAGTCCCCGATTCGGTCACCACCACACACACTGGGTGAGTACGTTGACCCGTTGCCACGCACCGGTCACCGTGCGTCGGCCACGGGGCCGATCGGGGGACGGGGGATGGACTCATGACGGCTGCGCCCTTGCCCGGGGACGAGAGCCTGGACGACCGGGTGCCGTTCCTGGCACGCCTGGAGAGCGAGGACCGCTCCGCGCTGCTGTCCCTCGGACACGAGCTGTCCTTCACACCCCGGACGGTGCTCCTGCGCCAGAGCGAACCCTCCTCGCACGTGCTGTTCGTGACGCACGGCTGGACGAAGGTGACGGCCGCCGCCGCCAACGGCTACGAGGCGCTGCTCGCGCTGCGCGGCCCCGGCGACATCGTCGGGGAGTCCGCCGCGCTCACCGGCCGGCCGCGCTCCGCGACGGTGACGGCCCTGGAACCGGTCCGCACGGTCGCGCTCGTACGCGAGCAGTTCCGGGACTTCCTCGCGGGCTCCCCCGCGGTCTCCTTCGCCCTCCTCGGCCTCACCTCCGACCGCACCCGGGCCGCCGACCGCCGCCGTCTGGAGTTCGCCTCCATGAGCGTCCGCGAGCGCTTCGCGGCACTCCTGCTCGACCTGGCCCGCACGAACGGCCACCGCACCGAGGAGGGCGTCGAACTCTCCGTCCCGCTGAGCAAACAGGAGCTCGCGGGCTCGGTGGGAGCCTCCCGGGAGATGGTCCAGCGTCTGCTGAAGGAACTCCGGGAACGGGAAGCGGTGCTGACGGGCCGGCGGACGCTGGTGATCCTGCGCATGGACGTCCTGCGGAGGATCGCCCGGCGATGAACCGTCAGACCGCACCGGGACGCGCCGGCGGCCCCTCCCCCGGCGGACCGCCCGGCGCCGCACCCCCGGCAGCCGGGACTCCCGCGACCACGGACCACTTCTGTGCACACGGTCACACTTCGAGTGGGACATCCGTCCTCACACCCGTCCCACCGGTGACGCCACGCTGCTTGCCAGGCGAGGCCCCCACCGAAAGGCGACCATGACCGACCCCGTGAGCCGGACGATCCTCCTGCTGGACATCGAGAAGTACAGCGACCGGGACGACGTGGAGCAGGCCTACCTGCGCCGGATGCTGTACGACATCACGGACCGCGCGCTGGAGAGCGCCGGCATCGACGAGCGGCTGCGCCTGCGGGCGGACCGCGGCGACTCGGTGATGGAGCTGATCGACGCCAACGCCTCCGTCACGGCACTGCTGCGCACCCTGCTCACCGAGGTCCCCGACCTGCTCCGCGCGGTCAACCGGACAGCGTCCAGCTCGGCCCAGATCCGGCTGCGCGGTGTCGTGGCCACCGGCTACGTCGCCGTCGACGAGCACGACGGCTGGGTCGGCTCCGACCTCAACCACGCCTGCCGGCTCCTCGACGCGGCACTGCTGCGCGCCGCCCTGCGGGAGCGGCCGGACGACTTCGCCCTGTGCGTCTCCGAGGGCGTGCACGCCGGAATCGTGCGGCACGACCACCCCGGCATCCCGGCGCAGGACTTCCGCGCGGTGACGGTGGACAGCAAGAACGGACCCCTGCGGGCCTGGCTGCACGGCCCGGTCCCGTACGGGGCGGACGGCCACAGTGAAAGAGGGGGAGCCCCGGCGCCGGACTGCTCGGGGGAGAGCCCGGCGCCGGGGGCGGACACCTCCGTACCCCCGGCGGAACCGACGGCGACGACGGAACAGGCGGCGGCTGCGGAACGGGCGGCGACGGGACCGGCGGCCGAGCCCGCGCGGACCGAGCAGTCCCCTCGGCTCCCGCGGCCCGAGCAGCGACCCGCACAGCCCGCCGCGCCGCCCGGCAGAGTCGTCTTCGACTTCGGCGGCGGCTCCCCCAGCTTCGGCGGAAGCCTCGTCGCGGGGGACCAGCACGGAGTGTCCGGCGGTCAGGTCACCGGGGACGTCCACCTGGGCCGGAGCGGGGGTGAGCCCGCGTGACCGTGCCCTCGCCCGCGCACCGGGGCGGCCCCGACGACGTACCACCGCCGGACCCGCCGTGGACACCGGGACCGCACCCGGACCCCGCCGCGGACCCCGGCGCGGACGAGCCCGAGGAGGACACCCAGGAAGCCCGGGCCGCCCAGCGCGAACTCGTCGCGCACACACCGGGGTTCATCTTCAGCGAGGCCGCGTCCTTCGGCGGCAGCCTGGTCGCCGGGGCCCAGCACGGAGTCTCGGCGGGCGGCTCGGCCCGTGACGTGTTCCTGGGCGGCAAGACGGAGATCCACCACCACGGGACGGGCTCCGCGTCGCAGGCGTACGCCTCCGGCGAGATCCCCCGGCAGGGGCTCGACGCGCTCGCCTCGGTCTTCGTCGAGAGCCCCGCCTTCGCCGCCGCCCTGGCCCGGCTGCGCGACGAGCGCGTCCTCGTCCTCGCCGGCGCCCACTCCACCGGCCGCTACGCCGCCGCGCTCATGCTCCTGCACCGCCTCGGCGTGCCCGCCGTGCGCGCGCTGTCCGCCGAGACCGGCCCGGCGACCCTGGCCGGACAGCTCACCGCGCCCGGCGGCCACGTCCTGCGCGACCTGCCGCTGAGCCGCAACCGCCCGCTGCGCGACACCCACCTGTACGCGGCCCGCGACCGGCTCGCGAAGAGCGACGGGTATCTGGTCGTGACCCTGGAGAGATCCCCGTTCCTGCTGGGCGTCACCCCGTCCGTCTGGGAACCCCCGGAGGCGGCCGCGGTGCTGCGCGCCCACCTGGCCGACCTGCGCGAAGAGCCCGGAGACAGCGCCGGTCTGCTCGGCCTCGGCCCCGTCCGGGACTTCCTCGCGCGCGGCGCCCACCGGCCCGCCGAGGTGGCCCGGTTCGCCGTCGAGGTCGCCCGCTACGACGGCGGCGAGGAGGCGGCGGCCCGCCTCGCCGACTTCGGGCACGCGGCCGTCGAGCAGCAGTGCCGGGAGTGGCTCGGCGACCCCGAGGCCACCCTGCGCGACAAGGCGTTCCTCATCTCGCTCGCCGTCTTCGACCAGGCTCCCTACGTGCTCGCCGCCGAACTCGCCGACACGCTGTACGTGCACTTCCAGCGGCTCCAGCATCCCGGGCAGCCGCCGGAGATCCCGGTGTTCGGACTCGCCGCCGAGGCCCGGCTGGAGCGGGCACGGGCCGAGGGCGAGTTACGCGACGAGGAGACCGACTGGGGTCCCGTGCCGCAGTTCACGGCCCGCTTCAAGAAGGAGAACACCCCGCGGGTGCTGCTCGGCGAGGTCTGGACGGGCCATCCGTCGGCCCGGCCCGCGCTCGTCGCCTGGCTGAAGGAGCTGGCCCGCGACAGCCGTCCGGTCGTCCGGACCCGGGCCGCCGCGGCCGCCGCGCTGCTGGCCCGCGCCGACCTGCCCTCGGCGATGGCACTGCTGATCGACGGGTGGGCGACGTCCAAGGCCTTCGGCCCCCGGATCACCGCCGCGAACACCCTCACCCTCGCCCAGCTCCTCGACGCCCCCGTCGTCCTGCGCCTGCTCACCCAGTGGTGCACGGCCCCCCACTGGGCCCGCCGCTGGACCGCGATCCGCGCCTTCGGCCTGCTCGCCCCGCTGCGCCCCGACCTCGCCGGCCCGGCGCTCGGCGCCCTCGCCGCCCGGGCCCGCGCCGGAGGCAGCGACAGGACCGAGTCGAACAACCTGGTCGACTCGACGGCCCTGCTGCTGTCCGTGGGCGGGCGGCGCGGCGAGATGCTCTCCGAACTGGTGCGTCTGCTCCACCACGACACCGCCTCGGTCCGGGCGCTCGCGCTGGCCGCGTTCGTGCGCTCCTGCGACAACGCGGAGGAGGGCGCGCTCGTCGAGTGGTACGCCGACACCGGCATGTACGAGAGCGACTCGGCCCGCGACCTCGCCACCCTCTGGCGGACCGCGCTCGGCGACCGGGGTCACACCCGTGGCGCCCTGACCGCCCTGCGCACCTGGGTACGGCTGGCCGAGCGCCGCGCGGACGTCGCGCAGGCCCTGGAGCTGCTGCTGCCCGCGCTGATCGCCACGGCGGACGACCGCAAGCGGCTGAGCCACGAACTGGCCGGCCTGCCCGCCCAGGACGGCGGCGCGCGCTCAGCCGTGGCCGACCGGCTGCTCCGCCTTCTGATCCCCTCCACCCCAGATCCATCGAGAGATCCATCGAGGAGTTGAACCATGGCGGAGTTCCGCCGTCAGCCGGAGTGGCAGCAGGACGCCAACCGGCACACCACGCTCATCGACCCGGTGCTCACCGTGCGGCCCATCGCGCGCTTCGACTACACCGTCCGCCGCGCGGTCACCGCGATCGACCACGCGCTGGTGTTCGTCACCGCGAAGGGCACGTACGACGTCTACACACCGCCGCACCGGCCGAGCCGCTCGGACGCGGCCACCCGCCGCTACACCTCCGTCTACGAGGTGGACATGGGCAGCCACCCCGTCCAGCTCGCCGTGGAGATGCCGAGCGACGACGACGCGTTCTCCTTCGGCGCCACGGCCGACCTGACCTGGCGCGTCGCGGACCCGATCGCGTACGTCGCGAGCGGCGAGCGTGACGTGCCGACACGGCTCACCCGCGAACTGCACCAGCTCGCGCGGCCGGTGAGCCGGGCCTACTCCATCGAGGACAGCCCGGCCGCCGAGCGCGCGGTCCAGCGGGCCGTGGACGGGGGCGGTTTCGCCGCGGGCATCGGGCTGGCCGTGACCTGTGCGGTGCGGCTGCGGCTGGACGACGAGGCCATCGCGCACCGGCGACGGCAGCGGAGCCTGCGCTACGAGTCCGACATGCTCGACCCCGAGCACGAGTACCGGCTCCGGGCGGCCCGGCAGCAGCACGAGCTGGAGATGCTGCGCCAGCAGCAGGACCACCGTCTGATCGCCGAGAAGATCAACTTCTACCAGTACCACCTCCAGCACGGAGGCGTCGCGGCCTGGGCCCTGCATCTGTCCCAGCACCCCGAGGACACCAAGATGGTCGTCGGGTCCATCCAGAAGGACCAGTTGTCCATCATCAGGGGGCAGCTCCAGGTCCTCGCCGGGGACAGTCTGGAGGACTTCCAGAAGGCGGAGTCGGCACGCTCGACCCTGCGGGCCGTCGACGAGCTGATCCAGCAGCAGACGCCTCCGGCGCCGCGGGACGGCCAGGGGGCACTGCCCGCCGGGGCGACGCCGGGACAGCCTCAGACACCGCCCCAGCCGCCGTATCCGGGCCAGTCCCCGCACCCCGGCCCGTCCCCCCGGCCCCCGTACGCGGGACAGCCGCCGTACGGCGAGCACACTCCGTACGCCGGCGGCCCGCCCCCGTACACCGGGCAGCCCCGGAGCCCGTACGCGGAAGGCCCGCCGCCCTACGCGGCCCAGCCTCCGTACACGGGCGACACGACCGGGCAGCCGCCCTACGCCGCCCAGCCTCCGTACACGGGCGACACGACCGGGCAGCCGCCCTACGCGGCACAGCCTCCGTACGCGGGAGGCCCGCCGCCGTACGCCGGGGGGCCCGGCGCCCACGCCGCGTACGAACCGCCCGCCGCGACGCCCTACGCCACCGCCGGACCTGCTCCGGTCGTGCCTCCCCTGCCCGGCCGCCCCGAGGACCCGCGAGCCGCCGTGCCGCCGGACGCCGCTCCGGAGGACGGGCCCGCCTGACCACGCCCACGAAGGCGCCGTCGGCCGCGCCGCCCACCGGCCGGCGTCCCCGCACAGCCACCAGTCCCACCGAAGGAGCCGTCATGTCCCAGCCTCCAGGCCCGGCCCACGAGCCCCCGTACCCGGGAACCCCGTATCCGGGCGCCGCGACCCCGCCACCGGAGTACCCGGTGGCCTCCGCTCCCCCACCGCGGTACCCCGGCGGACCGGCACCCCAGTACCCGGGCACGGGTACGACGACAGGGCACCCCCCTCAGTACCCGGGAGCCCCCGGCCCCGGCGGACCGGGGGCGCAGTACCCGGGGGCGGCGGCCGGAAGCCCGGCGCCACCCCAGTACCCGGGAGCGGGAGCCGGGGGCCCGGCACCCCAGTACCCCGGAAGCCCCGCACCCCAGTACCCCGGCGGTTCCTACCCGGGAGCCCCCGGCCCCGGCGGACCGGGCCCGCAGTACCCGGGGGCGGCGGCCGGAAGCCCGGCACCGCCCCAGTACCCCGGGAGCCTGGGAGCCGGGAGCCCGGCACCTCACTACCCCGGCAGCCCGGGGGCCGACCCGCGGTTCGCGGGGGCGCAGCCACCGGCGCAGGCGCAGCCGTTCGTCCCGCGGCAGGCCGTCGCACCCGACGATCTCGACTACCGCCATGAGGGCTCACGCGTCCATCTGGCGAGCCATCAGCGCGGCGCCGACGCCACCGCGGTCGGACAGCTCGCCACCCAGATCCCGGGGGCCCTGGTGAGCCTCGCCGTGGTGTCGGCCCTCGCGCTGGGGATCTTCGGCACGGTCGTCGGCTGGCTGGTCGTCGTGGCCTGGGTGGCCTCCGGAGCCCTCGTCTTCCACCGGCCCACCGAACTCCGCTTCGCCCGGCACGTGCTCAAACTGCGGACACCACTGGCCGAGGAAAGGGCCCGGCTGGAGCCGATCTGGCGCGAGGTCACCGCCCGGGCCGGCATCGAGGCGAACACCTACGAGCTGATGGTGGAGAACAGCGACGACCTGAACGCGGTGGCGGTCGCCGGCCATGTCGTCGGCGTCACCACCTACTCCCTCAACCGGATCCCCAGCAGCAACCTCGCCGCCGTACTCGCCCATGAACTCGGCCACCACACGGGCGGTCACGCCTGGGCCGGACTCCTCGGCTACTGGTACTCGCTGCCCGGCCGGCTCGCGTGGGCCTTCACCCGCGGAATGGCCCGGATCGCGCTCGCCGTCGCCGGGGTCTTCTCCGCGGCCGCGACCGGGCTGCTGATCCTCTTCATGGGGATGTTCGTCGTCGCCGGGTTCCTCGTCGCCTGGTACATCACCATCCCCCTCGTCGTCGCGCCCTACCTCCTCGCCTGGGCCGGCCGCCTCGGCGAACTGCGCGCCGACCAGCAGTCCGCCGCCCTCGGCTTCGCGCCCGAGATGGCCGAGGTCCTGCACCACTTCCAGGCCGAGGAGGACGCGGCGAAGGCGGCCGCCGTGAGCCAGGGCAAGAAGCTCCACGAGCCCAGCGGCCTCGCCAGGCTGCTGTCCACCCACCCCGACAACCACACCCGGCTGCGTGCCCTGGAGCCGTACCTCCAGCTCCCGCGCTGAGACCGGGGACGGGGAGCCGGAACGGACGCCGGGAACGCCGAAGGGCGGTCACCCCCACCGGGGATGACCGCCCTTCGTACTAGCTAGCGCCTACCGGCAGCCGCTCACTGGTTGTACGGACCGTAGTCGTAGTCCTCCAGCGGGACGGCCTGGCCGGAGCCCGTGCCGAACGGCGAGTAGTCGATGTCGTCGTAGCCGACGGCCGAGTACATCGCGGCCTTGGCCTCTTCGGTCGGCTCCACCCGGATGTTGCGGTAGCGGGACAGACCCGTACCGGCCGGGATGAGCTTACCGATGATGACGTTCTCCTTGAGGCCGATGAGGCTGTCGGACTTGGCGTTGATCGCCGCGTCCGTCAGAACTCGGGTCGTCTCCTGGAAGGAGGCGGCCGACAGCCAGGATTCCGTCGCCAGCGAGGCCTTGGTGATACCCATCAGCTGCGGACGGCCGGAGGCGGGGTGACCGCCCTCGGTGACCACACGACGGTTCTCGGTCTCGAACTTCGAACGCTCGACCAGCTCGCCGGGCAGCAGCTCCGCGTCGCCCGACTCGATGATCGTCACACGGCGCAGCATCTGCCGGATGATGATCTCGATGTGCTTGTCGTGGATCGACACACCCTGCGAGTTGTAGACCTTCTGGACCTCTCCGACCAGGTGGACCTGGACGGCACGCTGACCCAGGATGCGCAGCACGTCGTGCGGGTTGGTGGCACCCACGGTGAGCTTCTGGCCCACCTCGACGTGCTCGCCCTCCGACACCAGGAGACGGGCGCGCTTCGAGATCGGGAACGCCGTCTCGTCGCTGCCGTCGTCCGGGGTGACGACGAGCTTCTTGGTCTTCTCGGTCTCCTCGATCCGCACGCGGCCGGAGGCCTCGGAGATCGGGGCGACACCCTTCGGCGTACGGGCCTCGAAGAGCTCGACGACACGGGGCAGACCCTGGGTGATGTCGTCACCGGCCACACCACCGGTGTGGAAGGTACGCATCGTCAGCTGGGTACCGGGCTCACCGATGGACTGGGCGGCGATGATGCCGACCGCCTCACCGATGTCGACCAGCTTGCCGGTGGCCAGCGAGCGGCCGTAGCACATGGCGCAGGTGCCGACGGCGGACTCACAGGTCAGGACCGAACGGGTCTTGACCTCCTCGATGCCGTGCTTGACCAGCTCGTCGATGAGGACGTCGCCGAGGTCGGTGTTGGCCGGGGCCAGCACCTTGCCGTCGACGGTGATGTCCTCGGCCAGCGCACGTGCGTACACGCTGGTCTCGACGTTCTCCGTCTTGCGCAGCACGCCGTCCTCGCCGCGCTCGGCGATGGCCAGACGCAGACCGCGGTCGGTGCCGCAGTCCTCCTCGCGGATGATGACGTCCTGCGAGACGTCGACCAGACGACGGGTGAGGTAACCCGAGTCGGCGGTACGCAGAGCGGTGTCGGCCAGACCCTTACGGGCACCGTGGGTGGAGATGAAGTACTCCAGCACGGACAGACCTTCACGGAAGGACGCCTTGATGGGACGCGGGATCGTCTCGTTCTTGGCGTTCGACACCAGACCACGCATACCGGCGATCTGACGCATCTGCATCATGTTGCCTCGGGCGCCCGAGTTCACCATCATCGAGACCGGGTTGGTCTTCGGGAAGTTCGCGTTCATCGCCTCGGCGACCTCGTTGGTCGCCTTGGTCCAGATCGCGATGAGCTCCTGCGTGCGCTCTTCCTTGGTGATCAGACCACGCTCGTACTGCTTCTGGACCTTCTCGTCCAGGTCCTCGTAGCCCTTGACGATCGCGCGCTTCGCATCCGGAACGACGATGTCGGAGATGGCCACGGTGACGCCGGAACGGGTCGCCCAGAAGAAGCCCGACGCCTTCAGGTTGTCGAGCGTCGCCGCCACGATGACCTTGGGGTAGCGCTCGGCGAGGTCGTTGACGATCTCGGAGAGCTGCTTCTTGCCGACCTCGTAGTCGACGAACGGGTAGTCCTCGGGCAGCAGCTCGTTGAAGAGCGCGCGGCCCAGGGTCGTCCGCAGGCGGAAGGTGTCACCCTGCTGCCACTCCGGCTCGCCCTCCTCCTGCGCCGGCGGGGTCCAGCCACGCGGCGGGATGGTGCCCACCGGGAAGCGGATGTCCACCTGCGACTGGAGCGAGAGCTCGCCGGCGTCGAACGCCATGATCGCCTCGGCCACGGACGCGAAGGAGCGGTCCTCGCCCTTCACGTTCCGCAGGTCGCCGTCGGTGGTCAGGAAGAACAGACCGAGGACCATGTCCTGGGTCGGCATCGTGACCGGGCGGCCGTCGGCCGGCTTGAGGATGTTGTTCGAGGACAGCATCAGGATGCGGGCCTCGGCCTGCGCCTCCGCGGAGAGCGGCAGGTGCACGGCCATCTGGTCACCGTCGAAGTCCGCGTTGAACGCGGTGCAGACGAGCGGGTGGATCTGGATGGCCTTGCCTTCGACCAGCTGGGGCTCGAAGGCCTGGATGCCGAGGCGGTGCAGCGTGGGCGCACGGTTCAGCAGAACCGGGTGCTCGGCGATGACCTCTTCGAGGACGTCGTACACGACCGTGCGGCCGCGCTCGACCATCCGCTTGGCGCTCTTGATGTTCTGCGCGTGGTTCAGGTCGACCAGGCGCTTCATCACGAACGGCTTGAAGAGCTCCAGCGCCATGGCCTTCGGCAGACCGCACTGGTGCAGCTTGAGCTGCGGACCGACGACGATCACGGAACGCGCGGAGTAGTCCACACGCTTGCCGAGCAGGTTCTGACGGAAGCGACCCTGCTTGCCCTTGAGCATGTCGGACAGCGACTTCAGCGGACGGTTGCCGGGGCCCGTCACCGGGCGACCACGACGGCCGTTGTCGAAGAGCGCGTCGACGGCCTCCTGGAGCATGCGCTTCTCGTTGTTCACGATGATCTCGGGCGCGCCGAGGTCGAGAAGCCGCTTCAGGCGGTTGTTGCGGTTGATCACACGGCGGTACAGGTCGTTCAGGTCGGAGGTCGCGAAGCGGCCACCGTCCAGCTGCACCATCGGACGGAGGTCCGGCGGGATGACCGGCACGCAGTCGAGCACCATGCCCTTGGGGCTGTTGCTGGTCTGCAGGAACGCGGAGACGACCTTGAGGCGCTTGAGCGCGCGGGTCTTCTTCTGGCCCTTGCCGGTGCGGATGATCTCGCGGAGGCGCTCGGCCTCCTCGTCGAGGTCGAAGGACTCCAGGCGCTTCTGCAGCGCCGCGGCACCCATCGAACCGTCGAAGTACGTGCCGAAGCGGTCACGCAGCTCGCGGTAGAGGAGCTCGTCGCCCTCCAGGTCCTGGACCTTGAGGTTCTTGAAGCGGGTCCACACCTCGTCGAGGCGGTCGATCTCGCGCTGCGCGCGGTCGCGCAGCTGCTTCATCTCACGCTCGGCACCCTCGCGCACCTTGCGGCGCACGTCGGCCTTGGCGCCCTCGGCCTCCAGCTCGGCCAGGTCGGTCTCGAGCTTCTTGGCGCGGGCCTCGAGGTCGGCGTCGCGGCGGTTCTCGACCTGCTGGCGCTCGACGGAGACGTGAGCCTCCAGCGAGGGCAGGTCGCGGGTGCGGCGCTCCTCGTCGACGAACGTGATCATGTACGCGGCGAAGTAGATGACCTTCTCGAGGTCCTTCGGGGCGAGGTCGAGCAGGTAGCCAAGACGCGACGGAACGCCCTTGAAGTACCAGATGTGGGTGACGGGAGCGGCGAGCTCGATGTGGCCCATCCGCTCACGGCGCACCTTGGCACGCGTGACCTCGACGCCACAGCGCTCACAGATGATGCCCTTGAAGCGGACACGCTTGTACTTGCCGCAGTAGCACTCCCAGTCCCGGGTCGGACCGAAGATCTTCTCGCAGAAGAGTCCGTCCTTCTCGGGCTTGAGGGTGCGGTAGTTGATGGTCTCGGGCTTCTTGACCTCGCCGTGGCTCCACTGACGGATGTCGTCAGCGGTGGCCAGACCGATCCGGAGCTCATCGAAGAAGTTGACGTCGAGCACTATGCGTCAATCCCTCTCAGGGTTGTAAGTCTTAGGGGTCTGAAACGGGGGTCCTGGGGCCGGCGGGCCTTGATCACCATTTCCACAGGTGGCCAAGGCCCGGCCGGACTCCCGTCAGACCTCTTCGACGCTGCTCGGCTCGCGCCGGGACAGGTCGATGCCGAGCTCCTCCGCCGCGCGGAAGACGTCCTCGTCGGTGTCGCGCATCTCGATGGACATGCCGTCCGAGGACAGCACCTCCACGTTGAGGCACAGGGACTGCATCTCCTTGATGAGCACCTTGAAGGACTCGGGGATGCCGGGCTCGGGGATGTTCTCGCCCTTGACGATGGCCTCGTAGACCTTCACGCGGCCGGTCACGTCGTCGGACTTGATCGTCAGCAGCTCCTGGAGGGCGTAAGCGGCGCCGTACGCCTCCAGCGCCCACACCTCCATCTCACCGAAGCGCTGGCCACCGAACTGAGCCTTACCACCCAGCGGCTGCTGGGTGATCATCGAGTACGGACCGGTCGAGCGGGCGTGCAGCTTGTCGTCGACCAGGTGGTGCAGCTTGAGGATGTACATGTACCCGATCGAGATCGGGTCCGGGAACGGCTCGCCGGAGCGGCCGTCGAACAGCCTCGCCTTGCCGGACGGGAGAACCAGGCGGTCACCGTCGCGGTTGGGCAGGGTGTGCTCGAACAGACCCGCGAGCTCGTCCTCGCGCGCACCGTCGAACACCGGGGTGGCGACGTTGGTCCGCGGCGGGACCTTGTCGGCGCCGATGGCCTGGAGGCGCTGCGCCCAGTCGTCCGCGAGACCGGAGACGTCCCAGCCGCGGCTGGCGAGCCAGCCGAGGTGGATCTCCAGTACCTGTCCCGGGTTCATTCGGGACGGGACACCGAGCGGGTTGAGGATGATGTCGACCGGGGTGCCGTCCTCCAGGAACGGCATGTCCTCGATCGGCAGGATCTTCGAGATGACGCCCTTGTTGCCGTGACGGCCGGCGAGCTTGTCACCATCCGTGATCTTGCGCTTCTGCGCCACGTAGACGCGAACCAGCTGGTTCACGCCCGGGGGCAGCTCGTCGCCCTCTTCACGGTCGAAGACGCGGACGCCGATGACCTTGCCGATCTCGCCGTGCGGGACCTTCAGAGAGGTGTCACGGACCTCGCGGGCCTTCTCACCGAAGATCGCGCGCAGCAGGCGCTCCTCCGGCGTCAGCTCGGTCTCACCCTTGGGCGTGACCTTGCCGACGAGGATGTCGCCGGCGACGACCTCGGCACCGATACGGATGATGCCGCGCTCGTCGAGGTCGGCGAGGACCTCCTCGGAGACGTTCGGGATGTCCCGGGTGATCTCCTCGGGGCCGAGCTTGGTGTCACGGGCGTCGACCTCGTGCTCCTCGATGTGGATCGAGGAGAGGACGTCGTCCTGCACGAGGCGCTGCGACAGGATGATCGCGTCCTCGTAGTTGTGACCCTCCCACGGCATGAACGCCACGAGCAGGTTCTTGCCGAGGGCCATCTCGCCGTCCTCGGTCGCGGGACCGTCGGCCAGGACCTGGCCCTCGATCACGCGGGCGCCCTCGTCCACGACAACCTTCTGGTTGACGGAGGTGCCCTGGTTCGACCGGGAGAACTTGTGCAGGCGGTACGTGGTGTACGTGCCGTCGTCGTTGGCGGTGGTGATGTAGTCCGCGGAGACCTCCTGGACCACACCGTCCTTCTCCGACTTCAGGACGTCACCGGCGTCGACCGCGCAGCGGTACTCCATGCCGGTGCCGACCAGCGGCGCCTCGGACTTGATGAGCGGAACGGCCTGGCGCATCATGTTCGCGCCCATGAGGGCACGGTTGGCGTCGTCGTGCTCCAGGAACGGGATCATCGCGGTCGCGACCGACACCATCTGGCGCGGGGAGACGTCCATGTAGTCGACGTCGTCACCGGGGACGTAGTCGACCTCTCCGCCACGACGGCGGACCAGGACGCGGGACTCCTCGAAGCGGAGCTCGTCCGTCAGCGGCGCGTTGGCCTGCGCGATGACGAATCGGTCCTCTTCGTCGGCCGTGAGGTAGTCGACCTCGTCGGTGACGACACCGTCGGTGACCCGGCGGTAGGGCGTCTCGACGAAACCGAACGCGTTCACGCGGCCGTAGGAGGCGAGCGAGCCGATCAGACCGATGTTCGGGCCTTCAGGGGTCTCGATCGGGCACATGCGGCCGTAGTGCGACGGGTGCACGTCACGGACCTCGAAGCCGGCCCGCTCACGGGAGAGACCACCCGGGCCAAGAGCCGACAGACGGCGCTTGTGGGTGAGACCCGACAGCGGGTTGTTCTGGTCCATGAACTGCGACAGCTGGCTGGTGCCGAAGAACTCCTTGATGGAGGCGACGACCGGCCGGATGTTGATCAGGGTCTGCGGCGTGATCGCCTCGACGTCCTGAGTCGTCATGCGCTCACGCACGACGCGCTCCATACGAGCCAGACCCGTGCGGACCTGGTTCTGGATGAGCTCGCCGACGTTGCGCAGACGACGGTTGCCGAAGTGGTCGATGTCGTCGGTCTCGACGACGATCGAGGTGCCGTTGTGACCGACGGTCTCGGTCTCACCGGCGTGCAGCATCACCAGGTACTTGATCGACGAGATGATGTCCTCGACGGTCAGGATGCCGGCGTCCAGCGGGGCCTCGCCGCCCAGCTTCTTGTTGACCTTGTACCGGCCGACCTTGGCGAGGTCGTAGCGCTTCGGGTTGAAGTAGAGGTTCTCCAGAAGCGTCTGCGCGGCCTCGCGGGTCGGCGGTTCGCCCGGACGCAGCTTGCGGTAGATGTCCAGCAGCGCGTCGTCCTGGCCCTGGGTGTGGTCCTTCTCCAGGGTGGCGCGCATGGACTCGTACTCGCCGAACTCCTCGAGGATCTGCTCGGTGGTCCAGCCGAGAGCCTTCAGGAGAACGGTGACGGACTGCTTGCGCTTGCGGTCGATGCGGACACCGACCATGTCGCGCTTGTCGATCTCCATCTCCAGCCAGGCACCCCGGGAGGGGATGACCTTGGCCGAGAAGATGTCCTTGTCGGACGTCTTGTCGATGGAGGAGTCGAAGTAGACACCCGGCGAGCGGACCAGCTGCGACACGACGACACGCTCGGTGCCGTTGATGACGAAGGTGCCCTTGTTGGTCATGAGCGGGAAGTCGCCCATGAAGACCGTCTGGGACTTGATCTCGCCGGTCTCGTTGTTGGTGAACTCGGCGGTGACGAAGAGCGGGGCCGCGTACGTGAAGTCGCGGTCCTTGCACTCGTCGATGGAGTTCTTCGGGGGCTCGAAGCGGTGGTCCCGGAACGTCAGGGACATCGACCCACTGAAGTCCTCGATCGGGGAGATCTCCTCGAAGATCTCCTCCAGACCGGACTTGGTGGGGACGTCCTGTCCGCTGTCCAGAGCCGCCTCGACACGAGCCTTCCACGCGTCGTTGCCGAGCAGCCAGTCGAAGCTCTCGGTTTGCAGCGCAAGAAGGTTCGGAACCTCGAGGGGCTCCTTGATCTTTGCAAAGGAGATGCGCAGCGGGGCGGTGCTGGCGCCGTTGTTCGTATTCGCGGTCGAGGCAGTGCGCGAGGCGGCCAAGAGGGGGTCCTTCCGAGGGCTCGGACTCACTACGCGCGTACCGGTCCCATGTCGGACAAAGCCTCGGACCGTTCCCGATCCGGCCGGACAACGGCCAGGTCAGAGATGGTCCAACAGTCGATGTTCAAACACGGGCATGCCCCTGGTGACGGGCAGGAGGCAGCTAACAGGCAGCGCAAAGGGTCAGTGTAGCCACTAGGCCCACTGATGTCCAGTCCCGGTTTCTTGAGACTCCCACTGTTCTCAACACCTGGAGCAAGCCACGCCCTCAATGCACATCGATACTGCCCTCTTCGTCAGCGATCCATGCCTCGGATACGGATCGTTGTGACGACGCGTCCTGAGAATTGCGCGCTGCGTGCGGTTCGTCAAGGCCCCCCATGCCCAAAGCAAGTGCCGCGATCGTCACGTGCGGCCCGTCTTGCAACCCGTCCCTCTGCCTGTCACAGGTGGTCGGAGGCACAACGAAGATCACCATACTCGTCGCGGCCTCCAGCGCAAGGCTGCCGCTTCAGGGACCCCCTGGAACGCCGAAGAGCGACCACCCAGTTGGGTGATCGCTCTTCAGTGCGTCAGCGTTACAGCGCTACGAGAGCGGCTGTGACAGCTTCACAGGAGTCCTCGGGGGACTCGTCGAGTTACTTGACCTCGACGGAGGCGCCGGCGCCCTTGAGGGACTCGGCAGCCTTCTCGGCGGCCTCCTTGGCGACCTTCTCGAGGACGGGCTTCGGAGCGCCGTCGACGAGGTCCTTGGCCTCCTTCAGGCCCAGCGAGGTGAGCTCACGCACGACCTTGATGACCTGGATCTTCTTCTCGCCGGCACCCGTGAGGATGACGTCGAACTCGTCCTGCTCCTCGACGGCCTCGACGGCGGCGGGGCCGACCGGGGCAGCGGCGACCGCGGCGGCGGCGGTGACGTCGAACTTCTCCTCGAAGGCCTTCACGAACTCGGAGAGCTCGATGAGGGTGAGGTTCTCGAACTGCGCGAGCAGCTCTTCCTGGGACAGCTTCGCCATGATGGCGTCCTTCCACTAATTCGGCAGGTGCCGGATGTACTGGTGAGGCGGGCGTACGTTCGGCCCGCTACGACCGTCGCCTCAGGCGGCGGTCAATGCGCGAGCCGAATTACTCGGCACCGCCCTGCTCGGCCTGCTTGACACGAAGCGCCTCCGCGGTGCGGACGAACTTCGAGGGCAGGGCCTGGAAGAGGCGAGCAGTCTGCGTCTGCTTGCCCTTGAAGGCACCCGCCAGCTTGGCGAGCAGAACCTCGCGGGACTCGAGGTCCGCAAGCTTCTTGATCTCGTCGGCGGACAGCGCCTTGCCGTCAAGGACACCGCCCTTGATGACGAGGTTGGGGTTGTCCTTGGCGAAGTCACGAAGACCCTTCGCCGACGTCACCGGGTCACCGGAGATGAAGGCGACCGCCGTCGGACCGTTGAACAGGTCGTCGAGCGTCGAGATCCCGGCCTCGTTGGCCGCAATCTTGGTCAGCGTGTTCTTCACCACGGCGTACTGGGCGTCTTCACCGAGCGAACGGCGCAGCGTCTTGAGCTGCGCCACGGTGAGACCCCGGTACTCGGTCAGCACGGCGGCGTTCGAGCTACGGAACTGGTCCGCGAGCTCGGCTACCGCGGCAGCCTTGTCGGGCCTTGCCATAGAGCGTCGGCCTCCTTCCGGGTGATGAGGACCGCTCAGAAGAGTCCGACACAACAAAAACGCCCCGGCGCAGGCGCACGGGGCGTAGCTCGACCGGATTACTCCGCACGCTGGGCGTACGAACTCCGGGAACACATCCACGATCACCTGCGCGGGTCGTCCGCAGTGCGGATCCTTCGGTCACCCCGCCCTCTTACGAGCACGTGGCAACGACCAGCGGTCTTTGGCTTCTCGAGGAGCGTACGTGAAGGGGACGCCGTCAAGCAAATCCGGCCGAACGGCCCGGCCGCCGACCGCGTTTCGCGGCCGTCACCGGCCGCGTCCGGCGGACCGGGCGGGGCGGGTCAGCCCTCCTGGGCGCCCTTCATCATCTCGGCGAGGTCGACGGTGTCCTTGGCCGGCGGAGCGGTCACGGACACGGGCTTGTTGTAGTCCAGGAAGGTGATGGTCATGTCGAGCGGACCCTTGTCGGCGGTCCCCCGCATGCGGAACTGCTTGGTGTGGTCGTCGCCGTCGATCCACATGTCCATCGTGATCGCGTCGATGCCCATCTTGGTGTACTGGTCGAGGGCCTTCTCCCGCGTCTCGCGCGTGGCCTTGTCCTGGCTCTTGAGCGACTTGCGGAACTCGTCCAGGGGGACCGTCCCCTTGTAGTGCGTGGTCTTCACGCCCTCGACGGTCTCGGTCCCGACCTTCTTCACGTCCTTGGAGCCGGTGAGGAGGGTGGACTCGGCGGCGGGGTTCTTGTCGGCCTGTCCGCCGCCGAGCTGGCTCGCGTTCAGCTCCTTGTCCGCGCCCAGGGCGGACATGTCGAACTTGATCCAGCTCTTGCCGTCCATCTCCTTGGCGGCCTGGGCGCCCCCGCCGATGTACATCGCGTTGTTCACGAGCCGGATCTCGACCGGGCCGTCGGTGGCCTGGTCCTCGGCGGTCATCTTCATGCTCATGGCCAGCGGCTTCATGCTCATCGCCGCCTCACCGCTGACGCGGCCCTCTCCGGGGACCTTGCCGGTCATCCGGTAGTGGAGCGAGGTGATGTCGTCGGTCTTCTTCGCCGCCTTCGCCACGGCCGCGGCGGGCGTCAGCGCGGGCGACTCCTCCGCGGCACCCTTCGAACAGCCCACCGCCGCCCCGCCGAGGACCAGCGCCGCGAGGGCCGCGCCGGTCGCCCGGCGCCCTGCCGAAGTGCTCACAGAAAGCTTCAAGGTTCCCCCCAAGGAACAGATGCACGATTCACATATTCGGCGCGAGCGTAGCTCAGGCGGTTCGGATGATCACTTGAGTTTCGGGCTGCTCCGGGCTCAGGAGGGGGAGTCGGTGCCCGAGCCGCTCGCGGTGTCACCGCTGCCGGGCGTCAGGCCCTGCTTCTTCAGGATGTCCTTGAAGTCCGTGGTGTCACCGGCCGGGGGCGCGACGGCGGAGACCTTCACGCCGTAGTCGCTGTAGTACGTCGTGGAGGACATCGTGCCGCTCGCCATCGCGGCCTTGGAGACGGCCTTGACGAGCAGGTCCTCGGCGTCGACCCAGATGTCGACGTCCTCGGTGGTGATGCCGGCCTGGTTGAACTGCTTCTTCATGTCGGAGAGCTGGCTCGCGGTGAGGTGGGAGCTCCGGGCCGCGAGGTCGCCGACGTCCACCGTGCCCGCGTAGTGCGTGGTCCTCTTGCCGCGGACCGTCTCCTCGCCGACCTTCTTCACGTCGCCGGAGGCCAGCAGGAGCTTCACCGACTGGTTCGGCGAGCTGTTCTGCATCTGGTCCTTCAGGAGCGCGCCGGAGCCGCCCCCGAGCTTCGCCAGGTCGTCGTACCCGTACCGGATCCAGTGCGTGCCGCCCACCTGCCGGGCGTAGGCGTCGCCCATCTTCGCGTAGTAGGCGTCGGACAGGTAGCGGGCCTCCATGGAGTCGCTGCCCATCTGGCGCATCGTGTCGGCCATCGTGCCGCCGGTGTACGTGATCGTCATGTCGCCGGTGAAGCCGTCGCCCCAGGCCATGACGCCGCCCGACTTCATGGACATCAGCGTGCCCAGGGTCGTCGTGGACTCGATCCTCGCGGAGTCCGCGCCGTCGGTGGACTTCTCCGCGGAGCGCAGGGCCGCGATGGGGCTGACGCGTGTGGCGCTCTTGTGGCCGGCCTTGTCGCCCTTGCCCGAACTCCCGGAGGAGCCCGAGGAGTTGCAGGCCGCCACCCCCGCCAGTGCCGTCGTCAGCACGATCGAGACACTCACACGGCGGACCATGCTGCTCTTCATTCGTCCCCACCCCTATGCGAACTCTGTGAACCGCACGCTAGCGCAGCCCACTGACACCCGTATCCGGATTCCTCCCGGGGCAGCTCGCCCCGCGACGGCCGGAAAGACTTCCGCACATGAGGACGGGCCCCGCACCTCGAAAGGTTGCGGGGCCCGTTCAGATACGCGTGCGCGACGCGGTCACCGGGGTGAGCGAAGGGCTCAGACGGCGGCCGGGTCCTCCTCGACGAGGAGGTTGCGGGTGCGGTTGGGGTCGACGGGGATGCCGGGGCCGATCGTCGAGCTGAACGCGGCCTTCTTGATGTAGCGCCCCTTGGCGGCCGACGGCTTCAGACGAAGGATCTCGTCGAGGGCCGCACCGTAGTTCTCCACCAGCTGGGTGTCGTCGAAGGACACCTTGCCGATGATGAAGTGCAGGTTCGAGTGCTTGTCGACGCGGAACTCGATCTTGCCACCCTTGATCTCGGTGACAGCCTTGGCGACGTCGGGGGTCACGGTGCCGGTCTTGGGGTTCGGCATGAGACCACGGGGACCGAGCACGCGGCCGAGGCGGCCGACCTTGCCCATGAGGTCCGGGGTGGCGACGACGGCGTCGAAGTCCAGACGGCCCTTCGCGACCTCGTCGATCAGTTCGTCGGAGCCGACGATGTCGGCTCCGGCGGCCTCCGCGGCCGCAGCACGGTCACCGGTCGCGAAGACCAGGACCCGGGCGGTCTTGCCGGTGCCGTGCGGCAGGTTCACGGTGCCACGGACCATCTGGTCGGCCTTGCGCGGGTCGACACCCAGGCGGAAGGCGACCTCGACGGTGCCGTCGTACTTGCTGGTGGAGGTCTCCTTGGCGAGACGGACGGCCTCGAGCGGGGCGTACAGCTTCGCCCGGTCGATCTTGGCGTCCGCAGCGCGGAGAGACTTGCTGCGCTTGCTCACTACTTCTCCTGATGTGTTCTGAGGAGTCGTGGTGTGGGCCGAGCAGGCCCTGCCACGTGCGGCCGGAGCCGCAGATTCCTACGAAGGTGGGTGTCAGCCCTCGACCGTGATGCCCATGGAACGGGCGGTGCCGGCGATGATCTTCGCGGCGGCGTCCAGGTCGTTGGCGTTGAGGTCGGGCATCTTGGTCGTGGCGATCTCACGGACCTGCGCCTGGCTGATCTTGGCGACCTTGGTCTTGTGCGGCTCGCCGGAGCCCTTCTCGACACCCGCGGCCTTGAGGATCATCTTGGCGGCCGGCGGAGTCTTGGTCACGAAGGTGAAGGAGCGGTCTTCGTAGACCGTGATCTCCACCGGGATGACCCAGCCACGCTGCGACTCGGTCGCGGCGTTGTAGGCCTTGCAGAACTCCATGATGTTGACGCCGTGCTGACCGAGCGCGGGGCCGACCGGCGGGGCCGGGTTCGCCGCACCGGCGTTGATCTGGAGCTTGATGAGCCCCGTGACCTTCTTCTTCTTGGGAGGCATTCCGGGTCCTCTTTCGTTTTCGCCTTCCTACGTCCGAGTCGCCCCGGACGGCTGCCTTCAGCGGAGGAAATGATCCGGATGAAGGCATACCGCACAACGATAACGGGTATCCATGCGCGGCTAAAAACCGAGCAGGTCAGACCGGCTGTGACAGCCCGTCTGACCTGTTCGGAAGACGTACGTCCAGAAGCTGCTAGTTCTTCTGGATCTGGTCGAAGGACAGCTCGACCGGGGTCTCGCGGCCGAAGATCTCGACGAGGCCCTTGACCTTCTTCGAGTCGGCGTTGATCTCGTTGATCGTGGCCTGCAGCGTGGCGAACGGGCCGTCGGTGACGGTGACCGAGTCGCCGACCTCGAAGTCCAGCACCTGGACCTCGAGCTTGCGCTGCGGAGCGGGCTTGCCCTCGGCCTCGGCGGCCTCGCGGGCGGCCTTCTCCTCGGCCTCCGGGGCGAGCATCTTGACGATCTCGTCCAGGGTCAGCGGGTACGGGTCGTAGGCGTTGCCCACGAAGCCGGTGACGCCGGGAGTGTTGCGGACGACGCCCCAGGACTCGTTCGTCAGGTCCATACGGACCAGGACGTAGCCCGGGAGCTTGTTCTGCTTGATCGTCTTGCGCTCGCCGTTCTTGATCTGCGCGACCTCTTCCTGCGGCACCTCGGCCTGGAAGATGAAGTCCTCGACGTTCAGCGAGACGGCACGCTGCTCGAGGTTGGTCTTCACGCGGTTCTCGTAACCGGCGTACGTGTGGATGACGTACCACTCGCCGGGGAGCAGACGCAGTTCCTCGCGCAGGGCGGTCACGGGGTCGACGGGCTCGGCCTCGACCTCGGGCTCGGCCTCCTCGGACGCGTCCTCGTCCTCGACGGACTCGTCGGTGGCGTCCTCGACGTCCTCACCGGACTCGTCCTCGACGTGCAGGGCCGCGTCCTCGGCGCTCTCGCCGGCGGCGGCATCGGCAGCCTCGAACTCGTCCACGACGTCCGCTCCCTCGACGATCTCGAGCTCGTCGTCTACGGACTCGACCGACTCGGAGGAATCGTTCAGGTTCGGGTCAGACACGGTGGCTGCTTCTTCCTGGTTACATGGGGGTGGAACGCGCGAAAGGGGCGCCGGTGACGGCGCCCTTCGCTCTCGGCTCAGCCGAAGACGTACTTGGCGGCGTGGTTGAGCCCATAGTCAATCACGGTGACCAGGCCGATCATGATGACGACGAACACAATCACCACTGTGGTGTAAGTCGTCAGCTGATTGCGAGTCGGCCAGACAACCTTCCGGAGCTCCGCGACGATCTGGCGGTAGAAGGTGGCAAGGCGCTTCAGCGGGCCCTTCTTGGCACGCTTACCGCCCTTGCGGGCCTTCTTCTTGGACTCCGGCGCCTCGGCATCAGGCATGTCGATGGAGCCCACGGCGTCCGTCACTCGTCCTCACCTGATTCCCGGGTCGTGACCGTGCCGCGCCCGGTTGAGCCGCACGGCGGTGCATTGCGGTACGTACATGCGCACACATCCGCGAGAGGAGTGTGTAGCAGGGCCGGAGGGACTTGAACCCCCAACCGCTGGTTTTGGAGACCAGTGCTCTACCAATTGAGCTACGACCCTTTGATTTCCCCCAACGTACCGCATTCGACCGGGTGCTCGGTGTGCACCGGTTGAGCGCGGCCGGTGAAGGCCAACGAGGTGAGAGTGTACGTGGTCCGGAGCCGGGCGTCGAACAGAAAGTGTCGGTGCGGGCCCGCCGCGTTGAAGATCCACTGGTGGAGCGCGCGGATCCGGACGGATGTTCTGCCTTTGTTCAGTCCGTGAAACCCGTGTGCCGGGGGTGATTCCGGTCTGAAACGATGGGGCCATGAGCCCTGCAACCCCTCCCACCGAGCGCCGGGTCTCCGCCCGAGTCGGCGCGATCTCCGAATCCGCCACCCTCGCCGTGGACGCCAAGGCCAAGGCACTCAAGGCCGCCGGACGTCCGGTGATCGGCTTCGGCGCCGGTGAGCCCGACTTCCCGACCCCGGACTACATCGTCCAGGCCGCCATCGAGGCCTGCTCGAACCCCAAGTACCACCGCTACACGCCGGCAGGCGGGCTTCCCGAGCTGAAGGCCGCGATCGCCGCGAAGACGCTGCGCGACTCCGGCTTCGAGGTGGAGGCCGCCCAGGTCCTGGTCACCAACGGCGGCAAGCAGGCCATCTACGAGGCCTTCGCCGCGATCCTCGACCCGGGCGACGAGGTCATCGTCCCCGCGCCGTACTGGACGACCTACCCGGAGTCCATCCGTCTCGCCGGCGGTGTCCCGGTCGACGTCGTCGCCGACGAGACCACCGGCTACCGCGTCTCGGTCGAGCAGCTCGAGGCCGCCCGCACCGAGAACACCAAGGTGCTGCTCTTCGTCTCCCCGTCGAACCCGACGGGCGCGGTCTACACCCGCGAGCAGATCGAGGAGATCGGCCGCTGGGCCGCCGAGAAGGGCCTGTGGGTCCTGACCGACGAGATCTACGAGCACCTGGTCTACGGCGACGCTGAGTTCCACTCGCTGCCGGTGGTGGTGCCCGAGCTGCGCGACAAGTGCATCGTCGTCAACGGCGTCGCCAAGACGTACGCCATGACCGGCTGGCGCGTGGGCTGGGTCATCGGCCCGAAGGACGTGATCAAGGCCGCGACCAACCTCCAGTCCCACGCCACGTCGAACGTCTCGAACGTGGCCCAGGTCGCCGCGCTCGCCGCCGTCTCCGGCGACCTCGCGGCCGTCGCGAAGATGCGCGAGGCCTTCGACCGCCGCCGCAAGACCATCGTGCGCATGCTGAACGAGATCGACGGCGTGCTCTGCCCCGAGCCCGAGGGCGCCTTCTACGCGTACCCCTCGGTGAAGGGACTCCTCGGCAAGGAGATCCGCGGCAAGCGTCCCGCGGACACCGTCGAGCTGGCCGCGCTCATCCTGGAGGAGGCCGAGGTCGCGGTCGTCCCGGGTGAGGCCTTCGGCACGCCGGGCTACCTGCGGCTGTCGTACGCGCTCGGCGACGAGGACCTCGTCGAGGGCGTCAGCCGGATCCAGAAGCTGCTGGCCGAGGCGACGGACTGACCTCCGGCGTCCTGACGCGCCCACCGGCGCACCGGTGACGTCACCGCGCTCCACGCGCGCGTGACGGGGGCCGGCCACTCTCCACGGAGTGGCCGGCCCCCGTTCGTCTGTTCGAGCAAGCGCCCGATCAGGGAAAGCCCTACCGGCACGAGCCGCGGGTGGGGCAGGATCTTTGGATGGAGCGCGTACGTGATGTCAGTCAACTTCCGAAGGCCCATCTGCACCTGCACTTCACCGGGTCGATGCGGCCCGGCACCGTGCTGGAGCTCGCCGACAAGTACGGCGTGCGGCTGCCCGAAACACTGACCGAGGCGCTGACCAGCGGGGAACCGCCGAAGCTGCGGGCGACCGACGAACGCGGCTGGTTCCGCTTCCAGCGCCTGTACGACGCCGCGCGGTCCTGTCTGAGGGAGCCCGAGGACATCCAGCGCCTGGTGCGCGAGGCCGCCGAGGAGGACCTGAAGGACGGCTCCGGCTGGCTGGAGATCCAGGTCGACCCGACGTCGTACGCCCCGCGCCTGGGCGGTCTGATCCCGGCCCTGGAGGTCATCCTGGACGCGGTCGACTCGGCCGTGCGGGACACCGGGCTCGGGATGCGCGTCCTGGTCGCCGCCAACCGGATGAAGCACCCCCTGGACGCCCGCACGCTGGCCCGGCTCGCCGTGCGCTACGCGGACCGGGGGATCGTCGGTTTCGGGCTCTCCAACGACGAGCGGCGGGGCATGGCGCGGGACTTCGACCGGGCCTTCGCCATCGCCCGCGAGGGCGGGCTGCTGTCCGCGCCGCACGGTGGCGAGCTGACCGGTCCCGCCTCGGTCCGCGACTGCCTGGACGACCTGCACGCCTCCCGGATCGGCCACGGGGTGCGGGCCGCCGAGGACCCGCGGCTGCTGAAGCGGCTCGCGGACCGCGGGGTGACCTGTGAGGTCTGCCCCGCCTCGAACGTCGCCCTGGGCGTCTACGAGAAGCACACCGATGTCCCCCTGCGCACTCTGTTCGAAGCCGGGGTGCCGATGGCGCTCGGCGCCGACGACCCGCTGCTCTTCGGCTCCCGGCTCGCCGCCCAGTACGACATCGCCCGCCGCCACCACGCCTTCAGCGACCAGGAGCTGGCCGAGCTGGCCCGGCAGTCGATCCGCGCCTCGGCCGCACCCGAGGACGTCCGGGCGAAACTGCTGGCCGGCGTCGACGACTGGCTGACGGCCTAGCCGCCTAGAGCGTGTCCGGGGCGCCGGCGGACCCCGTCCTGTTCCCGGGCGCGATCCCGGTGAGCAGGGTGCGGGCGAGCGCCGGGGCGAAGGTGTCCAGGGGCGGCGGCGTGCCCTCCTGGGTGGCGTCGTAGGCGAACGCCCGCTGCGCGCAGGCCCCGAGGAGGAGGGACGCGGCCGCGTAGGTGTCGGTGTCCGGATGGACGCGCCCGGCCCGCTGCTCCGCCAGCAGATAGGCGGCGACGCCCCGGATGGGCATGTGCGGGCCCGCGCCCATGGCCCGCATGGCGTCGTCGTGACGGCGCTTGAGCTGCGTCTCCGCGTACAGGGAGGCGGCGATCGGGAAACTCTGCTCGTAGAAGAGGGCCGCCTGGCGGGCGATCTCCGTGAGGTTCTCCTCCAGGGAGTGCTCCCGCGGCTCGGCCGTCAGCCGCTCCAGGAGGGGGCCGAGCTGGGGCAGCCGCTCGTGGAGGACCTGGATGAAGAGCTCCTCCTTGCTCGCGAAGTACTTGTAGAGCGCAGCCTCGGAGCAGCCGGCCGCCCTGGCGATCTCCTTGGTGGTGGCACGGGAGAGGCCGAGCGTGAGCATCAGCTCGTGCGCCGCGTCGAGGATGCGGATCCTGGCAGGCTTCGACGGCCCGGCTTCCGTGGCGGATTTCTGCTGCATGGGGCCCAAGGATTCCATGACATGCCCTGCCGGGGCTTGACGGGTGGGTGAGTACTTACTCACTCTAGAAGTAGCAAGGGTGAGTGAACACTCACCCACCCCATCTCCGTCTCATGCGGGAGCAGGTCATGGAACTCACCGTTCTCGGTGCCACCGGAGGCATCGGCCAGGAGATCGTCCGGCAGGCCCTCGGCGCGGGCCACCGGGTCACGGCGGTCGTACGGGATCCCGCGCGGCTCACCGTCACGGGCGCGGGTCTGGAGGTCTTCCGCGCGGACCTCACCGACCCGGAGTCGCTGCGCCCGGCCGTCGCGGGCCGGCACGCGGTCCTGTCCGGTCTCGGCGCGCGCAGCCGGAAGGACGCCGGGGTCGCGGCCCGGCTCACCCGTACGGCGCTCGGCGCCATGGAGGCCGAGCAGGTGCGGCGACTGCTGGTGGTCAGCGCGGGTCCGGTCGGCCCCGCCGCCCAGAAGGACACGCTCGTCGACCGCGCGATGAGGAGCCTGATCTCCGGCATCCTGAAGGACGTCTACGCCGACCTGCGGGAGATGGAGGAGCAGCTCGCGGGCAGTGCCACGGACTGGACCGTCGTCCGGCCGCCCCGCCTCCAGGACAAGCCGCTGACCGGCACCTACCGCACGGCCGTGGGCGGCTTCCCGCCCAAGGGCCGTTTCATCGCGCGCGCCGACGTGGCCCACGCGATGCTGGCGATGGTCGACGACCCGGGAACCGTGAAGCAGGGGGTGGGCATCGCCTACTAGCCAGGTCCCGGACGCCGGGTCGCTCTCAGGCTCCCGGCGCCTGTCAGAGGCTCGCGTTCACCGTCACCGGCTCGTTGACGAGGGTGATCCCGAAGGCCTCGTGGACTCCCGCGACGACCTCCCGGGCCAGCGCGAGGAGGTCCTCGGTGGTGGCCCCGCCCCGGTTGGTCAGGGCGAGGGTGTGCTTGGTGGAGATACGGGCGGGCCCGGTTCCGTAGCCCTTGGTGAAGCCCGACTTGTCGATCAGCCAGGCCGCGGAGGTCTTGGTGTGGCCCTCCCCCGCCGCGTACGCCGGCGGTACGGCACCGGCGCCGAGCCGTTCCTCCACGCGCGCGTGGAACGCGGCGAACGCCTCGTCCGTGAGGATCGGGTTGGTGAAGAAGGATCCCGCGGACCAGGTGTCGTGGTCCTCGGGGTCGAGCACCATGCCCTTCCCCGCACGGAGCTTCAGGACCGTCCCGCGGGCGGCGTCGAGGGGCACACGGTCGCCGGGCTCCACGCCGAGCGCGCGGGCCGTCTCGGCGTACTTGACCGGCGCCGACATCCCCCGCGCGTCCTCGAGACCGAAACGCACCCGCAGCACGACATGACGCTCGGGGTCCGCCTTGAAGCGGCTGTGGCGGTACGAGAAGCCGCACTCGGCGTTGGTCAGCGTGACCGTCTCACGCGTCTTCCGGTCGTAGGCGATCACCTCGGTGATCGTCGACGACACCTCCTGGCCGTAGGCGCCGACGTTCTGGATCGGTGTCGCACCGGCGGACCCGGGGATGCCCGCGAGGCACTCGATCCCGGCGAGCCCGGCCTCCACGGAACGGGCGACCGCGTCGGTCCACACCTCGCCCGCGGCCAGCTCCAGGCTCGTACCGTCGAGGGAGAAGCCCTCGGTGGCGATGCGCAGGGCGGTCCCGGCGAAGCCCTTGTCGCCGATGACCAGGTTCGAGCCGCCGCCGATGAGCAGCAGCGGCGTACCGGCGTCGTCGGCCTCGCGCACGGCGGCGACGACCTCGGCGTCGGTCGTGGCGGTGATCAGCCGGGCGGCCGGGCCGCCGAGCCGGAAGGTGGTCAGCGGGGCGAGCGGGGCATCGTGGAGTTCCTGCACGGGCCAAGACTACGAGAAGAGGCGGGGGCGCCCGGCCACCGGTGTGCTCCGGACGCGAGACGGCCCCGACAGCTCCGGGCGCACGGGGTCACGCGGGTGCCGGGGTTGCCGGGGTTGCCGGGGGTGCCGGGAGCTGGGCGGGGTGTCGGTCGCCGGGCCCGCACGCGTACGGCCCCGTCCGGGCGGACGGGGCCGTACGCGGGCGGGCCTGATGCTCAGCGGCCGGCGGTCTCCAGCACCGGGGCCGACCCGGCGGAGCCGGACTGGGCCGCGTCCGCCGCGTTCCCCTCGGTGCGGCGGCGCCCGGCCGGGATCACCAGGGCGGCGATTCCGGCGACGGCCACGACCGCCGAGCCGGTGACCAGCGCGGGCCGCAGTCCGTCCACGAAGGCCTGGCCGGACTCGTATCCGCCCTGGGCGGCGAAGATCGACGACATGATCGCGACACCGAGCGCGCCGCCCACCTCGCGCAGCGCGTTGTTGGCGCCGGAGGCGATGCCCTGCTCCTGCGGCCGGACGCTGGACATGACCAGGTTGGCGGCCGGGGCGAAGTACAGCGCCATGCCGACACCGCTGATGATCAGAGCGGGCAGCTGAGCGCCGTAGGAGGCGTGGGTGGTGGCCACGACGGCCATGTAGCCGAGGCCGACGGCCTGGAGGAAGAGGCCCGTGGCGACGACCGGACGGCCGCCGATGCGATCGGACAGGATGCCCGCGATCGGCGCGACGAGCATCGGCATACCGGTCCAGGGGAGCATCCGCAGTCCCGCCTCGGTCGGCGAGTAGCCGAGCACGCCCTGCATGTACTGGCTGAGCAGGAAGATCGAGCCGAACATCCCGAGGAACATCAGCAGGCTGGCCGCGTTGATCCCGGCGAAGGCGCGGGAGCGGAAGAGCCGCATCGGGAGCATCGGGTTCTTGGCCCGGGTGCCGTGGACGACGAAGCCGACGAGCAGGGCGCCGCCCGCGATCAGCCCGGTCAGGACGAACCCGCTGGTCCAGCCGTCGGCGGGCCCGCGGACCAGGCCGTAGACGATCCCGAAGAGGCCGCCGCTGGCGAGCAGGGTGCCGGGGAGGTCGAGCCGGGCGCCGTCGCCGAACGACTCGGACAGACGCAGCCGGGCGAGCGGGAGCACCGCGAGACCCAGCGGAACGTTCAGCCAGAAGATCCAGTGCCAGGAGACGTGTTCGGTGAGGGTGCCGCCGATGAGGGGCCCCGAGGCGACCGCGAGCCCGTTGACGGCGCCCCAGATCCCGAACACCATCCCGCGCTTGGCCGCGGGGACCGCGGCGGTCAGCAGGGTCAGGGTCAGCGGCATCATGATCGCCGCGCCGACCCCCTGGACCGCGCGGGCGGCGATCAGCGAGTCGATGCCGGGGGCCATGGCCGCGGCGGCGGAGGCGCCGGTGAAGATGGTCAGGCCGACCATGAAGAGCCTGCGGCGGCCGAACCGGTCACCGAGCGCCGCGCCGAACATCAGCAGGACGGCGAAGGTGAGCGTGTAGGCGCTCACGGTCCATTCCAGGTCGTCGAGCGCGCCCCCGAGATCCTTGCGGATGGAGGGCAGAGCGGTGGTGACGACGAGGTTGTCGAGGGCCGCCATGAACCCGGCGACGCTTGTGATGAGAAGGGCCCAGGCGGCGCTCCCGCGGTGTGCCGCGGCCTCGGTCTGCTGTGACATCTCTCCCCCAGAGAGATCGATGGTTAGTTATTGATGACTAACTTCAATGATCATGGAAATCCGCTGCCGGGAGCCTCGGCACCCGCCGCCGCTTCCCGCCTACTCCTCGGGCCCGCAGATGGCCCCGGGGCCCGAGAACAGCCCCTCCCACACCCGGTGCTCCGGCGGGAAGCCCATCGCCACGAGCGTGTTGATGAGCATTCCGGTCGCCAGGAACCCCGTGGTCGCACCCGGGTCCGCGCCGAGCGGCAGGTGCACGGCGTCCCACAGCCGCATCCAGCCGGCCCGTACGGCCTCGCCGAACTCGTGGTCACCCTCCTGCTGGGCGGCGGCCACGGCGACGTACATCTGCATCTGCATCATCAGCCGCTCGGGCCGTTCCGCGATGACCTCGACGTACGCGTTTCCCATGGCGTGCTTCGCCTCCTCGCCCTCCAGGCCCCTCGCGGCCTCCTGGAAGGTCTGGATGGTGTCCTCGACGCACCGCTCGGCGGCGGCGAGGAAGATCGCCTTCTTGCCCGGGAAGAGTCGGAAGAGATACGGCTGCGAGACCCCGACGCGCTTGGCGATCGCCTCGGTGCTCGTGCCGTGATATCCACCACGGGCGAACTCGGTGGTCGCCGCGCGGATGACGCTCTCGCGCCGCTCCTCTGCACTCATCCTGACCATGAAACTAAGTTAGTACTCAATCACTAACTTTGCAAGGGGGTGCGAGTCGGGGCGGTCCGCGTCGTTCGGCTACGAGCAAGAGGCGCCCTCGAAGGAGAGCGCCTCTTGTCCCGGACTCGGCTGCCGGACGCGGAACCAGGCTGTCAGGCCAGTCGTACGACCGCGCGCGACATCCCCAGGATCTTCTGGCCGCCGCTCGTCGCCGTGAGATCGACGCGCACGGTGTTGTCGTCGAGCTTGGCGGCGACCTTGCCGGCGACCTCGATGGTGGCGCCCTTGTCGTCGTTGGGGACGACGACGGGCTTGGTGAAGCGAACCCCGTACTCGACTACGGCGGCCGGATCGCCGACCCAGTCGGTCACCACACGGATCGCCTCGGCCATGGTGAACATGCCGTGCGCGATGACGTCGGGAAGGCCCACCTCGACCGCGAACTTCTCGTTCCAGTGGATCGGGTTGAAGTCGCCGGAGGCCCCCGCGTACTGCACGAGCGTGGCGCGCGTCACGGAGAACGTCTGGGGCGGCAGCTCGGTGCCGACCTCGACGTCCGCGTAAGAGATCTTCGCCGCCATGTCAGCCCACCTCCGCCGCGCGGGCCACGAGCTTCGTGACAGCCGTCACAACATGCTCGCCCGCCTCGTCGTGGACCTCGCCACGGACGTCCAGGATGTCGTTGCCCGCGAGGGACTTGATCGACTCGATGGTCGAGGTGACCGTGAGCCGGTCGCCCGCGCGCACCGGACGCGTGTAGGCGAACTTCTGGTCGCCGTGCACCACCCGGCTGTAGTCGAGGCCCAGTTGCGGGTCCTGGACGACCTCGCCCGCGGCCTTGAACGTGATGGCGAACACAAAAGTGGGCGGGGCGATCACGTCGGGGTGACCGAGAGCACGTGCGGCCTCGGGGTCCGTGTACGCAGGGTTGCTGTCCCCCACGGCCTCCGCGAACTCGCGGATCTTCTCCCGACCGACCTCATAGGGGTCGGTGGGCGGGTAGGACCGCCCTACGAAGGACTGGTCGAGCGCCATGGGCTCGGCACCTCCTGGTTGTCTTCGCCGCGCTGACGGTCTTCGCTGCGCGCCTGGTGTCTTCGTCTTCGCCGCGGCGACCGTCTCCGCGCCGCCGGCCGCCCTCGCCACGCCGGATGCCTTTGGCGCACCGGGTGTCTTCTGCGCACCGGGCTTCCTCGGCACACGGGCGGCTCGGCCGCGGTGGCTGTCTTCGTGACGCCGAGTGTCCTCGGTGCGCCGGGTGTCGCGGTTGCCGCAGCGGGACCGGCCGTTTTGACCGGACGGCCCATCTTCGCTCGAAAACGCCGGTACGCCTATGACACCCCGGCCCGCGCCGGACATCGGTTCCACAACGACGCGAGGCCGCCCCCCGTGAAGGGGACGGCCTCGTGTACGAGCCTGAATTATCGCGTTTCGCGGTGCGCGGTGTGCGCGTTGCAACGCGGGCAGTGCTTCTTCATCTCCAGTCGGTCCGGGTTGTTACGCCGGTTCTTCTTGGTGATGTAGTTCCGCTCCTTGCACTCCACGCAGGCCAGCGTGATCTTCGGGCGGACGTCGGTGGCAGCCACAGGAGTGCTCCTTGACGAACGGATGGGACATTAACGCATAGAAGAGTAGCCGATCGAAGGACCGACCCCACAATCGGCTACTGTCAGTAGCGGTGACCGGACTTGAACCGGTGACACAGCGATTATGAGCCGCTTGCTCTACCGACTGAGCTACACCGCTTTGATGGGTTCGGCCCCCGCCTCGCGACGGGAACCTCCCTCACCAGAGCCCCAATACGGAATCGAACCGTAGACCTTCTCCTTACCATGGAGACGCTCTACCGACTGAGCTATTGGGGCGAGCGATGAAGACATTACACGGTCCGCCGCCGATCGCCCAAATCCGTTTCGCGGCACCCGCCCGGGCCTGATCACAGGCGGTTTCCCGGGCGTTCCCGCAAGGCTTCAGGCGCCCCTCGGGACTCCTGGATCACAGGGGGTGACGGCGTTCGGGCCGTCCGGGGCACGGACCCCGCGCCGGG
Source organism: Streptomyces sp. NPDC096324 (assembly GCF_044763015.1). Classification (NCBI taxonomy): domain Bacteria; kingdom Bacillati; phylum Actinomycetota; class Actinomycetes; order Kitasatosporales; family Streptomycetaceae; genus Streptomyces; species Streptomyces sp. NPDC096324. Next base: position 116,967 of record NZ_JBIWFK010000016.1, on the reverse strand, counting down.
CCGGGCGGTGACCTGCGCGGGAGCGGACGCGTACCGGGTCCGACGGCGGGCGCCGGAAAGGCGCGCGGAACGGCGGGTCGACGACCGGGGCGCCGGGCGCGCCCCGGCCGGCCGTGAGCCGGTCACCGGGCGGCCGGTCCTGAGCCGGTCGGCCTGGAGAGCGCGAGTCGCCGACGGGACGGTCGACCCCGAACCGGTCACCAGGCGGCCCGTTTCGGACCGCTCCCGAAGGAGGCCGGTCTCGGCCGGTCAGCGGACCACGCCGGTACGACTATTGCGCTCCTCCCTGACGTCGACGGATCGCCGCCCTAGGCTCGACTCACGCTGCGTGATCTTGTGTCCCCACGCTCCGCAGTCGTCCCTCCGCAGCCGCCCCCGAGCCACAGGAGCGCGATGCCCGACAGTCAGCAGCAGCCGCCCCACTCCCCCTCGGGACAGACCGACCCGGCCGCTCTCCTGCTGTGCGGGGCACGGCTCACGGACGGCCGGACCGTGGACGTACGGCTCGGCGGCGGCCGTATCGAGGCGGTCGGCACCGCGGGAAGCCTGGCGGCGGGTGCCTCGAGGGCTCGCGCCGCACGGGTGGACCTCGACGGCTACCTCCTCCTGCCGGCCCCCGTCGAGGCCCACGCGCACAGCGACACCGCCCTGACGGCCGACGGCGACGGACCGCTCGCGTACGACGACCTGGCGATCCGGCGCCGGGCCACCGAGGCGGCCCTGCTGCAACTCGGACATGGGGCCACGGCGTTGCGGTCCCATGTGCGCGTCGGTGACGTGCAGGGGCTGGACGCGCTGGCGGCGGTGCTCGAGGTACGGCGGTCGCTGCGGGGGCTCGCCGAGCTGACGACGGCCGCGATGCCGCGGGTGCTGACCGGGGCGGCCGGCGCCGACGGGCTCGCGATGCTGCGGGACGCCCTGAAGATGGGCGCCTCCGTGGTGGGCGGCTGCCCGGACGCCGACCCCGATCCGACGGGCTACGTCGAGGCCGTCCTGGAACTCGCCTCCGAGCACGGCTGTCCGGTCGATCTGCACACGGACGCCGCCGATCCCGCCCGACTGGCCCGGCTCGCCGCGATGGCGGGCGGGCTGCGGCCCGGCGTGACCCTCGGCCCGTGCGGCGGGCTCGGCCGGCTGCCCTCCGACGTGGCCGCCCGCGCCGCGGACCAACTCGCCGCCGCCGGAGTGACTGTGGTGTGTCTGCCGCAGGGCGGCTGCGGCTCGGCCGACGGGCGCGGCACGGCTCCCGTACGACTCCTGCGCGCGGCCGGAGTGCGGGTCGCGGCGGGCGGCGGCGCCCTGCGTGACGTGTCCAACCCGGTGGGACGCGGAGACCCGCTGGAGGCCGCGTACTTGCTCGCCTCCCGGTACGGGCTGCACCCCGAGGAGGCGTACGGCACGGTGAGTTGTGCCGCCAGAGCCGTCCTCGGGCTGCCCGAGGTGCGCGTGGAGGCGGGGTTCCCGGCCGAGTTGCTCGCCGTCCGCGGGGACGGTCTGGCGGGAGTGCTGTCCCTCTCGTACAGCCGCATCGTGATCCACCGGGGACGCGTGGTGGCACGTACCAGCGCGGTACGGGAGTACTGCGACTCGGCGGCCGACTCCGGTCTCGAACTGCCCCGGCAAGGACGGGAAGAGCCGTCCTCGCCGGGGTTCTGAGGCTTCTGGCGCCCGGCGACCCGCCCCCTGGCTAGAACCCGCCGCCCAGGAAGGCGGTTCCCAGCGGGCTGGAACCGGGGACCTCGTCGACGGGGATCTCGGTGGCTCCGGCCGGCGCGCTGACGTCACCCGCCTTGGAGAACTTCAGGACGAGGGGCAGCTCGGCCTTCTGCGGGCTGTCGGCGAGGACGGCCAGGTCGACCCTGATCTGCCGGAGATCGCCGTTCTTCAGGGTGAAGTCGACGGCGGCCTTCCTGTTCGGCGCGTCCTTGAGGTCCTTGGCGGTGGGGAGTTCCGCGCCCGCCGGAAGGTCGCCCTGCAGCGGACGGAGCTTGTCGAAGACGGCGGTGAGCAGGTCGCGGACGTTGCCCGTGGCGATGACGTGCTCGACCCCGTCGGCGCCGCCCTTGGTCCGGAACGTGACCTTGCGGCCGATGACACCGCGCACGGCGTCGAGAACCTTCTTCTGGGTCTTCGCGTCGACCTCCCCGCCACCGGCAGCCCCCTTCGAGGCACCTCCGGCGGCCTTCCCCGCCCGCTCCAGCTCCTTGGTGTTCACCTTCACCCAGTCGCCTTCGAGGACCTTCTTCAGCTCCTTCTGGCTCGGGGGGAGATCGTCGGCCGTGGGCATGGGAACGCCCATCGCCCGGCCGACGGCCTTTATGTCGGTGCGGTAGTACATGAAGTCGCCGATGATCCGGTACTCGACCAGGACACCGCCGGTGCCCGTGATCCTCATGCTCGTACCGACGAGGTCCTTCTCGCCCGAATCCGCCAGCGCCTTCCTGGACTTGACGGAGACGTCGACGCGCAGGCCGCTGACGAACTCGGCGAACTCCGGCGGGAGGGACTCGTCGGCACCGTCCTCGCCCGCGAGGGTGTCGATCGCGGCCGCGTCGGCGTCCAGGTCCAACTGGAAGGCGAGCGACTTCTGTTCGCCGATCCGGGAGACGGCGTGGTCCACCTTCTGCCCGGCCGTGAGGTTCTGGACCGTGCCGCAGGCGGCCGCCGCGGTGAGAAGGACAGCGGTGCAGCCGACCGCGGTGGCGGTCTTGCGTATGGCGGTGATGATGGTCTCCTCTTGCAACGCCGTACAGGTCCGCACGGCGTTCCTTCGTTCGCGTGTTCACTCGTTCTGACGCGTTCTCGCGGCGATCACCCACGCGTTCACAGTGATCACCCATGTGACGCATGAGTTGTCCACAGGGTTGTGCGGCGAACGCGGTCATCCGGGCGTACGGTCGGAAACATGCGCATTGTCATCGCTGGTGGTCATGGTCAGATCGCGCTGCGGCTGGAGCGGCTGCTCTCCGCGCGCGGGGACGAGGTAGCGGGGATCATCCGCCGTGCCGAACAAGGGGACGATCTACGGGCGGCCGGCGCCGAGCCCGTCCTGTGCGATCTGGAATCGGCTTCGGTGGAGGAGGTCGCCGCGCATCTGCAGGGCGCGGACGCGGCCGTCTTCGCGGCGGGCGCCGGACCTGGCAGCGGCGCGGACCGCAAGCAGACGGTGGACAAGGGCGCCGCGATCCTGTTCGCCGACGCCGCCGAGCGCGCGGGCGTACGTCGGCACGTGGTCGTCTCCTCCATGGGCGCGGACCCGGCCCACACGGGTGACGACATCTTCGACGCCTACCTGCGCGCCAAGGGCGAGGCCGACGAATACGTACGCGGCCGTACGGGCCTGGACTGGACGATCCTGCGCCCCGGCGGCCTGATCGACGACGCCGGAACCGGGCTCGTGCGCCTGGAGGCCTCGACCGGCCGCGGCATGATCCCCCGCGACGACGTCGCCGCGGTCCTCGCCGAACTGGTCGACACCCCGGCCACCACCGGCCTGGTCCTGGAAGCCATCAGCGGCTCGACACCGATCTCGGTGGCGGTGAAGGCGGTGGCGGGCAACTAGGCACGCGCGGGCGCGGTCTTCGGGGGTCGCCTTGATGGGCCCGGCCCGGCTCTTCGGGACCGACTCGTGAGCGCTGCTCTTCGGAACCGGCTCGGTGGGCCCGGCGCTTCGGGACCGACTCGGCGGGGCTCGCTTCGGGGGCGGTTCTTCGGGACCGAATCAGCGGGACTCGCTTCGGGGCAGGTCTTCGGGGGCTGCTCAGAACAGGGGGAGCTGGCCGGGGAAGTCGGGAAGGGCGTACCCGTCCAGCGTGGGCTGCGCCGCCCCGATGAACGCCTCCCGGCGCGAACCGGCGCACGAGACCAGTTCCCCGGTCCCCCGTGCGCCGGGCGGATCGTGCCGGGCGAACCGCCCCGCGACGACGGCGATCTCCCGACGGCACTCGGGGCAGTTCCTGCGACGCGATGACATGTGATCAGTGTGCCCCGCGGCCCACGACCTCCGCCCCGCCGGTCGCGGACCACCGCGCGGCCGCTGAACTCCACCGACCGCAGGGCAGACCTTCCACCGCAAACAAACTCCCCTAATTCGCCATTCTCTATTCACCATTCTCTATTTCCTATTCCCGAGAGAATCTAGAACAGAACACGCCCGCGAGAAATTGGACACGTAAAAGCAGAAGAGAAGAGAGTGGGACGGAGAGCAGCCGACCCGCTCGCCGACCCGGCACCGAACCGGCGGGCCAGACCGATCTCACCCGCGCCCGCGTGGCCGTGGACGCCTGCCCGCCGCCAGCGCTCCCACCTCAACTCCGCTCCTCACAAAGGCAGTTCATGCACATGGCGCTTGGCCATCACAAGCGAGACGCAAGGATAGGTATCGAGGGCCGCCTTGACCGCAGCGACAGCACCCCTGCCCCCGCGGACCCTCTGAATGCGCCCCACGTCGACCTGACCACGGAACCCCTCACAAAGATCCGCACCTGTCCCAGAAGGCTTTTCTTGCGTTTCTGCATAGCGCCGAGCGCGCCCGCCAATTATTCACCCGCCCGCAGACCGAGCCACGCAGGGGCGGGCGATGCCACGGCCGGACCGAAGGAAACCCAGAGCAAGTAAGCACGCGAACCCGTCGAATGACATGGGGTCACATCACCCGCCCTCGACTCCCCGCGAATCGAGAGGGAGGCGACCACTGAGGCGCCCTCCACCGGACCTGAGCCGAACTGGACCCGGACCGCACACCCCGCAGCGGCCTCTGTGGATCGCGCGGGCCCCGGGGCGGCACCGCCGCGGACGCGCCATACGCACTCAAACAAAGAGAAACCCCCTCCGATCCACGTTTCCGCAGATCGGAGGGGGTTCACCTACATGTGGCGGCGCCAGGGTTCGAACCTGGGTAGGCTTAGCCGGCAGATTTACAGTCTGCTCCCTTTGGCCGCTCGGGCACACCGCCGGGGTTGTTGTCCTTGAGCCTCGCTCTCGCGGTGCTCCCTGGCAACGACGTAAACGATACCTGATGCTCGGGGATGCTTCGCCACCCAATTGATCGACGCTCGGGGGGAGGGGGGTGGCTAGGCTTATGCGGATGCGGCCCGAGGCCTACGCCGGGCTCGGCAGCCGCCCCTACGCACCCCGATACAAGGAGCCACAGGACATGGCCGACTCCAGTTTCGACATCGTCTCGAAGGTCGAGCGGCAGGAGGTCGACAACGCCCTCAACCAGGCCGCCAAGGAGATCTCGCAGCGCTACGACTTCAAGAACGTCGGCGCCTCCATCTCCTGGTCCGGCGAGAAGATCCTCATGGAGGCGAACACCGAGGAGCGGGTGAAGGCCATCCTCGACGTGTTCGAGACCAAGCTGATCAAGCGTGGCATCTCGCTGAAGTCCCTGGACGCCGGTGAGCCCCAGCTCTCCGGCAAGGAGTACAAGATCTTCGCGACGATCGAGGAGGGCATCTCCCAGGAGAACGCCAAGAAGGTGGCGAAGATCATCCGCGACGAGGGCCCCAAGGCTGTGAAGGCCCAGGTGCAGGGCGACGAGCTGCGCGTCAGCTCGAAGAGCCGCGACGACCTGCAGGCCGTTCAGGCCCTCCTCAAGGGCAAGGACTTCGACTTCGCCCTGCAGTTCGTGAACTACCGGTAGAACCCCTGGCAGGCGCCATGAGGTGGCCGCAGGCGTGGCCGGCGGTACGAGGAAGGGTGGGCACCCGGGGTGTCCACCCTTCTCGTCTGCCGGCCGCGGTCCCGGCGACGCTGGCTCAGCGGCGCGAGTCGCCGAACAGGATGCGGTAGAGGATCAGCAGTACGAGCGAGCCGCCGATGGCCGCGACCCAGGTGGCGCCGTCGTAGAAGTGCTTGCTGACGGGGTGGTCCAGCCAGCGGGCTGATATCCAGCCGCCGACGAACGCCCCCACGACGCCGATGACGGTCGTTCCGACGAAGCCTCCCGGGTCGCGCCCCGGCAGCAGGAACTTGGCGATGGCGCCTGCCAGCAGCCCCAGAATGATCCAGCTGATGATGCCCATGTTCTGAGCCTGCCCTTCCGTTCTGTACTCACGCTGTCGCGGTCCTGTGGATCCGCTCCGTGCGGGCCCTGTCCGCGCTGTCCGTCTGCGGTTCGGTCACGAGTACCGAATGCCGTCTCGGTGCCGTGCCGATGAACAGGACGTCGCCGTGGCTCCCGCCGGTTGCGGTGATCAGTAGGGTGCGGCCTATGACGCCACCCCGTCCCGTATTGCGCCGCACGCTGGGAGTCGGTGACGCCGTGGTCATCGGGCTCGGCTCGATGATCGGCGCGGGCATCTTCGCCGCGCTCGGCCCGGCCGCGCGGGCAGCCGGATCCGGGCTCCTGCTCGGTCTCGCCGTCGCCGCGGTCGTCGCCTACTGCAACGCGATGTCCTCGGCCCGGCTGGCCGCCCTGTACCCCGCGTCCGGCGGCACGTACGTCTACGGGCGCGAGCGGCTCGGAGCCTTCTGGGGATATCTGGCGGGCTGGTCGTTCATCGTCGGCAAGACGGCCTCCTGCGCGGCGATGGCACTCACCGTGGGCGCTTACGTCTGGCCCTCGCAGGCGCACGCGGTGGCGGTCGCCGCGGTGGTGGCGCTGACCGCCGTGAACTACGGCGGCATGCAGAAGTCGGCCTGGCTGACGCGGGTGATCGTGGCGGTGGTCCTGGCGGTCCTCGCTTCCGTGGTGGTGGGGTGTCTCGGATCCGACGCCGTCGATGCCGGGCGGCTGGGCATCGGTCTGTCGTCCGGCGCGGTCGGGGTGCTCCAGGCCGCCGGGCTGCTCTTCTTCGCTTTCGCCGGGTACGCGCGGATCGCCACCCTCGGCGAGGAGGTACGCGATCCGGCACGCACCATTCCGCGCGCGATCCCGTTGGCTCTGGGCATCGCGCTCGCGGTGTACGCGGCGGTCACTGTCTCCGTCGTCTCGGTGCTCGGAACGGACGGGCTGGGGCTTGCCGCCGCGCCGCTGGCGGACGCCGTACGCGCGGCCGGACTGCCGGGGCTCGTGCCGATCGTGCGGGTGGGGGCCGCCGTGGCCGCGCTCGGCTCTCTTCTCGCTCTGATCCTGGGTGTCTCGCGGACCACGCTGGCCATGGCCCGCGACCGTCATCTGCCGCACGCCCTGGCCGCCGTCCATCCGCGCTTCCAGGTCCCCCACCGGGCGGAACTGGCGGTCGGCGCGGTGGTCGCCGTGCTGGCCGCGACGCTGGACGTGCGCGGCGCGATCGGTTTCTCCTCCTTCGGCGTGCTGGCGTACTACGCGATCGCCAACGCCTCCGCGTGGACGCTGAGTCCGGAACCGGCATCGCGCGTCGTGCCGGCGCTGGGCCTCCTCGGCTGCGTCACGCTGGCCTTCGCCCTGCCGGGGGTTTCGGTGGTCGTCGGAGCGGCCGTCCTGGCGGTGGGGGCGGCCGCGTACGGCGTACGGATGGGGGCGGCTTCGCGCTGACGCTGTCCCGTGATGCCCTGTGGATCAACGCGTGCGGTGAGATGCCGTGCGGGGCGGGTGGGCGGTGGTCGCCGTCTCGGGCGCATCCGGCGACCAGGGGGCGATCAGGGGTCAGGAAGCCCGGGTCGCCGTCGCGCGTTGGGGGAAGTCGGGCCAGAGCGGGAGGTCCGCGCCGTCGTTGGACTCCTCGTACCAGCCCGTTCCCTCCAGCCACGCGAGCAGCCAGGACGCGAGGTCGGGCGCGTCCACGTACCAGGCGTGGTCGGCTCGGTCGGCGTTCGGCTCGAAGAGAAGGACCGTGCCGTCGGGGCTCTGGCAGTCCACGCACGCGTACATTCCGCAGCCCCAGTGGGATATGGGCAGGACACCCTCGGGCCATGGCCATTCGGGGTCCTTGCGGCCGCTCTCGCGGCTGGCGAGGTACTGCGGAACAGCCGCCGGTTCACCCGACGGCTGACCGTCGAGCAGGGGCAACAGACCGTATTCCGGACCGAATCCGCCGTCCCCTATCCGGAGATAGAGAGCGGCGAGCAGTGCGGGCAGAGGGAAGCCGAGGACGGCCTCGGCACGGGCGACCTCGGCCGGGCCCACGGGCGCGGGGAGCGAAGGCCAGCCCCACGGGCGGGTGTTGCGGGCCTCCGTGGCGACCCGTGCCAGCAACTGCTCGATTTCGGTCATGGATTCATGATGCAGCGCGCCACGGACAATCGGGGAGCCTGTGGAAAACCCTCACGCGAGACGGGATCGACCCCGTCTCCGCGAGGAGTGCGGCACGTGCTCCCGTACGGCTAACGCCCGGCGAACGGCTCGTCCGTGCGCACGATTTCGCGTCCCAGCGGGAACAGCGAGATCGGGATGAGCTTGAAGTTGGCGATGCCGAAGGGGATGCCGATGATCGTGATGCACATGGCGATGCCCGTGACGACATGGGCCAGCGCGAGCCACCAGCCCGCGAGGACGAGCCACAGGACGTTGCCGATGCAGGACGGGGCGCCGGCGTCGTGGCGCTCCACGGTCGTATAGCCGAAGGGCCACAGCGCGTAGATGCCGATACGGAACGCCGCGATGCCGAACGGGATTCCGATGATCGTGATGCACAGGATGAGGCCTGCGGCGAGGTACCCGAGGAACAGCCAGAAGCCGCTCAGGATGAGCCAAATGACGTTCAGAATTGTCTTCACTGCTGCCGACCTGCCATCTGCTCGAGCCGGGCGATGCGCTCCGCCATCGGCGGATGCGTAGAGAACATCTTTGACATTCCCTGTCCCGGGCGGAAGGGGTTAGCGATCATCATGTGGCTCGCGGTCTCGATGCGCGGCTCGGGAGGCAGCGGGAGCTGCTTCGTGCCCGCGTCGAGTTTGCGCAGCGCGCTCGCGAGGGCGAGGGGGTCGCCGGTGAGCTGGGCACCGGACGCGTCCGCCTCGTACTCCCTGGAGCGGCTGATGGCGAGCTGGATGAGGGAGGCGGCGATCGGGCCCAGGATCATGACCAGAAGCAGTCCGAGGATGCCGGGGCCGTCGTCGTCGTTGGACCGGCCGACGGGGATCAGCCAGGCGAAATTGACCAGGAACATGATCACGGAAGCGAGGGCGCCGGCCACGGACGAGATCAGGATGTCGCGGTTGTAGACGTGACTGAGCTCGTGGCCGATGACACCGCGCAGTTCGCGCTCGTCCAGGATGCGCAGGATCCCCTCGGTGCAGCACACGGCCGCGTTGCGCGGGTTGCGGCCCGTGGCGAAGGCGTTCGGTGCCTCCGTCGGTGAGATGTACAGGCGCGGCATGGGCTGACGGGCCTGCGTCGAGAGATCGCGGACCATGTGGTACAGGGCCGGAGCCTCGAACTCGCTCACCGGGCGGGCGCGCATCGCGCGTAGAGCCAGTTTGTCGCTGTTCCAGTACGCGTACGCGTTCGTGCCGATCGCGATGAACAGCGCGACGATCAGGCCTGTGCGCCCGAAGAAGCTGCCGATGACGATGATGAGTGCGGACAGTCCCCCGAGAAGTACGGCTGTCCTGAGCCCATTGTGCCGGCGGTGCACGGTAGCCCTCCAAGTCGTGCGGCGGGGGAACCCTTTGCTTGCTGCTGCTCTGCTTCCACTCTTCAGTGGACCCTCCCGTACAGGTCAACGCCAGACGGGAGGCACTAGTTCCCTTGTGCGCACTGGCTGGAGCGTGGGCCGTCCGGGTGATCCGGACGCCCGTTCACGCGGGCGCGTGCCTCGTGAAGAGGCTCTCAGGGAGTGGTGCTTCAGAAGAGCGCGGTCTCCGAGAAGCGGAGGATGAGCTGGGGTGCCCCGGACAGGACGACGCCGAGGACGGCCGTCAGGGCGATGGCCGCGGTGAGCGGGACCGGAGCGCGGTGTGTGCCCGGCTCGCCTTCGGGAGCGCGGAAGAGCAGTGCGGTCCACTGGAGGTAGTAGAAGAGCGCGATCACCACGTTGACGGCCATGACGACGGCCAGCCAGCCGAGCCCCGCGTCGACGGCGGCCGAGAAGACGGTCACCTTGGCGAAGAGGCCGATGATGCCCGGCGGCAGACCGGCGAGGCAGAGCAGGAAGAAGCCGAGGACCAGCGCGGAGAGCGGGCTCTCGGCGTACAGGCCGCGGTAGTCGCTGACACGGTTCAGGGGGCTCCGGCGGGCCACCAGCGCGGCCACGGCGAAGGCGCCGAGGTTCACGGCGGCGTACATGAGGGCGTACGCGACCGTGGAGCCGATGGCCTGCTGGGCGTCCTTGGAGTAGGCGGCGGCCGCGATCGGGACCAGGAGGTAGCCGGCCTGGCCGACGGAGGACCAGGCGAGCAGCCGCACCGCGCTGTACGCGCGCGTGGACCGCTGCCGCAGGGCGCCGACGTTCCCCACCGTCATGGTGAGGGCCGCGAGGGCCGCCAGCGCCGGACCCCAGACGTCCGTGTACGAGGGGAAGGCGACGACGGTGACGAGGATGAGCCCGGAGAAGCCGACCGCCTTGCCGACGACCGACAGGTACGCGGCGATCGGCAGGGGCGCGCCCACGTAGGTGTCGGGCACCCAGAAGTGGAAGGGCACGGCGGCCGTCTTGAAGGCGAAGCCGACAAGGGTGAGGACGACACCTGTCTGGGCGAGGGTGTGGAACTGCCCGTCGACGTGCTGGATCCCGTCCGCGATCCGGGTGAGATAAAGGGTGCCCGTCGTCGCGTAGACGAAGCTGACGCCCATCAGGCTGACCGCGGTCGCGGTGACGGAGGACAGGAAGAACTTCAGGGCCGCTTCCGAGGACTTCCTGTCGCCGCGCTTGATGCCGACGAGCGCGAAGGCGGGCAGCGAGGCGACCTCCAGCGCGACGATGAGGGTCGCGAGGTCGCGGGAGGCGGGCAGCAGGGCGGCACCGGCGGCCGAGGAGAGCAGCAGGAACCAGTACTCCCCCTCGGAGAGTTCCCTGTCGGCGTCCTTCAGCGCGGTGACCGACAGCAGGGCGACGAGGAGCGCGCCGCCGAGAACCAGGAGCTGGATCACCAGGGTGAAGCGGTCCGCCACGTAGCTGCAGGTGTCGGTGGCACCCGTCAGGCAGAACGTGGCCCGGTCGCCGTTCCGCAGGGGCAGCAGCAACAGCGCCGACGCCGCGAGGCCCGCGACGGACGTCCAGCCGAGTACGGCCTTCCGCGCTTCGCCGATGAAGAGATCGGCGACGAGGACGACGAGTCCGACGACCGCCGCGAGCGTGGGCGGCGCGATGGCGAGCCAGTCGACGGACTGGACCAGGGAACTCATCGGGTGCCTCCTGCGAGGAGCTGCTGGACGGCCGGGTCGGTCAGGCCGAGCAGGGCCCGGGGCCACAGACCGGCGACGACGGTGAGGGCGACGAGCGGTGTCCAGGCGGCGAACTCATAGGTCTGGACGTCGGTGAGCTTCGGCGACTCGTGCGGTGGCGCGCCCATGCAGACGCGGCGGACGACGACGAGCATGTACGCGGCGGTGAGCAGCGTGCCGAACGCGGCGATCGTCATGAAGGTCAGATAGGCGGGGCGGCTGAGGCCGGAGGCGGGCTCGAACGCGCCGAACAGCGCCAGCATCTCGCCCCAGAACCCGGCGAGGCCCGGCAGTCCGAGCGAGGCCACGGCGGCGAAGGCCAGCAGGCCGCCGAGGCGCGGTGCCTTGCCGTACAGCGCGGCGCCGGACTCCTCGGCGAGGCTGTCGAGGTCGCTGGTGCCCGTGCGGTCCTTCAGCGCTCCGACGAGGAAGAAGAGGAGGCCGGTGATGAGGCCGTGGGCGATGTTGGCGAACAGCGCGCCGTTCACGCCGGTCGGGGTCATGGTCGAGATGCCGAGCAGGACGAAGCCCATGTGGCCGACGGAGGAGTAGGCGATGAGCCGCTTGAGGTCGCCCTTCGCGCCCTGCTTGGCGAGGGCCAGGCAGGCCAGGGAACCGTAGATGATCCCGACCACGGCGAACGCTGCGAGGTAGGGGGCGAAGGTGCGGAAGCCGTCCGGTGTGATGGGCAGCAGGATCCGGACGAACCCGTACGTGCCCATCTTCAGCATGACGCCGGCCAGCAGGACAGAGCCGACGGTCGGGGCGGCGGTGTGGGCGTCGGGCAGCCAGCTGTGCAGCGGCCACATCGGCGTCTTGACCGCGAGCCCGATACCGATCGCCAGAACGGCGGTGACCTGCACGGATGTGCTCAGCGACCGGCCGTTGTCAGTGGCGAGTGCCACCATGTCGAATGTGCCCGCCTTGATTCCGATCAGGAGCAGGCCCAGCAGCATGACGACCGAACCGAGCAGGGTGAAGAGGATGAACTTCCAGGCCGCGGCCTGGCGCTGGGCGCCTCCCCACCGTGCGATGAGGAAGTACATCGGGATGAGCACCGTCTCGAACGCGAGGAAGAACAGCAGCAGATCGAGGACGGCGAAGGTCGCGAGGGTGCCGGACTCGAGGACGAGCAGCAGTGCGACGAACGCCTTCGGGGTCGGGCCCGCGGGCATCTTGAAGTAGGAGTACAGCGCGCAGAGGAAGGTCAGCAGCGCGGTCAGGACCAGAAGGGGGAGGGAAATGCCGTCGACGCCGAGGTGGATCCGCACGTCGAGTGCGGGGATCCAGCTGATGTCCGTCGTGGCCTGCATCCTCGACGGGTGGTCGTGGTCGAAGCCGAGCGCGAGGACGATCGCGGCGATGAGGACCACGCCCGTGACGGTCACGCCGTGCCGCAGCACCGCCTGTTCGGGCGACTTCCCCTTCAGCCCCGGCGGGGCCGGGAGAAGGGCGGCGGCGGCCCCGATGAGCGGGCCGACGACGATCAACGCGAGAAGAATCTGCATCACGGATTCACTGATATCGATCACGCCTGCTCACGCTCCCGTGGCGACGAGGAGGGCGGCGACCACCAGGACGACGGTGCCGGCGAGCAGCGCGCTCACATAGGTCTGCACATTGCCGGTCTGCGCACGCCGTACGGCGGTGCCGAGCCAGCGGGGTAGGGCGCCCGCGCCGCGTACGTAGGTGTCGACGACCTCGCGGTCGAGGAACCGGACGAGCGTGGCTCCGGCCTGGACCGGGCGGACGAACAGCACCGAGTACACGGTGTCGAGGTGGAAGCCGACGGCCGCGTGGCGGTGCAGCGGGCCGAGCAGCAGCCGGCCCGGGTCCGCCGGGTCGGGCGCCTTGGCGACGTCTCCGTAGACGGGTTCGTGGGAGGCGATGGCCTCGGCCTCGACGTGTCCGGCGTCTGCGTCCGGGTGGGCCGCGACCGCGCCCAGGGGGACGCGGGTCGCCAGGGCGGTGGTGTGCCGCCAGGCTCCGTAGGTGACGATCCCGCCGACCAGGGCGAGTCCCGTGCCGAGCACCGAGGTGGTGAGGACCGGCGTCAGGTCGCGGCCGTCGAACCAGTCGGGCAGCGGGCCGAACGCGAGACCGAACGCGAGCGAGGGGATGGCGAGCACCCACAGTACGGCCGTCATGGTGACCGGCTGGCTGCCGTGGTCGGGGGCCTCGGCTCCGTGACCGCGGAAGGCCAGCAGCCACAGCCGGGTCGCGTACGCCGCGGTGAGGACGGCGGTGACCAGGCCGGTGATCAGGACGATCCAGCCCGAAGCACCGGGAGCCTGCTCTGTGTGACCGGTGGCGACGTGCTCGGCGGCGCCGAGGACGGCCTCCTTGGAGAAGAAGCCGCTGAACGGAGGGATCGCGGCGAGCGCGAGCAGCGCCACGGTCATCGTCCAGAAGGCGTCGGGGACGCGGAGGCGCAGGTCCTTCATGCGGGACATGGCCGCCAGCGAGTTGGTGCCGGAGGCGTGGATGATCACGCCGGCGGCGAGGAACAGCAGCGCCTTGAAGGCGCCGTGCGCGAGGAGGTGGAAGACGGCGGCACCGCGGTCGCCGACGGCGAGGGCACCGGCCATGTAGCCGAGCTGACCGATCGTCGAGTAGGCGAGGACCCGCTTGATGTCGTCCTGGGCGAGTGCCGCGAGTCCCGAACCGACCATCGTGACGCCGGCCATGACGGCGAGGACGATCATCGCGGCCGCGGAGGCCTGGAAGACGGGGAGGAGACGCGCGACGAAGTAGATGCCGGCGGCGACCATCGTCGCGGCGTGGATCAGCGCGGAGACGGGTGTGGGGCCCGCCATCGCGTCGGGCAGCCAGGTGTGCAGCGGGAACAGGGCCGACTTGCCCGCCACGCCCGCGAGGAGCAGCAGGGCGACGACGGTCGGGTGGTGCAGCCCGCCGCTCGCCACGGTGCCCAGGACCGTGGTGATCCGGAACGAGCCGGCGTCGGTGGCCAGCGCGAACAGACCGATGAGGAAGGGGACGTCGCCGAGCTTGGTGACCAGGAAGGCCTTGAGCGAGGCGGCACGGGCTTCCGGGGTCTCCCAGTAGTGGCCGACCAGGAAGTACGAGCAGATGCCCATGATCTCCCAGCCGACCAGCAGCACCATCAGGTCGCCGGAGTAGACGACGAGCAGCATCGCGGAGGTGAACAGGGAGACGAGGGCGGCGTACGAGGGGTAGCGCGGGTCGTCGCGCAGGTAGCCCGTCGAGTAGATCTGCACGCAGGTGGCGACGACGCCGACGAGTACGGCGACGAGGGCGGCGAAGCCGTCGATGTGCAGGCCCAGTTCGATGGGGACCGAGCCGGTCGGGGTGAGTTCGGTGTGCGAGTTGATGGCCAGGCCGCCGCCCTGGTCGACCGCGACCGTCACCGCGAGGGCGAGCGAGGCGAGGACGGGCAGGACCGCGAGCGGGCGGACGAAGCCCGGGGCCGTGCGGCCGAGGAGGAGTCCGGCGACGGCACCGAGGAACGGAAGGAGGGGGACGAGGACGGCGAGGGTGGTCGTGGTCACGCGGTGGCCTCAGCCTTCTCGGCCGCGGGGGCGTCGGGGTCGTCGGGGCCGTGGCCCTCGGCGGTGTCGCGGAGCTTGTCGATGTCCGAGGTGCCGCGGTTGCGGTACACGGCGAGGACGATCGCCAGACCGATGCCGATCTCGGCCGCGGCGATGGCGATGGTGAACAGGGTCAGGGCCTGGCCGGAGTGCAGGGTGTCGCGGGCGGCCTTGGAGAGCCAGACGTCGAAGGCGACGAGGTTCAGGTTGACGGCGTTGAGCATCAGCTCGACCGACATCAGGACCAGGATCGCGTTGCGGCGGGCCATGACTCCGTACAGGCCCGTGCAGAACAGGAGGGCGGCGAGCACGGCGGGATAGGCGAGGTGCATCAGCGGACACCTTCCTTGTCCTGCTTGCCGTCGCGGCTTCCGGGGACGC
This sequence comes from Streptomyces sp. NPDC096324, assembly GCF_044763015.1. Classification (NCBI taxonomy): domain Bacteria; kingdom Bacillati; phylum Actinomycetota; class Actinomycetes; order Kitasatosporales; family Streptomycetaceae; genus Streptomyces; species Streptomyces sp. NPDC096324. The sequence goes on along the minus strand of NZ_JBIWFK010000016.1, from coordinate 101,769 downwards.
GCGGGCCGGCGGCCGACGTGGTCGCCGCGGCGGTGTCCGCCTTCGCCTTGCGGGAGAGGACGATCGCGCCGACCAGGGCGGCGAGGAGGAGGACGGACAGCGCTTCGAAGGGGAGGACCCAGTTCTGGAAGAGGCTCGCTCCGGTGACCTCGGTTGAGCCGGCGGCGGCACCGTTCAGATCGACCCAGGTCGTGCGGAACGCGTCGACGACGACCCAGACCAGGGTGCCGGCCGAGGCGACGGCGACGGCCAGGGCTGCCCAGCGGTTGCCGGAGTCGGCGTCCGGGGAGCGGCCGATCGGGGCCCTGGTGAGCATCAGACCGAACAGCAGGAGGACGACGACGGAACCGACGTAGATGAGGACCTGCACCCAGGCGATGAACTCGGCCGTCAGCAGGAGGTACTCGACGGCGAGGCCGCCGAGGGCGACCACCAGCCACAGTGCGGCGTGCACGAGTTGCTTGGTGGTGACGGTGACGAGCGCGGCGCCGAAGGTGAGCAGGCCGACGAGGAGGAAGGCGATCTCGACACCGGTCGGGGAGAGGAAGCCGTGGTGATCGGCGGCGACGGTGGTGGCCGCGTGGGCCGCCGTGGCCGTGGCTGCTGCGAAGGTCACGACTGTCCCTCCTGCGGGCCCGAGGGGGGCGTGGCCGGGGGCTCCGGCTGCCCGGCGTCCTCGGCCCGGGCTGGCTGCGTCGGCTGAGCCGCCTCGGCCGATCGTTCGGCCTCGGCCGACTGTTCGGCTTCGGCCTGGGCCGCCTGTTCGGCCGCGAGTTTGTCGGCGGTCTTGCGGGCGGCCGCGATCTCCTTGGGCTCCTCGGCGCCGGGGTCGAGGGCGGGCGGGGCGGGGACGGTCCACATCCACTCGCGGAGCTTGTCGCGTTCGTGGGTGAGTTCGTGGATGTCGGTCTCCGCGTACTCGAACTCCGGAGTCCAGAACAGCGCGTCGAAAGGACAGACCTCGATGCAGATACCGCAGTACATGCACAGGGAGAAGTCGATGGCGAAGCGGTCGAGGACGTTGCGGCTGCGCTCGCGGCCGCCCGGGACGGCGGCGGGGACGGTCTCCTTGTGGGAGTCGATGTAGATGCACCAGTCCGGGCACTCGCGGGCGCACAGCATGCAGACCGTGCAGTTCTCCTCGAAGAGGGCGATGACTCCACGGGTGCGGGGCGGGAGTTCGGGCTGGACGTCCGGGTACTGCGCGGTGACGGTCTTCTTCGTCATCGTGCGGAGGGTGACGGCCAGGCCCTTGGCGAGGCCGGAGCCAGGAATGGGGGCCATGGTTACGCGATCACCACCTTGACGATGCCGGTGAGGGCGATCTGGGCGAGGGACAGAGGGACGAGGAGGGTCCAGGAGAGCTTCTGGAGCTGGTCCTCGCGCAGACGGGGATAGGTGACGCGGAGCCAGATGACGACGAAGGCGAGGATCGCGGCCTTCAGGAGGGTCCAGACCCAGCCGAGGCCGTCGGCGCCCCAGGGGCCGTGCCAGCCGCCCAGGAAGAGGACGGTGGTCAGACCGCACAGGACGACGATCCCGGCGTACTCGGCGAGCAGGAACAGGGCGAAACGCAGGCCCGTGTACTCGGTGTACGCGCCGAAAATGATCTCGGAGTCGGCCACGGGCATGTCGAAGGGGGGCCGTTGGAGTTCGGCGAGGCCGGCGACGAAGAACACGATCGCGCCGACGATCTGCCAGGGCAGCCACCACCACTGGAAGGCGTCGACGATGCCGGGGAGCGAGACCGTGCCCGCCGCCATCGCGACCGAGGCCGCGGTCAGGAGCATCGGGAGCTCGTACGCGAGGAGCTGGGCGGCGGTGCGCAGGCCGCCGAGAAGGGAGAACTTGTTGGCCGACGCCCAGCCCGCCATGAGCGAGCCGAGGACGCCCACGCCCATGACGGCGAGGACGAAGAAGATTCCCGCGTCGACGACCTCGCCGACCGCGCCCTCGCCCGGGCCGATCGGGATGGCGAGGAGGACCAGGAGGTACGGGAGCAGGGCCACCGCGGGGGCGAGCTGGAAGATACGCCGGTCCGCGCCCGTGGGGACGATGTCCTCCTTCTGCGCGAACTTCACGCCGTCCGCGACGAGCTGGGCCCAGCCGTGGAAGCCGCCCGCGTACATCGGGCCGAGGCGGCCCTGCATGTGGGCCATCACCTTGTGCTCGGTCTGGCCGACGATCAGGGGGAACGTCAGGAACACGACGAAGACGACGAGGAGGCGTAGGGCGACGTCGAGAGCGTCGTTCACCGCGTACCTCCGGAGGGGTCTTCGGGGCTGGGGTTTTCGGGGCTGGGGTCGGGGTTCGATCCCGGGGCGGGCGTCGCCCCCGAGTCGGCGGAATCCGACCCGGAATCCGCGTCGGGCTGCTCGGACGCCGTCCCAGGTTCGGACACCGGCTGCGCCGCGGGCTCGGGTTCGGCCTGCGGCGGGGACTCCGGTTCGGGCGCCGGTTCGGAGGTCGGTTCGGGCTTCGCCTCGGAGGTCGGGGCGGGCTCGGCCTGGTCCTGTGCCTCGGGCTCGGGCGTCGCTTCGGGCTCGGGCTTCGCCTTCGGCTGGTGCTCCGGCCGGTCCGGTTCTGGTTCCGTGTCGTCGAACGCGGGCTTCGGCTGGTGCCAGGGAGCGTCGGAGCTGCGCGGGGCGGCAGGCCTTCTGGCGGGCCTCGCCGCCGAGTCGGGCTCGGCTGCCCCTGAGGCGCCCGCCGGAGCGGCCGTTTCGGACGCCGGCTCCGTGGCAGCCGCGGTTCCCGTCGGCGCGGTCGCCGGTTCCGACGGAGAGGCGGCTCCCGCCGCCGGCGACGGCTCGTTCCCGGTCGGCGTCTGCGAGGCAGCCGACGGCTCGGAGGTGGGCGTCGAGGCCGGAGACGGCGGCTGCTCGGTTCGCTGGCTGGCTGAGCCCTGGCTCGCGCTGCGCGATCGGCGTGCGGGGCGCGCGGCCTCGGCACCGGCACCGGAGGCGGCACCCGCGGCGGCGGACGCGCCGTCCGATCCCGCGGCACCCGCGACCGGGGTCTCCGCGGCCGGACCTGTGGCCGGAGTCGCCGTGGTGGCAGGGGCGGCCGGTGTCTGGCCGGCCGAGCCCTCCGCCGCCGTGCGGGTCCTGCGGACCGGGCGGTCGCCGGCGGGGCGGGCGGCGCCGCGGGCCGGGCGGGACGGGGCCGGGGGGAGCTGGCCCTTGAGAGGGCCCCACTCGTTGGGGTCGGGCACGCCGGGCGGCAGCATCTGACGGCGCTTGGGGCCGCCGTGCTCGGACTCGCCGGGCTCCTTCGCGCCGGGCCAGGCCTTGGCGACGCGGGCGGCCAGGACGAAGTCCTTGCGGAGGGGGTGTCCTTCGAAGCCCTCCGGGAGCAGCAGGGGGTCGAGGCCGGGGTGCCCCTCGAACGTCACGCCGAACATCTCGTGCGTCTCGCGCTCGTGCCAGGCGGCACCCGCGTAGACGGAGACCGCCGACGGGAGCGCCGGGGCGGTGTGCGGGACGGTCGTACGGACGAGGAGGCGGTGCAGCGGGGACAGGGCGACGACGTGGGCCGAGACGCGGAAGCCCGTGCCGGGTTCGTCGACGGCGCTCAGCCAGTCGAAGTAGGTGCAGCCGAGGGTGTCACGGGCCGTCTCCAGGGCCGTGATCCAGGAGGCCGGCGGCACGTCGACCGTCAGGACCTCGTACGACTCCTCGGCCGTGGCGTCGGGGCCGAAGAGTTCCTCGGCGGGGCCGGGAAGCCAGCCGACGGTCATCGGTCCTCCTCACCGGGGGCGGCCGGATCCGCGTCCGGGACGGTCGTCACGGACGGGGTCGGTGGCTTCACCAGGCCGCTCTGGAGCGCGGCGGCGGAGGGGCGCGCGGCGTCGGATCCGTAGCGCTCCCCCAGCGATTCCCGGGCGATCTTCTCCTGGAGCTTGAGGATGCCCTGGAGCAGTGCCTCGGGGCGGGGCGGGCACCCGGGGACGTAGACGTCGACGGGGATGATCTGGTCGACGCCCTTGGTGACGGAGTAGGAGTCCCAGTACGGGCCGCCGCAGTTGGAGCAGGCGCCGAAGGAGATGACGTACTTCGGCTCGGGCATCTGCTCGTACAGGCGCTTGACGGCGGGCGCCATCTTGTCCGTGACCGTGCCCGACACGACCATCAGGTCGGCCTGGCGGGGGCCCGGCGCGAACGGGATCACGCCGAGGCGGATGAAGTCGTGGCGGGCCATCGACGCGGCGATGAACTCGATCGCGCAGCAGGCGAGGCCGAAGTTGAAGACCCAGAGCGAGTAGCGGCGGCCCCAGTTCAGGACCACCTTCATGGGCTCGGGGGCGAGGCGGGCGAGCGCGCCGAGCCGCTTCGGCTCGGGCAGCGACACCGGGGCCGGCGCGGGCTGCTCCGGGGCGGACGGGGTCACGTCCATGTCAGGACGCCCTTCTTGTATGCGTACAGCAGGCCCACGGCCAGGAAGCCGAGGAAGATGAACATCTCGACGAGCGTCGCGGCACCGTAGCCGGGAGCGGCGAAGACCGTGGCCCAGGGGAAGAGGAAGATCGAGTCGACGGCGAAGATGACGTAGAGGAAGGCGTACACGTAGTAGCGGACCTGGGTGTGGGCCCAGCCCTCGCCGACGGGGTCGACGCCGCACTCGTACGTCAGGAGTTTCTCGGGGGTCGGTACGACGGGCCGCAGCAGGCGGCCCGCTCCGAAGGCGACGGCGACGAACAGCACGCCGACGACGGCGAGCAGCCCGACGACCGAGTAGGACTGGAAGTAGTCCGCCGCGACGACGGCCCCGGTCGCCGTGACAACGGTCGGTTCCGGCACGTCAGCCCCTCACTCCCTGACCTCGTTGCGCCCCGTCGTGCGCCGTCGCGCACTCTGTGATGCGCCATGTTCGACGATCTGTACGGACGGGAGTCTAGGGCCTGCTAAAGAGAGCGTAAGCAGCCCGTCACGCCTCGACCATCCCTCGGCCGCCGCTGACGTGTTCACGTCTCACGGTGTGAACACGTTCCTCCTGGGGGTGGGGTTATCCCCAGTGCATCGCGGCAGCCCACCTCATGGCGCGGCGGCGCGCCGCCGGGCAGGCTAGCGGATATGACCGAACGCATCACACCAGCCGATCCGTCGGACGCGCCGTCCGACGGCGACCGGCCGCCCGCCGTACGTCTCGCGCTGGACCCGGGGACCTGGCGGGAGATCTCCCATCTCCTGGTGAACCTGCCGGCCTCGATCATCGGGTTCGTGTACGTGGTGACGATGCTCGCCACGGGCGCGGGGCTCGCCGTGACCGTCGTCGGACTGCCGCTGCTCGCGGCCGGACTGCGGGGTTCGCGGCAACTGGGCAAGCTGGAGCGGGCGCGGGCGCGGCGGCTGCTGGGGCTGCGGATCGACGAGCCGAGCCCGTTGCCGGTGCGCCGGACCGGCTTCTTCGGCTGGCTGTGGTCGAGCCTGAAGGACCCGGTGGGCTGGCGGGCGGTGCTGTACGACTTGATACGGCTGCCCTGGGGCATCGCCACCTTCACGGTGACGCTGGTGTCGCTTTTCGTGCTGTGGCCGGTGCTGCCGTTCATCGCGCGCGGGCTGACGAACGTGGACCGGGCGATGGTGCGCGGCCTGCTGTCGCCCTCCGACGAGTTGGAGCGGCGCATCGCCGAACTGGAGTCGGACCGCGGGGTGGTGGTCGACACGGCCGCCGCCGATCTGCGCCGTATCGAGCGCGATCTGCACGACGGGGCGCAGGCCCGGCTCGTCAACCTGGCGATGGGGCTCGGCCTGGCGAAGGAGAAGCTCCTGGAGGACCCCGACGCCGCGGCGTCGATGGTGGACGAGGCGCACGGCGAGGTGAAGCTCGCCCTTCAGGAACTGCGTGATCTGGCCCGTGGCATCCATCCGGCGGTCCTCACCGACCGGGGTCTGGACGCCGCCCTGTCCGCGATCGCCTCGCGGTGCACCGTGCCCGTGAAGGTGAGCACCGAACTGGAGACGCGGCCGGCCGCCGCCATCGAGGGCATCGCGTACTTCACGGTCTCCGAGCTGCTCCAGAACGTCAGCAAGCACAGTGGGGCGAGGTCCGCGTCGGTGGACGTCTGGCGGACGGACGACCGTCTGCTCATCCAGGTCCGGGACGACGGCCGCGGCGGGGCCGGTGTCGACGGCGGTACGGGCATGGCGGGGCTCGCGGACCGGCTCGGCGCGGTGGACGGGCTGTTCGTCGTCGATTCGCCGGTGGGCGGCCCGACGGTCATCACGGCCGAACTGCCATGGCGGGACCGCCAGAACGAGCCCGTCCGGTAACCACCGGAACGAGCCCGTCCGGCAATCATCGGAACGAGCTTGTCCGGTGACCACCGGAACGAGCCCGTCGGGTGACCGTCCGGACGAGCCGAGGGTTCACTCGATGGAGATCTTCGGCAGGCGGGATCGCCGGGGTAGGGAAAACCCCCCGTTCAAGACGCCGATCCGCCGCATGTCCCATGGGCCTCCCGAGCGGCACGCTGGAAGAAGAGGAAGCAGCCGGCTCGCGGAGCAGGCCGAGGCGCAGGACGAGACGAGAGAACGGACGGACCGATGGCCACGGAGTACGGACACGGATACGGGCACCGCGGCGGGTCCCGGTCCGACGAGGCGGGCGCCGCCGGGGCACGGCACCGTCTTCCGGCCCCGCTGCGGGCGCCGTTCGAGGCCCGCACGTGGCGTGAGTTCGGCTATGTGCTGCTGGGCCTGCCGCTCGGGATCCTCATGTTCACGTTCACCGTGACGATGGTCTCGCTCGGCGCGGGTCTGCTGATCACCTTCCTGGGCGTTCCGGTGCTCGCCGCCGCGCTGGCCGGCTGCCGCGGCCTCGGCTCGCTGGAGCGGGCGCGGGCGCGCGGGCTGCTCGGCGTCGAGGTGGCCGAGCCCGAGCCGCTGCGGATGAAGAAGCACGGGGCGATGGCGTGGATGGGCGCCGTGCTCAAGAGCGGCACGTCGTGGCGGCACCTGCTGTACGCGGTGGTGCAGTTCCCGTGGTCGGTGTTCTCGTTCGTCGTCGCGGTGAACTTCTGGGTGTACGGCTGGGCGCTGCTGACGTATCCGCTGTGGTTCTGGGTCTTCCCGATGTACGGCGGTCAGGACGGGCTCCAGTTGTACGGCGACAGCACGCACTCGATCTATCTGGACAACCCGTTCGAGATCACGGTGACCGCGCTGGTGGGCGCGCTCTTCACGATGGCCACGCCGTGGATCGTGCGGGCGCTGACGACCGTGGACCGGGTGATGGTGCGCGGACTGCTCGGCCCCTCGCGGCTGGCCACGCGCGTGGTGGAGCTGGAGTCCGACCGCGGTGTCGTGGTCGACACGGCCGCTGCCGATCTGCGCCGCATCGAGCGCGATCTGCACGACGGGGCGCAGGCCCGGCTCGTCGCCCTGGCGATGGACCTGGGGCTCGCCAAGGAGAAGCTGACCGAGGACCCGGAAGCCGCGGCGCGGATGGTGGACGAGGCGCACGGCGAGGTCAAGACGGCGTTGCAGGAGCTGCGGGATCTCGCACGCGGGATCCATCCGGCGGTGCTGACCGACCGCGGGCTCGACGCCGCGCTCTCCGCGGTGGCCTCGCGGTGCACGGTGCCGGTGCGGGTGGAAGTGGATCTGGCAGCGCGGCCGGCACCCGCGATCGAGGGGATCGCCTACTTCACCGTCTCCGAGCTGCTCCAGAACATCAGCAAGCACGCGCGGGCGACGCGGGCGACCGTGGACGTGTGGCGGGTGGAGAACCGGCTGATGATCCAGGTCGGCGACGACGGGGTCGGCGGGGCCGACGTCAACGAGGGGTCGGGCCTGGCCGGGCTCACGGAACGGCTCGACGCGGTGGACGGGATCCTGGTGGTGGACTCGCCGCCGGCCGGTCCCACCCGGGTCACGGCGGAGCTGCCCTGGCGGGGCTGAGACTCCTCAGGCAGGCGCGCGGGGGCCCCGGTGCACTCCACCGGGGCCCCCGCGCGCCGCGGGGTCGGCGAAACACCGTGTACCCCACCGGGGTACGGCGTGATGCGTGTACCCCACCGGGGTAGCGGTCGCCCCTCTTATCGTCGCCCGGGCGCATCCGGGTCCGAATGCTGGAATGCTGGGGTCTGTCGTACGAGCGGGCACGAACCCGGCTGGAGCCGGGGGCGGCCGGGGGCGGGCTCTGGGGGGCCGAGTAATCGTGGAGGACAGGGTGCGGGTCGTCATCGCCGAGGATTCAGTGCTGCTCAGGGAGGGCCTGACCCGGTTGCTGACCGACCGCGGGCATGATGTCGTGGCAGGGGTCGGTGACGGCGACGCGCTGATCAAGACCATCACCGAGTTCGCGGCGCAGGACGCGCTGCCGGACGTCGTCGTCGCGGACGTACGGATGCCGCCGACGCACACCGACGAAGGCGTGCGGGCGGCCGTGCAGCTCCGCAAGGCGCATCCGGGACTCGGTGTGCTCGTACTGTCACAGTACGTGGAGGAGCGGTACGCCACCGAACTGCTGGCCGGTTCGAGCCGTGGCGTCGGCTATCTGCTCAAGGACCGGGTCGCCGAGGTGCGCGAGTTCGTGGACGCGGTGGTGCGGGTGGCCCAGGGAGGTACCGCGCTCGACCCGGAGGTCGTGGCGCAACTGCTGGGCCGCAGTCGCAAGCAGGACGTGCTGGCCGGACTGACGCCGAGGGAACGCGAGGTGCTCGGGCTCATGGCCGAGGGCCGGACGAACTCCGCCGTCGCCCGCCAGCTCGTGGTCAGCGACGGCGCCGTCGAGAAGCACGTCAGCAATATCTTCCAGAAGCTCGGCTTGTCACAAAGTGACGGGGATCATCGGCGTGTTCTGGCCGTCCTCACATACCTGAACTCATGACGACCTGACAGTCTGTCAGTTGTCGAGCGGAACCAAAGGGCGAGCGGGGAACGTCATTCGAGGAAGGGGCCAGGGGCGGGAAAAATCGTGACACATCAGCATGTCAGGGCGTCTCATAACGGCGTCCATCATGCGAATGGCCTAAGGAAGGCGACCCTTACCGACGTAGGGTTGAAAAAGGAAGGGTCTGCGGGAAGGCCACTCCCGGACAGCCGCCTCAAAGGAGGTCCAGTTCAGTGACGAGCAAGGTCAGCAGCCCAACGGAACAGGCCGACGAAGCCGTCGTAGGAGAACAGCGCAAACCGCCGGGGACGAAGGACGTCCGCCGGCTCGACCGGGTCATCATCCGGTTCGCGGGGGACTCCGGTGACGGTATGCAACTCACCGGCGATCGCTTCACCTCGGAGACTGCCTCCTTCGGCAACGACCTCTCGACCCTGCCGAACTTCCCCGCCGAGATCCGCGCGCCCGCAGGCACACTGCCGGGCGTTTCGTCGTTTCAACTGCATTTCGCCGACCACGACATCCTCACGCCGGGCGACGCGCCCAATGTCCTCGTGGCCATGAACCCGGCGGCCCTGAAGGCGAACATCGCCGACGTGCCGCGCGGAGCCGAGATCATCGTCAACACGGACGAGTTCACCAAACGGGCGATGCAGAAGGTCGGCTACGCGACCAGCCCGCTGGAGGACGGCTCGCTGGACGGCTACAACGTCCACCCCGTCCCGCTCACGACGATGACCGTCGAGGCGCTGAAGGACTTCGAGCTCTCCCGCAAGGAGGCCGAGCGCTCCAAGAACATGTTCGCGCTGGGTCTGTTGTCGTGGATGTACCACCGGCCGACCGAGGGCACCGAGAAGTTCCTGCGGACGAAGTTCGCCAAGAAGCCCGACATCGCGGCCGCCAACCTCGCCGCGTTCCGGGCCGGCTGGAACTTCGGCGAGACGACCGAGGACTTCGCGGTCTCCTACGAGGTCGCGCCGGCGTCGAAGGCCTTCCCGACCGGCACCTACCGGAACATCTCCGGGAACCTCGCCCTGTCGTACGGCCTGGTCGCCGCCTCCCAGCAGGCCGATCTGCCGCTGTACCTGGGCTCCTATCCCATCACCCCGGCCTCCGACATCCTCCATGAGCTGAGCAAGCACAAGAACTTCGGAGTACGCACCTTCCAGGCCGAGGACGAGATCGCGGGCATCGGCGCGGCGCTGGGCGCGGCGTTCGGCGGCTCGCTCGCCGTGACGACGACATCCGGTCCCGGTGTGGCGCTGAAGTCGGAGACGATCGGACTCGCCGTCTCCCTCGAACTGCCCCTGCTCGTCATCGACATCCAGCGCGGCGGCCCCTCGACCGGCCTGCCGACCAAGACCGAGCAGGCCGACCTGCTCCAGGCGATGTACGGGCGCAACGGCGAGGCCCCGGTGCCGATCGTCGCGCCGCGGACGCCGGCCGACTGCTTCGACGCGGCGATGGAGGCGGCCCGGATCGCGCTGACGTACCGGACGCCCGTCCTGTTGCTGTCGGACGGCTATCTGGCCAACGGCTCCGAGCCGTGGCGCATCCCGGAGACCGACGAACTCCCGGACCTGCGCGTGCAGTTCGCCCAGGGACCGAACCACACGCTGGACGACGGCACCGAGGTCTTCTGGCCGTACAAGCGCGACCCCGGAACCCTCGCCCGCCCCTGGGCCGTCCCCGGGACTCCCGGACTCGAACACCGTATCGGCGGCATCGAGAAGCAGGACGGCAGGGGCAACATCTCGTACGACCCCGCCAACCACGACTTCATGGTCCGCACCCGGCAGGCCAAGATCGACGGCATCGACGTCCCGGACCTCGAGGTCGACGACCCCACCGCGGGCACCGACACGGCGGCCACCACCCTTGTCCTGGGCTGGGGTTCGACGTACGGGCCGATCACCGCGGCGGTCCGCCGGCTGCGTACCGCCGGGGAGCACATCGCGCAGGCGCATCTGCGCCACCTCAATCCCTTCCCGCGGAATCTGGGCGCGGTGCTCGGGCGTTACGACAAGGTGGTGATCCCCGAGATGAACCTCGGCCAGCTCGCCACCCTCGTGCGGGCCAGGTATCTGGTGGACGCGCACTCGTACAACCAGGTCAACGGCATGCCCTTCAAGGCTGAGCAGCTCGCCACAGCTCTCAAGGAGGCCATCGATGGCTGACACGTCAACGGAAGGCCCGGGCACGATCGAGGCGCTTTCCCTGGTCCCCAAGGCCGACGCCAGGCAGTCCATGAAGGACTTCAAGTCCGATCAGGAAGTGCGCTGGTGCCCCGGCTGCGGTGACTACGCGATCCTCGCCGCCGTCCAGGGCTTCATGCCCGAACTCGGCCTGGCGAAGGAGAACATCGTCTTCGTCTCGGGCATCGGCTGCTCGTCCCGCTTCCCGTACTACATGAACACCTACGGGATGCACTCCATCCACGGCCGCGCGCCCGCCATCGCGACCGGCCTCGCCTCCTCGCGCCGCGACCTGTCCGTATGGGTGGTCACCGGCGACGGCGACGCCCTGTCCATCGGCGGCAACCACCTGATCCACGCCCTGCGCCGCAACGTGAACCTGAAGATCCTCCTCTTCAACAACCGGATCTACGGGCTCACCAAGGGCCAGTACTCCCCGACCTCCGAGGTCGGCAAGATCACCAAGTCGACGCCGATGGGCTCCCTGGACGCCCCCTTCAACCCGGTGTCGCTGGCGATCGGCGCGGAGGCCTCCTTCGTGGCCCGCACCGTCGACTCCGACCGCAAGCACCTCACCGACGTGCTGCGCCAGGCCGCCGCCCACCCCGGCACCGCGCTGGTGGAGATCTACCAGAACTGCAACATCTTCAACGACGGCGCTTTCGAGGTCCTCAAGGACAGACAGTCCGCGGAGGAGGCGGTGATCCGCCTGGAGCACGGCCGGCCCATCCGCTTCGGCGCCGACGGCTCCCGCGGCGTGGTCCGCGACCCGCGCACCGGTGACCTCCAGGTCGTCACCGTGACCCCGGAGAACGAGGCCGACGTCCTGGTCCACGACGCGCACACCACGTCGCCGACCACCGCGTTCGCGCTGTCCCGGCTCGCCGACCCCGACACCCTGCACCACACCCCCATCGGGGTGTTCCGCTCGGTCGACCGGCCGGTCTACGACACCCAGATGGCCGACCAGCTCGACGCCGCCATCGAGCAGAACGGCAAGGGCGACCTCGCCGCGCTCCTCGCCGGCGGCGACACCTGGACGGTCGTCGGCTGAACCCTTCCGCGGGCGGTTCCGCCGAACCCGTCCGCAGGCGGTTCTACGAGGCCCGGGGCCCGCGTCCCCGGGCCTCGTCGTACGCGCCGCGGGCCCGCTCGACGTCGGCCATGCGCTCACTGGTCCACAGTGCCAGCGACCGCACCTGCTCGGCGGCCTCGCGGCCCAGGTCGGTCAGGGAGTAGTCGACGCGCGGCGGGATGACCGGCTTGGCGTCGCGGTGGACGAGCCCGTCGCGCTCCAGGGTCTGGAGGGTCTGGGTGAGCATCTTCTCGCTGACGCCCTTCCCGACCCTGCCGATCGCCCGGCGCAGCTCGCTGAAGCGGTACGAACGCTCCAGGAGCTCGATCAGGACGAGGACGCCCCAGCGGCTGGTGACGTGTTCCAGGACCAGGCGGTAGGGGCACATCGCCTCGTCGGCGTCGTACCCGTCCGCTGCCTTCACGCTGCTTACGGCCATGCCAACACCTTACTCACAGGTGGGTACCTTACCCAGAGGTGGGCACCTTACTTCAAGGTGGGTACTTTCCAACAGTTAGTGCAGCTCCTAGGGTGAGTGACATCCGCACCCCACAAGGAGATGTACGCCATGAGCATCGTCGTCACCGGAGCCACCGGACACCTCGGCCGTCACGTGGTCGAGCAGTTGCTGGAGAAGCTCCCCGCCGAGGAGATCACCGCCGTCGTGCGGGACGAGTCCAAGGCCGCCGACCTCGCGGCCCGCGGTGTGCGGCTCGCGGTCGCCGACTACAACACCCCCGAGACCTTCGACGGCCTGTTCGCGGCCGGTGACAAGGTGCTGCTGATCTCGGGCAACGAGTTCGACAAGGGCCGTGTCGGGCAGCACCGGGTCGTCATCGACGCGGCCGCGGCCGCCGGAGTGTCGTTGCTCGCCTACACCAGCGCCCCCGGCAGCCTGACGGCCGCGCTGGCCGACGACCACCGCGCCACCGAGGACGTCCTGCTCGCCTCCGGAGCGCCCTACACGCTGCTGCGCAACGGCTGGTACCACGAGAACTACACCGAGAACCTCGCCCCGGTGCTCGCGCACGACGCCGTCGTCCAGGCCGCCGGCGAGGGCCGGATCGCCTCCGCCGCGCGCGCCGACTACGCGGCCGCCGCGGTCGCGGTGCTGACCGGCGAGGGGCACGAGAACAAGACCTACGAGCTGAGCGGCGACGAGGCGTGGGGCTTCGCCGAGTACGCCGCCGAGCTGAGCCGGCAGACCGGCAAGGAGATCGTCTACAACTCCGTCTCCCCCGAGGCCTTCACCTCGATCCTGACCGGCGCCGGGCTGCCCGAGGTCTTCGCCGGGATCCTCGCGGGCGTCGACGTCTCCATCGAGAAGGGCGAGCTCGCCGTCACCTCCGGCGACCTGTCCCGGCTCACGGGCGGCCCGACCACGCCGATCGCCGAGGCGGTGGCGGCGGCACTGAAGGGCTGAGCCGAGGGGACGGGCGCTGGGCGAGAGCCGGGTGCCCGAGGGGCGGGCGGGCGCTGGGCGGCCTTTTGGGGCTTCGGACCTCGCGGGTGCCGGGTGCCCGTCCCGCGGACCTCGCCTGTCATGACCGTATGGCGATACGGGCATGACAGGCGAGGGTCCGCGGCGCTACCTTCTTTCATGCTGCACGGAAGCTCCCCGACCGCACGGGAGCTCCGGGGCACGGGACGCGACAGACGTCCGAGACCGTGGGAGAAGGAGACGCCGGTGGCCGGGAAGTCGAGAGGTGAGCAGCGCATAGGTCTGCTGAACGGCTTCGCGGCATACGGGATGTGGGGGCTCGTCCCCCTCTTCTGGCCGCTGCTGAAGCCCGCCGGAGCCGTCGAGATCCTCGCCCACCGGATGGTGTGGTCCCTCGGGGTGGTCGGGGTCCTGCTGCTGGTGATGCGCCGCTGGGCCTGGGCGGGCGAGCTGCTGCGGCAGCCGCGCAAGCTCGCGCTGATCACGGTCGCGGCGGCGGTCATCACCGTCAACTGGGGCGTCTACATCTGGGCGGTCAACTCCGGGCACGTGGTCGAGGCCTCGCTCGGCTACTTCATCAACCCCCTGGTCACCATCGCGATGGGCGTGCTGCTCCTCAAGGAACGGCTGCGGCCGGTGCAGTGGACCGCCGTGGGTGTCGGCGCCGCGGCCGTCCTCGTCCTGACGATCGGCTACGGCCGCCCGCCGTGGATCTCCCTCTGCCTCGCCTTCTCTTTCGCCACGTACGGCTTGGTGAAGAAGAAGGTCAACCTCGGCGGCCTGGAGTCGCTCGCCGCCGAGACCGCGATCCAGTTCCTGCCGGCGCTCGCCTATCTGGTGTGGCTGGGCTCGCGGGGCGACGCGACGTTCGCCGCGCAGGGGGCGGGGCACGGTGCGCTGCTCGCGGCGACCGGTGTGGTCACCGCGATCCCCCTGATCTGTTTCGGCGCCGCCGCGATCCGCGTGCCGCTGTCCACCCTGGGCCTGCTCCAGTACATGGCGCCCGTGTTCCAGTTCCTGCTCGGCATCTTCTACTTCCACGAGGCCATGCCGGCCGAGCGGTGGGCCGGGTTCGCGCTGGTGTGGCTCGCCCTGTCGCTCCTGACGTTCGACGCGCTGCGGAACGCGCGGCGGGGGGCGCGGGCGCTGCGGGAATCGGCCCTCGCGACGGAGGTCACGGGACCGTCCGCCGAGGTCACCGCCGTCGCCGCCGTCGCCGCGGGTACCGCGACGGAGGCCGCGGGGGTCGCCGCCGGTGCCGTCGGCTCCGCCGGTGGGACGGGTTCACGCGGCACCTCGTGAGGAACGGTCGGTCGCGCCGGGGGTGAGCCGGAGGGACTTTCCCCGTACGAGGTGAGGGCGGGCCCGGCTCGTAGGGAGTGAGGGTGCGCCCGGCTCGTACGACATGCCGGCGGGCGGGGCTCGTACGGAGTGAGGGCAGGCCTGGCTCGTACGACATGCCGGCGGGCGGGGCTCGTACGGCATGAGGGCGGGCCGGTGGCTGACCTTGCCAGTCCGGCGGCTGACCTTGGCCGTCCGGCGAGTGACCTTGCCCGTGTGGCCCGGCAGCCACTATGAGTGGGTTCATGACGCCGAATCCCGCACCCGCACCCGTCCACTGGAAGCTCGTCATCGACGCCGCCGATCCGCACGCGCAGGCCGACTTCTGGTCCGCCGCGCTCAATTACACGGTCGAGGACAACAGCGCCCTCATCGAGCAGTTGCTGAGCCTCGGTGCCCTGCCGGCCGACGCCACCGTCGACTTCCACGGCCGCCCGGCCTTCCGGGACCTCATCGCCGTACGGCATCCCGAGGACCCGTACGACGAGGAACGCGGCACCGGCCTCGGGCGGCGCCTGCTCTTCCAGCGGGTGCCCGAGCCCAAGACGCAGAAGAACCGGCTCCACCTCGACCTGCACCCCGGCGAGGGACTGCGCGCCGACGAGGTCGAGCGTCTGACGTCGCTGGGCGCCGACGTGCTGCGCGAGGTGAAGGAACCCGCGGGCGAGTGGGTCGTGATGACGGACCCCGAGGGGAACGAGTTCTGCGTCCACTGAGTTCGGCCGCCGGGCGGGCCAGGCGCCGGGCGGGCCAGGACACCCGCCCCCGGCCCGCCCCACTCCTCACTCGCCGTGTGCTCGGGGCGTCCGGGCGTACGGGTTGTCCGCCGCGAGGCGGGCGCGCTCCGCGAGGCGGATCATGCGGGTGCGGGCCGATTCGAGTTGTTCGAGGTCGTCGGCGGCGGGACCGTCGTCGGCCGCGAGCTCGGTCCACAGTCCGATCAGGTCCCGCCCGAGGTGCAGTCCCTGGAGGGGGTCGCGGACGGCGCGCCACGCCGCCGCCGCGCTCTGGACGTTGCCGTAGGCACCGCCCGCGTCCCGGTGGCGCCGGCGGACCCTCGCGAGATCCAGCGACAGATGGAACGACCTGAGCGCGTCACCGGCCAGGTAGGCGATGTACGCGGTCAGCTCGCGCAGCTTCAGTACCTCGGGGTGTTCCTGGCCCAGCGACCGCGCCGCCTCCGCGACGGCCTGCTCGGCCATCCCCGCGGCGGCCTCGATACGGCCCATCTTCACGGCCTCGTTGATCCGCGCGACGGGCTCGGCGAGGAACGCCGCCGCGGCGTCCTGTTCCGGAGCCGGCCCCTGAGGGCTCGGGGCGAGCACCGCCTCGGCCACGGCGTCGAAGCCGCGGGCGGGAGTGGGCTTGGGATCCGGTTCCGGGTCCGGGCCCAGCAGCGCCAGTGCCTCCGCCGCGGAGGCGCGCTTCCGCTCCGGGGCGGCCGCCTTGGGCTCGGGGGCGCGCTCCGGCTCCGGAGCGGAACCGGTCACCGGGGCCGGGCCGACCTCCCCCGTCGGCGCGGGCACCTCGGCGGCCGCCGACTCCGGCACCGCCCGCAGAACACGCGTCGACGCGGCCCCGGGCAACGGCCTCGGTTCCGTTACCGCCCGCAGGACGAAGGTGGACGGCGTGGGAGTACCGGGCACGCCGGACTCGGCCGCGCGCACCGGGCCGGGGCCCGCGGCGGGAGCGACATCGCCCCCGCCCGCCGGACCGGCCCCCGCACCGGCGCCCCTGCCGGAATCCACAGGGTCGGGAGCGGGCACCGGGGGCGCCTGCGGCAAGGACTGCGGCTGCGGCTGCGGCTGCGGCTGCGGAACGAACTCGGCGGTCACCGCCGGCTCCGACCTGCGCACCGGCGCGGGCCGCGACTCCGGAGCGAGCTCCGGGCGGGCCTGCGGCTCGGGCACCGGCTGCCGCACGAACTCCGCCGTCACCGCCGGCTCCGACCTGCGCACCGGCACAGGCTGAGACTCCGGAGCGAACGCCGGGCGGGCCTGCGGCTCGGGCACGGACCCCGACTCCGGAGCAAACCCCGGGCCGGCCTGCGGCTCGGGCACCGGCTGCCGCACGAACTCCGCCGTCACCGCCGGCTCCGACCTGCGCACCGGCACAGGCCGCGACTCCGGCACGAACCCCGCGCCGACCTGCGGCTCGGGCACGGGCGGTGCCGTGGGCGGGTACGCCAGGGCGGGCGCGGGCGCCGCCTCGGGCGTCGTCGCCGGGGTCGGCGGTGTCCCGCTCTCCGATCCCGGGATCGGTCGAACGTCCGGTTCCGGCACCGCACGCAGAACGTACGTCGCCTTGTCCCGGCGCGGAGCGGCCGGCGCCTCGGTGGGCACCGGAGCGGACGGAATCGGCGGAGCCGGCACCTCCGGACGCCGCGGAGCCGGAGGCTGCGGCACTCCCTGGACCGGCGCTTGCGGAACATCGCCGGCCGGATGCGCCGGGCGCTCGGGGGCCGGGGCCTGCCGGCGCTCCTCGTCTCCGAAGCGCGGGCGCTCCTGAGCCGGCGCCTGCGGACGCTGCTCCGGAGCCTGGGGCTGCGGGGGCTGTTCCGGGGTCCGGGGCTCCGGGCGGTACTCCGGAACCGGCGACTGCGGGCGTCGTACCTGCGCCGGAGGCTGCGAGTGGCGTTCCTGAGCCGGAGCCTGGAAACGCTGCTCCGGAGCATGAGCCTGGAAACGCTGTTCCGGGGCCGGCGGCCGCGGGTGCTGTGCCTGGGCCGGGAGGTTCGGGCGCCTCTCGGGGTGGGGGTGGGCCGGGGGTGCCACGCGGACCGGCTCCGCCGTGTAGCGGCTGGAGCCGTCGACGTGGACCTGGAGCGGTACGACGAAGCCGATGCGTTCGTCGTGGATGCTGGCCAGCACCGGGTGGCCGGTGGCGAGGGCGAGGCGGTGGAGGTAGTTCAGGATCGCGCCCTGGACCGTCTCGCCGGGCGCGGCCACGACCGGCATCCCGCCGACCGTGGCACAGCCCCGCACCCCCGCCGACCCCGGCATACCCGCAGCACCTGGCACACCCGGGGCACCCGCGGCACCCGGCATACCCGCAGCGCCCGGCGCCCCGGCCGCGTCCGCGGACGCCGGCACGTGCACCTCGATCGGCGTCATCCCCGCGGTCGGCTGCCCCCCGGCACCGGCCGTCGAGCGCTGCCGCTTGAGTTCCCGCTTCTGTTCGCGGCTGAGTCGAGACATCGGTTCCCTCACGAAGGGGTGGTCGAGGACGGGTTCGAGAACATCATCGAGGCCGAGGGCGACATCGACGTCGAGGGCGAGGCCGCGGGCTCGGAAGGTGAAGGCAGGGGAGGCGGATCGGCCGCTTCCACGGTCGTCACCTCGGCGACGCGCCAGGGACGGCCGCCACCCGCCCGGGTGAGCTTGAGGTAGACGTTCGCGCGCGGGCCCGTACCCGTCCAGCCGTCGCGGCCCCGGGCCGTGCCCTCCACGTAGAGGGCGCGGTAGGCCAGGACGGCCGTGTCGGCGGGACCGTCGGCGTCGTCGTCCGGGGTCACCTTCACCGTGGTCCAGGCCCGGTGGCCGGCCCAGGTGTTCCACTCGGCACCCGCCCCACTGGCCGGGTGGTACGACCGCTCCGCCGCGGCCTTGGCCGGGGTGAACCAGCGGGCGGAGCGCAGTATGGCGTCGTGGGGACCGTAGTCGTACTTCGTGTCATAGCCGTACGCCACCTCCGCCCACGCCTCCGATACTTCCGTCGCGTCCGTCCCGTCGACACCCGACGGGCTCGGCACGTGTGCGTCCGTGCCCAGCGGCCTGCCCGGCGGGAGCGACGCCTTCGGTGCCACGGAAGGCACCGAGGAGGGCGACGAACCCGGCACACCCACGTCTTCACGATGGTCCCGCAGGCCACAGCCCGTCAACGCCAGGATCCCGGCCACGGACACGACCGTCAGCGCGGCGACGTTCCCGCGCGTCCCGGTGCGGACCGCTGTACCCGTCCGTGTCGTCCTCATCCTCGCCTCCCTCCTCACTTCAACCCCAGCCAGGGTGCCGGATCCACGTACGTGCCGTTCCGCTGGACCTCGAAGTGCGCGTGCGGCCCCGTCGAGTAGCCGGTGGAGCCCACCTCGCCGACCTTCTGGCCGACCTGGACGTGCTGCCCGACCTGCACGCTGAGGCTCCGCATGTGGTTGTACGTCGTCGAGATGCGGGCGCCGTCGATGGTCCCGTGCGAGATGACCACGCGGTTGCCGTACCCGTTGGACCAGCCCGCGAAGGTGACCGTGCCGTCCCGGGCCGCCTTGAACGGCGTACCGGCCGCGGCACCGAAGTCGATGCCGGTGTGCAGCTTGTAGACGTGCAGGATCGGATGCATGCGCATGCCGAACGGCGAGGTCACCCGCGGGTTGCCGGAGAGCGGCATCGCCATCTGCTGCCCGGCGGGGATCGTGCCCGGCGGATCGTCCACCGATTCGTACTTGGGTATCAGGGACTTGATGCGGGCGACGTAGTTCCGGGTCTCGGTGTACGGGGGCATGCCGTGGTACTGGTGCACCGCGCCGGGTCCCGCGTTGTACGCCGCGAGCGCGAGGTCGAGGGTCTCGCCGCTCGCCTCGCCGCGGTTCTTGTAGCCCTCGACCGTCTTGGCGAGGGCGCAGTCGTAACGGCCCTGCGCCATGATGGCGTCACCGGGATCGAACGGCGAGGCCCGGCCGTTGCCGTCGTCGTCCTTGCCCCAGTTCGGCCAGGTCCCCGGCATGAACTGCGACAGCCCCTCGGCGCCCACCGGAGAGCGGGCGTTGGGGTTCCAGCCCGACTCGGCCTCGATCTGCGCGGCGATGACCGCCGGCTTGATGACCTCGCACATGGCACCCGCCTTGAGCACCCACGGAACGTAACTCGCGGGCACGGCACCGTCCTTCAGCCCCCCGCCCCCGCCCGAGCCCGGATCCTCCTCGCTCGATGCCCCGCTCACCGCGACCATCATGACCACCGGCATGATCACGACGGCCAGGCAGCCGCCGACCACCCAGGTCATGGTGGATCCGCCCCCGTTGGACATCGGCCCCCCTCAGCCTCATGTTCCGGTCGTGTACATGCAGTCGAGTCTCTCGGTTCCCACCCGATTCCCGCGTCACCACGGCGTCACAGGCTCGTCCCAGGAACTCACGCCCCGTTACCCAACCCGCCCGGACGCCGGGAGGATCGGTCGCACCGACGAAGAGGACGAGGAGAGGGCACCCATGCAGGGGATCGAGGGGGTGGCGATGCGGGCGAACGAGAGTCCCGCCGTGCGCGGGAGCGAGGGAGTGCGGTTGCGCGGGAGAGACGGCTCGGTGCCGCGCGGCACCGAGCAACACGGCCCGGACGGGCCGGAGATATGGATACGCGGGGCGGTCGAGGAGCCGGAACGGGCGCCGCAGCGGTACGAGGAGGAACACCAACCCGTTGTGCGGGTACGGCAGTTCGCCTGGATCGCCACGCACGGCGGAGCCGGGTCCTCGACGCTCGCCACCGTCTTCGGCGGCCACGACGCGGGCCGTGACTGGCCCCGCCCCGACCGGGGCGAGCCGGCCTCGGTCCTGCTCGTCGGGCGTACGCACGCGGCCGGTCTGGACGCCGTGTCGCACACCCTCGACATCTTCCGCCGGGGCGACGCGCCGCCGGGACTCGATCTCGACGCCATCGTCCTGGTCGCGGACGCGCCCGGCCGGCTGCCGCGCCAGCTCACCCAGCGCATCAAGGTGATCAACTCGGTCATCGACGTCTACCGGGTGCCGTGGATGCCCGCCTGGCGCACCGGCGACCTCACCGGGCCGCTGCCGCGCGAGGCCGCCGCCCTGGCCCGCCTGACGGGAAGGACCGCGCCATGACCGCCCTGTACACCCTCGCCGCCACCCCGCTGGCCGTCGACGCGAAGGTCACCGGCCAGCTCGACTACGTCCTCGGCATCATCGCCTGGCTCGTCACCGCCGCCGGTGTGGCGGGCCTGATGATGGTGGGCTCCCGGATGGCGCTGGCCGTCAAGTCCGGTGAGTTCGAGGAGCACTTGAATCAGTTCCTGATGGTGCTGGGCGCCTGCGTCATCGGCGCCACGGCTGGACCCATCGTCGGCTTCGTACTCTGAGCCACGCGTCGCCCGTCGGACGGCAGCATCGGATGCCACGCGTCGCCCGTCGGACGGCAGCATCGGATGCCACGCGACACCCGTCGGACGGCACCATCCGTCCGACCCGCCGCCCGTCGGACGGCACCGCCGGATGCCACCCGCCGCGCGTCGGACGGCACCATCGGATGCCACCCGCCGCCCGGCACCCGTTTCGGACGCGACCCGTCACCCGTCGTCCCGCGGAGGGCATCCGCCGCGCCCCGCGTCGTGGGGATCTCTCGAGGCACCATCACCCCTGATGGTGCCTCAGCTCTTTTCCGCGCCTCCCACCTCGTCTTTCATGACGGTCTCTTCCCGTCTGTCACGGACACGTCACCGACAGGTGCTGGTCTCCCACATCGCTTGGCCCCGGCCCACAGGAGTCGCCAAGCTCACTGTGCACCGGGAAACACGGGGCGTCCCACGGATCTTCATCGCCCCCAAGTACCGCTCTCGGCAAGCACGTACCGCTCGTACCGAGCAAGTGCCGCTCAGATCCGGCGAGTTCCGCGTCCGTCCCGGACGGAGACGCGAGCAGCCGGCCATATCGGGGAGAAACCATGTTCAAGGCGATAGCAGCCCAGGCCCACCAGTACGTCTACCTGGCGGACGGCAAGATCCCCGACCCCAACCGTGACGCGCCGGGCGCGCTGACCGGCAAGGTCGACACCGTCCTCGGCATCCTCGCCTGGGCCGGCACCGCGGCAGGCGTCGCGGGTGTGCTCATCACCGGCGCCATGATGGCGATCTCGATGCGCCGCGGCGAGGGCTCGGAGCACATGGGCCGCCTCGGCATGGTGCTCGGCGGCTGTGTCCTGGTGGCCACCGCGGGCCCCGTCGTCACGTTCGTCTTCGCCTGACCGACGCTCCGTCAGAGCCTGAGCGAAGGGAGCGCAACCATGCTGAACTCCGGTCGGCCCCAAGGGGGCAGCGGAGAGTGGGAACAGCCGTTCTGGCAGCAACGAAGCTGGGTCCTGTCGGCCGGATTCCTGCTGGTGCTGCTCGTGCTCGCCGTCTTCACGATGCTCGGCGGAGGCGACGGGACGCCGGCGAACGCATCGGGCGGCGAGAGGCCCACCCCGTCCGCCGGCCCGGACCGGGACCGCGGCGGCCGGCCGGACACCCGCCCCGACGGCTGCCGCACCGACGACGGCGACCAGGCCAAGCCCGCCCGGGCCCCGAAGGACTTCACGTGGAAGGCCGACGGGACCGGCCTGGTGCCGGTCTCGAGGACGGCGGGCCCGCTCACGTTCGACGGACCGGTCTGGTCCTGCTTCGCCCACACGCCGATGGGCTCCGTCATGGCCGCCCACGCCATCACCGACCACCTGAGCTACCCGGGCTGGCGGCAGGTCGTCGACCGGCAGGTCGTCCCCGGCGCGGGCCGCGACGCGCTCGTCGCGAGCCGTACCGCCGCGGGCGACAAGCCGACCTCGGGAGCGCCCGACGGGGGCGGCTACGCCGGCTTCACCGTCCTGTCGTACGACAAGGAGAAGTCGACCGTGATGTTCGTCGTGCGGGTCCCCGGCAAGAACGCCTACGGCACCGCCTCGGTGACGCTGCGCTGGCTGGACGGCGACTGGAAACTCTCGCCCGACACCGACGGGACGGTCTATTCGGGCATGTCGCAGATCAGCGGCACCAAGGGCTTCGTCACCTGGGAGGTGTGAGATGTCGTGTTCCTGGCGGGTGTACGACTGTGTGATCGACGAGGTCGGCACGCAGCTCACCGACAGTGCCGTGGTGGCCTTCGCCAAGGCGATCGGCGACGCGACCGCGGCCGTGCTCAAGGCGCTCAACGGCGTGTGGATGCACGTGGACGTGGGGGACGCCTCCGGGCCCATCGCCAAGATCGACGCGGAGGTCGACTGGCTCGTCGGCTACGTGGCGGTGGCCTCGCTGCTGGTCGCGGCGATCCACATGGCACTGGAGCGCAAGGGCCAGCCCATGAAGCAGGCGTTCATGGGGATGTGGAAGGTCATCCTCGTCGGCGCGGTCGCCGTCCCGGTGGTCCAGGCGCTCACCAGGGCCTCCGACCTGTACGCGCAGGACGTGTACGCGAAGTCCGACCTCGGCGACCAGGCGTCGACGATGCTCGGTGTGCTGACCCTCGACCAGCCGGGCCTCATCCTCATCTTCGGCCTGCTGGTGATGCTGTCGAGCTTCGTGCAGATCTGTCTGATGTACATCCGCATCGGCGTCCTGATCATGCTGGTCGGCACCCTGCCGCTGGCCGCCGTCTCCTCGATGACCGGGTGGGGCGAGGGCTGGTGGAAGAAGCACGTCGGCTGGCTCGCCGCCTGGCTGCTGTACAAACCGGCGGCCGCGCTCATCATCTACTCGGCCACCTCGATGACCAAGGACACCAAGAACCTCGACCAGACCATCGCCGGTCTGGGCATGCTGATCATGGCGGTGTTCGCCCTGCCGGCCCTGCTCAAGCTGATCGTCCCGGCGACCGCGGCCCTGGGCGGCACCTCGGGCGGCACGGTCACGCTGAACGCGGTCAACAACGTCGCCACCGGAGCCGTCAGCATCGCCGCGGGCGGTGCCGGTGGAGGCGGCGGGGGCGCCGCCGGGCCGCAGGGCTCGCCGTCCGCGGGCGCCGGAGCTCCGGCGAGCGGTGGCGCGGGTGCGGCCGGAGGCGCGGGTGGCGCTGCGGCGGCGGGCGGCGCGGCCGCGGCGGGCGCTGCCACGGGAGGCGCGACCCTCGCCGTACAGGCCGCGGCGGTCGCCGTGCAGACCGGTGTCGCGGCGGCCAGTGAGGTGGCCAACTCCCTGAACGACAACGACGGGATGAAGGGCCACAACCAATAGCGGCCCCGAGGCCGAGGAGCCACAGAAGCCTCAGGAGCCACAGCGCTCAGCGAGTTCCGGGGCGGCGCGCGGGCCGCCGTCACCGGGCCGGCCACCGCCCCGGAACTCCACCCCCGTCACGTATCCAGCGCTTCGAGCCGGAAGAAGGAACCCCATGTCCACCGACGCCATGACGCGTCCCACCTACGGGAACTGGCGCAGGCCCCGCCGTCCCGGACTCGGTCCGCTGGGTCTGCTCGGCACCGTCGTCGCCTTCGGCGGACTGCTGGTGGCGCTGCTGGCTTCGCTGGTCTCGCTGACCGCCGCGATCGTCGTCCTCGTACCGGTGAGTCTCTTCCTCGCCCCGCTGGCGCTGCGCACGGTCGACGGCCGCAACGTCTACCAGGTCCTCGCCATCCGCGTCGGCTGGGCGCGGCGCAAGTCGGCCGGCTCGCACACCTACCTCTCCGGGCCGCTGTCCAAGCGCCCCGGCGGCCGCTACCAGCCGCCCGGACTGCTCGCGCGCACCCGGATGCACGAGGGCCGCGACGCCTACAACCGCTCCTTCGGCGTGCTGCACCACCCGGGACGCGGCCTCTACACGGTGGTGCTGGCCTGCGAACCGGACGGCGGCTCGCTCGTCGACCCCTCCCAGGTCGACATCTGGGTGGCCTCCTGGGGCGACTGGCTCGCGCGGCTCTCGCACGAACCCGGCCTGCGCGGCGCCCAGGTGGTCGTGGAGACCGCACCGGACACAGGGACCCGGCTCGCGGCCGAGGTGCTCCCCCGGATCTCCCCGGACGCGCCGGCCGCCGCGCGCGCCGTGATGGAGGAGGTCGTCGAGCGCTATCCGTCGGCGTCCTCCGAGATGCACACGTACATCGCCCTGACCTACGGCCCGACGGGCGGCCCCAAGCGCGGCACGGACGACATCGTCACCGATCTGTCGATGCGGCTGCCCGGACTGCTGTCCGGCCTGGTCGCGGCGGGCGGCGGCAGCGCCTACCCACTGCCGGCCGACCGGCTCGCCGAGATCGTCCGGGTGGCGTACGACCCCGCCATCGCCCCCGATGTGCTCAGCGCCCGCGCCGAGCACGCCACGACGGGCGTGGAGTGGGGCGACGCGGGCCCGGCCGCGGCCGTGGAGACCGTCACCTCGTACAAGCACGACTCGGGGGTCTCGCGCACCTGGATGCTGACGCTCGCGCCGCGCGGCACGGTCCGTTCCAGCGTGCTGCGCGGGCTCCTCGAACCGGCTCCGGGCACCCGGCGCAAGCGGGTCTCCCTGATCTACCGGCCCATCGACCCGGCGACCTCGGCCCGCATCGTCGAGTCCGACCGGCGCACCGCGCACTTCATGGCGGGCTCGAAGCGCGGTCTCGTCCAGGCGCGGGCCAGTTCGGAGATGCAGGCCGCCGAGCAGACCGCGGCCGAGGAGGCGGCGGGCGCGGGGCTCGTGGAGTTCTCGCTGATGATGACGGTCACCGTGGACGACGAGGAGCAGTTGCAGGACGCGGGCATCACCGTGCGCAACCTCCAGGCCTCGTCCCGCATCCTGATGCGCCCCGCGGACCGGATGCAGGCCGCCGCCTTCACCTGCACGCTGCCGGTCGGCCTGCTCCCGTGGGAGCACACCCTCGTTCCGTACCAGATCCGGGAGGCACTGTGAGCAGGCAGCAGACGCAGGGGAACCCGGTCACCGCGCCGCCGCGCGGCTGGTACGGCCCCGCGGGCGGCCAGGTCGGGCACGTCGACCCGCCCGCGCTGTGGCGCGCGACCACCGTGCAGGCGTGCGGGCTGTGGCCGTTCGCGGCCGGCTCCGGCGCGCCGATGACCGGGGTCCCGCTCGGGCAGCATCTGCACACCGGGGCGACGGTGTGCGGCGACCCCATCTCCTGGTTCACCCGGGCCCGTTACATCTCCAACCCGTCGCTCTTCATGCTGGGCATGCCGGGCCTCGGCAAGTCGACCCTGGTCAACCGCATGCTGATCGGCATGTCCGCGACGGGCATCACGCCCCTGGTCCTCGGCGACCTGAAGCCCGACTACGCCGACACCGTACGGGCGCTCGGCGGCCAGGTGATCTCCATCGGGCGCGGGGTCGGTGGCATCAACGTCCTCGACCCGGGCGCGATGGGCGAGGCGGCGGCCCGGATCGGCGGCGAACGCGGCCGGATCCTGGCCGCGGAGGCGCACGGCCGGGTGCTGAACATGGTCGCGGCGCTGATCACCATCGTGCGCGGGCGTCCGATGGACGACCACGAGCAGTCGGTGCTGTCCGCGTGTCTGCACCATCTCGCGGAGCGTACGAAGCCGGGGCGGCCGCCGCTCCTGCCGGATCTGCTGAAGGTGCTGGACGAGGGTCCCGACCGGGTCCGCGCGGTGACGCTGGACCGCGGGAACGTGGCCCGCTACCAGGAGGCCGTGGACCCGCTGCACCGTTCGCTCCTCGGCGTGCTCGACGGCCCGCTCGGCGACACCTTCGCGACCGAGACGTCCACCCGGATCAACCCGGCGTCGCCCGCCGTCTGCGTGGACATCTCCCGCATCGGTGAGGCGGACACCCAGCTCACGGCCGCGGCGATGCTGGCGGCCTGGTCGGACGGGCTCGGCACGGTGGCCGCCGCGCACGCCCTCGCGGACGCCGGACTCGCCCCGCAGCGCTGGTTCTTCACCGTCCTCGACGAGTTGTGGCGTCCGCTGCGGGCCGCCTCCGGCATCGTGGAGCGGATCGACGCGCTGACCCGGCTGAACCGTTCGCTCGGCCTCGGCGACGCGAAGATCACCCACACCCTGAAGGACGCCGAGGCGCTCGGCAGCGAGGCCGACCGCGCGAAGGCACGGGGTTTCGTGGAGCGGGCGGGCATGGTCGTCTGCGCCGGGCTGCCGCGCTCGGAGATGCGGGAGCTGGGCGAGATCGTGGGCATGTCCGAGCGCGAGATCGAGCTCGTGTCCTCCTGGTCGTCCCCGCCCGGCTGGGCGAGCACCGGCGGCAACGAGGAGCCGCCCGGACGCGGACGCTTCCTGATCAAGGTGGGCGGCCGTCCCGGCATCCCGATCAAGGTCTCCATCACCGACACCGAGCGTGCCCTGCACAACACGAACACCCGCTGGTCGGAAGCGGGCAAGACGTCCCTGCAAAAGGCCGCCGGCCCGTCCGGAACTTGAAGGTCGAGGGGACATTCCAACCCGTCCGGGACGCGTTTCAGCCCGTCCGGGGCTTGAGGCCGAGGGACATTCCAGCCCGCCCCAGGCTTGAAGGCCGCGGGGACATTCCAGCCCGTCCGGCGTTTGAGGACCCGTGCGGAGCGCGGCGGGGGGTCCGGGGGCACCGCCCCGGGATGGGACGGGTAGGGGCGGCGGGGGCGAGAGACATCCAACGGGGGGAGCAGAGATGAGCAGCACACGCAGGACGGGACCCGGGGCCGGAGAGGACCTCCTCCCCTGGATCGTGCCGGGAGCCGCGTTCCTCATCGGCACGATGTTCCTCGGCGCCTGGCTGGGCGGAACCCTGGGCGCGGCGGTGACCGGCGCCGGCTGGCACCCGCCCCCCTTCGCCCTGTCCACCCTCTCGACCCTGGCGAAGGAGGGCCCCGGCCCCCTGTGGCCGACCGCCTCACCGACCGCGCTCACCGCGGGCATGGCCACGGTGTTCGGCACGGTCGTGGCGGCGATCACCGTCCTGATCACGCTCGTACGACGCCGACTCACCGCGCCCACCGGCCTCGCGGGCCGCAAGGAACTGGCCGCCCTCCTGCCCAAGGGCGCCGCCCGGCGGGCCCGCGAGCTGCGCCCGGTCCTGGCCAAGCTCAGCAAGGTCACCCCGGACGACACCGGGAACCTGATCGGCAACCTCGAACCCCGCGGCCCGGAACTGCGCTCCAGTCACGAGGACGTCGAGCTCGATCTGATGGCGCCCCGCGCGGGCAAGTCCACCGGCATCGCGGTCCCGCGCGTCCTGCGGGCCCGCGGCAGTGTGCTGCTGACGTCCAACAAGGCGGACGTGTACAGCGTGACGCTGGCGGAACGCGAACGGGTCGGCCGGGTCTGGACGTTCGACCCCCAGGGCATCGCCCACACCCCGCGCGGCCTGTGGTGGGACATGCTCGCCGAAGCGGCCACGATCGAGGGCGCCCGCCGGCTGGCCGGACACTTCGTCGGCGCGGTCAACGACGACGCCTCCCGTCGCGACTTCTGGATCTCGGCCGCCCAGAACACCCTCACCGCCCTCTTCCACGCGGCCCAGCGCGGCTGCAGGCCGATCGGCGAGGTCCTCGCCTGGCTGGCCGACCCGGCCGACCGCACCCCGGTCGACCTGCTGCGCGACGCCGGGATGACGGCGCTCGCCGACCAGTTGCAGGGCACCGTGCAGGGCGCGGTGGAGACCCGGGACGGCATCTACGAGACCAGCCGCCAGTGCGTGGCCTGCCTGCTCGACCCCGCGATCTCCGCGTGGGTGACCCCGGATCCCGCGCTGCCGCAGTTCTTCCCCGACCGCCATGTGCTGTCCGCCGACACGCTCTATCTGCTCTCCAAGGACGGCGGTGGTTCGGCGGCCGGGGTCATCGCCGCGGCCGCCGACTCCGTGCTGCGCGCGGGAGTCGTCGCCGCCGAACGGATGGGCGGACGCCTCGAACCGCCGATGACGGCGGTCCTCGACGAGGCGGCCAACGTCTGCCGGATCGCCGATCTCCCAGACCTGTACTCCCACTTCGGCTCCCGCGGCATCAACATCGTGACTCTGCTCCAGAGTTACCGGCAGGGCGCACGGGTCTGGGGCGAGGCGGGCATGGACGCGCTCTGGTCGGCCGCGACCATCAAGCTGCTCGGCGCGGGCCTGGACGACGCCGACTTCGTGGAGAAGATCTCCCGGCTGGTCGGCGAGCACGACGTGTCGACGGTGAGCTGGTCCAGGAGCAAGGACGGACGGTCCCGGTCGACGTCGTACCGCCTGGAACGCATCCTGCCCGCCGACCGCATCCGCGCGCTGCCCAAGGGCACCGCCCTGCTCCTGGCCACCGGCATCAGGCCCGCCCTGGTCCGGCTCCGCCCCTGGTACGCGGAACCGGGCGCCGACCGCATCGCGGCGTCCGCCCAGGCCGAGGTGAAGGCCATCACCGCCCGCGCGGCCGAGAGGATCACCTACCGATGACATCCGCGCCCTCCGCGGCCCGGGGAGGCCCAAGCCCGGTGAAGTCCGCCGCCGAAACGGCCCGGGGCGCCCGGCGTCCGGTGCAATCCGCCGCCGAAGCGGTCCGACGCGGCCGTGGCCCTGTGCCGTCCGCTGAAAGGAAGCCTTCTCGATGACGACCGACGCGGCCGAGCAACAGGCCCCCGACGCACCGCCGTTCATCCTCTTCCTCGACGGTCCCGAGTACGCCGGGGAGATGAGCCGACTGGCCCTCTGGGTGAGCGACCTGCTGCTTCCCGTCTACGGCCGCGAGGTCACCTCGCAACAGCCCTGGTGTCCCCGCTGGTGGGAACACCCGGAGGCGGTCGCCCGACTGCACGGGCTGTGGCTGGCCTGGCAGGAGCACACCGACCCGGCGGCGGGCGCGTCGGGCCCCGCCGTCTGGCACCGGGACCATCTCGGCGCCGTACTGTCCGAACTGCGTTCCCCCAGCGGCCCGTTCGCGGGCTGCAAGGGCGGAAGTCACCGTCCTAAGACGCCACCCGCGGTCGAGCCGTACGAGGACGCCGTCGCCGCGTCCTCCCATCGGTCCGACCCGGATCCGTACGAGACCAGTCTCTGGTGAGCGAGGAATACTCCGCCCATGAACGACACTCCCGCACAAGACACGTCCGCGGCCGACTCGACCCCTTCCCTGCGCGCCTATCTGGGGCTCTACGCCGCCGGATTCGTGGAACGCGAGCAGATGATCGCGACCGTCGCCGGCTGGCCCTTCGAGACCGAGGAGGGCCTGGACGAGGGACATCCCGAGCCGACCCACCAGGACAACACGCTGTCCGTGCTCGCCGCGGCACGGCTGCTCGGGCAGGTGACCCGCGAGGACGTGGAGGAGATCCAGCACAGGATCGACAGCCGGCCGGACGGCCGGGCCGACGGGCCCGAGCGGCGGCCATGACCACGAGCGAGCGGCCGGAGGCGGGGCTCAGACCCGAATACCGCGCGCTGTACCGGGAATTGCAGAACCGGATGTCACCGGGCGGCGATCTCGCGCCGGGCGACGCGGACACGTTCGCCCGCTTCCGGCGCGGCGCGCTGTGGACGCCGGACCGCGAGCGGATGCACTCCGCGATCCTGGAGGAGTTCGCCGCGCGCTGCACCGGCCTGCCGCGCGACGGCCATGCCGCCCTGCTCACCGCCGGGGCGCCCGGTGCCGGGAAGGGCGGCGCGCTGCGCGGGCTCGACGAGTGGCAGGGGCGCGACGACGAACTCGGGCACGCGCTGCGGCGGGCGCACGGCATCGACGTACGCGACTACGTGGTCCTGGACCCGGACCAGTTCAAGGTGGCGATCTTCGAGCACGGCGGATCGCCCCATCTGCCGCCCGCCGCGCATGTGTTGTCCGACGGGCGGCCGGTAGCACCGTCCGAGACGGCCTCGCTCACCCACCGCGAATCGGCCTTCCTCCAGGAGGTCTTCGAGCGGTGGGCCCGCTCCGAGGGCTACAACCTCCTCTACGACGCGACGCTGCGCGACCAGCGCTGGAACGAGAAGCTGCTCGGCGATCTGCGCGCCGACGGCTACGACCGGCGCGTCCTGCTGTCGGTCGAGGTCCCCGTCGAGCAGTGCCTCGCCCAGAACGCCGGCCGCTGGCAGCACGGCCGCACCGCGTTCGACGCGGGCCGCGACCCGTACGGCGGGCGCATGGCCCCCGAGGTCATGATCGAGGACCTGTACGCGCGGAGCACGTCGGGGCGGGGGTTCTCCGTCGGCCGCGAGAACGCGGAGAAGCTGGTCGAGGAAGGGCTGGCCACCGCGCTGATCACCTCGGATCGGGGGGTGTTCCCCGCCGGGCGGGGGACGGGGCCGGCCCCGGTGTCGGGGCTTGGTTCCTCGGCGGGGGTGGTGTCGGGGGCGGGTGTCGCAGGTGGTGCGATGCCGGGGCCGGGGGGCGCGGTGTCGGGGTCGGGTGGTGCGGGGGATGCCACGGTTCGGGTCGCCACGGCGGCACGCCTGCGGTCCGGTGGCGGGAGCGCCTCCCCGGTGACCGGGGGCACGCCGTCGGCTCCGGCCGCCGCGGCCGTCCCGCGCCCGGCGCCCCGGCCACCGCGGACGCCGTGAGCGGTGGGCAGGGCTTACGTGTTCTGGTGCGGGCCCACGGGGTCGATGCTCTCCAGGATGCGGCGCTTGCGGGCGATGTTCTCGAGGAGTGCGGCCCGCCCGAAGCGGTGCGGGGTCCTGTCGTACAGCTCGCGGCCGCGCTCCGAGGTGAACAGCTCCTCGGGGACGCTGTCGGCGCCCTGTGGAAGGAACTTGAGGACTTCCTCGACCGCCGCGAGCGCGAACGCGGAACCCTCGCGCTGCACGTGCCGCTCGGCGGACGGGGTGTGCAGCAACCGCAGCCCCGTGTCCGTGGCCACCTGGTCGCTGACCCACAGGAACTCCCCCGGGTCGATGATCCGCGAGGGCTCGGGCCCGCCGAACGCCGGTGGTGCGGGCGGGAGTTCGTCGGCGAGCCGGAACGCGAAGGAGCGGGCGCGGCCGCATGGGGGGCAGACGCCCTCGTACACCGCGACCAGGACACCGTCACGCTCGTCCAGACGGTGCTCGCGCTCGAAGCTCTCCGCCCCGCACGCGCACGCGTGCAGGTCCATGTAGAGGTGTGCTTCCTGCGTCGAACGGGCGATCAGCATGCCAAGATCTTACGTGCCACGAGGCCGTTCAAGGGGGAAAGTGCCAGTGGACCAGGAACCGCCCGCCCACGGGAACGCCGGCCGTTCCGACCGGGCGGACGCCCGGAAGAACGCCCGCGCGGAGCCCGTCGTCATCACCGCGACCGACGTCGCGGGCAGCCGCTTCGTCTCGGGCACCGGCGCCGCGCCCGACCCCGGACGGCAGGCGGCCGTCGTCGCGCAGGCGGAGAGCGCCCTGCCGATGGTGGTGGGGAGCCTGTACGCGCAGCGGCTGACCTCGGTCGAGCTGCGGTCCGGCGCCGCCGGCGACCGCTTCTTCGCGCTCACCGACGACCGGGGCCGGAACCTCACCCTGCGCCTGGACGCCATACCCCTCCCCTCCGGCACGGTCGCGCGGACCCACGTCAACACCACCTCGGACCAGCACGTCGTCCAACTCTCGGACCGGATGGACCCGCGCCAGGTGGGCCGGGCGCTGAGCCACGAGGTCGGCGAACTGATCGCGGTGCGCGACCGGGCGACCCGTGCCGCCGCCGGTGACCCCGAGGTCGCGGGCGTCGCGCCGAACCGCCAGGACCTGCTGGCGCGCGGCGGCCTCGGCGGCGCGGACCGGCGCCTGAGCCTCACCGAGGAGGACCTCGGCCGGGTCGGCGAACTGAACCACCTGGCCACCCGCATGAACGACGTCGCCCTCGACGCCGCCCAACGTGCCGAGTCCCGGAGCGAGTTGTCGGCGCTCATCGACCACGTCGGGCTACGGCCGCTGGCCCCCGTCGACTCCGACCGTCACGCCTCGGAACTCCAGGCCTCGGACATCCGCCGCGATGTCATCGACCCGCATCTGACCCCGGCGACCGCCGACGCCCTGCGCGAACTGGCCGTCCCCGTCGAGCGGTTGAGCGCGGCCGACGCCGCCGAGTTACGGGAGTTCCGGTCACGGGCCGAGCACGCCCGGCCCCTCGGGGCCACCGTCGGCGCCCCTCCCCTGCCGGGCTTCCGGCCCGACGGCTCCCCCGTCCCCCGCGAGGAGCTCGCCGCGGCGGCGGCCCAGGCTGCCGACCAGCGCACCCGGGACGGTGCCGCCACCCTGGACCAGCTCCGCACGGAGAGCGCCACGACCGGCGAGTGGCCGACCCGCCAGGTCGTCATCGGCGGTGGCGCCAGCCTCGTCGGACGCGACCCCGAGGCCCTGCTCGTCGACGCCCGCGGCCGCTGGCACCTGGACCCCGGCCAGGGCATCGTCCAGTCCCCCGACCAGACGAGGGACATGCGGGGCAACGGGATGGGCGACGCGCACCAGTTCGCCGACCCGACCGCGCGGGTTCCGCGCGACGCGGTACGCCTGTGGGAGGACCAGCTCGCCGTACGCGGGCCTGTCGTCGACGGCACCGCGGCCCTGGTCCCGGGCCAGGACGGCCACCTCTACGCGCACATCCGTCCCGGTGACGGTTCCCCGGACCTCTACGTGAAGGTCGAGGGCACGCCGACCGTGGCCACCGGGCTGCCGCCGGAGATGGTGCCCGGCGTCGACCGCCGGGACGCGGTGAATCTGCCGGAGGCCCTCGACGCCGTACGCGGACAACTGCCCGCCGACTCGCCCGCGCACGCGCGGCTGACCGGGGAGGTCACCGCGGAGCGGGCGCTCCAGGTGCTGCGGGAGGACGGGGTGCTGGACGGGCTGCGCTCGGGCGGCGGGGCGCGGGCCGCGCTCCAGACACTCGACGCGACCGCCCAGTGGGAGCGGGCGCGGGCCGCCGCGCCTGGACGTGTCTTCATCGGGGACGAGATCGCCGAGGGACGGTTCGACGCGCGGGCCGCGGGTGCGGAGGGTGCCCCGAAGACGTGGCTCGTCGCGGGCGCCGGTGGCACGGGGGTGGCCAACGCCGAGATCATCCTGGAGGCCGACCCCGAGGCGCGGGTCACCATCTACGGGCCGAACCTGCCTCCGGCGCTGGAGAACCAGGTGCAGTTCACCGCGCTGCGCGAGCGGTTCGTCCGCGAGTACGGCGGGGACGGACGCCTCACCATCGACATCCACCCCGACAACCGGGTCGGGGCCGTGCAGATGCACCTCGGGCCCGACGGGACGCCGCGGTTCCGGGAGGGGCGTGTGGAGGCGGACGCGTATGTGGCGAGCCTCGGGCGGACCGCGCCGATGCCGGAGGCCCTTCGGGAGCTGAGCGAGCGGACGCGGGACGGGGGTGGGCGGGTGCGGGGGGACCTGATGTTCGACCGGGACCGGCAGTACCTCGGGTACGGCGTCACGTTCGAGTCCGGGGGGAGGCAGCACCGGGTCGAGGTGACCGGTGCGGCCTCGCAGTTGCTGCCCCGGGATGTGTTCCCCCGTGACACCCAGGCCGCCCTGGGGGCCATGGCTGTCCGCCAGGTGCCTTCCCAGAGCGGCAACGCGGCTCCGGGGTTCGCGCCCGTGGCCGAGCAGGCGGCTCGGCTGGCGGAGGCGCGGACGCGGGGGACCGTGGAGCGACACGCTTCGGTTCCGGAGAGTTGGCGGAGGCCGGCTGTGGCGGGGGCCACTGGCTCCGGCGGGCCGACGAACCCCGTGGCGAACGCGGCCCGTCTCCAGTCCGGCCGGCGTTCCGCCTCCCCGGGCGGAGCTGTTCCCGGCGCGGCCGTGCCCGGGTCGGCCCCACGGGTGCAGCGGCCGCCACAGCCGCCGCGGTCCGGGCGGTAGCCCCGGTGGGTGGGTCGGGGCCGTGCCGGTGCATCAGCCCGTCGCCGTCGGACGGAGATGTGGCCGTCGGTGGCGACGGGCATCGATGTACCGCCACGTCCCCTCACGCCGGATCCCGACTGCGGGCCGTGGAGGGTTTCAGCCCCGGCCGCGGGCGAAAGTCTCAGCCCCTCCGGCGTTTGAGGAGCGGGGTCCGGGGCGGAGCCCAGGGGGCGGCCTCCCCGCGGGGCGCCTTTTCGGGTGCCGGGCAAGATTCAGCCCCTCCGGCGATTGAGGAGCGGGGTCCGGGGCGGAGCCCCAGGTATGGGTCGGGTAGGGGCGGAGGGGGCGAGCAAGCTGGGGTGAGTCGAGTCGCAGGGGTCGGCCTGGACGGTAGATGCGTATGCATATATTGTTCACGCAAGTGATAGGCGCCGCCGCATCTCAGGGGGAAACCATGACCCGCCGATTCCTGTTCGTGCTCGGCAGCAGCCGCCCCGACGGCAACACCGAGACCCTGACCCGCAGGGCGGCCGAACAACTCCCCGCCGACGTGGAGCAGCGCTGGCTGTCCCTGGCGGAGCACCCGCTCCCCGACTTCATGGACCTGCGCCGGGACGGCGACCACGTACGCCCGCCCGCCTCGGGCACGGAGGGCACCCTGCTCGACGCCACCCTCGCCGCCACGGACATCGTGATCGCCTCCCCGCTGTACTGGTACTCGGTGTCCGGCCTGACCAAGCGCTACCTGGACTACTGGTCCGGCTGGCTCCGTACGCCCGGCGTCGACTTCAAGGCCACGCTGGCCGGCCGCACCCTGTGGGGCGTCACCGCGCTCGCGCACGAGGAGCCGGAGGTCGCCGACCCGCTGATCGGCACCCTGAACCACACGGCGGCGTACATGCGGATGCGCTTCGGCGGAGTCCTGCTCGGCAACGGCAGCCGGCCCGGCGACGTACTGAACGACACCGCGGCCCTGACCCGCGCGAAGACCTTCTTCACCCAGGAGGCACCGCTCGCGCGTTTCCCCTACGAGGGGTGACGCGTGCCCGCTCAGGCGGTGATGTCCTTCGTCGTGAACCGCGCCCACGCGGCCGAACCGAACACGGCGACGTACAGGCTCTGGAGGCCGAGGTCGCGGACGAGGTCGTCCCAGTAGACCGGGTCGCGCATGAGGTCGGCGAAGGACAGCCAGTAGTGGGAGAAGAAGTACGGCTGGAGCGCGTGGAGCTGGGGGATCTGGTCGAGGATCTGGACGGTGATCAGGAGGCCGACCGTCGTCGCCATGGCCGCGATGCCGCTGTTGGTGAGGGTGGAGACGAACAGGCCGAGCGCGGCGACACCGGTCAGTGACGCGGCCACGACCAGGGCGATGAGCAGCGCTCTGCCGAGCCCCTCGGCGAATCCGATACGGGTCCCGGAGATCGTGGTCAGGTCGCCCAGCGGGAACAGCAGGGCACCCACCGCGAACGCCGAGACCGCCACCACCAGGGTCGCCACCAGGCAGAACGTCATCGTCGTCGCGTACTTCGTGAGCAGCAGCCGCGCACGGCCCGCGGGCGCGACGAGGAGATAGCGCAGGGTTCCGGCGTTGGCCTCGCCCGCGATCGCGTCGCCCGCGATGACGCCGATCGCCATCGGCAGGAAGAACGGCAGGGTCGCGGCGAGCCCGGTGAACACCAGGAACAGGCCGTTGTTGGTGATCTGAGCGATGAACGCGGGGCCCTCGCCGCCACCACCCGCGGTCGAGCCGTCTCCGGTCTCGATCCTGACGGCCACGCCGATGAGGATCGGCACGGCCGCGAGCACCCCGAGCAGCGCGATCGTGCGCCAGCGGCGGAAGGTGGTGACGAGTTCGTCGCGGAAGAGTCCGAGTGTCCACAGGGGGCGGGGTCGGCGGGTGGTTCCGGGTCTCGTCGTCGCTCCCGTGGGCGGCGGCGTACCGGTCGTCGCCGCTCCGTCGTCTCCTTGCTTCGTCGCCGGAGGTGTGCTTCCTCCCGTGCGCGCCTCCGGTGCCCCTTCCGCGTCCCGCTTCGGCAGACTCTCAGCCCGCGACATCGAAACCCTCCCCGGTCAGCGCCACGAACGCGTCCTCCAGCGATGCCCGTTCCACTCCGAAGCCGCGGACCCTGACGCCACCCAGCACCAACGCCGCGTTCAGTTCGGCCAGTTCACGAACGGGCGGCTCCGCCGTCACTCCCGTCCCGGTCACGACGAGATCCGTGACGCCCTGCTCCTTGAGGATCCGTGCCGCGTCCCCGGGGTCCGGGGTGGTCACCACCAGCCGGCCCCGGGCACCGGCGGCGAGGTCGGCCACCGGGCCCTGGACGATCAGCCGTCCCTGGGTCATCACGGCCGCGTGGGTGCAGACCTGCTCGATCTCGTCGAGGAGGTGCGAGGAGAGGAAGACGGTCGTGCCCTCGGAGGCCAGCTCCCGGACCAGCGCACGGATCTCGCGCATGCCCTGGGGGTCGAGACCGTTGGTCGGCTCGTCCAGGACGAGCAGTCGGCGGGGCTGGAGCAGCGCGGCCGCGAGTCCGAGCCGCTGTTTCATCCCCAGGGAGTAGGCCTTCGCCTTCTTTCCCGCCGCCGCGGTCAGTCCGACCCGGTCCAGCGCGGTCCCGACACGGGTGCGCCGGGTGCGCGGGTCGGCTGTCGGGTCCGCGGCGTCGTACCGGAGGAGGTTGTCCCGACCGGAGAGGAAGCCGTACAGGGCGGGGCCCTCGATCAGCGCCCCGACGTGCGGGAGCACGGCGCGCGCGGACCGGGGCATGGGCCGCCCCAGCACGCTCGCCGTGCCCGAGGTCGGCTCGATCAGGCCCATCAGCATGCGGATGGTGGTTGTTTTCCCCGAGCCGTTCGGGCCGAGGAAGCCGAAGACGCTGCCCGCCGGGACGGTGAGGTCCAGGCCGTCGACGGCGAGCTGTCCGCCGCGGTACCGCTTGCTCAGCGCGCGGGTGGCGATCACCGCGCCCTCCGCGGACGCGGCACCGGCCTCTCCCGCCCGCCGTGCGGTCACGGTGGGTGACGCGGCAACCGCGTCACCCACCGCCCTCACCGGCGCGGCGCCGGAACCTCCGGGGTCCCGGGCCGGCTGAGTGCGGGCGCTCACCGTCCGCCCCGCGGGGACGGCGGCGCCCGCGGCGTACGCCGGATCGGGCTCGTCGGCGGACAGCTCCTCCATGGGCTCCCTCGGTTCGGCTCGCCTGGGTGCTTCTACTGGGCCGCGTCGGCCGCCTTGACCAGCGCGGCCTTGGTGACGGCTCCGGCGTACACCGTGCCGTCGTCCGTGATCAGCGCGTTGACCAGGCGGGTCGAGAAGACCGTGCCCGAGCCGAACTTGCCCTTGACGTGGTCGCCGAGGGAGTTCAGGAACCCGTCGACGTCGCTGTTGCCGGTCGAGCCGGACGCGCCGGACGGCACGCCCTCGCCACCGGTGTCGAGGACGACGATCGCGTTCCAGCCCTCGCCGATGGTCTTCGAGCCGCCGAGACCGTCGGCCGTGCCCTCGTGTCCCTTCGGCAGCGCCTTCTCGAAGTCCTTCGGTGCGCCGCCCTTCGACTCGCCGCCCTTCGTGCCCTTCGCGTCGTCGCCCTCGGTGACCTTCGCGCCCTTCGGCGGGGTGAAGGCGAACGTCGACGCGGCCGGCCGGGAGAAGTCGACCTGGGTGAAGCCCGCGTCCACGACGGCCGCGCCACCGCTCGCCGGGGTCAGCGTGAACTTCAGCGGCAGCCCCGTCTTCGCGTCCACCGCGATACTGATCGCGCCGACCGTGGTGCCGGACTGCCGGGGCTTGATGACCAGCTTGTAGGCGTCGCGGCCGGCGACGTGGGCGGTGCCGTCTACGGTGACGGAGGTCGTGTCGTCCACGGACTTGAGGACCTCGTCGGAGAAGTCCTTCGGGGTGGCCGGGACATCCCGCGGCGCCTTGCCCTTGGCGCCCTCGCCGGCGAGCCCGGACTCGGCCGACGCCGAGTGGAAGACCTCGTTCGACTTGCTGTCGTATCCCCACACGTCCTTGCCGTTGTGGATGACGCTGTACTCGGCGGCGTTGTCCAGCAGGGAGACCTTGCCCCTGTCCGGTCCGTCGGCCGCGACACGCAGGGTGTGCGTGCCCGAGGCCAGTTCGAGGAGCTTGGACTGCGGGTCGGCGGAGGAACCGTCGTGCCCCCCGGCCGCGCCGGACAGCAGGCCGCTCTCCAGACCGCCCAGGTCGGGCAGCCCCAGATCGGTGCTGATCTTGACGGTGCCGGACAGTTGCTGGACGTCCGACTGGGCGATCTTCTCGATGAGTTGCTGTGCGGTGACCTTCGGCAGGTCGGGGTCTCCGGAGTCGGCGAGCGCCGGGACGAGTCCGATCGTCGCCGCCGCCACCCCCACCACCGCGACCGGAACGACGTACCGAGCGGCCTTGCGTCGCCCGGCGAGCCTGTCGTCGGCCTCCGCGGCCCTCGCGCTGTCGTCGGATTCGTACGGTGCCATGTGTGCCTTACCTCCGTCGTCGGCGGCGGCCCTGCCCTCGTTTCCGCTCCACTCCTAAGCCGCCATTCTCACCCGGACCGGTGAGGAGTGGTGTTCTCCATCTGACCAAATACGCCGGATGAACGCGTCAACCCGGGGGCTCAACTCCGCGTAGTCCTGCGGTATGACGCGAGAGGGCGGCGCCTCCCCCGGACCCGTAGGGGTCGCTCGTGGGGGAAACGCCGCCCTGGCGCCGTGTCGGCCGGCACCGCGTCGGCCGGTGCTCCGCCGGACCGGCGGCCCGGTGGCTGGGTGGCCCGGCGGTTCGGAAGCTCTGCTCAGCGCTGCACGAACACGTAGTCGGCGCGGTAGGGAACACCCACGATCGCGCCCGGCGCGCACGAACCCGCCGGGGCGACACCGCCCACCGTGTTCAGGCGCAGGATCTCCTGCGTGCCGGCCAGCAGACCGTGGTCCCTGCCGGACTTCGTGGCCCTGAGGTCGAGCTCGGGGATGTTCGTTGCGCCGTTCGGGGTCTTCGCGATCAGCGTGCCGGTGACGGCGCTGCGGTCGGGCGCGATCCACTGCGGAGTACCGGAGTTGGGCTTCACGAACGAGTGAGCGATGTGGCCGCCGAGCCGCGCGGAGACATCGCGCTGGGCGAAGGCGTAGCCGCCGCCGTCGGCCGCCTTGCACTCGTAGATCTGTTCGCCCTCGACCACGGACGCCTGGAAGTTGTGCAGGGCGTCGCGGAAGTCGAAGGCGCCCGTCACCTTGTGGAGCTGTCCACGGACGGCCCCGCCCGGGAACTTCGTGGTGTGCAGGTTGGCGTAGAACGAACCGGGATCGGTCTTCAGCGTGTCGAGCAGGGCCGTGTCCTCGACCTTGA
This sequence comes from Streptomyces sp. NPDC096324, assembly GCF_044763015.1. Taxonomy (NCBI): domain Bacteria; kingdom Bacillati; phylum Actinomycetota; class Actinomycetes; order Kitasatosporales; family Streptomycetaceae; genus Streptomyces; species Streptomyces sp. NPDC096324. The sequence continues at coordinate 62,139 of NZ_JBIWFK010000016.1, read as the reverse complement.
CGGTTCCGACGGCGCTGTGGCCCTTGATCCGGCCGAGCAGCCCACTGAAGTCGATCTTGACGTCGCCGTTCGCTCCCTTCGCGCCCTGGTGGATGTGGAGCAGGGTGGGCCTGCCGGTACCGCGCCATTTCACGGCGACGGACACCTCGTCGCCCTCGACCTTGATGAACTCCAGCGCCGCGCCGTCCGGGTCGCCGACGGCGGGGCCGCCCGCGACGGGCACTTCGGCGGCGCCCCGCAGGCTCGCGGCGAGGACGGTGCCGCCGCTGCCGCCCATGACCACGTGACTGGTCACGACCGCGGGACTGGTCCCGGCCGTCCGCGCGTCGCGTCCGGCGTGGTGGGCGTCGCGTCCGGCCTGGTGGGCATCACGCCCGGCGTGGTGTGCGTCGCCGCTCCGGCTCGTGCTCCCGGCGTGCGCGCCGTGGTCGGCGGCGGCCGCCGGGACGACGGCGGCGGTGACTCCGGCCGCGGCGGCCACCGCGACGCCGGTCAGGATCAGGCTCTGGCGACGCATCGTGAACATGGCGTTCGATCCCATGATTCCGTTTTCTCCCCGTAACCCGGCCGACGCCCCCTGCGTCAGCTTCTGCGGGGGATTACGGACCCGGTTCGGCCCGGACTCACCTTCGCCCTGTGGCGCCGGTCACATCACTCCGTATCGCTCAGAAATAGTCAAATGTGGCGACCATTCGAGCAAAAACCGGCTCGAATCCGTACGTACGGGTGGCAGCGACCGGAGCGCACAGCACTCCGGGCTCACAGGATCGAGGGATCGCCATGGTTGCCATCAGGCATGTCACGGGATACGCCGCCACGGGCGCCGCCGTCCTGGCGCTCGCGCTCGCCGGATGCGGAGGGGGAGGCGGCGGCAGCAGCGGCAGCGGGACCAGCACCCCACAGAAGAGCGGCTCCGCGCAGAGCGGCGGCTCGACGCAGAACGGCGCGACAGGATCGGCGACGACGACGCTGACCACCGCCAAGGTCGCGAAACTGGGCACGGTCGTGACCGACGGCAAGGGGTACGTCCTGTACCGCTTCGACACGGACTCGGTGAACCCGACCAAGGTCAGTTGTTACGACACCTGCGCCGCCCTCTGGCCCGCGGCCACCACCACGGCCAAGAGCGCGGTGACGACGAAGGGCATCGACAAGAGCCTGGTCTCCACGGTGAAGCGCAACGACGGCACCACCCAGATCACCCTCGCCGGCTGGCCCCTGTACCGGTACGCGAAGGACGACGAGCCGAAGGAGCCGTACGGCCAGGGAGTGGACGGAACGTGGTGGGCCGTCACGCCCGGCGGAGCGAAGATCACGACACCGGTCGCGACGTCCTCGACACCGGCACCGGCCACCACGAGCCCGGGAGCCGGAGGCTACTGACGTCCGCCCCTCGCACGGGCCGGCCATCCCGGCCGGCCCATGACCGGACGTCGAGGGACGGACGTCCCGGAGGCGAGTGGCTCCCAGTGGGCCCATGACGGGGCATCCGCGCGTCGGCTTCCCGGCCGGCGCGTGAGGGGTGCACCCCCGAGTCGGCTCAGCCGGCCCGGTGCACCACCGCGTCCACCAGCTCGACCAGCGCGGCCTTCGCGTCGCACTCGCGCAGCGGGGCCAGCGCGGCGCGCGCCTCCTCCGCGTAGCGCACGGTGTCGCGGCGCGCCTGCTCCAGCGCGGGGTGTTCCCGCAGCCGGGCCAGCGCCTCCGCGTGCCGCGCGTCGTCCGTCAGGTCGGACTCGAGCAGCTCGCACAGCGCGATGTCCTCGGCGAGGCCCAGCCGCTCGGCGCGCTCGCGCAGCCGCAGCACCGGGAGCGTGGCGATGCCCTCGCGCAGGTCCGTCCCCGGCGTCTTGCCGGACTCGTGCGAGTCGGACGCGATGTCGAGGACGTCGTCCGCGAGCTGGAAGGCGACGCCGAGGCGCTCGCCGTACTGCGTGAGCACGTCCACGACGGTCTCGTCGGCGCCCGACATCATCGCGCCGAACCGGCACGCGACCGCGACCAGCGATCCGGTCTTGCCGCCGAGCACGTCGAGGTAGTGGTCGACCGGGTCTCGGCCGTCGCGCGGCCCCGCGGTCTCCAGGATCTGTCCGGTCACCAGCCGCTCGAACGCCTCGGCCTGGATCCGGACGGCCTCGGGCCCGAGGTCGGCCAGGATGTACGAGGCGCGGGCGAAGAGGAAGTCGCCCGTGAGGACGGCCAGCGAGTTGCCCCAGCGCACGTTGGCGCTGTCCACCCCGCGCCGGACCTCGGCCTCGTCCATCACGTCGTCGTGGTACAGCGTGGCGAGGTGGGTCAGCTCGACGACCACGGCCGAGGGCACGACACCCGGCGCGTAGGGGTCGCCGAACTGCGCGGCGAGCATCACGAGCAGCGGCCTGAACCGCTTCCCGCCGGCCCGCACGAGGTGCTGGGCGGCTTCCGTGATGAACGGGACCTCGCTCTTGGTGGCTTCGAGCAAACCCTCCTCGACAGCCGCCAATCCGGCCTGGACATCGGCTTCGAGAGCCTGGTCCCGCACGCTCAGCCCGAACGGCCCGACGACGGTCACGAGAGGTTCTCCTGTCTGCTGACGATCACATGGCGAACTCGGTCGATCATTCGGTCGATGACACGGTTTGTCGATGTGTCGCTGCCATCACTCAAGTCAGCGTATCCGGTCACGTTTCGATCACCACGAGCGCCCACCGTCCCCCGGCCCACTTCGCTCCGCCAGGAGGTATGCGGGAGTACACCCGGAAGGCAGAGGGGAAGCACCTGCGTGTCCCAACGCCGGGTACCCCGACTCACGGGCGCCACCCGATCACCGACGGTATGTTCATGATCAGACGATGTGAACCGACTTGCGACGACATGCGGCGAAGCACCCGGAAGAGGCCACCGTGTCCCACAGCCGTGCCCGACCCGTGTACGGCCGGGACCCGACGGTCCCCGCGCTTCCGGCCGTGCCGCACGACGCATTCCGTCCCTTGAGGTGACACTCATGCACATCCGTACGTCCTTCCCCTACGAGACCACTCACGAGGACGTCCTCGTCCCTCTCTCGGACGGCACCCGTCTGTACGCCCGGATCTGGCGGCCGCTGACCGAGGAGCCCGTACCGGCGCTCCTGGAGTACGTGCCGTACCGCCTGACCGACTGGACGGCCCCGCGCGACCAGCAGCGCCACCCCTGGTACGCCGGGCACGGCTACGCCTCCGTCCGCGTGGACGTGCGCGGGCACGGCAATTCGGAGGGCGTGCCGGGGGACGAACGGGCGGGGACCGAGCCGGACGACGGGGTGGAGGTGGTCTCCTGGCTGGCCGCCCAGCCCTGGTGCACCGGCCGGGTCGGCATGTTCGGGGTGTCGTGGGGTGGCTTCAGCTCCCTCCGCGTCGCGGCCCGCGCGCCCGAGCCGCTCAAGGCCGTCGTCACGGTCTGCTCGACCGACGACCTCTATGACAACGACGCGCACCACGCGGGAGGTTCCGCCCTCACCGTCGACACGCACGCCAGGTCGGCCCGTCTGCTCGCCTTCGCCGCCCGCCCGCCGGACCCCGCGCACGTGGGCGAGGGGATGTGGCGGGACATGTGGGAGAAGCGGCTGGAGGCGGTCACCCCCCGCGCGCACGCCTGGCTGGCCCACCAGACCCGCGACGCGTACTGGCGCGAGAGCGGCGTCCGCGAGGAGTACGGAGCCATCCGCGCGGCGGTCCTCGCGGTCGGCGGCTGGCACGATCCGCACCGGGACACGGTGCTGCGCCTGGTGCGGAACCTGCCGCCGGATCGCGTACGAGGTCTCATCGGCCCCTGGTCCCGCCAGTACCCGGACCGGGGCCTGCCGCCCGGCCCGGCGATCGGCTTCCTCCAGGAGACGCTGCGCTGGTGGGACCACTGGCTCCGCGACGAGGCGACGGACGCGCTCTCCGTCCCCCTGCTGCGCTCGTACGTGATGGACGCGCACCCTCCGGCGACCGTGTACGAGCGGATCCCCGGCCGCTGGGTGGGCGACCCGGCCTGGCCCTCACCCTCGGTGACCCCGGTCGCGTACGCGCTCCAGGGTGCCCCGCTGCCGGTGCGGTCCCCGCAGCACACGGGGGTCGACGCGGGCCGCCTCTTCCCCTCGGGCGACGACGCCGACCTGCCGCCGGACCAGCGGGAGGAGGACGCCCGGTCGGCCTGCTTCGAGTTCGAGGTGGCGGAGGAGACCTGGGTCCTGGGCCGTCCCCGGGTCAATCTGCGGCTGACGTCCGCGGCGCCCAGGGGCCAGGTGATCGCCCGGCTGTGCGACGTGGCCCCGGACGGGGCGTCCACGCTCGTCACCCGGGGTGTTCTGAACCTGTCGGCACGCCGGGGCCCCGACCAGGCGGTTCCCTGGCGGCCGAGCGCCACGGAGCACGTGGTCCTCGATCTGAACGCCATCGGCTACGCGTTCCCGCCGGGCCATCGCATCAGGCTCGGCGTCTCCTCCGCGTACTGGCCCTGGATCTGGCCCCAGCCGGGCTCGGAGGCCGGCTTCACCCTGGAGCCGGTCGGCAGCGTCCTCGAACTCCCGGTACGGGCGACGGAGTCGGACCCCTCGATCACCTTCGGGGAACCGGAGGAGGCCGAACCCCTCGGCGTGACCGTCTCGGCGACCCTGGACGAGCCCCGCCCGCGGCGCCTGGTCCTGCGCGACGTGGCCGCGGAGACCTGGAGCCTGGAGGTGGACCCGGGGCGCGGCGGGACCCGGATGTTCCCCGACGGCCTCGAATGCACGGAGGAGGCCCGGGAGACGTACACGATCGACGCGGCGGACCCACTGTCCGCCCGCGCCCACGCCGTCTGGTCGATCCGGCTGCACCGGCCCGACCTGCCGTGGGACGCCCGCGTCGAGACGGTCTCCGCCATCGCCTGCGACGCGGAGGACTTCATCACGACCGACGAACTCGTCTGCAGGAACGGCGACGAGGTCGTGTTCCACCGGACCTGGGAGAAGCGCATCCCGCGCACGGCAGGCTGACCGGGCCGACCGACCGGACTTGCCGACCGGACTTGCCGCCCGGACTTGTCGCCCGGACTTGTCGACCGGGCCTGCCGACCGGGCCTGCGGGCGCGGGAGTTCACCGTCGGTGTGGCGCTCGCACGCCGAACTCGGTTGAAACGACGTCCACTTCGCCGCGCGCCCCCGGGGTTCGACCCGCCTCCGGCCCGGCGCTCCCGCCCGGCACCTGCCGCGTCCACCGATGTGTCCCGCGCCACAATTCCCGCCGCGCCAGGGGCCGCTCGATGCCTTCCGCGAGGCCCGAAAGCGCCCGCCGACGCGGGCGCAATGCCCGAATTACCCCCTCGTGGCGCCTTAATGCTCTTTGGTCTCGTGAGTTGGGTCACCGGTCCGCCGGGCCGCCGCCGGACGTTCCTAGTGGATCAACCCGTTTGCGAAAGGCAAGTTGAGGATCCAATTCCGGCACAATCGGACTTTTCACCCTCTGATTAACCAGGCCAAAGCGATCTTCGCGGTCAAATCTCGTCTTGTTTCGGACATGTGCTCTCGCATACGTTCTGGTCGACCCCGGGCGGATCGCCGAATCCTGCCGCCGCCCGGAAACCCATCGACCCACGCACGGCAGGAGCGGGGGAACCACAGGTAAGCCGCCGATCCGGACACACCCGGAACGGCTTGGGGTGAAGCCGCGCCCAGAGCGCGGCCGGGCATCTCCCGCCCGAACCCGACAGCTCACCTCGCAGGCGTCGGAGAGGACATTTCGTCATGCCCGTACGAGCCAAGCACCGCCGCATGAAGACCAACGTCATCACCCGGGGCATGATCGCCGCCGGAACGGGTGGCATCGCCCTCGCCCTCCCCCTCGTGAGCGCGACCGGCGCCAGCGCCGCCACCCCGGCGCAGGCCCCCCAGGCGGCCAAGACCGCCCACACCGCGGTGGTCCCCAACGTGCAGCTCATCACCTACAAGGTGGTCGCCGGCGACACCCTGTCCAAGGTGGCGAAGAAGTACCCCAAGAGCGGTGGCTGGAAGAAGCTGTACGCGGCGAACCGCGCGGTCATCGGCGACAACCCCTCGGTCATCCGTCCGGGCCTGAAGCTGACCGTCGGCACGAAGACGCTGAAGTCGACGACTGTCCGCACCACGGCGAACGCGACCGCCGCCGTCGCCAAGTCCAAGGCGACCACCGTCACCCAGGCCGCCGCCAAGACGTACACCAACGACCTCGACGGCTGGATCAAGGAATCCCTGGACGTCATGGCCAAGGCCGGCATCCCGGGCAGCTACGACGGCATCCACCGCAACGTCATTCGCGAGTCCTCCGGCAACCCCAACGCCATCAACAACTGGGACTCCAACGCCGCCGCGGGCATCCCCTCCAAGGGCCTGCTCCAGGTGATCGACCCCACGTTCCAGGCGTACCACGTCGCCGGCACGTCGTCGAACATCTACGACCCGGTCGCCAACATCACCGCGGCCTGCAACTACGCGGCCGACAAGTACGGCTCCATCGACAACGTCAACGGCGCCTACTGATCCCACCCCCGCCCCACCCGCTTCACCCGCACCCGCCGACGGCGCCTTCCGGCCCGTCGGCGGGTGCGTCGGTGTCGCTAGAAGCCGAAGAGGCGCTCCAGGACGACCGCGATCCCGTCGTCCTCGTTCGACAAGGTGACCTCGTCGGCCACCGCCTTCAGTTCCGGGTGGGCGTTGGCCATCGCCACACCCCGGGCCGCCCAGTCGAACATCGGGATGTCATTGGGCATGTCGCCGAAGGCGAGCGTCGCGCCCGGCGTGAGCCCGAGATGCGCAGCGGCCAGCGCGAGGCCCGTCGCCTTGGTCACCCCGCATGGCTGGAGTTCGACGGTGCCGGGCCCGGACATGGTGACCGTCGCCAGCGAACCGACCACTCCCCGCGCCGCCGACGCCAACTCGTCGTCGGACAAAGACGGGTGACGGAGCAACACCTTGCTGATCGGCTCAGCCCAGAGGTCGTCCCGACGCGGCACCCGCACCGCCGGCAGCGTCGGATGCGGCATGACGTACCCCGGCTCGATGAGCGTCAGCCCGTCCACGCCGTCCTGGTCGACCGCCGCGTACAGCAGCCCGACCTCCGCCTCGATCTTCCCGAGCGCCGTCTCCGCCAACTCCCTGTCCAGGGTCACCGACCACAGCATGCGGTCCGCGCCCGCGTCGTAGAGCTGCGCCCCCTGACCGCACACCGCCAGCCCCTCGCCGCCGAGTTCGTCGAGAAGCGGTCGCACGCGCGGTGCTGGTCGGCCCGTGACCACGAGATGCCGGGCACCTGCCTGGGTCACCTTCGCCAACGCGGCCCGTGACCGGTCGGAGAGTGTGTCGTCGCCGCGCAGCAGCGTTCCGTCCAGGTCAGTGGCGATGAGTGAATATGCAGTCGGAGCGGCCATGATCCGAAGAATACGGATCGAACGACTCATCGGCCCGGCCTGAACCGGACGACGTCCGGTATCCCGTCAGCAACGCCGTTCACCGTACGGTGGTAAGCGCGTTGCGACCGCTTTGGATCACCCAGGCTCCGCTTCCGTCCACACCCACTTTCCCGCACAGGACCACTCACAACTCCCCAACACCCCCTGCACCAAGGCCAACTCGGCCCGACCCGAGGGAGCGCATCACCAAGTCCGTTACGTGTCACCTCCGTTGGTGCGAGACATGGCGAACTCCCTCCCGTGCGAAACGCACTCCGGTGCTGCGCGCAGCAGCCGCGCGGAGTCGCGGACAACCGCGGCAGGGGCGCGGAGCATCGGGCCGGATCTCGGGGCAGCGGACGGTCACGGGCAGGGGTGCGGGGCAGAGGTGCGGGTCAGAGGTGCGGGTCAGGGGTGCGGGGGACGAGAGCGAGCACGAACGGGGAACGAACGGGCCAAGGAGCGCGACGCGAGAGCGACGGGAGCGCAACAGCCGCGGTCCGAGGTCGGGTGATGCGGCACCCGGTACCCCGCTTCCGTGTCCCGCAGCTCGCCAACCGCCGGTTCCACACCGGGCCAATTCAGACATTGCGCACTCTTTAGGCCCTGCCACAGCGGGGACACTCCCCCGTAACGTGTGCTCCGACCACATCAAACGCGTGGAACGCATGGCTCACATGGCGAGTACGAATCCGAAAGCGAGGCACCTACCGATGCCCCCCTTCGATGTCCCCGAGGGCGATCCCTTCGGTCCGCACAACCTGCCGTACGGCGTGTTCTCCCTGACCGACCAGGCCGGCGACCCCGAACGGCGCGTCGGCGTACGGCTCGGCGACCACGTGCTCGACGCGGGTGCGGCGGCCCGCTCACTCGGCTCCCCCTACGCCGGGCTGCTCGCACAGCCGACCCTCGACCCGCTGCTCGCCGCGGGCCCCACCGCCTGGTCCGATGTCCGGCGCGCGCTGACGGCCTGGGTGACCGTCCCGGCCCACCGGGAAACCCTCGCTCCCCATTTCCACCCCCTCTCCGACGTGACGCTGCACCTCCCGTTCACCGTCGCGGACTACGTGGACTTCTACGCCTCCGAGAACCACGCCCGGAACGTCGGCCAGATCTTCCGCCCCGACGCCGCCGACTCCCTCACGCCGAACTGGAAGCACCTGCCGATCGGCTATCACGGCCGCTCGGGCACGGTCGTGGTGTCCGGCACGGATGTCGTCCGCCCGTCAGGCCAGCGCAAGGCGCCCGCGGACGCCGCCCCGGTCTTCGGCCCTTCGATCCGCCTGGACATCGAGGCGGAGGTCGGCTTCGTGGTCGGCACCCCCTCGGAACAGGGCCGGCCGGTGCCCCTGGGCGACTACCGCGACCACGTCTTCGGCCTCTGCCTGCTCAACGACTGGTCGGCGCGTGACATCCAGGCCTGGGAGTACGTCCCGCTCGGCCCCTTCCTCGGCAAATCCTTCGCCACGTCCGTGTCGGCATGGATCACCCCGCTGGACGCCCTCGACGACGCCCTGGTGGCCCCGCCCGTCCGCACGCACCCCCTCCTGCCCTATCTCGACGACGCCTCCGAGGAACCGGGCGGCTACGACCTCCGGATCTCCGTGGCCATCAACGGCCACGTCGTCTCCGAACCCCCCTTCTCCACCATGTACTGGACGGCCGCCCAGCAACTGACCCACATGACGGTCAACGGCGCCTCCCTGCGCACCGGTGACCTCTACGGCTCCGGAACCGTCAGCGGCCCCACCGAGGGCGAGCGCGGCTCGCTGCTCGAACTCACCTGGAACGGTCGCGACACCCTCGAACTCCCCGACGGCAAGCGGACGTTCCTCGAGGACGGCGACGAGGTCACGCTGACGGCCTGGGCACCGGGGCCGGGCGGAACCCGGATCGGCCTCGGCGAGGTCCGGGGCCGCATCACACCGGCCGTCTCTCCGTAGAGGTGAGAGGGGCCTCCACCGGGAACGAGGTCCGTGTCACGGTGGCCAGGATCCTGGCCACCGTGTCCGGCGAAGCCCGGCACGGGGGCCCGGCGAGGTCGGCGGGGGCCTGACGGGGTCGGCGAAGCCGGACGGAGTCGGCGGGGCCCGGCGGGGCGTCTCGCCTCGCCCCCGGTCGTCCGACGTCGGACCCGGTCGTCCGGTGTCGGGCCCGCTACATCCAGTCCTCGGGCTCCGGCTCCTGGTCCAGCTCCGGCCAGTCCGGGTCCGGTCCCGTCGGGGCCGCCGGGGCCTTCGCAACCGGTGCGGCCTCGGGTCTGCCGCCGGTCCCAGGGGTCGCGGGCTCGGCGCCGGCCCCGGGGGTCGCGGGCGCGCCGTCGGCCAACGAGGCGAGGACCCCGATGACGCCCTCGCCGTACGTCGCCAGCTTCTTCTCGCCCACCCCGCTGATGCCGCCCAGGTCCTTCACGGAGGTGGGCCACACCGTGGCGATCTCCCGCAGCGTGGCGTCGTGGAAGATGACGTACGCCGGGACGCCCTGTTCACGTGCCTGCTCGCCGCGCCACGCACGCAGCGCCTCGAACGCGGGCACCAGCTCGGCGGGCAGTTCGACCGCCGCCGCCTTGGCCTTGCGCTCCCCCTTGGGTGCCGACGACCGGGACGTGGCCGGCTTCGGCGCTTCCTTGCGCAGCGGCACGTCCCGTTCGCGCCGCAGCACGGTCCCGCTCGCCTCGGTCAGCACCAGCGTGCCGTACTCGCCCTCGACCGCGATCAGCCCCTGGGACAGCAACTGCCGTACGACTCCGCGCCATTCGGACTCCGCCAGTTCCTCGCCGATGCCGAAGACGGACAGTTGGTCATGGTCGAACTGGATCACCTTGGCGGTCTTCCGCCCCAGCAGGATGTCGACGATCTGACCGGCGCCGAACTTCTGTCCCCGCTCGCGCTGGAGGCGTACCACCGTGGACAGCAGCTTCTGCGCCGCGACCGTGCCGTCCCAGGTCTCCGGGGGTGTCAGACAGGTGTCGCAGTTTCCGCAGGCCGGGGTGTCGGGGTCCTGGCCGAAGTAGGCGAGGAGCTGGGAGCGCCGGCACCGGGCCGTCTCGCACAGGGCGAGCATCGCGTCCAGATGGGCCGTGGCCCGGCGTCTGAACGCCTCGTCGCCCTCCGAGCCCTGGATCATCTTGCGCTGCTGGACGACGTCCTGAAGGCCGTAGGCCATCCAGGCCGTGGAGGGCAGTCCGTCACGGCCGGCGCGGCCCGTCTCCTGGTAGTAGCCCTCGACGGACTTCGGCAGGTCGAGGTGGGCGACGAACCGGACGTCCGGCTTGTCGATGCCCATGCCGAAGGCGATCGTGGCGACGACCACGAGGCCCTCCTCCCGCAGGAAGCGGGACTGGTGCGCGGCCCGGGTGCCCGAGTCCAGGCCCGCGTGGTAGGGCACCGCCTCGATGCCGTTGCGGGAGAGGAACTCGGCGGTCTTCTCCACGGAGTTGCGCGAGAGGCAGTACACGATGCCCGCGTCGCCCGCGTGCTCCTCGCGCAGGAAGGACAGCAGCTGCTTCTTCGGGTCGGCCTTCGGAACGATCCGGTACTGGATGTTGGGACGGTCGAAGCTCGCCTCGAAGTGGCGGGCCGCGGACATGCCCAGCCGCTGGGTGATCTCCTTGTGCGTCGCATGGGTGGCGGTGGCCGTCAGCGCGATGCGCGGGACGTCCGGCCAGCGTTCGCCGAGCAGCGAGAGCGCCAGATAGTCGGGACGGAAGTCGTGGCCCCACTGGGCCACACAGTGCGCCTCGTCGATCGCGAAGACGGAGATCTTCCCGCGGGACAGCAGATCCAGCGTGCTGTCGAGGCGCAGTCGCTCGGGAGCCAGATAGAGAAGGTCGAGCTCGCCGGACAGGAACTCCGCCTCGACCACGCGCCGCTCGTCGAAGTCCTGGGTGGAGTTCATGAACCCGGCGCGCACGCCCAGCGCCCGCAGCGCGTCCACCTGGTCCTGCATGAGCGCGATGAGCGGGGAGACCACAACGCCCGTACCCGGTCTGACCAGGGAAGGGATTTGGTAGCAGAGGGACTTGCCGCCACCGGTCGGCATCAGGACGACGGCGTCACCGCCCGCCACCACGTGCTCGATGATCGCTTCCTGCTCGCCGCGGAAGGCGTCGTACCCGAAGACCCGGTGGAGGGCGGCCAGCGCCTCGCTCCCGCCCAGCGTCTCCGTCGCGTCCGCTTCGGTCATCACACCCGTCCCACCCATCGTTCCGTCCCCCGTACGTCGCGCCTCGACCACTGCGTCCACGATAGGGGTCCGCGCCGACAGTCCGAGAGTTGTCCACAGGCTGCGAGGGACCGGCTTCCCTACGTATCGGCGCCCGCCCCGTCTCACTCCGCTGCACGGCGCGCCCCGGTGGGGTTCAACCCGTTGGCCCCGCTTGCATGGCGGCGCTCCGGGGCCGAGGGCCATGCTCTTCGGGCGGGAGGAGGGGGCCCGCAGTCGACGGACCCGTGCAGTCCGTACGCCTCTCTCGTGTCTCTAGGAGCCTTCACATGCCCCAGCGTCCCCTCAGGACCGTCATCACCCTCGTGACAGCCGCCACCGCGTCGCTCGCCCTGTCCGCCGGCCCCGCCCCGGCCGCCGACCGCCCGGTCGATCCGAAGGCCTATCGCGATCTGGTCAAGGCATACCTCGCCAGCATCAAGTACCTCGACGAGAAGGTCGCTCTCGCCGACGGGTACGTGCCCCACCAGTGCTCCTCGGATCCCGCGGGGCACGGCAGCATGGGCTACCACTACTTCAACGAGTCCCGATACGGCTCACTCGATCCGGCGAAGCCCGCGGCCCTGCTGTTCGAGGACGGCAAGGACGGAAGGCGCAGGCTCGCCGGGGTCGAGTGGATCGTGCTGGACTCCGACCAGAACATGAAGACGAGCAAGGACCGGCCGTCGATGTTCGGCGGGCAGAAGTTCGACGGTCCGATGCCGGGTCACTACCCCGGTATGCCGATCCACTACGACCTGCATGTCTGGCTGTGGAAGCAGAATCCGAGCGGGCTGTTCGACCGCTGGAACCCCCGGGTGAAGTGCCCGGCCGCCCCGGCCCACACCGGCAAGACGGACACGGCCCACACCGGTATGACGGACTCGGGTCACACGGGCAAGGCGGACTCGGCCCACAGCGGCAAGACGCCCACCGCCCACCACGGCTCGTCCGGCATGGCGCACACCGGTTCCGCGGGCGTGGCCCACTCCGCCCACTGAGAACGGCTCGGGCCCCGCTCCCTCGAAGGGAGCGGGGCCCGAGCCGCGCGAGGAACCGCTCAGCGCACGAAGACCCCGGCCTGGCTGGCCAGGTTCAGGAAGTACTGCGGCGCCACACCGAGCACCAGCGTGACCGCCACACCCGCGGCGATCGCCGTCATGGTCAGCGGCGACGGCACGGCCACCGTCGGCCCCTCGGGCTTCGGCTCGCTGAAGAACATGAGCACGATCACGCGGATGTAGAAGAACGCCGCGATCGCCGACGAGATCACACCGACCACGACCAGCGCGCCCGCGCCGCCCTCGGCCGCCGCCTTGAACACGGCGAACTTTCCGGCGAATCCCGACGTGAGCGGGATGCCCGCGAAGGCCAGCAGGAAGATCGCGAACACCGCGGCCACCAACGGGGACCTGCGTCCGAGTCCGGCCCACTTGGACAGGTGCGTGGCCTCTCCTCCCGCGTCACGTACGAGCGTGACGACGGCGAAGGCGCCGATCGTCACGAAGGAGTACGCGCCCAGGTAGAAGAGGACCGACGAGACGCCGTCCGGAGAGGTCGCGATGACACCCGCGAGGATGAATCCCGCGTGCGCGATCGACGAGTACGCCAGGAGCCGCTTGATGTCGGTCTGGGTGATCGCGACGATCGCGCCGCCCAGCATCGTGACGATCGCCACGGCCCACATGACCGGCCGCCAGTCCCAGCGCAGGCCGGGCAGGACGACGTAGAGCAGGCGCAGCAGCGCGCCGAACGCCGCCACCTTCGTCGCGGCCGCCATGAAGCCGGTGACCGGGGTCGGCGCACCCTGATACACGTCGGGCGTCCACATGTGGAACGGCACCGCGCCGACCTTGAAGAGCAGGCCCATGACCACCAGGGCGGTGCCGATGAGCAGCAGCACGTCGTTGCCCATGGTGCCGGCGAGCGCCGGGTCGACGTTCGCGACCGTTCCGTCGACGACGTGCGCGATCGTCGCGTACGACACCGATCCCGCGTAGCCGTACAGCAGGGCGATGCCGAACAGCGTGAACGCGGAGGCGAAGGCGCCGAGCAGGAAGTACTTGACCGCCGCCTCCTGCGACATGAGCCGCTTGCGGCGCGCCACGGCGCACAGGAGGTAGAGCGGCAGGGAGAAGACCTCCAGAGCGATGAACAGCGTCAGCAGGTCGTTGGCCGAGGGGAAGACGAGCATGCCGCTGATCGCGAAGAGCAGCAGCGGGAACACCTCGGTGGTGGTGAACCCGGCCTTCACGGCGGCCTTCTCGCTGTCGCTGCCGGGCACCGACGAGGCCTGCGCGGCGAACGCGTCGACCCGGTTCCCGTGCGCCTCGGGGTCGAGGCGCCGCTCGGCGAAGGTGAAGACGCCGAGGATTCCGGCGAGCAGGATCGTGCCCTGGAGGAACAGGGCCGGTCCGTCGACCGCGACCGCGCCCATCGCCGCGATGTGCGCCTTGGTGGTGCCGTATCCGCCCGCCGCGAGCGCGACGACCGCGGAGAAGGCCGCGGCCAGCGCCACGACGGCGACGAACACCTGTGCGTAGTAACGGGACTTGCGCGGCACGAAGGCCTCGACCAGAACCCCGATGACCGCCGCGCCGAGGACGATCAACGTGGGCGACAATTGCCCATATTCGATCTTCGGTGCATCGATCTTGGAGATCGGCTCGGCCGCGGTCGCCGCGGTTGTCCACAGGCTGTGGACGGCTGATGCGCTCACTGGGCCGCCTCCACCTCGGGCTTGGGGTCCGTCTTGTGTACGTCTGACATGGTCTGCTTGACCGCCGGGTTGACGATGTCGGTGAGCGGCTTCGGGTAGACGCCCAGGAAGATCAGCAGAGCGATCAGCGGGGCGACGACCAGGAGCTCGCGCACCCTGAGGTCCGGCATCTGGGCCACCTCGGCCTTCACCGGGCCCGTCATCGTCCGCTGGTAGAGGACGAGGGTGTAGAGCGCGGCGAGGACGATGCCGAAGGTGGCGATGATGCCGACCACCGGATAACGCGTGAACGTGCCGACCAGGACCAGGAATTCACTCACGAAGGGCGCGAGACCCGGGAGGGACAGCGTCGCGAGACCGCCGATCAGGAAGGTGCCCGCGAGCACCGGGGCGACTTTCTGCACCCCTCCGTAGTCGGCGATGAGACGCGAGCCGCGCCGCGAGATCAGGAAGCCGGCCACCAGCATCAGGGCGGCGGTCGAGATCCCGTGGTTGACCATGTAGAGCGTCGCGCCCGACTGACCCTGGCTGGTCATCGCGAAGATGCCCAGGATGATGAACCCGAAGTGGGAGATCGAGGCGTAGGCGACCAGCCGCTTGATGTCCCGCTGCCCGACCGCGAGCAGCGCCCCGTAGACGATGCTGATCAGCGCCAGTACGAGGATCGCGGGCGTCGCCCACTTGCTCGCCTCGGGGAAGAGCTGGAGACAGAAGCGGAGCATCGCGAAGGTGCCGACCTTGTCGACGACCGCGGTGATCAGCACGGCGACCGGGGCGGTGGCCTCGCCCATGGCGTTGGGCAGCCAGGTGTGCAGCGGCCACAGGGGCGCCTTCACCGCGAAGGCGAAGAAGAAGCCGAGGAAGAGCCACCGCTCGGTGCTGGTCGCCATGTGCAGGGAGCCGTCGGCCCGCGCGTGGACGATCTCCTGGAGCGAGAAGCTTCCGGCGACCACGTACAGGCCGATCACGGCGGCCAGCATGATCAGACCGCCGACCAGGTTGTAGAGGAGGAACTTCACCGCGGCGTACGAGCGCTGCGTCGCCGCCGCCTCGTCGCCGTGCTCGTGGGCCCGGTCCCCGAAGCCGCCGATGAGGAAGTACATCGGGATCAGCATGGCTTCGAAGAAGATGTAGAAGAGGAAGACGTCGGTGGCCTCGAAGGAGATGATCACCATCGCCTCGACGGCCAGGATCAGGGCGAAGAAGCCCTGGGTCGGCCGCCAGCGCCTGCTTCCGGTCTCCATCGGGTCGGCGTCGTGCCAGCCCGCCAGGATCACGAACGGCATCAACAGCGCGGTGAGCGCGACGAGCGCCACCCCGATGCCGTCCACGCCCAGTTGGTAGCTGACCCCGAAGTCCGGGATCCAGGAGTGGGATTCGGTGAGTTGGTAGCGGTCGCCGCCGGGGTCGAAACGCACCAGGGTGACCGCGGCGAGCGCCAGCGTGCCGAGGGAGACGAGCAGCGCCAGCCATTTCGCGGCGACGCGGCGGGCGGCCGGCACGGCGGCCGTGGCGATCGCCCCGAGGGCCGGGAGCGCCGCCGTCGCTGTCAGAAGAGGAAAGGACATCGGTATCAGACCGCCCTCATCAGCAGGGTCGCGGCGACGAGGATCGCCGCACCGCCGAACATCGAGACCGCGTAACTGCGCGCGTAGCCGTTCTGCAGCTTGCGCAGCCGTCCGGAGAGGCCGCCCACGGAGGCCGCCGTCCCGTTGACGACTCCGTCGACCAGCGTGTGGTCGACGTACACCAGGGAGCGGGTGAGGTGCTCACCGCCGCGTACCAGCACGACGTGGTTGAAGTCGTCCTGGTACAGGTCGCGCCGGGCGGCGCGGGTGAGCAGGGAGCCGCGCGGGGCGACGACCGGGACGGAGCTGCGTCCGTACTGGAGGTAGGCGATGCCGGCGCCGACGACGAGCAGCACCATGGTGGCCAGGGTGACGGTGAGGGCGCTGACGGGCGAGTCGCCCTCCGCGTGCCCGGTGACCGGCTCCAGCCAGTGCACGAAGCGGTCGCCGATGCTGAAGAAGCCACCCGCGAACACCGAGCCGAAGGCCAGCACGATCATCGGGATCGTCATGGACCTGGGCGACTCGTGCGGGTGGGGCTCATGGCCCTCCGCGTCGGGCTGCCAGCGCTTCTCCCCGAAGAAGGTCATGATCATCACGCGCGTCATGTAGTACGCGGTGATGGCCGCGCCCAGCAGGGCCACACCGCCGAGGATCCAGCCCTCGGTGCCGCCCTTGGCGAAGGCCGCCTCGATGATCTTGTCCTTGGAGAAGAAGCCGGACAGGCCCGGGAAGCCGATGATCGCGAGATAGCCGAGGCCGAAGGTCACGAAGGTGACCGGCATGTACTTCCTGAGGCCGCCGAACTTCCTCATGTCGACCTCGTCGTTCATGCCGTGCATGACCGAACCGGCGCCGAGGAAGAGCCCGGCCTTGAAGAAGCCGTGCGTCACCAGGTGCATGATCGCGAAGACGTAGCCGATGGGGCCGAGGCCGGCCGCCAGCACCATGTAGCCGATCTGCGACATGGTCGAGCCGGCGAGCGCCTTCTTGATGTCGTCCTTCGCGCAACCGACGATCGCACCGAACAGGAGCGTGACGCCGCCCACGACGGTGACGACGAGCTGGGCGTCGGGTGCCGCGTTGAAAACGGCGGCCGAGCGCACGATCAGATACACGCCCGCGGTCACCATGGTGGCGGCGTGGATGAGGGCCGAGACCGGGGTCGGGCCCTCCATCGCGTCCCCCAGCCAGGACTGCAACGGCACCTGGGCAGACTTTCCGCAGGCCGCGAGCAGCAGCATCAGTCCGACGGCCGTGAGCTTGCCCTCGGTGGCGTCCCCGGCGATGCCCGGGTGCCCCTCGGTGCCGAGCAGCGGCCCGAAGGCGAAGGTCCCGAAGGTCGTGAACATCAGCATGATGGCGATGGACAGGCCCATGTCGCCGACGCGGTTGACCAGGAAGGCCTTCTTGGCGGCCGTGGCCGCGCTGGGCTTGTGCTGCCAGAAGCCGATCAGCAGGTACGAGGCGAGACCGACGCCCTCCCAGCCGACGTACAGCAGAAGGTAGTTGTCGGCGAGGACGAGCAGCAGCATCGCCGCCAGGAACAGGTTCAGATAGCCGAAGAAACGGCGGCGGCGCTCGTCGTGCTCCATGTACCCGATCGAGTACAGGTGGATCAGCGAGCCGACGCCGGTGATCAGCAGGACGAACGTCATCGACAACTGGTCGAGCTGGAAGCCGACGTCCGCGCGGAAGTCTCCGACGGCGATCCAGCTGTACAGATGCTGGGTGAACGTCCGGTCCTCCGGACTCTTCCCCAGCATGTCGGCGAAGAGCACGACCGCGATCACGAAGGAGGCGGCCGCGAGCGCGGTGCCGATCCACTGACCGACGGCGTCCAGCCGACGTCCGCCGCACAGCAGTACGGCCGCTCCGAGCAGAGGCGCCGCGATGAGCAGCGCAATCAGGTTCTCCACGATTCAGCGACCCCTTACAGCTTCATCAGGCTGGCGTCGTCGACCGAGGCCGAGTGGCGGGAACGGAACAACGACACGATGATCGCGAGCCCGACGACGACCTCCGCGGCGGCGACGACCATCGTGAAGAAGGCGAAGATCTGGCCGTCGAGATTGCCGTGCATCCGGGAGAAGACGACGAAGGCGAGGTTGCAGGCGTTGAGCATGAGCTCGACGCACATGAACACCACGATCGCGTTCCGTCTGATCAGGACACCGGTGGCGCCGATCGTGAACAGCAGAGCGGCGAGATAGAGGTAGTTGACCGGATTCACTTGGACGCCTCCTCCGGCTTCGTGCGCTCCAAGCGCTCCTCGGCACGCTGCTCCAGCGCCTTGAGGTCCTTCAGCGCGTCGGCCGACACGTCACGGATCTGCCCGCGGTCGCGCAGCGTCTTGCTGACGGTCAGCTCGGACGGAGTGCCGTCGGGCAGCAGGCCCGCGATGTCCACGGCGTTGTGCCGGGCGTAGACACCCGGCGCCGGCAGCGGCGGGATGTGCTTGCCCTCGCGCACCCGCTGCTCGGACAGCTCGCGCTGGGTCCTGGCACGCTCGGTGCGCTCGCGGTGCGTCAGCACCATGGCGCCGACCGTGGCCGTGATGAGCAGGGCGCCGGTGATCTCGAAGGCGAACACGTACTTCGTGAAGATGAGGGCGGCGAGGCCCTCCACGTTGCCGTTCGCGTTCGCCTTCGCCAGGCCGTCGAAGTCCTGGACGGACGCGTTGCCGATGCCGGCGAACAGCAGGATGCCGAAGCCGGCTCCGCAGAGCAGGGCCAGCCAGCGCTGGCCCTTGATGGTCTCCTTCAACGAGTCCGCCGCGGTGACACCGACGAGCATGACGACGAAGAGGAAGAGCATCATGATCGCGCCGGTGTAGACGACGACCTGGACGATGCCCAGGAAGTAGGCGCCGTTGGCGAGGTAGAACACCGCCAGGACGATCATGGTCCCGGCGAGGCACAGCGCACTGTGCACGGCCTTGCGCATGAAGACGGTGCACAGGGCGCCGATCACCGCGACCGTGCCGAGAACCCAGAACTGGACGGCTTCCCCGGTGGAGGTGGAGTACGCGGCCAGGTTGGCGGTCATGCCTCCGCCCCCTCTCCGGCGGACGTGCCCGACGGACTCGCCGAGGGGTGCAACTCGCCCTTGGAGACGGCCACCTGGCGCTCGGTGCCGGGCGCCGCCTCGGTCACCAGACCTCGGTAGTAGTCCTGCTCGTCCGTGCCCGGGAAGATCGAGTGCGGCGTGTCGACCATGCCTTCCTGGAGTCCGGCGAGCAGTTGCTCCTTGGTGTAGATGAGGTTGGCGCGGCTGCTGTCCGCGAGCTCGAACTCGTTCGTCATCGTCAGCGCGCGCGTGGGGCACGCCTCGATGCACAGGCCGCACAGGATGCAGCGGGCGTAGTTGATCTGGTAGACGCGGCCGTAGCGCTCGCCCGGGGAGTAGCGCTCCTCCTCGGTGTTGTCCGCGCCCTCCACATAGATGGCGTCCGCGGGACAGGCCCAGGCACAGAGCTCGCAGCCGACGCACTTCTCCAGGCCGTCCGGGTGACGGTTGAGCTGGTGCCGGCCGTGGAACCGCGGTGCGGTGGTCTTCTGCTGTTCCGGGTACTGCTCGGTCAGCCGCTTCTTGAACATGGCCTTGAAGGTCACGCCGAAACCGGCGACAGGGTTCTGGAAACCGGGTTTGGTCTCCTTGGGCTCCTCAGCCATCGGACCCCTCCTTTCCGTCACGAGATCCGGTAACCGGTCCATCACTCGCAGTATCGGACCCGCCACTGACAATCAGCTCCCGCTCCCGGCGCGGACGGCGCCGCGGAACCGGCGGCAGCTCCTGTCCGGGCAGCGGGGGCACGGGGAATCCACCGGCCATCGGGTCGAAGGCGGTGGGCTCGGCGGGCGTCTCCTGGCCCTGCTTGTCGCGGAAGATGTCCGCCACGAACGACAGCAGCAGGAGGACGAGGACGCCTCCGCCGACGTACAGGGCGATGTCCGCGAAGTCGTAGTTCTCGTTGCGCAGCGTCCGGACCGTCGCGACGAGCATCAGCCAGACCACGGAGACCGGGATGAGCACCTTCCAGCCGAGCTTCATGAGCTGGTCGTAGCGGACGCGCGGGAGCGTGCCGCGCAGCCAGATGAAGAAGAACAGCAGGAGCTGCACCTTCACCACGAACCAGAGCATCGGCCACCAGCCGTGGTTGGCGCCCTCCCAGAAGCTGCTGATCGGCCAGGGCGCCCGCCAGCCGCCCAGGAAGAGCGTCGTGGACACGGCCGAGACCGTCACCATGTTCACGTACTCGGCGAGCATGAACAGCGCGAACTTGATCGACGAGTACTCGGTGTTGAAGCCGCCGACGAGGTCGCCCTCGGACTCCGGCATGTCGAACGGGGCCCGGTTGGTCTCGCCGATCATCGTCACGATGTAGATCAGGAACGAGACCGGCAGCAGGAGGATGTACCAGCGGTCCTGCTGCTGCTCGACGATCGTCGAGGTCGACATCGACCCGGAGTAGAGGAACACCGAGGCGAACGCGGCACCCATGGCGATCTCGTACGAGATCATCTGGGCGCAGGAGCGCAGACCGCCGAGCAGCGGATAGGTGGATCCGGAGCTCCAGCCGGCGAGCACGATCCCGTAGATGCCCACCGAGGCCACCGCGAGGATGTAGAGCATCGCGATCGGCAGGTCGGTGAGCTGCATCGTGGTGCGCTGGCCGAAGATCGAGACCTCGTTGTCCGCGGGCCCGAAGGGGATCACCGCGATCGCCATGAAGGCCGGGATGGCCGCGATGATCGGCGCGAGGACGTAGACGACCTTGTCCGCGCGCTTGACGATCAGGTCTTCCTTGAGCATCAGCTTCACGCCGTCGGCGAGCGACTGGAGCATGCCCCAGGGCCCGTGCCGGTTGGGGCCGATGCGGAGCTGCATCCAGGCGACGACCTTGCGCTCCCACACGATGGAGAAGAGCACGGTCACCATCAGGAAGGCGAAGCAGAACACCGCCTTGACGACGACCAGCCACCAGGGGTCGTGGCCGAACATCGAGAGGTCTTCAGCGGCGAGGTACGGCGTCATGCCTCCACCTCCTTAGGGGCCTCGGCGGCGATCGTCGCCGGGCCGATGCGGACGAGTGCGCCGGGCAGCGCCCCGGTGTCGGAGGCGACGCCCCCTCCGGTCGAGTTCAGCGGGAGCCAGATCACACGGTCGGGCATCTCGGTGATCTGCAGCGGGAGTTCGACCGCTCCGGCGAGACCGGTCACGGCGATCACGTCGCCGTCCTTGACCCCGGCCTCGGCAGCGGTCGCGGCCGACACGCGCGCGCGTGCGGCGTGCCGGGTCCCGGCGAGCGCGGTGTCGCCCTCCTGGAGGCGCCCCTGGTCGAGCAGCAGCCGGTGTCCGGCCAGTACGGCCTCCCCGGCGGCCGGACGGGGCATCTGCACCCCGGACTCCCGGGGTTCACCGGCCGACTGTCCGTCCCAGGCGCCGAGCCGGTCGATCTCCCCGCGCGTGGTGCGCAGGTCCGGCAGTCCGAGGTGGATGTCCATGGCGTCGGCCAGCATCTGCAGGACGCGCGCGTCGGCGGGCGCGAGGCGCCGGGTCATCTGGTCGGGCTTGAGAGCGGCTTCGAAGGAGCGGACCCTGCCTTCCCAGTTGAGGAAGCTTCCGGCCTTCTCCGCGACCGCGGCGACCGGCAGGACGACGTCCGCGTGCTCGGTGACCTCGCTGGGTCGCATTTCGAGCGACACCAGGAAGCCGACTTCGGACAGGGCCTCACGCGCGCGTGCCGGGTCGGGGAGGTCGGCGACCTCCACACCTGCCACCACCAGGGCGCGGAGCTCGCCGCCGACGGCGGCCTCCACGATCTGGCCGGTGTCACGGCCGTAGCGGTGCGGGAGTTCGGAGACTCCCCACACGGCCGCGACCTCGTCCCGCGCGCGCGGATCGGTGGCCGGGCGTCCGCCCGGCAGCAGCGACGGAAGCGCGCCGGCCTCGATCGCACCGCGTTCCCCGGCCCGGCGCGGGATCCACACCAGGCGGGCTCCGGTGGCGGTGGCGGTCCGCACGGCGGCGGTCAGCCCTCCGGCCACGGAGGCCAGCCGCTCACCGACGACGATCACGGCGCCCTCGGCGCGCAGGGCCTCGGCGGCCTTCGCGCCGTCGCCCTCCAGGCCGACGCCGCTCGCGAGCGCGTCCAGCCACTCGGTCTCGGTGCCGGGGGCGGCCGGCAGCAGCGTGCCGCCCGCCTTCTCCAGACCTCGGGTGGCGTGCGTGGCGAGGGAGAAGGTCTTCTGCCTGTGCCCGCGCCATGCCTTGCGCAGCCGCAGGAAGACGCCGGGCGCCTCCTCCTCCGACTCGAAGCCCGCCAGCAGGACGGCGGGCGCCTTCTCCAGAGAGGTGTACGTGATGCCGGTGCCGTCGAGGTCCCGGCCGCGTCCGGCGACCCGGGCGGCCAGGAAGTCGGCCTCCTCGGAGCTGTGCACGCGCGCGCGGAAGTCGATGTCGTTCGTGTCGAGAGCCACGCGCGCGAACTTGCTGTACGCGTAGGCGTCCTCGACGGTGAGCCGGCCGCCGGTGAGGACACCGGCCCGGCCGCGGGCGGCGGTCAGCCCCTGGGCGGCGGCCTCCAGGGCCTCCGGCCAGGACGCGGGTTCGAGGACACCGCCGGCGTTGCGCACCAGGGGGGTGTCGAGGCGGTCCCGCTGCTGCGCGTACCGGAATCCGAACCGGCCCTTGTCGCAGACCCATTCCTCGTTGACCTCGGGGTCCGGCGCCGCGAGACGTCGCATCACCTTGCCGCGCCGGTGGTCGGTGCGCGTCGCGCAGCCGCCGGAGCAGTGCTCGCACACGGAGTGCGAGGAGATGAGGTCGAAGGGGCGCGAGCGGAAGCGGTAGGCCGCCGACGTGAGCGCGCCCACCGGGCAGATCTGGATCGTGTTGCCGGAGAAGTACGACTCGAAGGGGTCGCCGTCACCGGTACCGACCTGCTGGAGCGCGCCCCGCTCGACCAGTTCGATCATGGGGTCGCCCGCGATCTGGTTCGAGAAGCGGGTGCAGCGGGCGCACAGCACGCACCGCTCGCGGTCCAGGAGCACCTGGGTGGAGATCGGGACCGGCTTCTCGTACGTCCGCTTCCTGCCCTCGAACCGGGATTCGGCGTTGCCGTGCGACATCGCCTGGTTCTGCAGGGGGCACTCGCCTCCCTTGTCGCAGACCGGGCAGTCCAGCGGGTGGTTGATGAGCAGCAGCTCCATCACACCGTGCTGTGCCTTCTCGGCGACCTGGGAGGTGAGTTGAGTCTTGACGACCATCCCGTCCGTACAGGTGATCGTGCAGGACGCCATGGGCTTGCGCTGGCCCTCGACCTCGACGATGCACTGGCGGCAGGCGCCGGCCGGGTCGAGGAGCGGGTGGTCGCAGAACCGGGGGATCTCGATGCCGAGCTGTTCGGCGGCCCGGATGACCAGGGTGCCCTTGGGCACGCTCATCTCCACGCCGTCGATCGTCAGCGAGACGAGGTCCTCCGGCGGGACCGCGGCTTCCCCGCCTCCGGAGGGAGCGCTGGTGGTCACTGTCATGCGTTCACCTCCGTGTGCTTGTCCGCCCAGACCGTGGACTTGGCGGGGTCGAAGGGGCAGCCGCGGCCCGTGATGTGCTGCTCGTACTCCTCGCGGAAGTACTTGAGCGAGGAGAAGATCGGCGAGGCGGCACCGTCGCCGAGGGCGCAGAACGACTTGCCGTTGATGTTGTCGGCGATGTCGTTGAGCTTGTCGAGGTCGGACATGACGCCCTTGCCGGCCTCGATGTCGCGGAGCAACTGAACGAGCCAGTACGTTCCTTCACGGCACGGCGTGCACTTGCCGCAGGACTCGTGGGCGTAGAACTCGGTCCAGCGGGTGACGGCGCGGACGACGCAGGTCGTCTCGTCGAAGCACTGGAGTGCTTTCGTGCCGAGCATGGAACCCGCGGCGCCCACTCCTTCGTAGTCAAGAGGGACGTCGAGATGCTCGGCGGTGAACATCGGGGTCGAGGAGCCGCCCGGCGTCCAGAACTTCAGCCGGTGGCCGGGGCGCATCCCGCCGCTCATGTCGAGGAGTTGACGCAGGGTGATGCCGAGGGGTGCCTCGAACTGGCCGGGGCTGGCGACATGGCCGCTGAGCGAGTAGAGCGTGAAGCCCGGAGACTTCTCGCTGCCCATCGACCTGAACCATTCCTTGCCTTTTTGGAGAATTGCGGGAACTGACGCGATGGATTCGACGTTGTTCACAACAGTTGGACACGCATAAAGGCCCGCGACAGCAGGGAAGGGGGGACGGAGCCGCGGTTGACCACGGCGGCCTTCGAGCGAGTCGAGCAGCGCGGTCTCCTCACCGCAGATGTACGCGCCCGCGCCCGCGTGCACGGTGAGCTGGAGGTCGAGTCCGCTGCCCAGGATGTTCTCGCCGAGGTAGCCCGCCGCGTAGGCCTCACGCACGGCCTCGTGCAACCGCCGCAATACGGGGACGACTTCACCGCGGAGATAGATGAAGGCATGCGAAGACCGGATGGCGTAGCACGCGATCACAATGCCCTCGATGAGGCTGTGCGGGTTCGCGAAGAGGAGCGGGATGTCCTTGCAGGTTCCCGGCTCCGATTCGTCGGCGTTGACAACTAGATAGTGAGGTTTGCCGTCTCCCTGGGGAATGAACTGCCATTTCATTCCGGTCGGGAAGCCGGCGCCGCCGCGGCCCCGCAGCCCGGAGTCCTTGACGTAGGCGATCAGGTCGTCCGGTGACATGGCGAGTGCCTTGCGCAGGCCCTCGTACCCCTCGTGCCTTCGGTAGACGTCCAGCGACCAGGACCTGTCCTCGTCCCAGAAGGCCGACAGCACGGGTGCGAGCAGCTTTTCCGGACTTGTCTCGTTGATCTCGGCTGCCAAGGTCATCACTCCCCCTCCTCTGCCACGGGACCCGCCGGGTGGGACGGGTCGGAGGCCGACGTGTCCTGCGGCGCGTCGTGCGAGCTCGGGTGCTCGGCGGGCCGCTGGTTCTGAGGTGCTCCTCCGCCCCGCGGATGCACCACGCGCGCGGGGGCGCTCTCCCCCTTGGCCAGGCGCAGCCCCACCAGGGACGCGTGGCCGGCGCTGCCGCCGGACTCCACCGCGCCCTCGCGCTCGTCGGGGAAGCCCGCCAGGATCCGGGCGGTCTCCTTGAACGTGCACAGCCGGGCACCGCGGGTCGGCTCGACGTCGGCGCCCGCGCGCAGGTCGTCGACGAGGCGCTTGGCGGAGTCAACGGTCTGGTTGTCGAAGAACTCCCAGTTGACCATCACGACCGGCGCGAAGTCGCAGGCCGCGTTGCACTCGATGTGCTCCAGGGTGACCTTGCCGTCACCGGTGGTCTCTCCGTTGCCGACGCCCAGGTGGTCCTGGAGGGCCTCGAAGATGGCGTCGCCGCCCATGACGGCGCACAGGGTGTTGGTGCAGACACCCACC
Organism: Streptomyces sp. NPDC096324; assembly: GCF_044763015.1. Taxonomy (NCBI): domain Bacteria; kingdom Bacillati; phylum Actinomycetota; class Actinomycetes; order Kitasatosporales; family Streptomycetaceae; genus Streptomyces; species Streptomyces sp. NPDC096324. Next base: position 36,809 of record NZ_JBIWFK010000016.1, on the reverse strand, counting down.
TGGTAGTCACCGCTCGGCTTGCGCCGGTACATCGAGTAGAAGGTCGCGACAGCGGCGACCTCGGCCGTCGTCAGGCCCAGTACCTCCGCGCAGAATCGCTGTCCCGTGCGCGTGACGTGGCCCTCCTGCGACTGCACGAGATGCAGCAACGGAAGGAGCGCCGAGCGGGAGTCGGGGTAGCGGGCGATGATCTCGCGCGCGTCCGCCTCCAGCCGGGCCCGGACGTCGGCCGGGTAGTCGGGCGCGGGCAGTCGGGGCATGCCCAGGCTGACGCCCTCGGGGGTGGTGGTCACCGGTCGACGCCTCCCATCACGGGGTCGATGGACGCGACGGCGACGATGACGTCGGCGACCTGGCCGCCTTCGCACATCGCCGCCATGGCCTGCAGGTTGGTGAAGGACGGGTCCCGGAAGTGGACCCGGTAGGGGCGGGTGCCTCCGTCGGAGACGACGTGCACCCCGAGTTCGCCCTTGGGCGACTCGATCGCCGTGTACGCCTGTCCCGGCGGCACGCGGAAGCCCTCGGTCACCAGCTTGAAGTGGTGGATCAGGGCCTCCATGGAGGTGCCCATGATCTTCTTGATGTGGTCGAGCGAGTTGCCGAGACCGTCGGGGCCGAGCGCGAGCTGGGCGGGCCAGGCGATCTTCTTGTCGGCGACCATGACCGGACCGGGCTGGAGCCGGTCCAGGCACTGCTCGATGATCCGCAGCGACTGGCGCATCTCCTCCAGGCGGATCAGGAAGCGCCCGTAGGAGTCGCAGGTGTCGGCGGTCGGGACCTCGAAGTCGTAGGTCTCGTAGCCGCAGTACGGCTGGGACTTGCGCAGGTCGTGCGGCAGGCCCGCCGAGCGCAGGATCGGGCCGGTGGCGCCGAGGGCCATGCAGCCGGCCAGGTCGAGGTAGCCGACGTCCTGCATGCGGGCCTTGAAGATGGGGTTCCCGGTGGCGAGCTTGTCGTACTCGGGAAGGTTCTTCGTCATCTTCTTCACGAACTCGCGGATCTGGTCCACCGCGCCCGGGGGCAGGTCCTGGGCGAGTCCGCCGGGGCGGATGAACGCGTGGTTCATCCGCAGGCCCGTGATCAGCTCGTAGATGTCGAGGATGAGCTCACGGTCACGGAAGCCGTAGATCATGATCGTGGTGGCGCCGAGCTCCATGCCTCCGGTGGCGATGCACACCAAATGGGAGGAGAGTCGGTTCAGCTCCATGAGGAGCACCCGGATGATCGAGGCGCGGTCGGGGATCTGGTCGGTGATCCCGAGGAGCTTCTCGACGCCGAGACAGTAGGCCGTCTCGTTGAAGAACGGCGTCAGATAGTCCATGCGCGTCACGAACGTGGTGCCCTGGGTCCACGTGCGGAACTCGAGGTTCTTCTCGATGCCGGTGTGGAGGTAGCCGATGCCGCAGCGGGCCTCGGTGACGGTCTCGCCGTCGATCTCCAGGATGAGCCTGAGCACGCCGTGGGTGGACGGGTGCTGCGGGCCCATGTTGACGATGATGCGCTCGTCGTCCGACTTGGCCGCGGACTGGGCGATCTCGTCCCAGTCGCCGCCGGTGACCGTATATACGGTGCCCTCGGTCGTCTCGCGGGGCGAGGCGGCCGATGCCCCGGAAGGGGTCTGCGTGCTCATGAGTACGACCTCCGCTGGTCCGGAGCCGGGATCTGGGCGCCCTTGTACTCGACGGGAATGCCGCCGAGGGGATAGTCCTTGCGCTGCGGGAAGCCCTGCCAGTCGTCCGGCATCATGATCCGCGTCAGCGCGGGGTGGCCGTCGAAGATCAGGCCGAAGAAGTCGTACGTCTCGCGCTCGTGCCAGTCGTTCGTCGGGTACACGGTGACGAGCGAGGGGACGTGCGGGTCCGCGTCCGGGGCGCTGACCTCCAGCCGGATCAGCCGGTTGTGGGTGATCGAGCGCAGGTGGTAGACGGCGTGCAGCTCGCGGCCCTTGTCCTGCGGGTGGTGGACGCCGGAGACGCCGGTGCACAGTTCGAACCGGAGGGCCGGGTCGTCGCGCAGGGTCTGGGCGACGGGGAGCAGGTACTCGCGTTCGACGTGGAAGGTGATCTCGTCGCGGTCGACGACCGTCTTGTCGATGACGTTCTCGGGGACGAGTCCCTGTTCCTCGAGAGCCCCCTCCAGTTCGTCGGCCACCTCGTCGAACCAGCCGCCGTAAGGGCGGGCGGCCGCGCCTGGCAGCCGGATCGAGCGGACCAGGCCGCCGTAGCCGGAGGTGTCGCCGCCGTTGTCGGCGCCGAACATGCCGCGCTGGACGCGGATCTCCTCGCCCTGGTCGCCTCGCTGGCCGGGAAGGTTGGAGGCGCTCAGGTCCTTCTCGGGGTTGACCCCGTTGCCGTTCGCGTCGCTCACCGCAGCAGGCCCTTCATCTCGATGGTGGGAAGCGCCTTGAGCGCCGCTTCCTCCGCCTCGCGGGCCGCCTCCTCGGCGTTCACGCCGAGCTTCGAGGTCTGGATCTTCTGGTGGAGCTTGAGAATCGCGTCCATCAGCATCTCGGGCCGCGGCGGACATCCGGGCAAATAGATGTCGACCGGGACGATGTGGTCAACTCCCTGCACAATGGCGTAGTTGTTGAACATTCCGCCCGATGACGCACAAACCCCCATGGAGATGACCCACTTGGGGTTGGGCATCTGGTCGTAGACCTGCCGCAGCACCGGCGCCATCTTCTGGCTCACCCGGCCGGCCACGATCATCAGGTCCGCCTGGCGGGGCGACCCGCGGAACACCTCCATACCGAAGCGGGCCAGGTCGTAGCGCCCGGCGCCGGTCGTCATCATCTCGATGGCACAGCAGGCGAGTCCGAATGTCGCGGGGAAGACGGACGCCTTGCGCACCCAGCCCGCGGCCTGCTCGACGGTCGTCAGCAGGAATCCGCTCGGCAGCTTTTCTTCGAGTCCCATGCTTAAAGGCCCCTCAGTCCCATTCCAGGCCGCCGCGCCGCCATACGTACGCGTAGGCGACGAAGACGGTGAGCACGAAGAGCAGCATCTCCACGAGCCCGAAAACACCCAGGGCGTCGAAGGTGACGGCCCAGGGGTAGAGGAAGACGATCTCGATGTCGAAGACGATGAAGAGCATCGCCGTCAGGTAGTACTTGATGGGAAAACGCCCGCCGCCGACCGGCGTGGGGGTCGGCTCGATGCCGCACTCGTAGGCGTCGAGTTTGGCGCGGTTGTACCGCTTCGGACCGATCAGCGTGGCCATGACCACGGAGAAGATCGCAAAGCCTGCCCCGAGGGCTCCCAGTACGAGGATCGGCGCATACGCGTTCACGCTCCTCGCTCCTCTCAGTCGGCACTGACTGGTGGCGGTTTCGACGGGCCCGCACCCCTGCCTCGTCAGCACCGCGAACCCCACCCGTCCCGGCGAAGATCGCGGACATGTGAAGCAGGTCACAAGCCCAACTGCCTCGCATCTTATGCCCGGCGGTCTGTGATCTGCGACACGGGGTATTGCCTTAGCTTTGTGATCTCCACCACCTGGCGAACGATCATGAAGTCGGATGAGCAGTGATCTTCACACACGAAGCGTCAGGTCGATCACGAGACGTGACATTTTCGTTCATCTCCGCAGGCCCAGGGGGTCGTCTCAATATCAAGAGTCTTCCGCCGCATGCAAATTCGCGCTGGACGCACCCCCTTGATAGGGGACCGCGTTCACACGTCGGAGGGATCAACGGGACCGATGTGGACACGTGCACGCGTTCACGAGCGGGCGCGACGGCTGGGCGACGGGGGTCCACGCGCGGGACGCGAGCGCCCGGGTGACCGTTCCGTGACCTGCGCCACATCTACCTATGGGTCAGATAAGCCGGGCTTGGCCATCCTCTTCAACCGGTGGTAGGTCGCGGGCAATTCGGACGTAATACTGAAAGGCCATGATCACGGGCCTGATGGACAGTGTCCGCAATGCCCGTTACGGCGTCAATAAAGAGTGACGGGCGACGAATTCGGCGGCCGATTGAACAACTGTGGCGCACCACACGTTTCTTGAAGGTATGGAGGAGCCCCTGGTACCGCTAGTACCCATGTCCCACACCGCACACATACGAAGCCACCGGAAGCCCCGTCGCAACGCTCCGTCGCTCGCGATGCGCGCCGGAGTTGCCGGTGGCGTCCTCAGCACCCTCGCCGTGGCCGCGGCCGCGGGTTCGGCGAGCGCCGCCGAGCCCGTCACGCAGACCATGGAACTGCCGACCCTGACTGCCGACCTGGCCAACCAGGTCGCCCAGTCCGCGGACGCCACCCAGCAGGCCGCGGCCGACTATCAGCTCCAGGCTGAGCGCGACGCGGCGGCCGCCAAGGCCGCCAAGCAGGCCAAGGCCGACCTGGCGGACGCCAAGAAGAAGGCCGAGGCCAAGACGAAGGCCGAAGCCGCGCGCAAGGCCGCGGCGGCCGACGCCGTCTCGCGTTCCTCGGCGCGGACCACCCTGTCGGCGAGCGCGTCCACGAACGTCGCGGCCCCGGCCAGCGGCAGTGTCGCGACTGTCATCGCCTTCCTCAAGGCGCAGGTCGGCGACGCGTACGTCATGGGCGGCACCGGACCCAACGCGTGGGACTGTTCCGGTCTGGTGCAGGCGGCGTTCAAGCAGGTCGGTGTCGACCTGCCGCGTGTCTCGCAGGACCAGTCGGTGTCCGGTACGCCGGTTTCCCTGTCGAATGTCCAGGTCGGCGACATTCTGTACTGGGGTTCGGCGGGTTCGGCCTACCACGTCGGTGTGTACATCGGTAACGGGCAGTACCTCGACGCGGCCAACCCCTCCAAGGGCGTCGTGATCCAGGACCTGTCGGGCTACCCGGCCACGGGCGCGGTGCGCGTGCTCTGAACCCCCGGGTGAACTGCCGAAGGACCGCTTCCTGTGCGGGGAGCGGTCCTTCGGGCTGTTCCTGACCCGGTGCCGGCGGCGTCCGGAGCCGCCCCGGTGGCCACCGGGGCGGGTCGTGCGGTCAGGCCTTCGGGGCGACCTTCGAGAGGCCGTTGATGATGCGGTCCATCGCGTCGCCGCCCGTCGGGTCGGTGAGGTTCGCGAGCATCTTGAGGGTGAACTTCATCAGCATCGGGTGGGTCAGACCGCGCTGCGTGGCGATCTTCATGACCTTCGGGTTGCCGATGAGCTTCACGAAGGCGCGGCCGAGGGTGTAGTACCCGCCGTAGGTGTCCTTCAGGACCCGCGGGTAGCGGTGGAGAGCGAGTTCGCGCTGGCCGGGGGTGGCGCGGGCGTGGGCCTGGACGATGACGTCGGCCACGATCTGGCCGGACTCCATGGCGTAGGCGATGCCCTCACCGTTGAAGGGATTCACCAGACCGCCGGCGTCACCCACGAGCAGCAGGCCCTTGGTGTAGTGCGGTTGACGGTTGAAGGCCATCGGGAGGGCCGCGCCGCGGATCGGGCCGGTCATGTTCTCGGGGGTGTAGCCCCAGTCCTCCGGCATCGAGGCGCACCACGCCTTCAGGACCTCGCGCCAGTCGAGCTCCTTGAAGGAGTCGGAGGTGTTGAGGACACCGAGGCCGACGTTCGAGGTGCCGTCGCCCATGCCGAAGATCCACCCGTAGCCGGGCAGCAGCCGGTCCTCGGCGCCCCGCCGGTCCCACAGCTCCAGCCACGACTCCAGGTAGTCGTCCTCGTGGCGCGGCGAGGTGAAGTACGTGCGGACGGCGACGCCCATCGGGCGGTCCTCACGGCGGTGCAGGCCCATCGCGAGGGAGAGGCGGCTGGAGTTGCCGTCCGCCGCCACCACCAGCGGGGCGTGGAAGGTCACCTCCCGCTTCTCCTTGGAGTCGGCGTCGCCCACCTTGGCGTGCACGCCGATGATCCGGCCGGTGCGCTCGTCGAGGATCGGGGCGCCGACGTTGCAGCGCTCGTGCAGCCTCGCTCCCGCCTTCTGCGCCTGCCGCGCGAGCTGCTCGTCGAAGTCGTCCCGCTTGCGCACGAGTCCGTAGTCGGGGAAGGAGGCGAGATCCGGCCAGTCGAGCTGGAGGCGGACACCGCCGCCGATGATGCGCAGGCCCTTGTTGCGGAGCCAGCCGGCCTCCTCGGAGATGTCGATGCCCATCGACACGAGCTGCTTGGTCGCGCGCGGGGTCAGTCCGTCACCGCAGACCTTCTCGCGCGGGAAGGCCGTCTTCTCCAGGAGCAGGACGTCGAGCCCCGCCTTCGCCAGGTAGTAGGCGGTGGTGGAGCCGGCTGGCCCGGCCCCGACGACGATGACGTCGGCGGTGTTCTCGGAGAGTGGCTGGGACTCGGTCACGGCGGGGTCTCCCCAAGACTCGAAATGAACGTGCCGACGGGCACTGGACATGGGCAGTCTATGCAGCGGTACCGATCACCCGGCTGAAGGGCTGCCCCGTGAACCGAGCTCTCCCCGAAGTACGCCTGCGCGTCCCCACCGACGAGGACGCTCTCGAGTGGCACCGGGTCTTCGACGACCCCGAGGTCATGGAGTTCCACGGGGGCCGCGCGGCCGAGCGGTCCGTCTACGAGGAACTCACGGCGCGCCAGCGGCGGCACGACGCGGAGCACGGGTTCTGCCTGTGGACGATGGTCGGTCCCGGGGACGAGGTACTGGGCTTCACGGGCGCGCAGCCCTGGCCGCACGCCTGGGGCCCGGCCGGGGAGATCGAGATCGGCTGGCGGCTGGGGCGGGCGCACTGGGGCAAGGGGTACGTCACGGCGGCGGCCCGGACCACCCTGGAGCGGGTCCGCGCGGCGGGCGTCACGGACGTCGTCGCGATGGTCGACGCGGGCAACACCCGTTCCATCGCGGTGACGAGACGGCTCGGAATGGAACTCGCGGAGCGGTTCACGCTGCCCTCGTCGCGGCAGGAGGGCCACCGCTACCGGCTGGCTCTGTGACGGTTGCCGGAGCGAGGCCACCCCTGCCGGCCGGCCTTGTGACGGCTGCCGGCGTCGGCCCTGTGACGGAGTCCGGCGCGTCTCCTCATGGCTTCCGGAAGGGCACGGGCGAGGCTTACCCTTCCGGTACCGCTGGGGGTGACGTCTGTGCGCATAACACCCAAGACACCCGAAGTGCGCGTGCCGCGGCTCGTCGGTCTGATGGCCGTGGACGCGCGTGAGACGGCAGAGGCTCGCGGTGTTCTGCTCGCCGCGCCCGACCGGCCCGATTTCCATCGGACGGTCGTCGACTACGTCGTACGGCAATTTCCGCAGCCCGGGGCCGAAGTGCCGCGCGGAGCCGTCGTGACGGTGTGGTTCGACCTGGGGGACGCGGAGGGCGGCGCCGGGGTGCGTGAGCCCCGTCCGCCCCGTCCGCCGTCGGGCGGACCGCGCCGCGAACTCGACCTGCCGGGCGACCCGTTCGTGGTCCTCAGGTAGCCGGTCCCGGAGGGCCCCCGGGCGTCGGCGTCGAGCGGGGTCAGGCCGGCTTGAAGCCCCGGTGGAGGGCCACGATGCCGCCCGTCAGGTTGCGCCAGGCCACCTTCGACCAGCCGGCGCCGATGAGCCGCTGGGCCAGTTCCGGCTGGGTCGGCCAGGCGCGGATGGACTCGGCGAGATAGACGTAGGCGTCGGGGTTGGAGGAGGCGGCGCGGGCGACCGGGGGCAGCGCGCGCATCAGGTACTCGGTGTAGACCGTGCGGAACGGCGCCCAGGTGGGGTGCGAGAACTCGCAGATCACGACGCGGCCGCCCGGCTTGGTCACGCGGTACAGCTCGCGGAGCGCGGTGTCGGTGTCCTGCACGTTGCGCAGCCCGAAGGAGATCGTGACGGCGTCGAACGTGTCGTCCTTGAAGGGCAGTCTGGTCGCGTCACCGGCGGTCAGTGGCAGCCAGGGGTGGTTCCGCTTGCCGACGCGGAGCATCCCGAGGGAGAAGTCGCAGGGGACGACGTAGGCGCCGGTGCGGGCGAAGGGGAGCGACGAGGTCGCGGTGCCGGCCGCGAGGTCCAGGATCTTCTGCGCGGGGCGCGCGTCGACCGCCTTCGCGACCTCCTTGCGCCACGCCCGGTCCTGTCCGAGCGACAGCAGGTCGTTCGTCAGGTCGTACCGTTCCGCCACGTCGTCGAACATCGAGGCGACTTCGTGCGGCTGCTTGTCCAGGGATGCGCGAATCACGGTCCCCATTGTGGCAGTACGGGCCCGAGGGCTCTCCGGCGCCCGGCCGGGAACGGTCCGTCGTTCCCCTGTACGGGAAGGCGCCGCACCCGCCCCGTGAACCGCGGGGAGGATACGGCGCCGTTCCGACGGCCCGACGGGTTCCGCCTGCCGACGGGCTCCGCCGCGCGCCGGGTACTGCCGGTGCCAGGTACTACGGGGGTTGTCAGGTATCACGGGGTGCCAGGCACCACGTGCCGGGTGCTACCGCGTGGGCTCGGGGATCTCGGCGAACACCGCGTTGATGGTGTGGTTGGCGTTCATGGTGATCGTGTAGTTCGGCGTGGTGTCCGTCTGGAGCACACCGTCGACCTCCCAGCCGGTGAGCCGGAAGCCGGGGCTCGTCTCGGCGGTGACGGTGACCTGCGTGCCGGGGTCGTACGGTCCGTACTCGCTCGGCGTGAGGCTGCCTCCGGCGGGCGGGGTGGAGGTCATGGTGAGGGAGGCCCGGTTGGTGACCTTGGAGGCCCAGTAGTTCGCCAGGAACTCGGCGGCCCTCGTCGCGTTGGCGGCGTTGTTGTTGTTCTCGTCCCCGAGAGCCTGGCCGTTCAGCAGGTTGACGGTGTTGGAGTACTGGTTGACGACCGCGCACGCTCGGGTGCAGGCGTCGGAGTAGGCCATGATCGTGTGGTGCCGCTGGTCGGCGGTGACCCAGCCGTAGTTGTCGGTGCCCACGGGAGTCGTACCGCCCTGGGACACCACCGTCTTGCGGTCGTGCATGAGACCGAAGTTGTGGCCGATCTCGTGGGCGAGGTTCTCCCACCCCGTGATGGAGAAGGCGCTGGTGACCGAGAACGCGTTGTTGCTGGTCCCCGGGCCCGCCGGGGTGGGCAGGTCCGCCTTCCCGGAGCTGTCCCCCACCGGAATGGAGGCGATGAGCGCCACCAGGTCGGCGCCGAAGGCCGTCCGCTGGGCGGCGGCCGTGACGCCGAGGGTCGGGTTCAGGGGGTTGCTGATCATGCTGAGCAGGGTTCCGGCGTTCTCACGGGCGACGCCGGTCGCCGCGGTCTCGTAGGTGTTCACGACATGCACGCTGGCCGGCACCTGGCTGGTCGCGAGCGCCCTGTTGAGCTGGTTCACGCCGTACCGGATCCGGCTCTGGACCGCGGAGACCGAGCCGAGTTCCGTGAGGGTGGCCGGGGTGTAGGCGACGACGATGTCGATGGCCGCGGGGTTGTCGGGGGTGGCGACCCTCAGCCCCGGCTTGTGCGGCCCGACCGACCTGGTCGGCGGCACGGTCACCGTGTCGACGCCCTGTCCGCTCGGCGGCAGTTTCAGAGCGTCGATCTCCTGGAGCAGGTACCTGCCCGGCCGCTTGGCCACCGGCTTGTACAGGTACTGGCGGAAGCCCGCCTCGATCTCGCCGGACAGGGTGACCGGTCCGGCGGTGCACGCGCCGATGACGGACACGGAGATCGTGTTCTCCGGGTGCCTCGGGTCGTGGCCGGACCAGAACACCGTGCCGTCCGGGTCCTGGCGCTTGAAGTCCTCGATCGCCGTGAAGCCCTTCTGGTGCTCGAAGAGCGGGAAGGTGCGGCGCTCGGGCACGCCGTCCTTCTGTCTGCCGCACAGCGAATGGAAGTCCTTGGGATTCGCGCGCATCACCGCGCTGCGCTTCACCCACGGCTCGGGGTCGCGGCCGGGTCCGGCTCCGGCGGCAGCGGGGGTGTTCACGGCCAGCGACAGGGCGGCGGCGAGTGCGGTCGCCGCGGTGGACGCGGCGAGCAGGGAACGACGCATGAGGAACGTCAGCCTCTCTGTGGGGGTTTCTCCCATGCTCCGTAACCAAGATCGCGCCCTGCTCGCTGGAGGCGTCCACAGACGGCCAACCGGGGCGAGGTTCACCCTTCGAGCCGCTACGGCAGCAGCCGGGGCCGCTTCCGGGCGGCCACGTCCTCGACCCAGCCGAACAGCGGGATCGCGATCCAGATCAGCACCCAGCCGACGGCGAACATGAACCACTGGCTCTCCAGGGGCAGCCACTTCTCGAAGGCCGGCACGTTCCAGAACCGGTCGATCAGCGGGACGGCCAGGATCAGCGCGATCTCGTGCCAGAGGTAGATCGTCACCGCCCGCCCGTTGAAGATCGTCACCGTGCGGTCGAGCCGCCTGAAGCGGGCCATCCAGGCGAAGTCGACGTCGTAGTAGGCCTTGAAGTACATCAGCGCCGTCACGAAGCCCGCCGACCAGAAGGCCTGGGCGAGGGGTATGTCGTCCAGGTCGTACGTGCCGTACTCCGCCCGGTGCGCGAGGGCGTACCAGCCGCCGTAGGCGAGGGCGGCCGCCGAGGCGAGGACCACCACGGCCGGTTTCAGGCGCCGGAGCGCCCCCTCGCGGTGGGCGAAGCCGAGGAGCCAGCAGAAGAGATAGGTGGCGAGGTCCGTGAGGGTGCTGCCGAAGCGGTCGTCCGGCGGCTGCCACACGTACTGGAAGACCACGATCGGGACGAGCGAGAGGAGCAGCACCGGTATCGGGGCCCTGCGGAAGACGTTCAGGAGGAGAGGGGAGAGCAGCACGAACCAGAGGTACGTCCGCAGGTACCAGAGGATCTCCCAGGCCTGCTCGCCCCACTCGTTGCCCGGAGGGTCGCCGACCGGGACGATCCAGAACACGATCTGCCATCCCGGCATCCAGCCGTGTATCAGCATCGCCATCACGACGAAGAGGCCCCAGAACCAGAACGGCGGCAGCAGTCGCCGCATCCGGCCGCGCACCACCTTGAGCGCGGGCCGCTCCAGGGACTTGGCCATCAATGTGCCGGCGAGCGCGAACATCACGCCCATCGACGGGAAGACCAGTCCGGCCCAGGCCCAGCCGAAGGTGTGGTACGTGACGACACGGACCAGGGCGACGGCACGGAGGGCGTCGAAGTAGCGGTCCCGGCCGCCCCCGGTTCCCTTCTCGCGGGACGGGACCGGGGACGGGACCGGCTCGGCCGCCGCCGTCTCCGTCTCCGTGAGAACGGGATCCTCCGGCTCGGGCACGTACGGGCACCGCTCCTCGTACGGCGCCGGTTGCTCGTACGTCATCGGCTGCTCGTACGACGGGGTCTGGTCGTACGGGAGCCCTGGCCCGGGGTCGTAGGCGTACCCGCCGTCGTACCCGTACGCGGGGCCGTGGCCGTACCCGCCGTCGTACCCGTACCCGTATCCGCCCTCGTACCCCTGGCCCTGCTGTTCCGCGCCCCAGGTCATCTAGCTCACTCCTGCCGGGGTTCCGACCTCGCCCGTGCGTTTGAGCTTCTGCCAGCGGAGGCGGCCGCCGGTCAGGGCCGTGACGCAGGAGTGGATCAGAACCAGGTACATCATCTGGCGGTAGGCGAGTTGCTGCAGCGGCAGCATCGCGAGGTAGCGGTACTTCTCCCGGTCGAGCCGGAACGCGTAGGCCGCGCAGATCAGTTGGACCGCGAGGACGGCCAGCCAGGCGAGCAGCGCGGCCCGGAAGTCCACGAAGATCATCGAGTAGGCGGTGAACACGTCGATGAGCGGCGCGAAGACCGGCGTGACGATCTGGAAGAGCACCACCAGCGGCATGCCGACGCGTCCGAAGCGGCCCGAAGGACCCTTGTCCGTCAGGGACTTGCGGTGCTTCCACAGCGCCTGCATGGTGCCGTACGACCAGCGGTAGCGCTGCGACCAGAGCTGTTTGAGCGAACCGGGCGCCTCCGTCCAGGCCTTGGCGTGCTCCTGGTAGACGACCCGCCATCCCGCGCGGTGCATGGCGATGGTGATGTCGGTGTCCTCGGCGAGCGTGTCCTCGCTCATGCCGCCGACCTCAAGGACCGCGTCCCGGCGGAACGCGCCGATCGCGCCGGGGATGGTGGGCATGCAGCGCAGCAGGTCGTACATGCGGCGGTCGAGGTTGAAGCCCATCACGTACTCGATGTGCTGCCAGGCGCCGATCACGGTGTCGCGGTTGCCGACCTTGGCGTTGCCCGCGACGGCCCCGATCTCCGGGTCGGCGAAGGGCTGCACGAGCTGGTGCACGGCGTCCGGCTCGAAGACGGTGTCGCCGTCCATCATCACGACGATGTCGTGACGGGCGTGCCGGACACCGTTGTTGAGCGCGGCGGGTTTGCCGGCGTTCTCCTGCCGGACGACCCGGACGTTCGGCATGCCGAGTGATTCGGCGATCTCGGACGTGTCGTCCTCGGAGCCGTCGTCGACCACGATGATCTCGATCGGATGCGTGCTCTTCGCCAGTGACCTCAGGGTGTTGGCGATGCATTCCTTCTCGTTGTACGCGGGCACGATGACCGTCACCGGCCGGGTGACCGTCGGTCCCCAGCTGAACTTCCCGCCCCGACCTCCTCTGCGGCCGCGCTTGCGGTTGCGCTGCCGGTGGTGCCGGCGGGCGAGGACCAGCATCATCGCGAACCGGCCCATGACGGCGACTCCGACGACCACGAGGAACCAGGACAGCGCCGGTACGACCCATTCGGCGACCGCCACGGCGTAGACGAGCGCCTTGCCCTCGTAGAGGGTCGCGCCGGTCGCCCTGCGCTGGCCCGCCTGCGCCTCGGCGCCCTCGATGACACCGGCCGACGGACCGCCGGCCGCCGCGGTGCCCCCGGCCCGGGAACCGCCCTGGCCGGCCGCCCCGGACCCGGTCCCGCGCGCCGTTCCGGACCCGCCCCGGCCGGCGGCGGCCAGGGACGCGGCCCGGTTCAGTTCGGCCTGGGCGCCGCTGACCGTGGCGAACGTGTAGCCCTTCGCCTTCATCTTCTTGATGTACGTGTCGAGCGCCCGGACCGTCTGCGAGCGGTCGCCGCCCGCGTCGTGCATGAGGACGATGGCGCCCTTGTTCTTCTTCGGTGTCGCCCACTGGACGATCTTCGAGACGCCCGGCTTCTTCCAGTCGTCGCTGTCGGTGTCGACGAAGACGCTGGTGTAGCCGAGGCCGCCGAGCTCCTTGTAGACGGGCCAGCTGTAGTTGTCGACGGCGCTGATCTCCGAGGAGTACGGGGCACGGAACAGCGTGGTCTGGACGCCCGCCGCGCCCGCGAGGGCCAACTGCGTCTGCTTCAGCTCGCGTTGGAGCCGCGCGGTGCTCTGGTAGGAGAGGTCGACGTGGGTGAAGGTGTGGATGCCGACCTCGTTGCCCTGGTTCACCAGCTTCTTCACGACGTCGGGGTAGCGGGAGACCATCGAACCGACCATGAAGAACGTGGCGTCGACGTCGTTCCTCTCCAGGACCTTCAGGACCTCGGGCGTCCAGGTGGGGGTCGGCCCGTCGTCGAAGGTGAGCACGATGGTCTTCTCCGGCACGGACTGCGTCTTCGCGGCGCCGTCGGCGAACGTCAGGATGGGGCCGCCGTCGAGGATTTTCTGGGGGACCTTGTCGTAGGCGGCGCCGTCGCGCACCCGGGCGTCGTTGCCGATCTCCGAGCGCAGATAGCCGTCGAGCAGCATGACGCTGACGAGGGCCAGCAGGAGCATCAGGGCGAGGATGACACGGGGTTTCTGCAGCGCCGCGGCCTTCCCGGCGGCCCGCTCCAGCTTGGAGGGGGCCCGCCGACGGCCGCGCGTGGGTGTCGTCGTGGTCATGGGATTGGGTGCGCCCCGTCACTCGGCGCCGGTGGACGCGGACGCCCCGGCGGTGGTCGTGGGGGCGGAGGAGGGCGCGGAGCCGGTGAGCGGGCCCGACGGCGGGACGCCGGTGGGCGCTCCGTCCGGCGCGCCGCTCGGGCGGGCGCCGGCGTCGGGCCCGCCGTAGCCCCCGCCGGGTGCGGAGCCGGAGCGGCCGCTGCCGAAGGGGAGGAGGGAGGACGGCGTCAGCGAGGTGCCCCAGCCCATGAAGGCCATGCCGAGCACGACGGCGTACCCGAGGCAGACGACGCCGACGAGCATGCCGACTCTGCTCAGCAGGCGGGCACGGCGCCCGGAGCTGTCGACGAACACGGGGCCGGCCTCGGGCCCCCTGCCGCGTTTGCGGCTACGGCCTCGCACCTGGACATGGTTTTCGACGGCGGACTCGGATTGCATTCCCCAGACGGTAGGACGCGTTTATGTGTCGGAAACTCCGAGTTCCGTATGAACGGCCCATGAGAGAGGCCCGAGCCTGTACTTTCCCTATGAAAATCGAGAAATGTCCGCGCGACCCGGACCCGATGGATATGAGGGATATGCACCCAACCGAAGCCCGAATCACCCTTTTTGACCGCACGCTTGCCCACGCTTTCCTCTCACGGTCTCCATTCGGCATTCCGTTCCGGATGTGACACATTTCCAGTCGGGGAACGGCTGTTTGTTTTCGATCCGAGACAGACATCACACGAGATCGCGAAAGATCACGAGAGTGGGTGCGTGCGGAATGCGGAGTTTCCTGAGGCCGGCCGTAGGGGTCGTCTGCCTGGTGGCCCTGGCCTGTGCGGGGTGCTCCTCGGGCGGCGGTGACGCCTCGGACCGGCCGTCCGCGGGGGGCGGCGGAACGACGGCCGCGGCGGCGTCGCCGGAAGCGGGCGCGGCGACGTCGTCGGCCACCTCGTACGCCCCGTACGTGAGCGCCACGACCGCCGCGGACACCGACTCGGCGGGGTCGCCGACCACGTACAACCTGGCCTTCGTGATCTCGGACGGCAGCGGCTGCACACCGAAGTGGGACGGGATGTACGCCATCGGCGACACGGCGGTGAAGTCCCGGATCTCGGCGCTCGAGAAGTCCGGGGCAGGGGTGCGGGTGTCGTTCGGGGGTGCCTCCGGCAAGGAGCTGGCATCGACGTGCGGCAGCGCGAGCGACCTCGCCGCGGCCTACGGCGCGGCATTGGACGCGGCAGGGTCCACGCGGGCCGACTTCGACGTCGAGGGCACCCAGTTGAGCGACTCCGACTCGGTCGCGCTGCGCTCCGAGGCCATCGCGCTGCTCCAGAAGGAGCGTCCCGGGCTGACGGTGTCCTTCACCCTGCCCGTGATGCCGTCCGGGCTCGACGCCGACGGCCTGGCCCTGCTGGAGTCCGCCAACGACCATTCCGTGGACGTCTCCACGGTCAACATCATGACCATGAACTACGGCAGTTCGTACGCCGGCGACATGGGCGACTACGCGATCACGTCCGCCCAGGCGGCCCACACCCAGGTGAAGAAGGTGTTCGGACTGTCGAGCGCCGACGCCTGGCAGGGGCTCGCGCTCACCTCGATGATCGGCGTCAACGACGTGGACAACGAGACGTTCGGGCTCGCGGACGCCGCGCAGGTACGGGAGTTCGCCGAGAGGAAGAAGGTGGCCTGGGTGTCGATGTGGTCGACGTTCCGCGACAGGCAGTGCGAGAAGGGCAGCGCCACGGCGGACGACGCGGCGACCGACTGCAGCGGCGTGCGGCAGAGCGCGGGGGCGTTCGCGAAGGCCCTCGCGGGCTGAGCCGGCGTCACGTGGCCTGGAGCGGCCTCAGCGAACCCTCGCGGGCTGAGCCGGCGTCACGTGCGGTGGTCAGCGTCACGTGCCGTGGTCGGCGTCACGTGCCGTGGTCAGTGGGCGCGGTACACCAGTCGGCCGCCGATCACGGTCGCCACGCAGGTCCCCGCGCCGCGTCGGACCAGTTCGGCGCGGTCCGCGACGTCGAACACGGCGAACCGGGCCGGACCGCCCGGCACCAGCCCGGGCAGCAGGATCAGCGGGGTCGGGGAAAGCGACGCCGGCCCCGCGAGCCCGTCCGGCCGCCGCCCCACCGCGAGACCCACCCTGCGCACCGCGTCGACCACGGCTCGCGACCGCAGCTCCCCTGCCACCGCCACCGTGCCGTGCGCCAGCAGCCGCTGGATCCCGCGCCGCGCGCTCGCGCCGACACGTGCGGGATCGGCGCGGAAGATCCGCTTGGCCCGCTCCCCGCCGATGGGCTCGGTGCCGAAGCCCTCGGCCTCGCGCGGGTCCGGGTGGTACATGGCTTCCAGGAGTTCCGGGCCGTACGGGTTGAGCAGTCCCGGCGTCAGGATGCCGGGCCAGCGCCGCACCTTCGCGCCCGGACGGACGGCGGCCAGGTCCTCGTACGGGCCGACGGCGGCGACGACCGCCCCGTCGACCAGGACCGCCGTCCCGGCCGACTCCTCGGCTACGTGAATCGTCAGCATGAGTACGTCAGTTGGACGCGAGCAGCTTCAGCTCGGGGTGCGCCGTGCCGCCCTCGATCGCGGTCGAGGAGATGTGGGACATGACGCGCTCGTCGACCGGGTCGTTCGCCGGGTCGTCGTGGACGACGATGTGCTCGTACGTCGTGGTCCGCTGGGCGGGGACACGGTCCGCCTTGCGGATCAGGTCGATGATCTCCATGCGGTTGGAGCGGTGCTTGGCGCCGGCGGAGGAGACGACGTTCTCCTCCAGCATGATCGAGCCGAGGTCGTCCGCGCCGTAGTGCAGGGAGAGCTGGCCGACCTCCTTGCCGGTGGTCAGCCAGGAGCCCTGGATGTGCGCCACGTTGTCCAGGAACAGACGCGCGATCGCGATCATCCGCAGGTACTCGAAGAGCGTCGCCTGCGTACGGCCCTTCAGGTGGTTGTTCTCGGGCTGGTAGGTGTACGGGATGAACGCGCGGAAGCCGCCCGTCCGGTCCTGTACGTCACGGATCATCCGCAGGTGCTCGATGCGCTCGGCGTTGGTCTCGCCGGTGCCCATCAGCATGGTGGACGTCGACTCGACGCCCAGCCCGTGCGAGATCTCCATGATCTCCAGCCAGCGCTCGCCGGACTCCTTGAGCGGGGCGATCGCCTTGCGCGGGCGGGCCGGGAGCAGCTCGGCGCCGGCGCCGGCGAACGAGTCGAGGCCGGCCGCGTGGATCCGCTGGATGGCCTCCTCGACGCTCACCTTGGAGATCCGGGCCATGTGCTCGATCTCGGACGCGCCGAGGGAGTGGATGACCAGCTCGGGGTACGCGCCCTTGATCGCGGCGAAGTGCTTCTCGTAGTACTCGACGCCGTAGTCCGGGTGGTGCCCGCCCTGGAACATGATCTGCGTGCCGCCGAGCTCGACGGTCTCCGCGCAGCGGCGCAGGATGTCGTCGAGGTCGCGCGTCCAGCCCTTGGCGGTGTCCTTCGGGGCCGCGTAGAACGCGCAGAACTTGCACGCCGTGACGCACACGTTCGTGTAGTTGATGTTGCGCTCGATGATGTACGTCGCGATGTGCTCGGTACCCGCGTACCTGCGGCGGCGTACGGCGTCGGCGGCGGCACCGAGCGCGTGCAGGGGGGCGTCGCGGTAGAGGTCGAGTGCCTCTTCCGGGGTGATCCGCCCACCCTCGGCGGCACGGTCCAGCACGGACTGAAGGTCGGCCTTCTCGGTCACCGGGAGCGTCCCTTTCGTAAGGGTTGTGGACAGACTCAACCACCCTACGCCAGCCCACCCCACCGGCCGACGCCAGGCCCACCGGCGGACCGGCGTCGGGCCCACCGGCGCGACCGACTTCCGGCCCACCGGCCGACCGGCGCCGAGCCCGTCGGCGAGACCGACTTCGGGCTCATCGGCCCGACCCGCGCCGGTCCGGGTCGCCGTCAGGCCGCGAACGCCCCGATCAGCAGCCCCACGTACGCCCCCGCGATCAGGAACGG
This sequence comes from Streptomyces sp. NPDC096324, assembly GCF_044763015.1. Classification (NCBI taxonomy): domain Bacteria; kingdom Bacillati; phylum Actinomycetota; class Actinomycetes; order Kitasatosporales; family Streptomycetaceae; genus Streptomyces; species Streptomyces sp. NPDC096324. Next base: position 19,150 of record NZ_JBIWFK010000016.1, on the reverse strand, counting down.
GCCGAACGGGATCGACGTCTTGCGCCCCGCGCGCCGGGCGATCACCAGCGCCATCCCGTACAGCGCGCCGAACAGGAACCCGGCGAAGGTGCCGAGGACGACCACGCTCCACCCGTACCAGCCGAGCACCGCGCCGAGGCCGAGGGCGAGTTTCACATCGCCGAAGCCCATGCCGTTCGGGTTGATGAGGAACAGCACGAAGTACCCGCCGCCGAGTGCGAGCGCCCCGAACAGGGCCGTCGTCCACTCCCCCGCGTGCTCGGGCAGCGCGGCGGCCACCCCGAGCAGGACGAGCGCCGTCGCCGCGAGCGGCAGGGTCAGCGCGTCCGGCAGCCGCTGCACCCGGAAGTCCACCACGGCGAGCAGGACGCCGAGCGGCGCGAGCAGCAGCCAGACGCCGAGCTCCGGACGCGTGCCGGTGGCGAGGGCGAGTCCGGCGCAGAGGAGGGCGGTGACCGGCGCGACGAGGAGGGCGCTGGGGCCGTAGCGGGTTCCGCCCGGGGAACGGGCGAGCCCCAGCCATCCGCGCGCGGCCCCGGTGATCGGCTGTCCTTCCGGACAGCGGTCCCGCCACGGCTCGTCGGGCTCGACGGCGAAGCGGTACGCGGGCCGGGGCACCAGAAGCCCCGCCGCCGCTCCCCAGAGCGCGGCGGCGACGACGAGCCAGAGATCGAGATCCACGCGTTCCCCCCAATAGTCCGCTGTACCGGCCGGGCCGACCGAGCCGACCGGCGGGGCCGGTGACCAGCGCCCCGGCCGCCGGTACCGAAAGAACCCGCCGGGACCGGCCGTCGAGACCGGCCGTCGAGACCGCTCCGCCGAACTCGGCCCCCCGGTTCCCGTCCGGCCGCCCCTGGCCGGTCAGCGTACGGGCGGCGGCCGGCGCGCGGTTGTCATGTGGACGACGGCCGGATGCGGCCGGTGGTCGTGGTGAGGGCCCAGGGCGTGTCCGCGAAGTCGCGGCGTCCGCCCGAAGCGCGGCCGGGCAGACGAGCCTTTGCGGAATGCCCCAGGCCGGGCGGTGGGCCGCGCCGGCCGGCCGGAAGCGGTCGGTGGGCCGCGCCGGCCGGCCGGAAGCGGTCGGTGCGCGGGGCGGGCCGGGGCTCGAACCCTCAGCCCACCGCTGCCGTGCCGCTGCGCCAGGCCGGGAGGAGTTCGTCGAGCAGGGCCTCCGTCCGGGGCGGCAGCCCCCGCGCCCCGCTGCGGGACACCAGGTCCGCGGCGAGCCGCTTCACCTTGTCCTCGTCCCCCGTCGCGTGCGTCGCGCGCAGCAGCTCGTTCCACAGCCGCTCGTCCGCCGGCGCCGAGTTCATGGACGCGTTCAGCGCCTCGATCGCCTTCTCCGCCCGGTCCTTCTCCAGATGGAACGCGGAGAGCGCGAGGCCGATGTCCGCCACCAGCAGCGGCAGTTGGGCGTCGATGATCTCGTGGGTGAGCCAGCCGTACCGCCCCTCGGGACGGTCGGCGAGCAGCGGGCCGCGGACGAGGACGAGCGCGTCGGTGAGCAGCCGCCCGCGCACCACCCGGCTGTCGACTCCCTTGCCCTGCGTCGCCTCGTGGTAGAGGGAGCGCAGCACGTCCAGGTCGGAGACGACGGACTTGGCGAGCGTGAGCCGTCCGGTCGCGTCGGAGCCGAGACGGGGGGTGCCGTCGGGGTCGTCGCCGAGCCAGCCGCGCAGCCGCTCGACGAGCGCGTCCCGCACGTCGTCGGTGACTCCGCGCGGCCACAGCGCGGAGGACAGCACGCGCGGGTGCACCCCTTCGCGGTGCAGCAGGAGCAGCGCCAGCGCCTCGTGCAGCAGCGGACTGCGTTCGCCCTCGGGCGTCTCCAGACCGATGATCTCGTACGGGCCCACGAGCCGTGCGTACACGGCGGGCCGTCCCTGCTCGCTGATGTCGACGAGGAACGGCGGGGAGTCGGTCGGACCGTCCGGCCCGCCCTCCGGGTCCGCCTCGACGAAGAGTTCCACGACCGCCCGCTGCTGGGCGACCGGCAGCATCTGCGCGTCGAGTTCGAGGCCGAGGAGCGGTGCGAGCAGCTTGCCCTCGCGGGTGACCTCCATCTCCCAGGCGGCGCCCGGCAGTTCACCGCTCTCGGTACCGACGAGGTAGCCGATGCCCAACCGCCCGGCGTCGGCGGCCAGTTCGGCGAGCTTGAGGGCGTCGACGGGGGACGGCTCGGCGGCGAGGAGGACGAGGTGCGGGGCCCAACGGGTGTGCTGGGCGGGCCCGGTGCGGCCGGTGAGCACGGAGTCGTGCCCGGCGGCGCCCAGCGCGCCGCGCCGCTGCCGTGTCTCGGCCTCCATGGTCTCGACGAGCGCCTCGATGTCGTCGAGGTGGCGGAGCCGGTTGGGCGCGAGCGGCGTCAGGTCCTCGCCGAAGCCGACGAGGGTGATCGTCATGCGGTCCGACCAGCCGTTGGTGGCCAGTTCGGCGGCGACGGAGGCGAAGACGCCCGCGCGGTCGGCCGCGCTGCCGCTCAGCGAGACGATGCCGGGCACGGCCTCCAGGTTGAGCAGCAGCCGCGAGTCGTCCATGGTGCCGAGGCTGACGAGGCCCGGGTAGGGGGCGGCGGTGTCGACCTCCTCGTACCGCTCGGCGTCCGCGCGGGCCAGCATCCAGAACGTCTGGTCCTGGCCGAGCTGCCACGGCGTGGGCGGCTTCCCGGCCGGCTGGGCGAGCTGAAGGTGCAGATCGCCGTTGCCGCCGAGCCAGGCCGCGTAGACGGTCGGCAGCGGGCGCGACTCGGCGGCGAGGGCGGCCGCGAGGCCGCGCAGCGACAGGTCGAGGAGGCGTACGCCCTCGGGGTCGGCGCCGACGAGCAGCGCGTCCTGGGCGTCCTGGGCGGCTCCGGTGGGAACCGGCGGCTCCATGCCCCGGCGTCCGCCGACCGCGCCGAGGGCCGACTGCCACAGGGCCTGGCGGCGGCGTCGGCCGAGGGCGCCGAGGAGGCCCGCGGCGAGGAGGGGTGCGCCGAGGAGCGCCTCGGGCAGTCCGAAGGAGGACCCGCTCTCCTCGGAGGCCGACGGCTCGCTCCGCCCGTCGCGCGTGTCCGGGGCGGTTTCGCCGGAGGAGGCGCGGTCGCCGTCCTGGCCCTGGTCACCACCGGCCCGCTGCTGGGGAACGCGGAAGTGCGTGGTGTCCCGGTCGCCCTGCTCGCCCTGCCGGCCGACGCCGCCGGCCCGCTGTCCGCCGGCCTGCTGGTGGTCGCCGGTCTTCGCGTAGTCGTGGATCTGCTGCTGGACCTGTTCCGGGATACCGGGCCTGGCCTCGGGCATCTCGACGAGCTCGCCGCCGTGCGCGTCGCCGGGCATCTCCATGATCCAGCCGGGCCGGATGAGGCTGGCCTCGGACAGCTTGGACCCGTCGGGCTGCGTACGGTCCTTGTTGAGCTCGTAGATCTCCTTGTACCGGCGCCCGTCGCCGAGGTGGCGCTGCGCGATCTCCCAGAGGGAGTCGTGGTGACGGCCCTCGGGGGGCTGGATCCGGTAGTACTTCGTGTCGCCGTGCCGGGCGGAGGATCCGCCGTCCGCCTGGGAGGCGGCCTGGGCAGCGGCGTCGGCGGCCTGTTCGGCGACGGCGGCGGCTCCCGCGGCGGCCTGCTCCCGCTGCTGATCGAACAGCGTGCCCGGGGTCTGCTGAGCGGCGGCGACGGAGCCGTGCCGGTTGCCTTCCGGGCTCTGGCCGAGCTGGGAGAGGCCCGGGGTGAAGCTCGCGGCGGCGGCGCCGACGAGCAGGAGTGCCGCGACGAGCTGACGGGCCAGCAACTGGCTCGCCCCGGCGCCCGGTACGCGGTTGGGCAGCCCGACGCCCGACAGCGCGGCCTTCATCTCGACGAGGACGCACGCGGTGAACTGCGCCCAGGCCAGCCACACGATGACCGTCAGCACGTGGATGAACGTGCCGACGGTGATCTCCTGCTGGAGCCAGTCCAGCGAGGGCGTCCCGTGCGGCAGCGGCCAGCCCAGGGCGACCAGCGCGCCCGGCACACCGACGAGCAGCGCCAGCAGGGCGACGAACGCGCCGAACGCCTTCACGAAGTCCCCGAACGTCCGACGACGCCGGGGCAGGGGCTGCGGCGTCCGATTCCTCGGACCCGGCGAGCCGCCCGTCGAACTGGAGGTGGTGCGTCGCGCCATGGCGGGTGTCCCGGGGTCGTTTGGGGAGGGCGTGAGTTCGGGGGTGAACCGAGCCTACTGAGAGTCTAGGGAGGGTGTCGAAGGCCGGGAGGACGGCATGGACGGCAGACCGCCCGTTTCATCACCAACCGCCCAGGACAACAGAGTTGCCCCTTCACCCCGGCTTCCGTCACCACCGCCGACCCCCTCACACCCTTCACAACATCCGCAAGAAGGAGACGACCCTGTTCGCGGGTGTCGCAGAGTGGCCATGGCGTCACCGACGGTAGATCCGACGCTTCAGAGCCACCGGGACGGTCGCGTAATCTGCCCCCGAACGAGTCACCTTCATGGCACGCCGAGAGGGGAACCCGATGGCACTGAGGCGTGACGCGACAGCACGTCAGATGCGTCTGGCGACGGAATTGCGCCGACTCCGCGGAGCCGCCGGACTCGCATCGCGTGAAGCGGCCACACTGCTCGGAGTGAGCCCCGCACAGATCAGCCAGATCGAAGCCGGCCTCGCGGGCGTGAGCGAGAAGCGATTACGCCGGCTCGCGGCGCAGTACGTCTGCACGGACGAGGCGTTCGTGGAGGCCCTGGTCGCCATGGCCACCGACCGGACACGCGGGTGGTGGGAGCCGTACCGCGGTCTGCTGCCCACGCCGTTCCTCGACCTCGCCGAGCTGGAGCACTACGCCGCCTTCCTGCGGGACGTCCAGTTCCTTCACGTCCCCGGCCTTCTCCAGACGGAGGAGTACGCACGCGCGGTGTTCTCCTACCGCGTCCCCGACCTTCCGGCCGAGGAGGTCGAGTTGCGTGTGCGGCACCGGATGCAGCGCAAGGCGCTCCTCGACGGCCCCGATCCCAAGCGGTACGACGGCGTCGTCCACGAGGCCGCCCTGCGCATCATGGTCGGCAACCGCTCCGCTTCGAGGTCCCAACTCGCCCACGTGCTGGACCTGTCCGAGGCCGAGCACATCACCGTACGCGTCATCCCCTTCGACCTGGAGGGGTTCGGTGGCGCCGCGAGCGCCATGACCTACGCGGGCGGCCCCGTGCCCAGGCTGGACACCGTCGTGCGCGACGCCCCCCAGGGAGCCGCGTTCATCGACTCCGAAGCCCAGCTCAACGCCTATCGCACGCTGTTCCACAAGGTCGAGGCGGTGTCGCTGGACGCCGACCGGTCCCGCGACTTCATCCACAGGTTGACGAAGGAGCTGTGAAGTTGTCCATGAGCACCCCTGCCAACTGGCAGAAGTCGTCCTACTCGGGGCCCGGCGACGGCGACTCCTGCGTCGAGCTCGCCTCCACTCCCGCCGTGCTCCACCTCCGCGAGTCCGACGACCCGGACACCGTCCTCACCACCACCCCGCCCCCCGTCGGCCACCTGCTCCAGGCCATCCGCACCGGAACGGTGGGCGCACCCCGCTCGTAACAGCCCCTCGACGAAGCCCGGTTCGGCGTTCCACCCGCAATGACCAACGAGATACGTTCACACGTACGTTCTGATGCAGAGGTTGCGGGTGTTACGGGGGAACGCGTGTCGAACAGGCCGCCGGACTGGCACATACTCGACCTGGACCACGACCCGACGCCGGGCGACCCGCAGCGGGTACGCAGACTCGCCGGCTCGCTCCACGATTTCTCCGACGACGTCGCGGACATCCTGCGGGACGTGAAGGGACTGGCCAACGACGACGCGGTCCTGAAGTGGGCGGGCAAGACGGCGGATTCCTTCGCCTCGGAGTTCGAGGACGCAGCAGAAGGCGGACAAGGCGCTGCGCGACGGCAGCCAGGCCCGCCAGGACCTGTCCACGGCGCAGACCTCGCTGTCGGGCGCCGACGACTGGGTGCGCACCGCCACCACGAAGGCCGACTCCTACGACCTGGACACGGTGTCGGCGGCGTCGACAGCATCGCAGGCAGGTTTCCTGGCCGGCCGCCGAGCGACGAAGTTCTCATACCTGGAGTCGCTTACTGATGCGCATCGACGTCGACGACCCCGAGTTGGACATGGGACTCGACCAGTCGCTGACTCACCAGGGTCAGCTGTTCACCGGCGATACCGTCGAAGAGAATCCCCGGACAGGTCAGGTGGTCGCCATGACCATCTATGTCGAGGGTGTGGAGGACGGCCCCCCGCGCGAGTGGTATTCGGACGGAGCGGACAGGGCGGAGGGCCGATGCCGAAGAGGCATTCCGTACGGCCGATGGCGGGACTGGCACCCCAACGGTCAGCTCGCCCTCGAGAAGGAATACGGCGCGCGCGGGATGGTGCGATCGATCAAGAAGTGGTCGGAGAACGGCGAGCTCATCGACGACCGGACCTTCGACGCGTGATGTCGAACGCGGCCTCCGCTCCCCCGACGCCCACCTGGCTGACCACCGCGAGGAGAGCCCGGCTCGACCTGCCTGTGTCCCTCACCACGGACGCCGATCCCCCACGCCATCGGAGGATCTGGGCGTCGCGGCAAGGACGTTCGGCGTGGAGGACGTGCCCCTCGCGCAGGACGACACCCGTACCCTTCGTATGGTGCTGACCCAGACGTGCATCCCGGTCCCGGGAACCACCGACCAGGTCGTGCTCGTCTCCGGAGCCAGCCCGGTGCTGGATCTGGCCGAGGCGTTCCACGACATCTTCGACGCGGTGACCGGCACGTTCCGGTTCGTCTGACCGGGACTTCAGGACTCGACAAGGGGGAACCGACATGGGTGGTGGCGGCAAGAGCGACCTCGCGCTCCCGCTGAGCGAGCTGGAGGACTACGGCGGGCGGCTGCGGGACATCAAGACCCGGCTGAACCACACCAAGAAGCTCTTCGAGTCGTATCGGGACGACCTGGGCGACCACACCGTCTACGACGCCCTGGACGACTTCGAGTCCGGCTGGGAGGACGGCCGCGAGGACATCGGCCAGGCCCTCGACGCCCTGGCGAAGATGTCCGACGCCGTGGTCCGCGAGTTCAAGAAACTCGACGACGACCTGGCCAAGAACGTCTCCGAGGGAATGAAGACGGAGAAGAAGGACGGGGCGAAGTAGTTCGAGAACAGCACGAGGACGGAGACACGGGAATGATCCGGCCCCTGGGGTTCTTCTCCGAGCTTCGGCCCGGGTGGGGGCTTCCCGTGAGCGGGCTTCTGAGGGATTCCGTCCGCCCGGGTGGGGAGCCGGACGAGGCGGAGATCATCGGGTATCTCGGACGCGGTGCCGGCATCTGGGCCGAGACGAGTGCCGGGTCCGACGTCCTGGACCCGGACGGCCCCGTCATGTCCGGCATCGGCTCGCTGTACACCGACGGGACCTGGCTGTGGCGTCAGGACCTGGCGTACTACCTCGGCACCTACCACGTCTCCCTGCCCCGGGATTTCCTCACGCACGTCAGAAAGGCCCGGTACCGGGTTCCGGACGTTCCCGAGACACGGCTGGTGGAGATCCTCACCCGGGACCTCGGAATCGGCATGAACTGAGCGACCACCCGACCAGGCGGGGCCGGGGCCTCAGCCCACCTCGTTCTCCGCCACCGCGCTGCCGTGGACGGTCACGTCTCCGCCGTAGAACATGCCCGTGAAGACCGGCGAGTACGTCAACTGGACCTCCACCTCGACCTGTTCGGCGTCCGCGGTAACGCAGTGGGTCGCCGCGATGTCCGCGCCGGACATGCCCATCTCCCGGGCGAACGCCTTCACCCGGGCGCCGCAGTTCTCGAAGTTGATGGGCGCCGGGCCGTTCTGGTTCTCGTAGAGGGAGTCCAGGTCGATGTCCTGGGCCGCGTACCGGGCCGCCTGCTCGGCGATGTCGGCGGCCCGTTCCCGCTTGGAGATGGACATCCCGCCGTCGATGACGAACGCCGAGAGGGAGAGGAAGACCAGCGCGAAGATGATGACCGCGCCGGCCCCCGAGCCCCGGTCGTCGAGCCGCTCCCGGCGCGCGGCGACCCAGCCACGCAGGGCGAGGGGCGGCCTCCGGCCCGACCGGGTGGCGGCACTCCGTTTCGGCCCCCGTCGCACGGGACTCGGCTTCGGCTCCCGCCGGGCGGCGCTCGGCTTCGGGCACGCCCGCCGGGTCCGCTCCCGGAGCACGGAGTTCAGCTTCATGCCGTCCTCCGGAACGGGTCGAGCGGTGAACTGAATGACGCCTCCAGGGTGGTGGGCACATCGAGGCCGATCATCGCGAGGCCCCGCACCTCGCAGCTCACCTCGACGGTGAACAGCGTGTCCGGCTCGAATCCCGCGCTGGTCTGCGTCACACTCACCGGCCCCGAGCACACGTCCCCGAGGTCGGCCTCGGCCGCCTTCCGCGCCTCGGCCATCGCGGTCGCGTGGTCCTTCTGGATCGAACCGGCCCGCGCGGCGTCCCGGGCGGCGCCGTCCAGCGCGCCGCGGCCGTCGACCAGTTGCCCGAAGGCCACCAGCACCAGGATGAAGAGGATCATCACCGGCGCGAGGATGACCACCTCGATGGTGGACAGTCCCCGGTCGCGCCGGTGCCCGGACACGCGGTCCAGGAGGGCGGCGAGCCGGACCCCGGATCCCGTCACGGCGCCTCCTCCTTCACGAATCTCTCCACCGGCCCGGACGACCGCGCGTGCACCGTCAGGTCCAGCCCCGGGAAGACCGAGGGGACCCTCGCCCTGATCTCGACCCCGACGGTGTCCGGCTCCGGCTGGAGCATCGTCACGTCCGGGGACAGCACCAGCTTCGGGCCGAGCTGGCTGATGTAGCTGTCGACGACGTCACCCGCCTCCCCGCGCCACGCGCCCGGCTGCGCGTCCGCCGTGGCACGGGCCTTGCGGGCACCCGCCTGGGCCGCCGCCTGGGCGACATGGTCCGCGAAGAAGTACAGCGCGAACTGCACCGTCGCGAAGATCATGAAGAACAGCACCGGAGTGAGCAGCACGAACTCGATCGCGGTCATGCCGGAGTCACCGCGGGCGGAGGCCGCCTCCACCCTGCGGCGCACCCAGCGTCGTACCCCTCGGTGTTCGCGCACGCGCATCCCCGCCGCTCAGCAGGTCTTGCCGGCGTCGGCGCCCTTGATGCAGTCGCCGACCTTGTTGGCGCCGTCGCTCAGCGCCGCGTTGATGATGGCCGCGACCACGCCGACGATGGCGACGACGACGGCGGAGATGATGACCCACTCGACCGCGGACGCGCCCCGGTCGAGCTCGCCGGAGCGGGCACGCTGCACCCGGCCCTGGAGGAAGGTGATCAGGAAGTCCACCCCCGGGATCCCGGTGCTGAAGTTCCGTCCGTTCATGGTGAGTTGTCCTCTCGAAGAAAAGGGTTGGCCGACGGGTGGCCCTGCGGGCACCGTGGACGATCAGACCTGGAACACACGCATCGCCGCCGGGAAGATCAGGAAGACCAGGAAGCCGGCGCACAGCAGCAGTTGGGCGACGAGCATCGACTGCGACTTCTCGCCCGCGCTGCCCTCGATCTCGGAGAGCTCGCGGTGGCGCATCGTCTCGGCACGCGAGGCGAGCGACTCCCGCACCTTGGCCCCGTCGTCCGCGACCAGGGCCAGGGACGCCGACAGATCCTTCAGCTCCTCGACACCGAGCTCCTCACCGAGCGAGCCGAGCGCCTGCCACTGGCTGATGCCCGTGATCCGGGCGTCGGCGAGCGCGTTGCGGATGCGCTGCGTGGCCCAGCCGTCCGAGATCTCGGCGGCGGCCAGCAGCGCCTCCGGCAGACCGCGGCCGCCGGCCAGGCTCATCGACACCAGGTCCAGATACGCGCCGATCACCCGTCGCAGGTCGCGGCGCTTGGCCACCGCGTCCCGCCGCACCTCCAGATCGGGCAGGAAGAAGAAGACGACCGCGAAGAGCAGCGCGAGCCAGACCGGGATGATCGGGCTGGTGCCGGCCCCGAGCGTCCAGACGACGGCGAAGAGGAACGGCCCGAAGAAGACACCGGCCGCGGCCAGCAGCACCTTCGTCGCGAGGAACCTCTCCCAACTCCGGTCCAGGACCGCCAGATCGGCGCGCAGCGAGCGCTGTTCCCAGCCCTGCTGGAGGTAGAGCTCGGCGACGCGCAGGCCGACCTGCGCGCGCAGGCTTCCCAGGCGTCCGCTGTCCCGCTGTCCGTGGTGCGCCGACTCGTACGCCGCCCCGCGGGCCCGCATGGCGTCGATACGGGCGACCTGCGCGACCGCGCTGCGCCTCGACGGCATGAGGGCGCGGACGGCGACGTAGACGCCGAGGCCCAGGACGGCGCCGATCAGGATCGGCATGGTCAGGTTCATCGGCGTACCGCCTCATCCCCGGAAACCGGTGTACGGGGCCGCACGAACCGCACGGACGACTCGTCCCGTACCAGGAACCGCTCCGGCGTCTCGATCGTGGACAGCTTGCGCAGCCACCAGAAGCCGAGGCCGAACAGCCCGCACACGCAGGCGAGTACGAGCTGGCCGACCGGGGTCCCGTACGGCTCGACGAACTCGCGGTTGAAGACCGACAGTCCGAGGACGAAGGCGATGGACACCGCGACGACGATCTGCACGGAGCGCCGGGTCGAGGAGCGCTGGGCCATCACGCGCTGCCGCATGTCGACCTCCTCGCGCGCCGACTTGGCCAGCGCTCCCAGCACTTGGCGCAGACCCGGGCCGCGCAGCCGGGCGTTGAGGATGAGCGCGGCCACGATGATGTCGGCGGACGCGTCGTCGATCTCGTCGGCCAGGTGCTGCAGGGCCTCGGGGAGCGGTGTCCGGGAACGCAGCCGGTCCACCAGCGCGTCGAGATGCGGCCGCAGTACGGGGGCGGAGGCGCGCGCCGAGGCCGGGATGGCCTGCTCCAGACCGACCGCGCCGGCGATGGTGTCGCGCAGCGACTCGGTCCAGGACGCCAGCGCCTCCACTCGGCGCATCGCGGCCCGTTCCTCGGAGGCACCGCCGAAGAGCTTGTCCCAGAAGAAGACGAGGATGCCGGCCGCGAGACCGGCGACGGCCCAGCGGGTGAGGAGGAGGACGACGAGGCCGGCGACGGCGGCGATCGAACCGCGCTGTCCGGCGAACCGGATCAGCTCGGCCGCGCGCTCGCTCGCCTTCTGCTTCTCGTGTTCGGGCTTGGCGGGCAGTCCGCGTACGGCGACGGCGAACAGCGCGAGGCCGCCGCCGACGGCGATCCCGGACCCGAGGGCGTACAGGACGGGCAGGGAGAACAGTCCGCCCATGGAGCCGAGCGAGTCGAGGGCCGCGAGCGACGTCGTGCCGGAGGTCCCGCCCGGCGCCGCGGCGACGCTCAGGTGCGGGGCGGCCGCGGTGAGGTGGGACGCGGCTCTGTCGAGGTGCGGCAGGGCTCTGTCGAGGTGCGGCAGGGCTCTGTCGAGGTGCGGCAGGGCTGTGTCGAGGTGCGGCACGGCCGGGGCCACGGCCGTCGTCATGTCCTGGGTCATCGTCGTCACCAATTCCCGCTGCCGGGCAGCCGGTAGCCCTGCGCGACGAGTTCGTCGAGGCAGGCGATGGGCGCGTGCGGGACGATCCGGCCGTCCGGGGCCTCGGCGAACACCTCGCTGGACAGCACCCGTCCGTCGACGCCGTTGACCTCGCGTACGGAGGTCACCATGCGCTGGAGGCGGCCGCCGGACTCGTAGTCGTTGCGCCGCTGGATGAAGACCACGAAGTTCACCGCGCCCGCGATGAGCATCTGACTGGCCTCGATGGGCAGTCGCTCGGACGCCTGGAGCGCGTACGTGGAGATGCGGTTGAACACCTCGCTGGAGCTGTTCGCGTGGATCGTGGAGAGCGAGCCGTCGTTGCCCTGCGACATCGCGTTGAGCATCGTCACGATCTCGTCGCCGAGGACCTCGCCGACGATGACCCGTGAGGGGTTCATACGCAGCGAACGGCGGACCAGTTCGGCCATGGTGATGGCGCCCTGGCCCTCGGAGTTGGGCAGCCGCTCCTCGAACGCCACGACGTTCGGGTGCAGTTCGGCGAACGTGTCGAGGCCGAGCTCCAGGGCGCGCTCGACGGTGATGAGCCGCTCGTGCGGCGGGATCTCGTTGGCGAGCGCGCGCAGCAGCGTCGTCTTGCCGGCGTTGGTGGCGCCCGCGATCATGATGTTCTGGCGGGCCCGGACGGCGCAGGCGAGGAAGTGCGCGACCTCGGGGGTCAGGGTGCCGTTGCCCACGAGGTCGGACATGAAGACCTTGCCCAGGCGCGCGCGGCGGATCGACAGGGCGGGCCTGCGGGTCACGTCCATGACGGCGGAGAGCCGGGAGCCGTCCGGCAGCCGCAGGTCGAGCTGCGGGTTCGCGGAGTCGAAGGGACGGGACGACAGACCGGAGTACGCGCCGAGGACCTGGATCAGCTCGACGAGCTCCTCGTCGGTCTCGGCGACGGGGTCCCCCTTGGTCTCCCGGCCGTCGGCGTAGCCGATGAAGACCTCGTCGTACCCGTTGATGTCGATGTTCTCGACTTCCGGGTCGTCGAGGAGCGGCTGGAGACGGCCCACGCCGAAGAGCGCGGCGTGGACGGCGGCCGCGTACTGCTCCTCGGTCTCCGCGTCGAGCGGGGTCCGGCCGAGGTTGATCTCCGTACGGGCGTGGTTCTCGAGTATCTGGGCGATGACGGCGCGGGCGTAGTGCCGTTCGTCCTCGCTGGACATCGGGGTGACGCCGCGGACCTGGTCCTCGCGGCGCTGTTCGGAGATGCGGTCGCCGGCGTCCTGCCGGAACCGCTTGACGAGCTGGTGGTCGACGGTGGTCATCGGCCGGCTCCGGCGGCGGGCTGTCCGTGCCCGGCGTTCGGTCCGTCGGCGGGTACGGACCAGGCGGCGCCGTACTGCTGATACAGATCCGCGGTCACCTTGCGGGCCGAGCGGATGAGCAGGGACTTGTCGAGGCGCCCGCGTCGGCGTCCGGACAACTGGGCGGCGCCCGCGGGGTCGTCGGCGATGGTGCCCACGACGCGGGCTCCGGTCTGGGCCGCCACGAGCATGTCGTTGACCTGGTGGACGAGCTTGGCGGAGTCGCCCGGGTCGGCGACGAGGACGACGCCGATGAACGGGGTGGCGAGTCCGCCGGCGCCGCGCGGTCCGCCGTGCAGCTTGGCGGTGAGGGCGGCGGCCCGGTCGCGGACGCGGGCGATGGCCTCGGGCTCGGTGCGGGAGAGCAGGAGCACCAGGGCGGCGTGCGGGAACAGTTCGGCCGCCGGGGTGTCCCCGCTGATCCGGCCGCAGTCGGCGATGACGTCGGCGGGCGCGTTCGGGGAGTCGGCGAGCTGCGCGAACGCCCGGCCCAGGGTGGGCCAGAGTCCGGCGAGGCCGGCGGCCTGCTCGGCGATCCCGAGTCCGACGAGGACGTCGAGTCCGCCGCTCAGCGGCTGTACGTGGTCCCAGAGCTGGTCGGGGACGAGCCCGCGCCGGGCGGTCGCCGCGATCGAGAGCATGCCGGTGTTCGGGTTCAGCGGGCCGCCGTGGGCCGCCGCGCTCCGGTACACGAGGTCGCCGCCGGCCGGGTCGGTCTCGGCGAGCAGGACTCTGCGGGGCCAGACCGCCGCGAGTGCCACCGCTGCGGTGGTGACTCCCGGGGAACCCTTGTCTGCGGCGAGGGCGATGAGCGCCATGTCTGTCTACTCACTCGCCTCTAGTTGCCGGGGACGATGACGAGGGCGACCTGGCCCGCCGAGGCCGCGGCGGTGACGGAGGCCGCCTGGCCGCTGTCCACCATCAGGGTGACGGGCAGGTTGGTGCTGCTGATCGTGCTGTCCGTGTCGTTCTTGACGGAGATGACCTTCGCCTGCTCGACGATGGGCGCGCCGTCCGCGCTCGACGAACCGGAGGAGTTGGACGGGCTCGACGCGCGACTGCCGCTCGTTCCGGTGTCGCCGACGCGGTAGACGGCCACCGTGTCACCGGACTTGATGCCCGAGGGGTACTGGCCCTCCTTGAGGGAGACACCCACGGAGGCCTTGCCGGCGGGAAGCTCGGCACCGGAGGCGAACATGTCGCCGATGACCACGGTGCCCTTGTAGATCGTGGACTTGGCCTTGAGCTTCTTGAGCACGGCGAGCTGGTTCCACTTGACGTAGTGGATGGAGGCGTCGTCCGCGACCAGGACGGAGGTCACGTGACCGTCCACGGACTCACCGGCCTGGATGTCGCTCGTCACCTTCACGACCTCGACACGGTGACCGGCGCGCAGCACGAGCATGGTGGCCCCGAGCGCGCCGACGAGGATCAGGAGCACGGCGAGCGCGGCCAGCGCGGGTTTGCGCTCGCGAGGCGGGGTGGGAAGCCGCTCGCCCATCGCCGGCTGGGCCGACGTGGCGGAACGGTTGTTGCCCGCCCCCGTACGCTCTTGGATCCTCACGCGACCGCTCCCCGTACACCCAAGAAAATGTCTGTCAATTCACGAGCCAAGTAGGACACTTCGCCCCCGATCCCCTTTACGGGACGGACCGTGCGACCTGGTCGAACTTCCGGCGCCGGGGCGAGTGTCAAGCCATGGCACCGTATCAGCCGCACATAAGCCCCTCAAGGCGCGTCAAGACCCCTGAAGCGCACCCGACTCGACGTTATCGACGCGCAACGACGGCCGTTCGGTTCCGTGTTGGGCCCGGCGGCACGGGCTGTCCGTCGGCTGTGCGCCAGCGAATCACCGCCGCCGGCCGGAACAGCCGTCACGGGCCGTGCACGAGGCCTGCACGAGGTGCTCACGGACGAGGCGGGTGGAGAACCGGACTCAGAACCCCCAGGGAGCGGGATGAGGCTTGACCGCCGGGTCCTCCGACCAGACCAGGCGGGCCTCCAGGTCGTCCCCGAGGAGCTGGGTCAGGCGGTCGACGGCCCAGGCGTTCCACTGCACGCCGACGGGGAATTGCGGCACGCGGAAGGAGGGCAGGGCCAGAGGGAGGGCGTCCGGGCGGAAGACGGTCTTCTGCATCTCGCCGGTCGCCTTCTTCGGCTGCGACGAGGCACGGGTGTCCACGCAGTCGACGACCTGGTCCACGAGGTGGAGCAGGTAGGCGTCCGCGGACGCCCCTTCGACACGGACCGGAAGCAGGCTGCCCGACCTCTCCAGATCCTCCCGCAGCCGCTCCGCGAGCGGGCCGGCGAGGATCGGAGCGCCGGGATAGTCGGACGCGAACTCGGCCTCGCGGGCCTTCGGATCACCCGTCCACTCCGCCGCGAACGCGGTGGGCCGCGGCGCCCGGTCGCCCTGGAACTGCCAGCGCTTGAGATCGATGAGCGAGTCGTCCAGACGCAGGGTGCGCAGGTTCCGGGCGCTCGGCATGAGCCGGTACACGGCCAGGGGTTCGGAGTTCATGGAGGACATCATCACGCCGTCCAGTAGGCGGTGCTCGGCACCGCGGTGGTGACGCCGGACAGCTCGGACTCGATCTGCCGGCCGATACTGCGCAGTTCCCTCCGAAGCGTCGTGCGGATGGCGCGGTCCCCGAAGCCCCGGGCGACGCGGTCCGCGACGACGTTGTGCAGATGGGCGTCGAGGCGGCCGAGGAACCGGTTGCTGTGCGTGAAGTTGTGCGGCCTCGGATGCCCCAGCGGGATGCCGTTCGCCGCGTCGTTGATGTCGACCTTGTACTTGGCCAGGAGTCCCCGCATCCGCGGGCCGCCGCCGCGCGAGAACCCGGAGGGGACGATGTGGGCGGCCGCCTGGCCGGGTCCCACCGCGCGGCCCTCCTTCGCCATGTTCTCGCCGAGGATCTTGGAGCACTGCTTCAGTCCGAGATAGTCGGACCACAGCAGCGGGTTGACCACGTAGCGGCGCGGGTTGGGCCCGGCGTCCATGCCCAGCGGATCGGGGCTGAGGTAGACGGCCGACGCCGGGTCGTAGTGCCGGAAGCAGTTGTGGTGCAGCCCCGTCTCGGCGTCGTGGTACTGGCCGGGGAAGCGCAGCGGGGTGGACGCGCCGGAGCCCGGCGCCGTGTCCGACCCCGGGTCGGGGACGGTGCCCAGCCCCCACAGTGTGGTGTCGCCGCGCCAGACGATCACGCCGGTCTCGTCGACGAGTTCGGTCGGGGTGCCGACCAGGTCCGTGACGATGGCGAAGAACCGTTCGTCGACGACGTCCTGGGGCGCTCCGGACAGGGTCGTGCGTTCCGTCTGGGTCAGGGGGCGGGTGTCGTCGCGCTCCCAGGTGAGCGTCGTCTCGCGGTCGGCGCCCCCGTCCGGGCCGGCCACCCGGCCGGTCTGCTCGACGAGGTGCGGGCCGTCCCACACGAAGCGCGTCTCCTCGGCGACCGTGACCCCGTCCGCCGCGAGCCGCCGCTTGGCCACACGGCGGCCGAGCGCATCGTGGAGGTAGCGCCACCGCGTGCCGTCCGGCGTGGTGACGCCGACGAGCCGGTCCTCGGCGTCCCAGGAGTAGCGCCAGACGTCCGGCTTGCGCGACAGCCTGGTGCGGCGGCGCAGGATCACGCGGCCGGCGTCGTCGTACTCGTAGTGGACGGAACCGGCACCGACGAGGCGGTTGCCCGCGTAGGCGCGCGCCCCCCGCGCCTCGGGCTGGTCGCGGTGCGCGGGCCAGTCCGCGCCGGTCACGTTGCCCGTGCCGTCGTAGGCGTACGACTCGGTCCAGCCGGCGGCGCGCACCGCGGTGACCTGGCCCAGGACGTCGAGATCGAACGTGCGCCGGCCGGCGGCCGGGTCGTCGACCCCGGTCAGGTTCCCGTCCGCGCGGTAGGTGTACGTCCGGCGGGCCGGCGGACGGGAGGAGCGGGTGTCCTCCAGCGTCTGGGAGCCGAGGCGGTCCCCGCTGTCCCATGCGAAACCGAGGGTGAGGCCGTGCCCGAACGCCCGGGCCGTCTCGCGCCCCGCGGCGTCGTAGGAGGAGGTGAGGACGTGACCCGAGGCGCTGAGCGCCGTGCGGTTCCCCGCGGCGTCGTAGGTGTACGTCGTCGTGGCACCGGCCGGTGTGACACGGCGGACCGGCCGCCCCGCGGCATCGTACGAGGTGGAGAGCTCCCGTCCGTCCACCGCCTCTCCGGCGATGCGCCCGGCCTCGTCGTAGCGGAGCGTCAGGGTGGTGTCGGGGCCGGCGGCCCGCAGCAGACGGCCGCCGGGTGTGTGCGTGAACACCGTGGTCCGGCCGTCCACGGTCTTCTCGACCTGGTTGCCCACCGCGTCGTAGGCGAAGGTGGTGCTCTGCCCCAGCGGGTTCGTCCGGCCGGTGAGCCGGCGCGCGGCGTCGTAGACGTAGCGGACGGTCCGCCCGTCGAAGTCGGTCTCGGACGTCGGGCTGCCCACCGCGTCGTAGGTGTAGTCCCAGGTCAGCCCGCGAGGATCGGTGACCTGGCAGAGGCGCAGCTCGCTGTCGTGGCGGAAGGCGTACCGCGCGCCGTCCGGTGTCGTGCGCGCGGTCAGCAGATCGAAGGCGCCGTACTCGAACCGGGTGACCCGGTCCAGCGCGTCGGTGTGCGTGAGCCGGTTCCCCTCGCCGTCGTACGTCCATGCCTCGGTCGATCCGTCCGGGCCCGTCCGGGCGGCGAGATGTCCCTCCACGGTCCATTCCTGGCGGGTCACCTCCCCGACCGGGTCGACGACGGCGGTGACCCGCCCGGAGGCGTCGTACCCGAACCGGGTCTCCGCCCCCAGGGCGTCGGTCGCGGAAACGATCTGTCCCGCGGGGTTGTTGACGAACCGCTGGACGGCCCCGAGCGGATCGGTCACGGAGGTGACGGCGCCGGTGCGGTCCCGGGTGAACTCCGTGGTCGTCCCGTCGGTGTCGGTGACCGACGTGCAGTTGCCCCGCTCGTCCCACTCCTGTCGTACGACCGTGCCGTCGTATCCGATGAGCTCGACGGTCAGGCCCTGCGCGTTGTAACGGGCCGCGGACACCGTCCCGTCGGGGAGCCCGACTTCGGCGAGCCGGCCGAGGTCGTCCCACTCCATACGCGTGACCTGCCCCAACCGGTCGGTCCGGGAGGTCGGTTGATCCCGCCGGTTCCATTCGTGGAACTCGGTGTGGCCCAGCGCGTCCGTCTCGGCGATCAGTTGGTACGCGTCGTTGAACTGATAGGCGGTGGTGTGCCCGAGGGAGCTGACGGCGCGGGTCAGGTGCCTCTCGTCGTCGTAGTCGAAGGTGTAGTCGAGGATTCCGTGCACACCGTTGACGGCGACACAGCGGCCTCCCTCGTCGTACGTGTACCGGTACCAGGCTCCGTTGCGGTCCTCCCAGCCGGTGAGTCGGCCGCGGTCGTCGTAGGCCAGCTTCAGCGGCCGGCCCGAGGAATTGCGGACCTCGGTGAGACGGCCGTGCGTGTCGTAGCCGTACGTCATCAGGGTCGGCCGCGCGGGGTCGCTGAGCAGGGTGAGGTTCACGATCCGCCCCGACGCGCAGGTCACGCCGACGCGGTAGCCGCCCTGGTGGGCGATCTCGGCCGGGCTGCCGTCGGCGGCGTACTCGACGGTGATCGTGTTGTCGTTCCGGTCGCCGATCACGGCGAGGGGCAGTTCCTGCGGCGGCCGGCCCTCCCGGGGCCGGAAGCTCAGCGTGCGGCCCGTCTCCGGCTGGCTCACCGTGAGGGTTCCTCCAGGGCCGCCGTCCCAGCTCAGCGGCCAGTGCGGACCCTCCACGGGCAGGACGGGCACGTCCGGTTCGGGCACGGGGTAGGTGAGGATCATGCCATCGGCGGCGAAGAACCGCACGCCCGTGGCGTCGAGGACCAGTCGCTGGTCGAGCGTGGAGGTCCAGGCCCGCCCGAAGTGACGGCCGCCGGTCAGACCGGTGCGGTGATGGCGCTCCAGCACCAGGGGCAGTACGCCGTCCAGGGCCACGTCCGTCTCGGACATCACCATCTGGCCCGTCGCCATGTCGACGGGATCTCCGCAGGTGAAGAGCTTCTTCATCGGACGGCTCAGGGAGCGTGCGCTCTTGCCGAACCCCTTGGCCCCCAAGGCCAGGCCCTTGAGGCCGGTCTTGCCGAAGGCCTTGAGGCCCTTGAGTCCCTTGGCGAGTCCGCCGAGGGTGGTGAGCCCCTTCATGCCGGGGATGCAGTCCAGCGCCGCGAAGGCCACATCCCAGAGGGACGCCTGGCCTTTGGAGTACTTGTACAGCGTGTCGGCGAGGA
>NZ_JBIWFK010000015.1:0-198768 GCF_044763015.1 Streptomyces sp. NPDC096324 | reverse complement strand
GGTAGTCGGTCGGCAGTCGGATGCCGAGTTCTGCGTGGAGCCGGTCCCAGGCGGAGGGGTCCGCGTAGCGGTTCTGGGCCGGGCCGAGCATCGCCATGGCGGCGGCCAGGTAGTCGGTCATGGCGGTCCTCGCTGGTGTGTGTCGTCTTTGCGGCAGGATCATCCCAGCTCGGAGGTGCCACCGGTCAGGCTGTCAGCCTGCGGTAGCAGATCAGGGCGGCGGTGATGCCGACGAATGCCAGAAAGTGTTCGGCCTTACGCTCGTAGCGGCGGTGCAGACGGCGGCACCCGGAGAGCCATGCCACCGTGCGCTCTACGGTCCAATGGTGACGGCCGAGACGCTGGGAGGATTCGATGCCTCTACGGGCGATGCGTGGTGTGATGTTGCGGGAGCGGAGCCACGAGCGCAGACGGTCGAAGTCGTAGCCCTTGTCGCCGTGCAGCTTGGCCGGTCGACGGCGACGCGGACCGCGGCGGGACCGGATGGGTGGGATGCCACGGACGAGAGGTTCGAGGCCCTGGCTGTCGTGCGTGTTCGCAGCCGAGATCCCGATGGAGAGGGGCAGACCGGTCCGCTCTGTGATCAGGTGGATCTTTGATCCTTTCTTGCCGCGATCTACGGGATTCGGACCCGTCAGGTCCCCCTTTGAGGGCCCGCATGTTCACCGAGTCGATCGCGCACCGCGACCAGTCCAGTCCGCCACGTGCGCCGAGTTCGTCCAGGACCAGGCGGTGCAGCTTGCCCCACACCCGGGCCCTGCTCCACTCGCTGAAGCGGCGGTGCGTGGTCGGCCGGGACGGACCGAAGACCGGAGGCAGCTGCCGCCACGTGCAACCGCTCGTGGCGACGAAGAGGATGGCAGCCAGCACCTGTCGGTCCCCATACCGGCGTCGTCCGCCACCTTGCGGTCGTACCGGCGCCGCTGGAACCACCCGCTGGAACAACTCCCACAACCCGTCTGGGACCAGACGCTCCACCATGGCCATCACGGCGATCAGCCTAGCGATCAAGCCAGTTGAGACGACCTCTTAGTGAGCGTTTGATTCTGGTATTGGATAGTTCGTATGGAATTCCAAGAGTCGATCTGACCGCTCAGCGAAGCGATTCGCCGGAAACGCGGCTTATGCAGCAATCAGTAGAGCAGCAATGCGCCGGTTTCCCTCCAAAAGCTTCCGTCTCATTTAGAAACCTGCTGGTTCACACCGAGTTGAGAACGCACGCCCCATGCACCCAGTACCCCCGCACACGCCCTGCTCAGGCCTGCCACCGCCACGTACGCAGACCTCATGCAGCCCTCACGGCCCTACCCCAGCGACCTGTCTGACGCCCGCCGGGAACTTGTCCGCCCCACTCTCGAAGCCTGGCGCCAGGCCCGCAACGGCATCCGCAAACCCACCCACGACCTGCGCGCCCTCATGAACGCCATCCTCTACGTCGACCGCACCGGCATCCCCTGGCGCTACCTGCCCCACGACTTCCCACCCCACCAGACGGTCTACGGCTATTTCGCCCGCTGGGAAGCCGACGGCATCTTCGACCAGCTCACCGGCCTCTTACGCGGCAAAGTCCGCCAGGCCGAAGGCCGCACCAGCGAACCCACCGCATGCCTGATCGACAGCCAGAGCATCAAAACCTCCGCCACCGTCCCCCTGATCAGCCAAGGCGTCGACCCGGCCAAGAAGATCATCGGACGCAAGCGGCACATCGTCACCGACACCCTCGGCCTCCTCCTGGCCGTCACCGTCACCGCCGCCAGCGTCCACGACTCCGCGGCCGGCACCCAACTCCTGGCCAAGGTCGCCGCACACCACCCGACCATCACCAAAGCCTGGGCCGACAACGGCTACAAGACCAAAGCCGTCGAACACGCCGCCCACCTCGGCATCGACCTCGAGATCGTCCAACGCGACCCCACCACCCGCGGCTTCCACGTCCAACCCCGCCGCTGGGTCATCCAACGCACCCTCGGCTGGCTCATGCACCACCGCCGCCTGGCCCGCGACTACGAAACCCACCCCCACCGATCGGCAGCCATGATCCAACTCGCCGCCATCAACCTCATGACCCGCCGCCTCACCCACGAAGCCACCCACAACTGGCGGGACAGCTAAACCAAATGAAACAGACAACCGGGAATCAAACGCTCACTTAATGACCTTCACCTCGCGAGGCAGCGGCTGTTCAGAGTCCATCGCCCCATGCTGCCCGACAGCGCCCTACGTCGGGCAGCCGACCCCAAAGACTCATTCTGTTAGGAGTTCTTAGGGCGTGCAGATCTTTAACTCGTATTTTTGATCTTGGCTGGGGTGGGGTTGGAAGCGAGGAACGTGGCGACGTCGGCTGGTGTGCGGAAGCGGGCGGTTGAGGTCTCGACGTGGTGGCCGTGTGTTTCCAGGAGTGGGCGGACTTCCTGTTTCGCTCGGCTGATGGTCATGGCGGTGACACCGAAGAGTTGCCCGAGGAGGTCCATGGTGGCGAGTTTGCGCAGGTGGAGCACGGTGGCCAGGACCCGGTCGGCTGGGGTGAGCTTGGCTTTGGCGCCTGCGCTGGGGGCGACCGTGCGCTCGTGACCGCGGCGCGTGCGGAGCACTTGCTCGCGTTGGACCTCCAGCGCGGGAGTCAGCGCGTCGATGAGGTTGCTGAACTGCTGGCGGGTCATGCCGGTCAGCTCAGGGTTCTGCAGCGCATGCTGCGTGAGTGTGGGCGTCCTGTTCGCTGCGGCCTGGCTTGACGGGTTGTTGGCCGCCGTCGCGTCCCGCGTTTGCTGAGGGTGGAGGGTGTAGTTCCAGTCGCTGTGGAAGCGGTGTCGGGTGATCGGTAGGGCGGCGATCTCGTCGTCGCTGACCTGGACGCCGGTGGGGTACTGGTTGGTGTCGAGCTCAGCGTGCACGGTCAGACCGGTTCTGGTGGTGGTCGCGGCAATGCTTTCGATGATGACTTCATGGCTGGTCAGGGGCCTGCCTCGCCGGTTCATGGTGATGTGGGAGAACAGCCTGTGCTCGATCCGGTTCCACTTCGATGTTCCGGGAGGCAGGTGGCAGACCGTGATCGCCAGGCCGGACTCGGCGGCGAACCGGGCGAGTTTGGTCTTCCAGGTGCGGGTGCGATACCCGTTGGAACCACCCGCATCGGCGGTGATCAGCAGCTGGCCGGCCGTCGGATAGGCGGCCCGCCCGGCTCCGCTCCACCAGCGGCGGATGGACTCGACGGCGAACGCGGCGGTGTCGTGGTCGGTGCCCACATTGACCCAGCCGGTGTTCGCGACGACGTCATAGATGCCATAGGGCACCGCTCTGCCCAGCTCGCGGTCGGGGAAGTCGTGGGTGTCGACCCGCACCGGCTCGCCTCGGGGCTCCCATTCACGGCCGTTGTTCTTGAACGGGCCGACCAGTTCTTTCTTCTTCGTGTCCACGCTGATCACCGGAGCTCCGCCGTCCTGGTGGTTGCGGGCCTGTTCGTTGAGGTAGTGGAACTGTGCGTCCCGGTCGGGGTGCTGTTTGCCCTCCAGAGTCTTGGCATTGCTCTGGAGGCTGAAGCCTTCCTCACGCAGGAGGTCGCCCACCGTGTCCGCGCAGATCCTGTGGCCTTGCCGGGTTAACTCCCCGGCCAGTTTGCGGGTGGATTTGGTAGTCCAGCGCAGTGGCGACATGGGGTCCCCGCGGACGTCGGGTTCGACCAGCGTGAGGAGTGTCTCGCGAACAGCCGGGTTCCGGTCGACGACGCGTTTGCGGCCGGCGCCGGGTCGTCGGATGTGTCCCAAAGGAGCCTGGCCGGAGTCGAGTTCTCGTACTCCGGCCGACACAGTGGCTTCGCGGAGACCAGTGGCGCGGGCGACTGCTCTGATCCCGCCGTAGCCGAGGGACTGGGCCTCCGCCCCTATCAACAAGCGACGCTGCCGCTCGTCGAGGTGCGGCAGAATCGCCTCGAACTTGGCTGCCAAAACGGTCCGTTGCCCTTCCAACCTGCTCATGGCAGACCAACGAACCACCGAGCGAAAAGCTACGAGTTAAAGATCTGCACGCCCTTAGAACTCCTAACGGAATGCTCCAGGCGGGCTTGAGTGCCTGCACGCGTCGTAGGCGAACGTGGTTGCTACTGTCTGGACGTGACCTTGACTGACCTCAACAACGGCTTTCGTGATGATGAGCAACGGCGGCGCGTTCAGAGGGTCATTCATGATCGCCTTGCAGACGACCGTGACCCGCAGGAATGCCGCTTCCTGATGCGGTTCTGGTGGCAGCTGGTCATGTCGTACCGAGAGGTATCGATGGACGAGCTCAGCCTGAACGTCGGAAGGCAGAAGCTGGACGTGGTTGAGGCGCTGATCAGCGCCATCAGGTCGTCTCATGCCGACATCGACAATTGGATCACCAGCACGCAGCAGGTCTTCCCTGTGATCGAAGATCGCGGCTTCAGGGCCGCCCAGGACGCCGACGGTTGACGCGGCCGGAGCTTTCTCAGCTGTCGCCAGCCGATGATGCTGCAAGCGAGGCTGAGGAAGACACCTCACGACCCCAAGTCGTCAAGCCGCAGCGGCCAAGGCGGTTGGGAATGCGGTGTTCTCTTCGAACAGTTCGCATCGCTTCGAGAGGTCACCATGCAGCGGGCTCGCACCACCAACGTCAACGAGCAAGCACGACCTGGGGTGGCGGCGGTCACACAGGCACGACCGCTTCGCTCTTCGCTCAAGGCTTTTCAAGCCAGGCTTCGTGTAGGAATCCGTCCGACGCCCACGTGACCACCACCACGAGCACGGGGACTGCACGCTGTCGCGTCCGAGCCTGCGGTGATGATGACGCAACTTCCGTCCGCGACGGCCGTGGCGACCCCCGTCACGGAGCCGACATGACCGTTCAGTCGGCTTCCGGTCTCCCGTTCGCCGTCGAGGTCCCAGATTCGGACCGATCTGTCGTGGCCACCGGTGACCGCGAGGTGGCGCCTGTTCACCACCGCCGTCGCCACTCCCCGTACAGTCGCCTCGTGCCCCGTCAGTGACGGCCGGAGCCGCCGGAGAGTGGGCAGTTCCCATACCTCGACCGGACCATCGGCGGATGCGGCGAGGGCTGCGGGGTGGTCGTGGAGCATTGTCACGGCCGCCGTTTCCACGAACATGGTCGCAACGGGCTCAGCGACCTGCTCGCGCGTGGCCAGGTCCCAGATGTGCACCTCGTAGGCGTTGGCGTTGACGGCCATCGGACACTCGGACGCCGGATCCGCCACCAGAAAGTGCGCCGTGGCGTTGAGGTCCAGACTGGCGCAGTGCCCTGCCTCCTTCGGCTCATTTGTGACTGAGCGCTTCAGCTGACGAGTGAGCGATTGGGTTGGCGGATTGAGCGCCCGCAGGCCGGAATGCCTCGAAGGCCTGATGTGAAGTACCCCTGGGCTGCACAGATGATCGTGACGTCTGCGGGTGTCAGACGACGGGGTCTGGGTGGGCTGCGAGCCACAGCTGCAACTCGCGATTTCAGAGAGAGCCACGATCCGTACGCCGCGGGCGCCGAACAGGACGTTCGCGTTGGTGGAACAAATGCCGACATTGCCGCCGCCTGCCGATCACCACCTCCACCGCCGACCGCATCCGCGGCTGGTGAGGGTGTGGATGGCGGCTGCGGTGATGTTCGGGTTTGCGTCGAAGCCGAAGGTCCGCAACGACTTGTCCTGGGGGAAGCCGGCACTTTGATCCGCTGTTCCGACCGTTGTTGGGCCCAGTCGTCGCACTCGGTCATCAGGAGCTCGGCTCTTGTTCCACAAGCTGCCGCAGGTTCTCATCGACCGTAATGCACCCTGGAGCTGGGGCCTGCCCAGGATTTGGCCCGCCGTGAGAGCTACAAGGCTTCCACTGCCTGCCAGTCGGGCAGGGCATCCCTCCAAGGGTGCTTCGGCGGCAAGCCGACGCGCGGGTCGTCCACCCACGCTCTCCAGGCTTGCGGCAGCCGAACCGGGCACTGCGACGTCGGCTGCTCCAGCAGGTCCCACGCGTCCCGGTAGCCCTCCCATGTCGGCGCGTACACGCGGGCCTGATCGAAGCCGGTGTTCCGCTTGCCGGGCGGGACACCCGGCTCGGTCAGCCACGCCTGGTGTTCCATCCACGCTGCAGCCCACACATGGTCGCGCGGGATGACGTACGACGCCGGTGCCTGCCCAGGCATCGGGTCCAGAGCGACGAACACAAACCACTCACGGTCGCTCAGGGACGGCAGCTGCGTCTTGGTGCCGCAGCGCCAGTTCGGCCGCGGCATAGGGCTCGACGTCTTGACCTGTACCTCGATCATGCGCCGGGTGCCATCGGCGCGGACGGCGAGAATATCAGTGCGCTCCAGCCCGTCGCGGGTGAGCGCGGCACCCCATCCGGCGCTTGCGAGCACCGAGCAGACCCAGTGCTCGCCAGCGCTCTTGGTCATCTTTGTGTCCACGACAGAGAGTGTGCGCGATGGCCACGATGCTTCGCGAGCGACGTGCGCTCGGGCCAGACCAGCCCGGCGGCAGCAGCCGGAACCCGATCAGCTCGGCCACTGGGCTGCACCACCCAGCCGGCGGGACATCATCCAAGACGGTCGCGGCTATTGGCGGATGCGGGCTTGACCATGGGGCAGCCCCGGGGACTGCCCTGCCGAGCCAGCAGGGCGCCAACGTCGACCGATACGCGGAACATGTTCTCGTAGTCCGGCTGAGTATCGGTGGCTTCGTAGGTGCTTTCCTGGATGCCGAGGGTTTCACCGAGCGCGTTGTCCAAGCCCTTCAGGGACTTGTCGAAGTCCTTCTTGGCTTTCTCGGCTGCGGCTTCCGCGGCTTCCTGGCTGGTGAGGGGCGCCGGGCTCGTGGGCGCGTGAGTGGCGGTGGCCTTGGAAGAGGCAGAGGCTTTTGCGTCGTTGTCGCTTCCTGCACAAGACGTGAGCAGCAGGCAGGCAGCGAGCGCACCAGCCATGGTGATGCAGCGCATGGTCCCCCCAGGACGTGCGTGTGATGGAGGTCGCATCATGCGCCGTATGAGCGACCGGTGTGGGGCGTATGTCCGGGTTGTGACCCCAATCAGGTGATCCCCAGCCCCGAGGGGTGCTCGTCAGCGCATCCAGTAGTCCGGGCCGCCGCCGCGCCACTCGATCCACGTCGAGCGGACGACGTCCATCTCGTCGAAGTCCTGGAGGCCGGCGGTCTGGAGCAAGGCCGCGACGTCGCGGACGGAGAAGGCGAGGCCGAGGATCGAGCCGTCTGCGCGGACGCGGCGGCCGCCTTCAGCGTCGGGCGGGTAGACGATCACTGGGCTGGCCATATCCCCAGCTTGGCGCGCTGCGGGGGGTTGTGCGCGGTGGGCTCGTCAGTTCGAGGAGGATGGCTACGCGCGGGCTTGGACGATGAGCGCGCCGACCTTGCGCTTGCCGGGCGGCGCGTCGAGCACCGTGGCCCGCACGTCTGTGTAGCCGTGCTTCTTCAGCAGGCGCTCCCAGCTCTCGGGCTCGTAGTCCCAGCGCTTCACGACGAGCGGGTCCTCGTCCTCGCCCCGCGGAATGTACGAGGCCTGGCAGCCGTAGCAGCCCTCGACGGCCGGCCGCTGCGAGAACGCCAGTACCCCGCCGGGCCGCAGCCGCTCACGGATGGCGGGCAGGGTGACCGCGGGGTCGGAGAACCACACGACCCCGTACACCGAGTACACCGCGGCGAACGGCTCGTCGTCTTCCCGCAGGTAGGTCACCGCATCCGCCTGGCGCAGATGGAGGCCGGGGGTGCCACCCCAGCGTTCCTCGGCGGCGCTCAGCTGCACCGGTGAGATGTCTACCCCGACGGCGGTCATGCCCTGCAAGGCGAGGTGTGCGGCGTTCCCGCCCTTCCCGCACCCCAGGTCCAGTACACGGTCGCCGGGCCGAAGATCGAGGAGGTCGGGGCCTGGTCCGTGGTCGGGGTACTGGCTCCAGTTGAACCAGGTGGTCGAGCCGGCAGCGTTCACCGGCCGCCGTTCGGGTCGCTGGCTGGAGTACGTGTTCCAGGCCGTCGCCGTGTCTGTCACTGCCTGCTCCGCTCATAGGGCCAGCCGCCCGGCAGCGTCGCCGGACGGCTGGAGTCTCTTACAGGTTGCGCCGGTTCGTCAGGTGATCGGGCTGTCTGTGCACCCGGCGTGGCATTGGGTGCACTCCGCCACGTCCGGCCACAGCTCCGGATAGATGGAGAAGCCGGCCGCCGTGATGGCCGTGAGCGCGCGCTCCCTGGCCTGCTGCGCCTCGTCGGCCGACGCATCCTCGTCGCCGGTGGGGATGTGGTGCACGAACCGGCCGACGGTCCTCTCGCAGAAGGCCGCGTAGTCGACGGTGTGCAGGACGAACGCGTGCCAGCCGAAATCGACCAGGGCGCTCGGCGCGAGGTTCTGGCCGGGCTGCTGGCCGGACGCGGCGATGAAAGCGGCGGCCTGGCCGACGATCCGGCGGGCGGTGTCGGCGCTGATCTCCGGGTGGTCTGTGACGACTCGGTGGGCGAGCCGCTCCGCGACCTCGGGGTCGAGGAGGGTCATCGGGTCGGTGGTGCCCACGGGACGCTCTAACGCGATGGTCACGTCCTTCCTCCTGTTGTGGACGGATGCCCCGGATCCGGGGCTGGTGACCCGCCCGCCCTCGCGTTGAGCTTGGGGTGCCGAGGACGGGCGGGCGATCAATCATCCGGCGTCGAGGTTCTCGTGGTGGTCGACGAGAGCGTTGACGACGCGGGCCAGACGGCGGGCGTGAGCCAGTTCAGTTGCGTGGCCAGGCTGCGGACGGGCACTCAGCTTGCCGCGAGCCTCGCCGGTGCAGGCCAGGGCGCAGTAGCGGGGGATGTCGTCCTTCGGGAGGCGGCCCGCGGTCTCCTCGACCTCGGGGATGAGCAGCTCGATGTGTCCGCGCAGCTGAAGCGTCAGCCTGTCGAGCTCCTCGGAGGCGGGAACTCGCGCATCCTCGGCGAGCAGCCGACGCGTGCAGGCGCGCATCACCTCTACGTCTACCGGGCGCGAGTCTGGCTGCGCCCCGGAGATGCTTTCTGCCGCGTTTCGTGTACGTCCCATAGCCACACCGCGATGATGAATGTGCACGCTAAGACGCGGATAGGTCGCGGCGTGGCCACGTGCGGCCACGTAGCGGCCACGGCCGGGGCAGGATGCGATGACACCTCAGACTGGGCGGATGGGCCACAACGACGCGCTGAGGGCAGCGCGGCTCCGTGTCGGCTGGCGCACCATCGGGCAGGCCGCCCAGCAGCTCACACGGCACGGACAACAGCTTCTCGACGACGTCCAGTTCACGGTGTCCGCGCGAACGTGGCGCCGGTGGGAGGGCGACCGCCCGGGCTGGCCGTCCGAGGAGACCGCGATCGTCCTGCACGACGCGCTCGCCCGCTGGCCGGAAGACCTCGGCTTCACCACCCCGCCCGGGTGGATCCGACCCGAGCATCACGAAGAGGCAGATATGCGCCGCCGAGCGTTCGTGTCCGTCACCGCTGCGGTCCTCGTGGCCGGGCCGGTCGCCCCGCAGCACGTGGACCCGCGCTCATCGACTACTTCCAGCAGCAGCTCGAAGGGCACTACCGGGCGGACATGTTCCTCGGCCCGCACGATCTGGTCGGTACGGTGTCCGCTCAATACCAGTTGATCGACAAGCTGGTCCGCTCCGCCAAGGGCGATACTCGGCGCGGCCTCCTCCGCGTAGGCGCCGCCTACGCCGCCCTGGTCGGCTGGCTGTACCAGGACGCCGGCGACATGGACGGCGCGCACTTCTGGCGCGGGGTCACGCAGGAAATAGCGATGCGCTCCCGGGACCCGCACCTGATCGGCTACAGCCTGGTCAACCAGGCGCAGGTACGGACCGACTTGGGGGACGGACCTGCGGTCGTCGACCTGTGCGAGGCCGCGCTCGACGACGCGAACCGCCTCGTACCGAAGGTGCGGATCATGGCCCTTCAGCAGCAGGCGCACGGGGCGAGCCTCAACGGAGACCGGGGCGCGGTCGACCTGCTCATCGACCAGGCGGACGGACTCCTCGCCCTCGTTGACGACGACCTGCCGTGGGGCAACGCGTGCCGGCGAACGCCCGGATACCTGGAGGTGCAGCGGGCCACCTGCTACGGGCGTCTCGGGCTCGGCGCGGAGGCGGTCTCGCTGTGGGAGCAGGTCCTCGACATCGTCCCGGAGACGGCGCGCAGGGACCGCGGCGTGTACCTGGCGCGCACGCCACGGCGGCGGCAGGGGCGGGCGAACCAGACCAGGCGGTAGGGATTGCCCGCGCGGTCGTCGACATTGCGGTCGAGACCCGTTCAGCGCGGATGCGCCGCGAGTTGGTGACCCTTCAGCGGGCGATGCGGCCGTGGCAGGATGCCCCGGTCGGCCGGGACCTGGCGGAGATCCTGGCGCCTGTGACCGAGGGGAGCTGACGGTGGCTGACAGGCCGGTGCCGTTGACCGAGGACGAGATCGGGATCGCGGTGGATGGGATACCGGGGTGGCGGCGGGAGGGTAACGAGATCACTCGGGCGTTCGGCATCCGGTATCACGGCGGGGTGGCGATGATCGTGCACGTCGCGGATGTTGAGCGGCTGATCGGGCATCACGCGGACATTGATCTGCGGTGGGGGCGGGTGCGGTTTGGGATCACGACGCACGACGCGGGCCACAAGCTGACGGCCGCGGACTTCGATCTGGCGGAGCGTATCGACGCGATCGCGCAGGCCCACGGTGCGGAGCCCCTGGACGACTGACACGGACGCACGGAGCGGCACCCGATCCTTCCGACCGGGGGCCGTTCGTGAAGAAGTACGCGGACGACCACGAATGGCTCACCATCGTCCAACTCCCCTCCTACAGCCCGGACCTGAACCCCGTGGAAGGCGTCTGGTCCCTGCTGCGGCGCGGATGGATGGCCAACACCGCCTTCACCGACCCCGACCACCTCACCCGGACCCTCCGCCGAGGCCTCGCCCACATCCAGCGCCATCCTGAACTCATCGACGGCTGTCTCACCGAGACCGGCCTGACCCTCAATCCCCGAAGCTAATCCGACAAGGTCAGTAGTTGTTGGTTTGTGGGTGGTGGTGGGTGAGGGTTGTGGTGGTGGTGAAGGTGGTTTGGTTGTTTTGGGTGCCGGTGATTTCGATGGTGGTTGTGGTGTTGTTGTCGGGTGTGATGCGGGTGATGTGGATGTGGGTGGGTTGGTGGAGTTCGGTGTAGCGGTGGAAGGTGGTGGTGCTGGTTGTGGTGGTGTGGTGGGGGGTGTTGGTGCCGTTGTTGGGGTTGTGGGTGGCGTTGTAGGTGGCTTGGCGGGCGGCTTCGAGGAGGACCATGCCGGGGATGTGGTCGTTGGTGTGGTCGAAGAGGGTGGGGTGGTTGAGGTTGGGGGTGAGGAGCCAGGTGTGGGGGTGGTCGGTGGGGGTGAGGACGACGTCGTTGGGGGTGAGGCGGTTGACGGTGGCGGGGGGCATGGGCTGACGGTGGGGGGTTCCTGACGCGGCGGCCGTGCTGGTGCCGGGAGTGCCGTCTGTGCTCGTGATGCCGTCCGTTCCGCCCGTGTCTATGGCGCTGATGCCGGCTGTGCCGATTGGCGCGGTGGTGCGGGCTGTCATGCGTGCCGTGCCGCCTGCGCCGACTGCCGCGCCTGTGCCTGGTGTGCTGCGTTTGCCTGATGTTCCGCCCGTGCTGCTCGTACCTGCGGTGCTGCCCGTGCCTGAGACTCCGCCCGTTCCTGAGACTCCACCTGTGCCGCCCGTACTTGCCGTGACGCCCGTGCCGGTTGTGCCGGCTGCCGTGCCGCCTGTGTCTGACATGCCGCCCGTTCCGCCGGTGCCGCTCGTACCCGCCGCGCTGCCGGTTCCTGACACTCCGCCTGTGCCCACCGTTCCGCCCGTGCTTGCTGTTCCGCCTGTGCCGGCGCCTGTGCTGGTGCCGGTGCTGTCAGTGCTGGTGGTGGTTGTTGTGTGTGTGGTGTGGCGGAGGCGGGTGTAGGTGGTGGGGGTGGTGGTGGAGAAGGTGGCGGTGCCGTGGGCGATGGGGGTGTTGTTGCGGTGGATGGTCATGTGGAGGGTGGCGCGGTTGATGGTGTGGCGGCGTTGGGTGAGGTGGGTGCAGTGGGCGTGGATGGTGAAGTCGGTGGGGGTGGGGCCGATGTCGAGGGCGTGGGGGTGGGTGGTGGTGTGGCTGAGGGACCAGAGGATGAAGTGGTGGCCGAGGGGGACGTCGAGGTGGGTGTGGGCGAGGAGCATGCCGGCCTGGCGGAGGGTTTCGGCGACCTGGATGGGGTCGTGGGCCCTGCCGTCGGGGGTGGTGAAGTAGGGGTGGGCGCGGGGCCATTGGCCGGTGAGGGTGTAGGTGAGGGGGCCGCGGGCGGTGCAGGAGGTCAGGAAGACCTCGGCGAGGCCGGTGCGGTGCACGTACTCCTTGGGGACCGTGGTGGTCAGGCGGGGTAATCCGTGTGTTCCCGGGCCGTTGTGGGTGGTGATCAGGTTCATGGTCTGCCCCCCGTCTTGATGCCGCGTCTTGTAGGCGCGTCCGACGACTCCATAAGATACGGACCTACCGGTTTTGTTGCCCGGAAGCTTTAGGTAAAGACTTTACCAAGTTCATGGTGGAAACGTGAATAACTGCCTCCGTTTTCGCGGTGCGGCGGCGAAAAGTCCCACTCGGCCCGGGGGATACGCCGAGTGGAAACCTGCTTGACGGTTTTCTTTGGTTGGGTGTGGGGTGGGCATCGGGGGATGCGTGGGGGGATGCCTGGGGGAGGGGGAGCCGTCGGTGCGGGCGGCGGCCCCGCCCTCGCCCCTGTTCCACGGCCCCGCTCTCGCTTCTGTTCCACGGCCCCGCTCTCGCTTCTGTTCCACGGCTCCGCCCTCGCTGTTCCGCAGGCTTGCTCTCGCTTCTGTTCCACGGCCCGTCCTCGTTCCTGTGGTGCGGTTGCACCCTCGTTCCTGTTCTGCGGTTCCACTCTCGACTGTTGTGGTGCGGCCTCGTCTTCGGTGCTGTCCGGTTGCACTTTCGGCTCTGTGGCGCGGTTGCACTCGCGGTCCTGTCCTGCGGTTTTGTCTTCGGCTGTTGTGGCGCGGCTCCGCTGTCGGTTGTGTTTCGCGGTTTTGTCGTCGACTGCTGTGACGCGGCGGGGCTTTGGAGCGTTGTGACGCGGCCCGGGTCTTCGGCCGGCGTGGGGTGGCTGCGGTTGCGGGTTCGGCTGCTGTGGCGGGGTTGGTGCGGTTGCACTCCCGGTTCGGTTCGGTTCTGTTCTGTGGTTCCGGTCTTCGGTTGTTCGGTGCGGTTTCGTTCTGGTTCTGCCGTGTGGTCCCGTTTCCGGTTCTGCTGCACGGCTCTGTGCATGTTTGTGTTGCACGGTTGGTTTTTGGCTGCTGTGGCGTGGTCCCGTTTCCGGGTTTTGTGGTGCGGGGTTGTGTCGTGGGTTCTGTGAAGGGGGAGGGCTTGATGTCTGGTGCTCTGGGCGTGTTGAGGGTGGCTGCGGTGAATCTGGACGGTGTGTTGTTGGAGGACTCGTTCAGTCCGGTGATTTATCGGGTGCTTGCGGCGCATGGGGTTGCGTACAGCAGGGAGTTGGAGTCGGCGGTGCTGTCGCAGCCACGGCGGGTTGCTGCGGGGGTGCTGGCCCGGGCGATCGGGTCGTCGGCGGGTGTGGGGTGGATGACGGGGGTGTATTTCGCGGAGCGTGAGCGGTATCTGCGGGAGCATCCGGTGTCGTTGACGCCGGGGGCTGTGGAGCTGGTGGGGCGGTTGCGGGGTCTGGGGCTGGAGGTGGTGTGTTACGGGGGGCTGGGGGAGCGTCATTTCGAGCGGTATCTGGGGGCGTGGCGGCAGCTTTTCGCGGGGCCGGGTTATGTGTGCACGGACGGTTTTAGGCCGGGGATCGGGGAGATCGTGCGGGGGTGTTTCGGGCTGGGGCGCTCGCAGGTGCTGTTCATCGATGACGTGGCGCGGTTCGCCGCGCAGGCGCGGGTGGCGCGGGTGCCGTTCATCGGGCATCCGAGTACTTTCCCCCGCGGTTTCCAGCGGGAGGCGATGCGGGAGGCGGGGGTGCGGCATCTGGTGGGGGGTCTGGGGGAGATCGACGAGGCGCTGGTGCGCGTCCTGGACGGTGAGGCGGCGCGGGATGCGGTGTGGCCGGGACCGGGCCGGGCACTGGCCGGCACCGGCACCGGAATGAGCGCCGGCGCCGGCGCCTGCGCCGGTGCGGGTGCGGGTGCGGGTGCGGGTGTGGGTGTGGGTGTGTTCGCGGGTGTGGGGGGCGGGCTGTGAGCGGGACCGGGGACGGGGTCGGGGCCGGGGTCGGGGGTGGTGGTGGGCTGCCGTTGGCGGGGAAGGTGGCGCTGATCACGGGTGCGAGCAGTGGGATCGGTGCGGGTGCGGCGCGGGTGTTCGCGGCGCAGGGTGCGGTGGTGGTTCTGGCGGCGCGGCGCGGGGAGCGGCTGCGGGAGCTGGCGGGGGAGGTGGAGAAGGCGGGTGGGCGGGCGAGCTGGCGGGTGGCGGATGTGCGGTGCGGGGATCAGGTGGAGCGGTTGGTGGAGTACGTCCTGGAGCGGCACGGGCGCCTGGATGCGGCGTTCAACAATGCCGGTGTGGGGCTGGAGAGGTCGCCGCTGCATCTGCTGGGGGACGACGCGTACGACAGGGTGATGGACACCAATGTGCGCGGGGTGTGGAACTGCATGCGTCATGAGATCGCCGCGATGCTGGCGGGCGGCGGCGGGGCGATCGTGAACACCAGCAGTGTGGGGGGTCTGGTCGCCTCCGCGACGGGCGCGCCGTACATCGCCTCCAAGCATGCGGTGATCGGTCTGACCAAGGCGGCGGCCGTGGAGTACGCGGGCTCCGGTATACGGGTCAACGCGATCGCGCCGGGGCTCACCCGCTCGGAGATGACCGGTCAGTGGCTGCAGGTGCCGGAGCTGAGCGGGCGTGCGCTGGGTTCGGCGCCGGCGCGGCGGGCCGCGGAACCCGAGGAGGTGGCGCGGGCGGCGGCGTGGCTGTGCAGCGGGCAGGCGAGTTTCGTGACGGGGGCGACGCTCGCGGTGGACGGAGGACGCACCGCCTGGTGACCGCCCGGCAGACACCGGCACGACGGTGACAGCGGTGACAGCGGTGACAGCGGTGACCGCCCCGCCGCAGGGGACGACTCGGCGAAGGCGCGGGGGAGGTGACGGCGGCTCGGTGGTGACGGCGGGCAGGCGGGCGGCGCCGGGGGCGACTCGGCGCCGCCTGGGTGGTGACAGTGGTGACAGTGGTGACGGTGGTGAGGCGGAGGGCGGCGCCGGGGCGGCGGGTGGGGGGGCGACTCGGTGTCGGCGGCGGGGTGGTGACGGCGGGTTCGGTGACGGCGGGGCGGCGGCGGGGTGATGGTGGTGTGGCGGGTGCTCTCGCGGGGTGTGTGTGCCGGTGGTGGGCGGGTGGTCTCGTGGGTGGGTGGTCGTGCCGGATTGGCGTGTGCCGCCGGGGGTAGGAACCTGACGGTGGGGTAAGGTACCTCACGTTCGGTTTTGTTTACGTGAGCGTGGAGGGTCCCATGGCGCAGCAGGAGCGTGCGGTTCGGACCCGGCGCGCTGTTGTGGAGGCGGCGGCGGCGGTTTTCGCCGAGCGTGGTTACGCGGCGGCGACCATCGCGGAGATCCTCGAGCGTGCGGATGTCACCAAGGGCGCTCTCTATTTTCATTTCGGTTCCAAGGAGGCCCTGGCGCGCGGGGTGATCGATGCGCAGATCACGGCCGACTACTGGGTGCCGCGGGAGCTGAAGCTCCAGGAGCTGGTGGACATCTGCATGACGCTGGCCCACCGGATTCCCCGGGACGTGGTGCTGATGGCCGGTATCCGGCTCTCGGCCGACGTGCAGGGGCGGGAGCTGTTCGGCAGTGCCTGGCCGGCGTGGACCGAGCTGGTGACGGCGAAGGTCACGGAGGCCAAGGAGCAGGGCGAGGTGCTGCGGCACATCGACCCGCGTGAGACGGCGGAGTTCGTCCTGGGTGCCTGGCTGGGCATGCAGTACCTGTCGGAGGCCTACGCCGACTGGGCCGATCTGCCCGAGCGGGCCTCCACGCTCTTCCGCTACGTCCTTCCGGCGATCGCCACCCCGGCCGCCCTGGTCAGCCTGGACATCGCGCCGGACCGGGGCCTGCGCGTCATCGAGGAGGCCGGACGCCAGGCAGCCCAGCCCCAGCCCCAGCCCCAGCCCGAGCCCCGGCCCGAGGCCCAGTCTCAGCCCCGGCCCGAGCCCCAGTCCCGGCCCGGGTCTCAGTCCCGGCCGGAGCCCCAGCCGGCGGCCGGCTGACCCGGCGCGCTCCCGGGGCGCCGGCCCGAACTCGTGCCCCGGGTGCCCGAGCTCGTACCCCGGGTGCCGGGTGCCGGGCCGTGCGGCCGGGTGCCGGGGCGGGTCGCGTGTCCGTGCCGGGGGCGGGCGAGGGGTCCGTTCCCGTGTCTGCCGGGCGGGCAATCAAACCTGGCGGAAGGTTTCTCCTGAGGGTCCGGTGCCGGGCCGGTGCGGCTGCCGGCGGCGTGTTGCGTGGCCGCCCTCGTTCCCGTGCGGGTTTCCCCGCGGGCGGGTGGCCACGACAGGCCTTTAACCGACCGGTCGGCCGGTTCCCGGTGGGCGGCGGGGCGGTGGTTCTGTCCGGGCGCCCCCCGGTGAACAGGGGACTCCTGGGTTCTGACGGCGGGGCTTTTCCGGGGGTGCTGTTCCGTAGAGCAATAACCAACCAGACATGCGGTTTGATAAA
This sequence comes from Streptomyces sp. NPDC096324, assembly GCF_044763015.1. Taxonomy (NCBI): domain Bacteria; kingdom Bacillati; phylum Actinomycetota; class Actinomycetes; order Kitasatosporales; family Streptomycetaceae; genus Streptomyces; species Streptomyces sp. NPDC096324. Next base: position 182,064 of record NZ_JBIWFK010000015.1, on the reverse strand, counting down.
GTGGTCTTGGGAATGGGTTGGTCGGCAGGGAGGGTGCACATGGTCAAGCAGGCGCGGGCGGCTCGTACGCGTGAGGCCCTCATCGTTGCCGCGGCCGAGGTCTTCGCCGACAACGGTTATGCGCTGGCCAGCCTGCCCGCGGTCAGCAGGCGGGCCGGGGTGAGCACCGGTGCGCTGCATTTCCACTTCGCCAGCAAGGAGGCGCTGGCGCGGGAGGTGGAGGGGGCCGCGGCCGATGTGGTGGGGAAGATGGCGGCGGGCTGCCGCGGCGCGGCGGACACGCTGCTGCAGTCCCTCGTCGACGCGACCTGCCGGCTGCTCGCGGCGGTGGCCGGTGACCCGGTGGTCAGGGCGGGCTTCAAGCTGAGCCACGACCCCTCCCTCAAGGGCGGGCAGGAGGCCGGGTCCGGGGGGCTGGTGCGGTGGTGGTGCGAGTGGGTGCGGGACCTCATCGTCCAGGCCGGGGAGGAAGGGGAACTGGCCGGCGGGGTCTCGCCCGAGGACGCCGCCGCGGCCGTCGTCGCCGCGACCGTCGGCTTCGAGACGCTGAGCGGCTGGGACCTCGAGTGGGTCTCGCTGGAGCGGACCGCACGCTTTTGGACCTTCCTGCTGCCCCTGCTGGCCGCATCCCCGCAGCAGGTCCGCGTCGAGCCGGCCGGCACCGGCACGGCGGGCGCGCCGCGGACCGCCGGCGAAGCCACCGGGTGAGGGACACCCGGCGCCCCGCCCCTCCAGGCGAAGCCCGGGTCGTACGGGACACCGCTGTGGACGAGGAGGGCCATCCAACCCCGCCCCGCCCCGCGCCGGCGGAGGCCGTCCGGTGTCGCCCCGCGGTCCCCGTGCCGGCGGAGGGGGGCTTACGGGGACCGGGAGAGGTCCGCGAGTTCGTGAAAACTGAAGGGTTCTCGGCAGGAACCCGAGGGTCTGTCGCCGTGCTTCGCGACGTCGGATTTGTGGGTTCGTGGTGAAGTCGCGGGGCCGGCGCGATGGCGCCGGACGGACATGGCCGGGTCGGGTCCCACAGTCATGACTGGTTGGGGTGGCTGAGACGCACCGTCTCTCCGCCGAACGGCAGGAGCGTGACCCGGTTGGCCAGGAACCAGGTGTCCTCGACCTTTCGGAACGTGTCCTCGTAGTGGCCCACGTTCGCGGGGAGCGTCGGGGGCACCATGCCGTCGGTATAGCCGTCGACCCGGTAAGTGGCGAAGTAGGAGGTGGCGGTGGCCGCCGACGCGGAACTCACCGTGACCAGGATGTTCGTCGACATGCGTCGTGACAGCCGGTCCTTGGGACGCGAACCGAAGTAGCTGCGGAGCGCCTCACGCCCCTCCACCCTGCGGTCGCCGTGAGGCCACTCCCACACCCCGTCAGGCGTGAAGAGGTCCGCGACGCTGCCCGGATCTCCCAGGTCGAGGCGGCGCACGAACTCGACGATCAGACGCTCGCAAGCCCGCTCGGCCAAGAGACGTTCGATGGGGTCAAGGGCTTCAGTCGGCATCGTCAATTGCTACCAGCCCTGTAGGGGGCATCGCCATGGCATTTGCTGCCGATCCCCTCGGTTTGTGGACGAGACGCCCTCTTCGACGTGACCCGACAGCCAGAGCCTGTTCTCGACGGGTCGCTCCAGGAGTCGGCGGGCGGAGTTCGCGCACGGTTGACGGACGTCGGCCGATGCCGGTGACGTCGACTGATGCCCGCTGATGCCGGTGTCATGGGTGGGTGCCGCCCCGCGCCGGTGATGCCGACAGGGTTGGGGCTGGGGGCCGACGGGTTTGCCTTGAACAGGTGTTGCCTCGCGTCGGTGTCGGTGTCGGTGATAGCGGCGGGGGCGGGGGGTGACGGGTCGGGTGTCGGCGGGGGTCGGGTACCGGCCCGGGCTGCGCGGCAGCGTGTCCCGGGCCGCGCGCCGGCGGGGTCGGGAGCTGACGGAAGCCGGCTGATGCCGGCGAGGGTGACGGGTGCCGGCGGCACGGGCGGAAGCCGGCGGTACCGCGGGTGCGCTTCCCGGCCCGCGGCGTGCCCCAGGCCGGTGACGGCGGTGGTGGCGCTCCGGGTCCGCGACGTGTGCTCCGGGCCCGTGATGGGGGCGGGAGTTGCCGGGTGGCGGCGGGTGTTCCGGGGCTGTGACGGCGGCGGGTGGCGGTAGGGGTGGCCGGGTGGCCGGGTGGTGGGGGAGTCCGTGGCGTCTGGAAACCGTCTTCAGGGTCTGGTCGTGGGTCCTGGTGGTGGCCGGTTCATGTCGTTGTTCTGCTGCCCCTCCGGGGGGTTCGCTCTGTTTTCTGTTGGTTGACACGTGTGTCCTGCGGCTGCCTCGAGTCTGTGTCCACCCCGGGCGGGGACGGCGTCCCGAGCGTTGACATACCGCTTGTGCTGTTTTTTACTGTGGGTGTCGGGGGACCGTCGCGGACGGTGCCGGTGCCGGTGAATGGGGGAGAGCGCGTGGACATCGATGTACTGGGCACACTCGCCGTGCGGTACAACGGCGTGTCCATCACGCCCACGGCTCCCAAGCCCCGTCAGGTGCTCGCCCTGCTGGCGCTGCGGGCCGGGCAGGTCGTCCCGGTGGGGGTGCTGGCCGAGGAGCTGTGGGGGGCCGGGCCCCCGCGCAGTGCCCGCGCCACCTTGCAGACCTACATCCTGCAGCTGCGCGAACTCATCTCCGCCGCCCTCGACAGCGGCGGCCCGAGCCGGAACCAGGACGAGGACCAGGGCCAGAACCAGGGCGAGGGCCGGGACCGGGGCGAGGGTGCGGGCCGGGACCAGGGCTGGAGCCGGGACCGGGGCCGGGACCGGGGCCGGGGTGAGGACCGGGGCCGGGGCCAGGGTGGGGGTGCGGGGCGTCGGCAGGCCAAGGACGTGCTGCTGACCGTGCCCGGCGGTTATCTGCTCAAGAGCGGTGAGGGTGTCAGCGACGTACGGCGCTTCGAGCGGCTCGCCGGCAGCGGGTACCGGGCCATGGACGCCGAGGACTATCCCCAGGCCGCCCGGCTGCTGCGCCAGGCCCTGGAGCTGTGGAGCGGTCCCGCGCTGGCCGATGTCCACACCGGTCCCCAGCTGCGTACCGAGGCCAAGCGGCTGGAGGAGAGCCGGCTGTGTGCGCTGGACCAGCGTGTCGAGGCCGATCTGCGTCTGGGCCGTCACCGTGAGCTGCTGGCCGAGCTGACCGTGCTGATCAACCAGTACCCCATGCACGAGAGCCTGTGCGGCCAGTACATGCTCGCCCTCTACCGTTCCGGGCGCCGCGGCGAGGCACTGGACGCCTACCAGCGGTTGCGCGCGATGCTGGTGCGCGCCATGGGCCTGGAGCCCTCGCCCGCCCTGGCCAAACTGCAGCGCTCCATCCTGATGTCGGGCCCCGACACCCTCCCGGCCCGCCCCGCGGCCGCCGCGGCCGCGGCCCGCGCGGGCTGACGCACCCGGCCCCCACCCCCGGCCCCTGCACCGGCCCTTGCACCCGGTTCTCGCGTCCGGGGCGCTCTCCACCAGGAATCGAGCACCGCTCGGCTGCGGCCGTGCAGCGTTGATCACACCGGGAGGAGGAGATCGCGCATGTCGTCGTCGCAGCGGAAACACTGCGCCCGGCACACCGTCGAGGTCGCGGCCCCCGCCGGCGTCGTCTACGGCCTGCTCGCCGACGCCCCGCGCTGGCCCGTCCTGCTGCCCGCCTACGTCCACGTCGAACGCGTCGACGCCGATGCCGCGGGCGACCGCCTGCGGCTGTGGCACCTGCGCGGGGGCCGGGTGCGTTCCGTGCTCGCCCGCCGCGCACTGCACCCCGGCCTGCGCCGCATCGAGTTCGAACACCGGGACCCCCTTGCGCCCGGCGCGCCGACGTACGGGAGCTGGAACGTGTCACCCGACGGGCCCGGCCGCTGCCTGGTGACCCTGCATCAGCAAAGCCCGCCCCCATCCGGACCACCGCCCGGCCCGCCCACCACACCCGGCGCACCCGAGATGCCCGGCACCCCCCGGGCGCCCGGCCTGTCCGGCCCGCCCGAGGTGCCCGGCGCGCCCGTCGAGTCCGGCCCGCCCGGCGCGCCCGGGACACCGGATGCACCCGGGGCGTCCGGCCTGGCCGACGCGCCTGACGTGCCCGGGGTGCCCAGAGCGCCTGATGCACCCGGAGTGCTTGACGCCTCTGACGTGTCCGGGGTGTCCGGGGTGCTTGATGTGTTCGAAGCACGGGTGCGGGCGGAGGTGGCGGCGGTGCGTGTGGCGGCCGAGCGCTGGGACCGTCTGGACGAGCTGCTGCTGTCCTTCGAGGACAGTGTCTACGTCTGCGGCTCCCCGGAGATCGTCTACGACTTCCTCTACCGCATCGGGGACTGGGCCGACCTGGTTCCCCATGTCGAACGTGTGGAGGTGGGCGAGGAGGGGCCCGGTGTGCAGAGGACCGTCGTGCACACCAGCGATCCCGACACCGGGGACACCGCCGTCTTCGAGGGCGTGCGGCTGTGTTTCCCGGCCGCCGGGCGGATCGTCCACCGGCAGAGCGTGACGCCCGATCCCATCGCCGCGTACTACGGGGAGTGGTCCCTGGAGCCCGACGCCCGCGGGGTGCGGGTCGCCCACCGGCACCAGGTGATGCTCCGCGAGAGCGCGGTGGAGCCCGCGCCGGGAGCTTCCGCGCTGCCCGTCGACGCCCGCCGCCAGGTGCGCGAGTGGCTCGGGCGCACCAGCACGGAGACGTTGGCCCTGGCGCGCTGGCACGCCGAGAGTGCCCTGCGCCGGCTGCGATGAGGGCGCCCGGCGACGGCCCCGCGGCGACCGGCATCACGACGACGAGGAGATCGGCGATGGCCCCCACCCGCCCGCACCGGCAGGCCGGGCGGCCCCCGGCGCCCCCGGCCCCCCACAGCCAGACACCGCACACGGCACCCGCCCCGGCACCCGACGGCGCGGCGCGGCACACGGCATCCGCCCCGGCACCCGAGAGCGCGGTGCGGCACACGGCACCCGCCTCGGCGCGCGAGAGCGTGGTGCGGCATGCGATGTCCGCCCCGGAACCCGACGGCATGGTGCCCGCCCCGGCACCCGACGGCGCGGCACGGCACACGGCATCCGCCCCGGCACCCGAGAGCGTGGTGCGGCACACGGCACCCGCCGAAGCATCCGACGGCACGGCACCCGCCCCGGCACCCGACGGCGCGGCGCAGCACACGGCATCCGCCCCGGCGGGCGAGAGCGTGGTGCGGCCTGCGGTGCCCGCCGAGGTATCCGACGGGGTGGCGCAGTACGCGGCGCGGCTCGCGGTGCTGCTCGGTGATGTCCGTGATCCTGCCAACCCCTATGGCCGTGCCGTGTTGTGGGCCGGCGGGTACGACGCTCTGCCCGCTCCGCCGGCCGGCCTGCCCGGCCCCGGGGACCTGCCGGGCGCCGACCGGCTGGCCCGTGCTCTTGGCCCGCTCTTTCGCCGGGACCTCGCCCTCGCCCATGCCTGGAGCATCGGGCCGCTGGCGGGCGCCCCGGTACCGCATCCCGCGGCCGCCCTGCTCGGTCCGGCGGCGCTGCTCGCGGCCACCGGCGCCGTTCTGCGCGGGGTGACCCGCATCGTGGAGGGCCTGAGCCGCCACGAGGCAGCGGCCCGGCAGTGGCGGCCGGTCCTGGCCACCGTCTTCGCCGACCTGCTGGCCTGCCAGAGCCTGACGGATGCGGCCCTGCGGGCCTGCCCCGCATCGGGCCGGGGCGGAGAAGCGGCCCCGTACCGGTGCGACGCGCGGGACGGTGACGGCGAGCTGCTCGCCGCCGTCGTGGGGTATCTCGTGCCCCAGCTCGCCGTCGAACTGCTCGGAGATCTCGAACTGGTGCTGGACGAGTGCGGTTTCGACGGCCACACCGTCGAACGGCGCGCCCTGGCCAGGACGCTGGGGGACCGGGCGCTGGCCGGGGCCGGCCCGGCGGCCACCGGTGCCGCCCAGGCCCGCATCGTGCGCCGGCTGAACGCGACGGGCGGCCCGGACCGGCACGAGACCGCACCGCCCCCGGCACCGCCTCACGACGCCACCCCCGGCACTCCGGGGGACCCCGGCACCGCGGCGGCCCCCGGCACCGCCGGCCCGCAGTCCGCCGCCCCGCCGCCACCGGATGCCGCCGCCGCCCGGCCACCGGCTGCCGCGACACCACCGGCCACCGGCACGGCCACCACCACCGGCACCACCACCACCACCACCGGCACCGCCACCACCGGCACCGCCTGCGCCGGTTCGCCGGCCGCAGCGCCGCAGCCCACCGCCGCCGACATCACCGGCACCGGCATGGGTGCCGGCGCGCTCGCCCGTATGGATGCCGATGCCGACGCGCTCGCCCGTATCGGCCGTCGGCTGGCCGCCGAGCGGCGGGCGCTGCGCGGCGCGTGGGCGGTCACCGCCGGGCACGGGCACGACCTGGCCGACCCGGCGGTGCGGGCCCTGGCGGACCGTCAGGCCCTGCTGGTGCTGGCCGACCGGGCGACGGCCGCGCGGGAGGCGGCCGCCCGCGCACGTGAGCCCTTCCTCGGCGGTGCCGGCTGGGTGCTGCTGGCGCTCGGGCGGATCACCGTGCGGCTCGGGCTTGCGCTGCCCGCCGGTATGCCGGACGCGCAGCCGGGCGTGTGGGACGAACTGGCCCGGCGCGCGGCGCGCAACGCGGACGGCGACCTGTACGCGGCGAGGCTGCCGTGGTGAGCGGCAGCACAGCACCGCACGAGCACGAGCACGAGCACGGGCATGGGCATGGGTGCGGGCATGGCCGTGTGCCGGTGACGCCGTTGCCGGCGCCGTGTCATGTGCCCGGGCCCGACGGGCCGTGGGAGCAGGTCCAGGAGGACGTCGAGCGCGGGGGGCGGGCGGTGGTGCACACCACCTGGGGCCAGTGGCTGGCACCGGCCCTGCTCGACCCCGACCTGCGCGCCCTGCTGGGCCGCGACTGGCCGCGCTACCGGCAGCACCCGGCCCCGGCCGGACGGCTGATCCTGGCGGTCTCCCGGATGGTGCTCAAGCACACGGCCGCCGCCGTCCTGCAGGTCCCCGCCGCCCGGCTCGACCTCGCCACCCTGCCCGGCGGGCGGCCCGTGCTGCGCGGACTGGGTACGGACCTGCAGGTCAGCCTCGCCCACACCGACGAGTTGATCGTCGTCGGCGTCAGCCGCACCGGTCCGCTCGGTGTGGACGCCGAGCCCGCCGGACGCCGGGTCTCCTTCGAGGCGCTGCGCGAACACGTGTGCACCGCCGAGGAGACCGGGCGGCTCGAGGCCCTGCCCGAACAGGAACGCACACAGGCGTTCCTGCGCCTGTGGACGCTGAAAGAGGCGTACGTCAAGGCACTCGGGCACGGCATGCGGCGCCGGTTCTCGGCCTTCGGCTTCACGTGGGACGCGGCCGGCACCGCCCGCCTCGCCGGGGACAGCGCCGGACAGTGGGCCTTCGCCACCCATCTCGTCGACGGCCGCTACCTGGTGAGCCAGGCCCACCACCGGAGCCAGACCCACCCCCCGGGCGAGGCCCACCACCCGGGCCAAGCGCATCTCCCGGGCGAGGCCCACCCCCCGAGCCAGACCCACCCTCCGGGCGAGGCGCACCTCCCGGGCGAGGCCCACCCTCCGGGCGAGGCGCAGCTCCCGGGCAGCGAGGCCCGTCTCCCGGGTCGGGCGCACCCGCCGAACGCCGTGCCGCCGCAGCCGGGCGCGCCGCGCACCCCGCCCCTCGCGGGGACGCCGCGCCGGGTGTCCTCGGGGCAGCGGCCGCACGGCGGGCGGGTCCTGGACTTCCCCGGACGGCGTGGTTCCGGACCGCGGTGAGCAGACATGGCAGTGGGGGATGGCAGTGGGGGGACGACGGCTTGTGGCCGGCCGTGCAGAAACGATTCGAAAAGGAGGCGGGGGTGGTGGACAGGGCTGCTGCGGCAACGCTGGGCGCCGTCCCCGGGGGCGATGAGGAGTCATCACTCGTACGACGGCACCGTTCTGGCCGTCGTGCACGAACCGCAGGACACCCACGACCGGTCGCCGCTCGTCCTCGAACTGTGCGGAGCGACCCGCACGGATGCCGAGGCGGTCGCCGCCCGCGTCGCGAGATCCCACCGGGCCTACGACGTCGAACTGGACGTACCCGGACACGGCACACCCCAGCACCACGCACCGGACGGTGTGCCGCAGCACCACGCACCGGACGGCACACCGCCCGGCGGCGTACCGGACGGTGTGCCGGGCCCGGCCGGGCGGGCGGGCCGGTATCTCCTGCGGCTCAGCCCGCGCGGCCCGGACATCCTCGGCCCGGACGGCCCGGACGGCCCGGACGGCCCGGACGGCCCGGACGGCCCGGACGGCCCGCTCGGTCCGGACGGTCTGCTCGGCCCGGACGGTCTGCTCGGTCCGGAGGGGTCCGGGCCGCCGCTCACCGACGACCTGCTGGCCGACCTGCTGGCGCCGCCCGCCGCGGGCACGGTCCCGGTGCGGGGGCACCAGCGGGCGCTGCTCGCGGCGGCGGCCGGTCAGCAGGGCGGCCCCGGCCGCTTCGTGGAGCAGCTCCACTGGGACTGGACGGGGCCGCTGGACCTCACCCGGTTCATCGCCTCCTGGCAGTCCCTGGCCGAGCGCGAGGCGGTGCTGCGGGCGTCCTTCGACTGGGCCGGCGCCCCCCGCCTGGTGCTGCACGAGCGCGCGGCCGTCGAGGTCGTCCACCACGGGCACGCCGATGACGGCTGGCAGGAGCTGCTGCGCCGCGAGCGCGAGCGCGGCTTCGATCTGTACCGGCCGCCTCTGCTGCGGGTGTCCCTGTTCGAGGGACCGCCCCCGGCGCGCCGCACCCGCACCGGCCCCGCTACCGACACCAGCACCGACACCAGCACCGGGGCCGGGGCCGGGCGGGGGCCCGTCCGGCTGCTGGTGACCTACCACCGGGCGCTGCTCGACGAGCGCGGGGTACGGCTGCTGGTGCGCCAGTTCTACCGTTCCTACCTCGCCGGCGGCGTGCTGCCCGGCGCCGACCGGCGCCCCGACATCCGCGACCACGCCCACTGGCTGACCCGTCAGGACACGGCCGCGGCCCGGGAGTTCTGGGCGGCATCCGCACCGCCGGCCGGCGCCGCCCTCACCCCGGCCCGCCCGGGCGAACCGCCCCGCCCGGCCGGGGAGACAGGAAGCCAGGCCGGGGGGACGGGCAGTCCGGGCGGGGGGACGGGCCGGATCCGGCGCGTCCTCAGGCCGGTGCAGAGTGCCCGGCTGCGTTCCTGGGCCGGGGGGCGGGGTGTGGGGGAGAGCAGCGCTCTGCACCTGGCGTGGGCCCTGCTGCTGTACCGGGCGGCCGGGGCGACGGGGCCGCTGCCGGTGGCCTTCGGTGTGCATCTGTCGGGACGCGACATGGCGCTGCGGGGCGGGGCCGGCATCCCCGGACTGCTGGGCGGCCCGCTGCCGATGACGGTCACCGTGGACGGGGCCACGCCGCTGGCGGACCTGCTGGTGCAGGTCCGCGACGCCGCGCTCGACCTGACCGCCTACGCATGGGTGTGCGCCGGCCAGGTCCGCCGGTGGAGCGGACGCGCCCCCCGTTCCCCCCTGACCGGGACGACCGTCCGCTTCGAGACCCATCCCGAACTGCCGGCGAACCTGCGGGCCGAACTCGCGGCGCAGGCCGTCACGGCGGGCGCGCCGCACAGCGCGGGCGGCGTCACGACCGTGCCCATCACCCTCGTCGCGCACCACGACACGCAGGACGCCCTGGTGCTGGACGCCCTCTACGACCGGGCCAGGTTCACCGACACCGACGCCGCCGAAACCCTCGCGCAGTGTCTGCACCTGCTGCGCAGCCTGCCCGAGCGGGTGCACGAGAGGTCCACCGTCGCCGACGCCCTGGCCCTGCTGGGCACGTCGCAGGTGCCCGTCATGACCGTGCCGCCGCCCGGGCGCCCGTCCCCGGCGCTGAGGGTGCTGCGGGCCGGGCGGGCCGGGGCGGATCTCGTGTGCCTGGTCACGGTCCCCGGCGTCACCCCCGGCGCCTACGACCTGTTCCTGCGCGCCCACCGGGGGCCGGAGCGCATCGTGTCGCTCACCCTGGCCGGCGGACAGGCGCCGCCCGGCGTCCTGGCGGACCTGCCCGGTGACGCCGGGCGGCTGACCGTGTGCGGGGCCGGACCGGCCGGCCCCGCCGCCCACGGCCTCGCCCGCCGCACCGCCCGGCACACGGGCCGGGTCCCGGCCGTGGTCATGACCGGTCTCGGCAGCGCCGCCGAGACCGCGCTGGCCCTGTCCCGCGCCCTGCAGGCGGTACGGGCACGCACCGCCTGAACCGAACACCCGACGTCCGACACCCGACGTCCGACGCCCGGCGCCCGACATCCGGCGCCCGACATCCGGCGCCCGAACACCCGGCCGCCGGGGGCGCCGAGGAGCGCCAGGGCACGGGTCACCGGGCGTGCCAGGCCGTGCCGGGCATGCGGACGTGCCAGGCCGACCGTGCCGGGGTGCCGGGGCCGCCGGGGTGCCTGGTTGCCGGACGCCCGGGCACCGGTACGCCGGGTCCCGCCCGGGCACCGGTACGCCGGGTCGCCCGAACGCCCGGGGTGCCGGGATCCTCCGGGCACCTGGGATGCCGGTGCGGTGGGCCCGGGGTGCCGGGCGGGTGCCGTCCAGTGGTCCGAAAGCGTTTCTTGAGCGGTGTGGCCGAGGGTGGCGGCACCTGCGTGAGGAGGCGCCATGGGCGACGTGGACCGCGGAGAGCCGGCCCTGCGCGTGGAGCGCGGCACCGCGACCGAGGAGGAACTGGCCGCGCTGGCCGTCGTCCTGCTGGCCCTGCGCGCCCGCCCGGCACCCGGCCGGCCGCAGGCACGGCCGGCCTGCGGCCCGCGCTGGTGGCTGCGCGGCGATGACCGCCAGGGGCCGCACGGCCGGCGGTGAGGTGACCCCCCGGCCACCACAAGGAGAAGACCTGACGGTCTGTTTGAGACTATGGCCGGCAAGGAGATCGATCCGGTTCTGCCGGGTATGCGTCCCCGCCCCCACGGGCGCGCACCGCCCGGACGACGGCCCGCCGGAACACGAACAGGCCTGATATCGCGGGGGAGTTGTCCCGCGAACGGCTGCCTTCGAAGGTTGCTGCACCTCTGCTGGAGAGTTGTTAAAAACAGGACGATCGGTCTCGTATTGACATACCGTCTGTGCTGTTTTTTAATGTTGGAGTGTCAGCAGCGCACGGGGACAGGGGAGACGGCGTGGACATCGACGTATTAGGTGCACTGGACGTGCGGGAGAACGGGGTGTCCGTCGCCCCGACGGCACCCAAGCCCCGCCAGGTGCTGGCGCTGCTGGCGGTCCACGCGGACCGGGTGGTGCCGGTCGCCTCGCTCATCGAGGAACTGTGGTCGGCCCGGCCCCCGCGCAGCGCGCGCACCACCCTGCAGACCTACGTGCTGCAGCTGCGCGAACTCATCGGCGCGGCGCTGGCCCGCGGCACCGCCCCCGGGCCCGGTGCCGGATCCGGGTCCGGGGGCCGTACCGCCAAGGACGTCCTGGTCACCCTGCCGGGCGGGTATCTGCTCGCCGCCGGCGGCGGCACCAGCGACGTCCGCGAGTTCGACCGTCTGGCGGGACTGGGCTACCGGGCCATGGACGCCGGCGACTTCCAGGGCGCCTCCCGCAGCCTCGGCGCCGCCCTGGACCTGTGGTCGGGCTCCGCCTTCGCGGACGTGCAGACCGGCGCCCAGCTCACCATGGAGGCCAGGCGCCTGGAGGAGGGCCGGCTGTGCGCACTGGACCAGCGCATCGAGGCGGACCTGCGGCTCGGCCGGCACCGCGAAGTCCTCGCCGAACTCACGGTCCTGACCAGCCGTTACCGCAACCACGAGAACCTGCACGCCCAGTTCATGATCGCCCTGCACCGCTCGGGGCGGCGCGGCGAGGCCCTCAACGCCTACACCCACCTGCGCACCACCCTCAGCCGCGACCTGGGCCTGGAACCCTCCCCGCGGCTGCGCCGGCTCCAGCACTCGATCCTGATGGCCGCCCCCGAGAGCCCGCCGGACCCGCCCGCCCCGGCCCGCGCCGCGCACCACCCGGCAGCCGGCCCCCAGACCGCCGGCAGCCGGTAATCACCCCGGCAACCGCCGTCCGTCCGGTTACCAGCCGCCCGGCCGGTAACACCGGCCGTCCGCCCGCCAGCCGGCAGCCGCCCGGCCGCTTCGCCGCCGCCGGCGGCGCGGACCTCCCGCCGCCGCGCGGGAGTTTCGCTCCCCCCCGTGTGCGGGGGCATGCCCGTCCCGGTCCGAGGGCCGGGGTATCCACGAAGGGACGAGTCGTTGACTTCCTCCCCCTCCTGAAGGAGGGGGATTCCTACGGCTCGCGCCGTGGGTGTTTCTGCTTCATCGCCGACTGCCCGCCCGGAGTACTCCGTTGAGGTCTTACACCAGCTCCACAGACAGACGCCGTCAGCCCGACGGCCAGGATGTTCTTCGCCGCGTTCATGTCCCGGTCATGGGTCGCCCCGCAATCGCACGTCCACACGCGGACGTTCAGCGGCATCTTGTCCTGCAAGGCGCCGCAGGCGGAGCACAGCTTGGAAGAGGGGAACCAGCGGTCGATCGCGATCACTTCGCGCCCGTACCACTGAGCCTTGTACTCCAGCATGCTCCGGAACTCCGACCAGGCCGCATCGCTGACAGCGCGGGCCAGGCTGCCGTTCTTCATCATGTTTCGAACGGCGAGGTCCTCGATCACGATCGTTTGATTCTCACGAACGAGCCGAGTGGTGAGCTTGTGCAGGTGGTCACGCCTGCGGTCGGTGATACGGGCGTAGACCTTGGCGACCTTCCGGCGTGCCTTGGCCTGGTTCGCTCCGTCCCCCTCGGCCTTGCGGGCAAGCTCCCGCTGGGCCTTGGCGAGACGTGCGCGGTCACGCCGCTCGTGCCGGGGGTTGGCGACCTTCTCGCCGGTCGAGAGGGTCAGCAGGTGGTCCAGCCCGACATCGATGCCGATGGCCGCGTCGGTGGCGGGGAGCGGCTGCACGGACGGGTCCTCGCACAGCAGGGACGCGTACCAGCGTCCGGCCGCGTCCTGGGACACGGTCACCGTGGACGGGGACGCGCCCTCGGGGAGTGGACGCGACCACACGATGTCGAGCGGATCCGCCATTTTCGCCAGGGTCAGTTTCCCGTCCCGGAACCGGAACGCGCTGGTGGTGTACTCCGCCGACTTCCGCGACTTCTTCCTCGACTTGAAACGCGGGTACATCGCGCGCTTGCCGAAGAAGTTCGTGAACGCCGTCTGGAGGTGCCGCAGGGCCTGTTGGAGCGGGACGGACGAGACGTCGTTGAGGTACGCGAGTTCCTCGGTCTTCTTCCAGACCGTCAGCATGGCCGACGTCTGGTTGTAGTTCACCCGCTCCTACCGCGTCCACGCTTCTGTGCGCGCCGCGAGGGCGAGATTGTAGACCTTCCGCACGCAGCCGAACGTGCGGGACAGCTCCGCTGCCTGCGCATCGGTCGGATGGAAGCGGTACTTGAACGCCCGCTTCACATGGGTGGCCTTCACCTCTCACACGCTACTCCATCAGTTTGTAACGGAGCGCGGGCGGTTGGGGGTGAACGCCGGTCCGCCCTGGCGGCGAACCAGCTTTCCCTGCTCCGCAGGAGCTTCACTTCCTCCCCTGCCTGAAGGCAGGGGTATCCACGAAGGAGACACGATGACCAGCGAGCCGAGGGCATCCTCCGACGGCCACGGAGACGTTCTTGCCGAGCTCACCGCCGTGCTGGCCGGTGTCGTGCACGCCGACCCCGACCGGGTCGACCCCGAACAGCCCTTCCCGGTCCTGGGGCTGGACTCCCTGCTCACCATCGAGTTCGTCGCGGCCATCGACCAGCACTTCGGTGTCCGCATCGCCGGCGCGGACCTCTACACGTACGCCACCCCCGCCCTCCTGGCCCGCCATCTGAGCGCGCTGGGCCGCGGCGCGGACGATGTCCCCGCGGCCCAGGACGCCGGTGCCGCGGCGGCGGTGCTGCAGGTGCTGCGCCACCAGCTGGCGCGGATCCTGCACTGCGACCCGTGGGAGATCGACGGCGGCGCCGCCTTCGCGGAACTGGGCATCGACTCCATCCTGGCCGCCGACTTCACCGCCGGCGTCAACCGCGCCTACGGCCTGAGCGAACGCCCCGTCACCGTCCACGAGCATCCCGGCCTCGCCGCGATGGCCGCCTACATCGCCTCGCGCACCCGGGGCGCCCCGGCCCCCGCCGCACCCGACACCCCCGGCCCCGCCCCGGCGCCCGCCGGCCCGCCGCAGTCCCAGCAGCCGCAGCCGCAGTCCCAGCAGCCGTCCGCCGTCGGTGCGGCGGCGAAGCGGCCCGCGCTGTCCCAGGAGGAGGTCCGCGCGCTCCTGGACGCGGTACGCGGCGACCGGATCGGCGTCGAGGAGGCCGCCGCACTCCTGGCCGACCGCCCGGCCTGACCACCCCCGGTGCAGCATCATCGGCTCATCGACTGCTTCGGCCCCGGCGGCCCCGCGCCGCCACCTCGCTGTCGTGCGCAGCGGGACGGCGAACCGAGACGGACTGAAACGACACCATGACCCTCACCGCACCGCAGCCGCCCGCCGCCGGGCCCGCCCCGCACACCCGCACGGTGCCCCCGGTGACGCTGTGGCTGTGCCCCAACGACGCCCTCCCGCCCGCCGTCACCGGCATCCTGGCCGCGCACTGGCTCGACGAACACGAGAGCGCGACCGCCGCCCGGTTCCTCTTCGAACGCGACCGCCGGCAATACCTCGTCGCCCACACCCTGGTCCGCCGCGCACTGGCCCTGGAGGCCGGCCTCGGCGAGGCCGAGCTGGTCATCTGGCGCTCCTCCCGCGGACGGCCCTTCCTGCAGCCGCTGCCCGGCGGCCTGCCCCGGGGCGGCGGCCACCTCGACTTCAACCTCTCCCACGCGGGCGGCTACAGCCTGCTCGGCATCGTGCGCAGGCAGCGCGTCGGCGTCGACGTGGAGTGCCTGGACCGGGAGGCGGGCGCCCTGGAGACCATCCTGACCACCTTCACCCCCCACGAGCAGCACTGGGCACGGCAGGCGCCCCCCGGACGGCAGCGGGACCGCCGGGTGCTGCGCCTGTGGACCCTGAAGGAGGCCTACTCCAAGGCCCGCGGACTGGGACTGGGGCTGCCCTTCGACGAGTTCGCCTTCACCCTGGACGAGGACCGCGGAGTCCTCGCCTTCCGGCCGCCCGCCGACGACGCGGCCGGACGCTGGCGGTTCCTGGAACTGGAACCGGTGCCCGACGTGCTGGCCGCCGTGGCCGTCCCCGCCGACGACGAGGACCCCGCCCCCCACCTGGAACTGCACCAGGGATTCCCCTGGGACCGGGCCGCACCCCGCACCATCACCCTGCCCGCACCCCTGGGCGCACCGCACACCCCCCTCCGTCAGGCGGCCACCCCACCGCTCTGACCCGCCCCACCGGGTTGCCGCCCCGCCGCCCCGCCGGCCCACCGTGGGCGGGACGGCGGGACGGCGGGGCGGCGTGTCACCGTCACGCGCCGGCGCCGGCGGACGGAAAAGGAAAAAGGGTGTACGACGGTGCGCAATTACCCGCCGCCCGGAATCCGTACCGGAATGCGGAGTTCAATTCCGGTGACGGATTCAGGTGTTCTCGAGTACGCCGCGTATTTGACGCAACACCCCACGTGGAGCACCACTGGAGGACCGCTACAGGAAAACGCTCGGGGGGCACGGACCCGGCTAGCGTGCCTAGCGGCGGAGATTTCCGGCCACAAAAGGAACTGGACAAGGAACTCGACGAGGTGGGGAGGCCACCATGGAGATTCAGGTTCTGGGTCCGTTGAGTGCCGAGGTCAACGGGGGATCCATCGTTCCGACGGCGGGCAAGCCGCGACAGATCCTGTCGCTGCTGGCGCTCTACCCGGGACGTGTCATGCCTGTTCCCACGCTCATGGAGGAACTCTGGGGAACCGAGCCTCCGGCCAGCGCACTGACGACCCTTCAGACGTACATACTGCAACTGCGCAGACGGCTCGGCACGGCCATGGGCCCGGGCGCACCGGCCGGCGCGAAGGACATTCTCGCCACCCGGCACGGCGGATACCTGCTGCAGATCGACAGGAGCTGTGTCGATGTGCACACCTACGAGGAACTGGCCCGCCAGGGCCAGGCCGCGTTCGTGGAAGGCGACGACGAGGTGTCCGCGGAACGGTTCCGCACGGCACTGGACCTGTGGACCGGGCCGCCGCTGGTCGACGTGAGACTCGGTCCCGTCCTGGAGATCGAGGTGATGCGGCTGCAGGAGAGCAGGCTGGTCACCGTCGAGCGGCGCATCGACGCCGACCTGCGGCTGGGCCGCCACGCGCAGCTCATCGCCGAACTGACCGAGCTGACCGCCCGCCACCCGCACCACGAGGGCCTGCACTCCCAGGTCATGGTGGCGATGTACCGCTCGGGCCGGCAGGCCACGGCACTGGAGGTCTACCGCAGGCTGCGCCTGCGGCTCATCGACGAGCTGGGCGTGGAGCCCTCCCCGCAGCTCCAGCGCATGCACCAGGCCATGCTGGCCGTGGACCCGCAGCTCGAACTGCTGGCGGGACCGCGCCACGGCTCGACCTTCGACCTGTTCGCGGCATGAGGCACGGAGACCGCCCGGCCATGGCCGGCGTGGCCTCCCCACCCCTCCCCACCACTCCACCTGGCCCGCTCCACCCGTCGCGCCGTCACCGGCCCGCCCGCGGACGGCCGGACGGACCCTCGTCCGGTCCGGCCCCGCCCGGCGTCCGCCGTGCCCGGCTTCAGGCCAGGGCCTGCAGCCGGGTCAGCGTCGACCACAGGACCCCGGGGTGGGCGAAGGTGTCCGGGGAGAGGACGTCGTCCACGAAGTGCACGTGGTGGACGCCCTCCCGCGAGCCCAGCAGCTCCATCGCGCCCAGCGAGTCCAGCCCCGCCGGCCGCAGGTCCGTGTCGGCCCCAGCGGTTCGCCGGCGTCATGGAACGGCAGGTACTCACGCAGCAGTTCCCCGAACTTCTTGTCCCAAGCCATTACTGACCTCACCCTTCGCGTGTCGTCGATCTCACCGGCCGTCTCGCCGCCCGGTCGTGTGTCTGCCGCCAGCGGCCAGGGCCGGCACGGGGGCGGCCGGGGTGGCGGACAGGGCGCCGAGGACCACGGCCCGTACGGCGGGGCGGGGGACACCGGTGTCGTTCAGCAGCAGGCCGACGGCGTGCAGGCCGGCCAAGCCCTGCCCGACGGCGGCCGGCGCGATGCCGGTGAGCTGCGCGATGCGGCCCGCCGTGGCGGTGTCGTCCAGCGGGGCGGCGGCCCGGGCGATGGCCGCGGCCCGGGCGCCCGCACGGTGCAGGCAGGCCTGCACCGCCCGGGCGAAGGGGCCGCCGGTGTCCGGGAGGTGCCGGGCCGGGCGGGGGTCGGCAGGGCGTGCAGCAGCAGCAGGGGGTTGCAGAGGAACGCGGCCTGCTCGCGGCGCCCGGCCTGCTCGGCGAGCGCGGTCACCTCGGCCGGGGAGAACCGTTCCAGGCGGATGCGCCGGGACGTGGGCCAGCTCGGCCGCGAACGCCGGATCGCCGCTGTCGTGGGGGACCGTCCGGGCGACGATCGGCAGCAGGCGCCCGCCGTGCCCGCGACGGGCGAGACGGCGTACGAGGTCCAGGGCCCGGCGTCGGCGTGGTGGACGTCGTCCACACACACGACCAGCGGCCCGCCCCCGCCCGCCTCACCCGGCCCGGCGCCGCGAGGCCCGCGCCGCCGGGGGCCCGCCGCGCGGTGCTCTCCCGCCGGGCGGGAGAGCCGGGAGGGGCCGGCAGCCGGCGGAGCGTGTCCCGCACGCTTCGGTGCCAGGCCGGGAAGCCGGCCGCGCACAGCACCACCGCTCCCGCGGCGGCGGCCCGTTCGATCAGCAGACGCACTTGCCGCAGCCCCTGGGCCCCTCCACCAGGACGGTGCGCGAGCACCCCTCGGCGCAGACGGTGAAAGCGTCCGTCAAGGTTCTGATCGCCGCGGTCCTGACGGCCGACGTCATGGCCGTCCTGTCGGGTCGCTCCACCCCACCGGGCCGGCCTCGCCACGCCGCCTACAGCGGCGGTCGAGCCACGGCGGAACCCGCGGGGCCGCCACCACGGCCGAGGATGACTGCGGAAAGAGAGAAAGGACAAGGAGGAGACGAGGCACGAGGAGAAGGGGAAATCTGAAAGCCCCGGCGTTCACGCCGGGGATGAATGCAAAACTGCCCTGACATGCGCTTTGGAGCGGGCGCTTTTGCTGCTCGATGTACCGGTAGACGATCGCCAAAGGTGCTCCGCCGCACGATGCGAAGAAATACGAGGGCGACCGCAGGTGCCCGTGCATGATGGCGCGGTCGATCAGGCCGGTGAACTTCTGCCGCATGATTGCTTCGCAGCGCGTCAGCATCTCGTCGTCGAACACCCCGCGCCCGTCTGTCCGGGCCACCTGCCGTGCTCGGCCCGGTCACAGCCGCTGTGACCGGGCGTTCCGGTGGTCACCGAGTGCGAGAGTTGGCCAGTTGAGTAACCCGTTGGCCGGATGTACGACCCTGACCTCATATCAAACGTCCGCATAGAGACTTTGTGCCATATTTCGGACACATCTCCTGTCGAAAGGCATGTCATGAAGTTCGCGGTCATCGGCGGTACCGGGCTGATCGGGTCGCAGGTCGTCAAGAATCTGAACGCCGTCGGGCACGAGGCGGTGCCGCACGCGCAGTCCACCGGAATCGACGTCATCAGCGGCCAGGGACTGGGTGAGGCGGTGGCGGGGGCCGACGTCATCGTCAACCTGACGAACTCCCCGACCTTCGACGAAGCCTCTCCGGCCTTCTTCCAGACCTCGATGGACAACCTTCTGACCGCGGCCCAGAAGGGCGGCGTCGGCCACTTCGTTGTTCTCTCGATCGTCGGCGCGGACCAGGTGCCGGAGCTGGACTACTACCGGGCCAAGGTGCTCCAGGAGGACATCCTCGCGGCAGGGCCGGTCCCCTACTCGATCGTCCGCGCGACGCAGTTCATGGAGTTCATGGACGCTGTCCTGTCCTGGACCGCCGACGGCGACACCGTCCGGCTGCCCGCCACGCCGATCCAGCCGATCGCCTCCAAGGACGTGGCCGACGCGGTGGCGGAAGTCGCCGCGGGCGCCCCGCTGGGGGGCATTCGCAACATCGCCGGGCCCGAGGTCTTCTCCCTGGACGAGCTGGGCCGGATCACCCTCACCCACAAGGGCGACGGCCGCACCGTTGTCACCGACCCCACCGCCGGCATGTTTGCCGTCGTCAAGGGTGACGTCCTCACCGACAAGGACGCCCACCTCGCCCCCACCCGCTACGCCGACTGGCTCTCCTGAACCGCTCGCGCCCTCCAGCCTCCGGTTCGGCCGGACGCGGACGATCCAGGCAGCCGAAAGGTGCTTCATGTCCTGAGCGCTGTGGTCGGCCAGACTGGCCGACCACAGCGCTCAGTCACACAAACGGTGTACGTGGAAGACCTCGCGGTGTCCGGCCTGGGACGCACCCCGCTCGCCAAGTCCGTGCACCGACGCGGGATGGTCCGCGTTCGTCAACATGCTGGAGTACAAGGCGGCTCTGCACGGCCGCACCTTCGCCAAGGTGCACCGGGCCTTCCCGTCCTCTCAGGTCTGCTCGGCCCGCGGATTCCGGGACGGCCCCAAGCCCCTGCACGTCCGGGAGCGGACGTGCGGCGAGTGCCACGCCGTCCACGACCGCGACCACAACGCAGCACGCGACGTCCTGTTCGAAGGACGCCGCATCGTCACCGCCGGACGGGTGGAGACGCCAAACGCCTGTGGAGTGCCGGTAGGACGGGCACACGTGCCGCACAGCGCGTTGAAGCAGGAAGCCACCGGAAGGGTCGGACGACCCAGACCCGGAACCCCTGGACTTCAGTCCAGGGAGCACGTCAACCGTTCTCCATTCCCGCTCTAGCGCGTACGGCCATGATTTCCGGGCCCCCGTACAGCCGTACGGAGGAGGGACCACGAGGAAGGGCCTCGTCATGACGCCGGCGCTGACCGAGCCCCTCAGCGGGACGCTGTACGAACTCCTCACCGCGCGCAGCCTGCGCGAGCGCAACAGGGAACTCGTCCTCGCGCTGGTCGCGGCGGCCAACCGGGGCGAGGTCAATCACCTCACCCGCCACTGGGCGGGCGCCGGGAACGGGGGCGGACGGACTCTGCCCGACGGGCTGGGACTGAGGGCCGAGAGCGTCATCGCCGACCACGACGTCGTCGCCCTGCGCGCGACCGCCCGGGCCGAAGGAGCCACCTGGTCCCTGATCGCCGAACTCCGCTTCGATGCCGCGGGCCGTATCGAGCAGTGCCATGACCTGCTCGTGCCCCAGACGGCGGCAGGCTGACACGGCCCCGGACTGACACGGCGGCAGGCTGATGCGGCGGCGGGCCGGCACGGCCTCGGCCGGGAGCCGTCCGCCGCCGAGCCGTTGTCGCCCCCTCCCGGTGTGCCGCCCGGAATCGAGGACCGTTCGGGGGCCGCTGGAGAAAACGGACGACGGGGACGCGGCGGAGCTAGCGTGCAGAGGCTGGGTTCCGGCTGTGCCGGCGCATGCCGGCCGCCGAAGGCCCGCACGCCGGCTCCCTGAGCCGCAAGGGCAGTTGCTCGTCTGGCCGGGGGTGTCCGGAAGGGGGAGGCGATGAACGGTGAGGGGCCTGCCGGTGTGTGCGCGGTGATCGACCCCGAACAGGGGGATCACGGCACGATGGAACTGCACGGGATCTGGGACACCGCCTTTTTCCACCGCGCCCTGCACCGCGTCGCGGAGAGCGGCCGCGGTGCCCGGCATCCGGGATGCCGGCTGGTGGCGCACGGGGAGGACCTGCACACCGTCGAACTCCCCGGCGGCCGGGCGGCACCCGCGCCCGCGGCCGTGGGTCTGCTCGCCGACCTGCTGACCGCCGCCCCCGAGCCCCGCCCCGGCACCGGGCCCGCCGCCGCGGCGGCCGGGCAGCCCTGCCGGACCCTGCCGCGCACCGGGCCGGTCACCCCCCTGCAACAACAGCGGCTCGCCGACGCCGTGGCCTGGCCCGGCCATCAGGTCGAGCAGATCCTCTGGCGCTGGCACGGCCCCCTGGACCCGGCCCGCTTCGAGGCGGCCTGGCACGCCGTCGGCGAGCACGAGAGCGTGCTGCGCACCGCCTTCGTCTGGGACCCGCGCCCGCGTGCCGTCGTCTTCGACCGCGCCCTGAGCGACGTCGTCCGCCACCCGCACCGCACCGTGACCCGGCGTGCCGTGCTGCCGGCCCGCGAGCGGGCCCGCGCCTTCGACCTGCGCCGCCCCGCAGCGGTGCGCCTGGCGCTGCTGGACAGCGGCCCCGGGGACGCGGCGGCACCCTTCACCGACGTCCTGCTCACCTATCACCGTGCCCTGCTGGACAGTTGGAGCGTGCGGCTGCTGATGCGCGAGTGCTGCCGCGCCTACCTCGCCGGCGGGACACTGCCCGGCGGCGAGCGCCGCCCCGACCTCGGCGACTGCGCCCGCCGGCTCGCCGCCCAGGACCCCGGCCCGGCCCCCGGCGCCCGGCAGGAGCCCGCCCACCGGCCCGCCCTGCCCCCGTCCGGCCCGGTCCGCCCCGCGGACAGCGGCAGGCACGCACCCGCCCACCGGCCCACCGCGCCCCCGCCCGGCCCGGCCCCCGACGCCCGGCAAGGGCCCGCCCACCGGCCCACCGAACCCCCGCCCCCGGTCCGGCCCCCAGGCCGCACCACCACCGGCACCGGCATGACCGCCGGCCCCGCCACCGGCCCCGGCATGACCGCCGGCCCCGCCACCGGCCCCGGCATGACCGCCGGCCCCGCCACCGGCCCCGGTATGGCCACCGCCACCACCGCCGGCATCGGTATGGCCACCGCCACCGGTGTGCTGCGTGGCGTCCTGTCCCCGGCCCGCAGTACCCGTCTGACCCACTGGGCGGCCCGCTGGGGGGTGGCGGAGAGCAGCGTGCTCCAGACGGTGTGGGCGCTGCTCCTCTACCGCGCCCGCGACATCGCCCCCGCGCCCGCCATCGTGGGCTTCGGCCTGGACTTCCCCGGCCGCGGCCTGCTCCTGGACGGCATCGAGGGCATCCCCGGCCCCTTCGAGAACACCCTGCCGCTGAACCTCACCGTCGACCCGGCGCTCACCCTGCCCCACCTGCTGCGCACCCTGCGCGATGCGGTGATGGACCTGTCCGCCTACGAATGGACCACCCCCGCCCCCGCCCGCACCCCGGGGCCGCGGGCCGGCGGCCTGCTCGCCTTCGACTGCGGCCCGAGCCCCGAAACCGCCTACGGCCACGAACTCGCCGCGCACGGCATCCGCCTGGAGGAACAGGAAGCCGCCGGAGCACCCGCCGGATACGCCCTGCGCCTGCGCGCCGGCCACGACGTCCGCCGCGCTCTCGTCCTGACCTGCGCCTACGACCGCGACCTCATCGACGACAGCACCGCCCGCACCCTGCTGGTCCACACCGTACGGATGCTGCGCCTGCTGCCCGTGGCGGCGACCGCGGCCACCACCGTCGCGGACGTACTGGCCTGGATGCCCAGGACGCCCACACCCCCGGTCCCCGACGGCCCCGCCGCCCGGGACACCGCCCCCCTCCTCCTGCTGCGCGGCACCCGGGCACCCGCCACGGCCACCGTGTGCCTGCTCGACACCCCGGGCGCGCCGCACACCGGGCACCGCGAACTGCTGCGGCACTACCGGGGACCGGAGGCCCTGACCGCGCTGCGCGCCACCGCCGGCCCGCCGGCCGCCCGGGCCGACGCGCTGGTCCGCCTCGCCCGCGCCGGCGGCCGGCTGGTCCTGGGCGGCTACTCCGGCACCGGCGCCCTCGCCTGCGAACTGGCCCACCAGGTCACCCTGGCCGGGGTGCGCCCGCCGCTGGTCGTGGTCGGCGGCCCCGACGGCGATCCGCACGCGCCCCGCGGCCTGGCGGCCGCCCTGCAGCGGGCGAGCGCGTCGGCCGCCCGCCCCTGACCCGGCCGCTCCCGCCTCCGCGGACGGCACCCGGCACACCTGCCTCCCCGCACCCCCGCAACCCGGCACGCCTGTACGTCTGCACGGTGGCGGTGGCGGGTGAGAGGTGGACAGCTGCTACGAATTTTATAGTTATTCATAGACATATCTAGTCGGATGTGTCACGTACCTTGGTCTTGTGAAGCTTTCGGAGTGGGCGCGTCAGCAGGGCGTGAGTTACCAGACCGCCTGGCGGTGGGTGAAGGACGGGAAGATGCCCGTGCCGGTCCGCCAGGCGCCGTCCGGGACATGGCTGGTCGATGAGGTGGCGGTCCAGCCGTCCGGACGCGTGGTGGCGTACTGCCGCGTATCTTCAGCCGACCAGAGGGCCGGCCTGGATCGGCAGGTCGCGCGGGTGGTGTCCGGCGCGAATGGACTGGGCCTGGCCGTCGCGGAAGTTGTGACCGAGGTCGGGTCGGGGCTGAACGGGCGCCGCCGGAAGCTGCACCGACTCCTCGCCGACCCGGGTACGGCTGTGATCGTGGTCGAGCACCGTGACCGGCTGGCCCGGTTCGGCGTCGAGCACCTGGAGGCCGCGCTGTCGGCGTCCGGCCGGCGCCTGGTCGTCCTCGACCCGATCGAGAGCCCAGACGATCTGGTGCGGGACATCACCGAGGTGCTCACCTCCATGTGTGCCCGCCTGTACGGGCAGCGCGCGGCGAAGAACCGGGCCGCCCGCGCGGTGGCTGTGGCGACCGGCGAGGCCACCGAGTGAAGAAGTTCCAGCCGCAGCCCGGGTTCGTGGTGCAGGCGTACCGCTTCGCGCTGGACCCGAACGCCACCCAGGAGCACGCGCTGCGCTCGCACTGCGGTGCCGCCCGCGCGGCGTACAACTGGGCGGTGGGGTGGGTGTCGGCGTCGTGGTGGCAGCGCCGGGCGGAGGAGTCCTACGGTATCCCTGCCGACCGGCTCACCGAGTGGCGGCCGTGGTCGCTGCCAGCGCTGCGCAAGGAGTTCAACCAGACAAAGAAGACTGACCCGCGCTTCGCTGCCTGGTGGAACGAGAACTCCAAGGAGGCGTACAACACCGGCCTGGCCAACGCGTCGGCCGCGTTCGACAATTACGCCAAGTCCAAGCAAGGCCGCCGTATGGGCAAGCGGGTCGGGATGCCCCGGTTCAAGTCGAAGCGGAAAGCACCCCTGTCCTGCCGGTTCACCACCGGCACGATCCGTGTCGAGGTCGACGGACGTCACGTCACCCTGCCCCACCTCGGAACGATCCGCGTCCACGAGCCCACCGGCAAACTCCTGAGCCGCGTCCAGGCCGGGACCGCGCGCATCTTGTCGGCGACCGTCCGCCACGAGCGAGGACGATGGTTCGCCTCGTTCCAGATCGAGGTGAAGCGGGACCTCGTCCGGGTCACCCGGCCTGATGTCGCGGTAGGCATCGACCTCGGTATCAAGACCCTGGCCGTCATGGCCGACAGTGCGGGCGAGGTCCGCGAGGTTTCCAACCCGCGGCACCTGAGCACCGCGCTGCAGCAACTGCGCCGCGCCTCTCGCATCGTCTCCCGGCGTCGAGGCCCGGACCGGCACACTGGGCGGAAGCCCTCCCGCAGGTGGGAGAAGGCCAACGCCCGGCGGAACAAGGTCCATCACCGCGTCGCGGACCTCCGCGCGGACGCCCTGCACAAGCTCACCACCGCCGTGACCGCCGAGTACGGCACCGTCGTGGTCGAAGACCTCAACGTCGCCGGCATGGTGAAGAACCGGCGCCTGGCCCGGCACATCGCCGACGCCGGGTTCGGTGAGATCCGCCTCAGCTCACCTACAAAACCCGCCAGCGCCACGCCACCCGCATCATCGCGGCCGACCGCTGGTTCCCCTCCTCCAAGACCTGCTCCGGGTGCGGCACAGTGAAAGCCAAGCTGCCGCTGCACATCCGGACCTACGAATGCGACGCCTGCGGCCTGGTCATCGACCGGGACACGAACGCGGCCCGAAACCTCGCTGCCCTCGCAGCGGCAGCCTGCACGACTGGTACCGGAGTGGCCGGAGACCAGGACACCGCCCTGGCGGTGTCGAAGCCCCGTGGAGCCGACCATAAGACCCGCACTACCCGCCCCCGCCGCAAGACGGGGACGGGGCGGGCAGGTGGCACAACCCTGCCGCACCAGCAGCAGACAGAAACGGGAGACCGTCCTCAAACCGAGCCCCTGACGCTCTGGTGACGTGACGGACCTTTCGGGCAGAAATGCCCGGAACGCTGAGACCTGACTACGGACTCAGTAACGGCCAGTTGATGTCGTCGTCCGACGCGGTGTCACGCACCGGCGCCGGCCGGCCGGCCCGGTCCTTGCGGGCGGCGCGGCGGGCAGGAACCGCGTGTTTCATCAGGACTCCCGTGGACGCGGACGAGGACAGCTCCCGTGAGCGAGGACGGGCCGGTGCGCAGGTACCGGACCCGGGCGCTTGAGACTGTGCCCGCGACCGCTCAAGAACCGCTCGAGGAACGCCACAGGAATCCGTGAGGTTCGCACGAACTCGGAGGCACGGCACCTGGCAAAACATTGCCCGGCCCTTGCCCGGCCCCTACGCTCGGTTGCGGCACCCGGGCGGTGGCACGCCTCCTCCGCCCCACCGGCCACCCCCCACCCGTCCGTCCCAGGGAATGGTCACATGCTGCGTCAGCCCGCGTTCGGCCGTCGTCTTCGCAAACTGCGACAGGCCCGCGACCTGTCCCAGACCGCCCTGGCCGGGGACGGCATGTCCACCGGATACCTCTCCCGTCTGGAGTCCGGCGCACGCCAGCCCACCGAGCGGGCCGTCGCCTACCTCGCCGAACGCCTGGGCCTTCAGGCGGCCGACTTCGAGGAACCCGCCGGCGGCTCCCTGGCCCACGCCCTGTCGCTGGTCTCCTCCACCGGCTCCGAGGCGGCGATGGAGACCCTGCGCGAGGCCCTGGCCGCCGAGGGACACGAGGCGCCGGTGCTGCGCTGGCAGGCCCTGTGGCAACTCGCCGGACAGCGGCGCCTGCAGGGCGACCACGCCGGGGAACGGGAGTACCTGGAGGAACTGGTCCAGCTCGGCGAATCGGTCGGACTGGCCGCCCTGCGGGTCCGCGGCCTGACCCGTCTGGCCCGCTGCCTGCGCACCCTGGGCGAGATCGGCGCCGCCCTCGACGCCGCGACGGCGGCCCACCACCTCGCCCGCGAGGACGGCCTCGACACGGAGGACCGCGCCACCGTGCTGCTGGCCCTGGTCTCGGCCGAGGCCGAGGCCGGCCGGATGCCGGACGCCCGGGCGCACGCCGACGAACTGGCCGAACTCGTCGCGGGCCGCAGCGACGCCCTGTGGGCCGAAGCCATGTGGACCTGCGCGGCGGTGCGGCTGCGCCAGGGCGACCACACCGCCGCCCAGGGCTACCTGGAAGAGGCACTGGAGAAGTTCAGCAGCCGCGAGGACCTCGTGCTGTGGCTGCGCCTGCGGTTCACCGCCAGCCGCCTGTACCTGCAAAAGCAGCCGCCGGACCCCCAGGCCGCCGAGCGGTGCCTGACCGCCGCCGAACCCGCACTCGCCTTCGTGGGCACCCCCGGCCTGCGCCAGGACCTGCTCGCGCTCAAGGCCGACGTCGCCTTCTTCCTGGCCCGCTACGACGAGGCCCACGCCCTGCTCGGCGAACTCGCCGGGATGGAGCTGAGGATGAGCTACCGCGACCGGGTCCGCCTGGACATCCTGCGCAACCAGCTCCGCATCCGCTCCGGTGATTCCAGCGGCATCCAGGGACTGCGGGATCTGGCCGAACAGGCCCAGGCCGGCGCCAACATCGACCTGGCCGCCGACATCTGGCGCATCCTCGCCGAATCCCTGGCCGGCCCCGCCCCCCAGCCCGGCGCCGCCCCCCAGCCCGGCGCCTGACCCCGCCCCGCCCCGCCCCGGTCGCGTTCCGTCCCTGTCCCGGGCCGTGTCCCGGCCTTCATCCCTGTCCCGCGGCCCCCGTTGCGCTTGCGCCCCGGGTCCGTCCCGCGTTCCCGCCTCCGCCCCGGCCCACGTGTCCCCGCCTCCGTTCCGGCCTCAGCCCCGTCCCGCCCGGCCCCCCTGTGCCGCCCCGGCACAGGGCGCAGGGGAGTGGGAGCGGGACCGCTCTCAGTGGTTCTCGGGTGTCCTGGACCAGCCGGGCGGCACGCCCGCCCCGGCCGGCCACAGCGCCCGGTGGCCGGCCGCGTCCGCCAGCACCACGAACGCGGCGGACGCGTCGTCGAACGGGTCGTCGTGCGCCGGGGCGTCCAGCACCCGCAGATTGCCGTACTCGTCGAGGCGGGCGGCCCGCCCGGTGCGCCACATACGGGCCGTGCCGCCGGCCGGGCCGCCGAACGGATCGGGCAGAAACCGCCCGCAGCCGGCCGCCGCGCGGACACCGGTGTACCCCGAGGCCACACCGACGCCCGCGATGTACAGCGAGCCGGTGCGGCCCGGGCCCACCGGCCGCAGCCGTGCGTCGAGGAGATAGGCGCGGTGACCGGGAGCGGGACGGGCCGCCGCGCCCGGCGTGTGCTCCACGACGAGCCGGGCCTCCGCCCAGCCGCCGCTCACGGTCAGCTCGACGCCCTCGCTGCGGGCGAGCGCCACCAGCGCGCTCAGCACGTCGTCGGCACCGCCCAGCACCACCCGCGCCCCCTGCCGGCGCAGCCACCCCAGCACCTCGTGCGGCACCTCCCGGGTGAGCGAGCGGTCCGGGACGTGCACCCGCGCCCCGCCGGCCAGAGCACTCAGCAGCCCGATCGCCGCGTCCCCGTCCGGGTAGCCGCGCACCAGCCAGGCCGCGTCGGCCGGACTTGCCGCGGTGACCGTCCCACCGCCCACCGCGACGGTGCCGCCCTCACCGGGCAGCAGCAACAGCGGATCGCCCGCGCCCAGCGGACGGATCCGGTCGGCCCGTCCCACCGGCCAGGACCCGGCGGGCGGCCACCGCTCGGCCCCCTCCTCACGCACCAGCCGCGCCGCACCCGGCACGGCCGGCAGCAGCAGGTCCGCGGTCTCGTCCAGCAGCAGCACCACCGGACGCAGCGACTCGGCGACATCCAGCGACGGGTCCACCGGCACCAGCGCGGCCCCCGTCTTCGCCACCGCCAGCGCGGCCACCGCGAACCCGGCCGGTGAGGACAGCGCGGTCAGCACACAGCTGCCCGGACCGGCCCGGTGCTCGATCAGGGCATGCGCCAACAGGTCCGAGCGGGCATCGAGCCCGGCGTAGTCCAGGTCCTCCAGCGCGAGCGCCCCCGGGGCGCGCGCCACCTGCGCCGCGAACAGCGACGCCACGTCCTGCCGGACCGGCGCCACCTCCTCACCCGCCCACACCCCGCCCCCGCCCTCGGCCGCTGTCCCCGGTCCCAGCCGCAGCCGGCTCAGCGGCGCGGCGGGCGCCTTCAGGGCCGAGCGCAGGACGGCGGTGAGCTGGCCGGCCAGACGGGCCGCGGCCCGCTCACCGACCGTCTCGTGACGGAAGGTCACGGTGACCGCGACACCGGCCGCCTCACCCGCCGGGCCCTGCCGCTCGGTCAGCGTCAGCCCCAGGTCCGCGGCCGGCACCGCGGGCGTGCAGTGCTCGGCCTGCACCGACAGCCCACCCGCCTCGAAGCGGCCCACACACTCCTGCACCACCGCCAGCGCCACCCCGCCGGGCAGCGCCGCCAGCGGCGCCTCACCGTCCCGGTAGGCGGCCAGGTCCCGCTCGCGGACCCGGCGCAGCAGCTCGGTGAAGGACGGATCGCCCGAGGAGTCCACCGTCAGCGCCAGCACCCGGCCGTAGGGACCCACCGCCTCACGCAGCGCGGCACTGTCCCGCGCCGGGACGGGCGCGGCCACGGTGAGCGGATCCTGCGCGCCCAGCCGGCCCAGCAGCGCCACGAGCGCGGCGTGCACCACCATGAACACGGTGGCGCCCTGCCCGGCCGCCCACCGCGTCAGGTCCGCGTGCAGGTCCGCCTCCAGGGCGCTCTCCAGGGTGCCCCAGGAGGCGTGGGCGGACCGCGGCCCGCTGCCCGGCAGCGCCGCGGGCATCCGGTCGCCGAAGACCGCGCGGGGCGCCGCGTCCAGCCCGGCCGGCGAGCGGTGCGGGGTGCCCCCGCAGGCCCGCGCCCCATAAGCCCGGGCCAGATCGGCGGCCAGCGGCACATGCGACCACAGGTCCACCGCGTCGGCCGGCAGGGCCACCTCCAGCAGATGGTCGTCCGCCGCCAGCGTCCGCAGCCGCGTCCCCGCCGCGCCCAGCCGGAAGTTGCGCAGCGCCACATGACGCCGCCCCAGATCCTCCAGCGCCACCTCCAGCGCCCGCCTGTCCAGTACGCCGCGCAGCCGCAGCGAGAACGCGCGGCTGTCGCCGGCCGTGTCGTCCGGCCCGATCACCGCGGCGGGCACGTCACCGACCAGCGCGGCGAACGCGGCCGGAGTCGGCGCCTCGTACAGGGCCCGGCTGCCCGGATCGACGCCCAGCGTCTCCCGGACCCGGGACAGCAGTCTCGCCGCCGCCAGTGAGTGGCCGCCGATGCGGAAGAAGTCCGACTCCGCCCGCACCCGGTGCCGGGGCAGACCCACCACCTCGGCGAACAGGTCACGGACGATCTCCTGGATCGGCGTGCCGGGCTGGGTGAGCGGACGGCCGGCGGCGTTGGCGGGCACCGGCAGCGCCGCGCGGTCCACCCCGCCGGCGCCGTCCAGCGGCAGCGCCTCCACCGTCATCAGCACCGACGGCACCATGTGCTCCGCCAGCCGCTCTCGCAGATGGGCACGCAGCACGACCTCCAGATCGACACGGTGCTCGAAAGCCGCCGGAGTACCGGCCCACCCCTCCACCCCCGCCCCGCCGCATCCCGCCCCGCTCCCGGACCCCGCCCCGCTCCCGGAACCTGTCCCGCTGCCGTTGCCGCTCCCGGAGCCCGTCCCGGTGCCTGACCCGGTTCCGGTGCCGGGACCCGCCCCGCTCCCGGACCCCGCTCCGGTGGCCGTCGCCGCGTACACGCCCGTCACCGCGCCCGCGGGCACCCGTACGGGATCGAGCAGGACGATGTCGAGGAGCTCGGGGCTCTCACCCCAGGTCGGCAGCGCCCGGTAGCCCAGATGCTCGGCCCGCGCGCACAGCGCCTCCACATCGGGCGCCACGGCGTCCTGCGGCGCCAGGTCGATGCTCTCGCGGGGATCGAAGAGGGACCGCATCGCCGCGTACTCGTCGTGCACCCGCCGGTTGGGCACCCCGGCCAGACGCAGCACGGCCGGACGCGCCGCCACCACCCGGTCCACCGCCTCCAGCCCTCCCGCCACGTCCGCACCCCAGCGCACGACGGGCACATCGGAGAGGTCGGCGACCGGCTCGGCGGTGGAGAGCACCACGTCGTAGCGGTAGCGGGACAGCTCGTTGTGGTGCACCCCCCGCTTGAGGCGCACGTCCACCGCACGCACCCGGGGCAGCTCCCGGGCCAGCGCACCGAACAGGGCGGGGGAGAGCAGCAGTTCGGTCTCCGTGGCCACCCGGTGCCCGATACCGCGGCGCAGCGCCTCCCTGTCACCCCCCGCGCCGCCCGGCCGG
Source organism: Streptomyces sp. NPDC096324 (assembly GCF_044763015.1). Taxonomy (NCBI): domain Bacteria; kingdom Bacillati; phylum Actinomycetota; class Actinomycetes; order Kitasatosporales; family Streptomycetaceae; genus Streptomyces; species Streptomyces sp. NPDC096324. The sequence continues at coordinate 151,528 of NZ_JBIWFK010000015.1, read as the reverse complement.
GCCAGCGCGATCCCGGTCTGCAGACAGCGGGCCAGATCCAGGCTGCGCACATCGCCGAGGAAGAGCGAGCCGCCCGGGGCGAGCAGCGGCAGCACCCGCTCGATGACCGTGCGCAGACGGGCCAGCCCCGGCAGGTACTGCACGACCGAGTTGACGACGACCGCGTCGAAATACGCGACGGGCAGTCCGCCGGTGTCCTCGGCGCCACGGCAGTCCAGCCGCACCTTGTCCTTCAGCAGCGCGTCCGCCTCCACCCGCGCGCCGAGCGCGGCGACGGCGGCGGGGGAGAAGTCGGTGGCCCAGTACTCCTGGACCTCCTCCTCCCGCGCGAGGTGGGCCAGCAGCAGCCCGCTGCCCACCCCGATCTCCAGCACCCGGCGGCGCGGCAGCTCCCTGATCCGGTCCAGGGTGGCGTACTGCCACTCCCGCAGCTCCTCGAGCGGGATCGGCAGGGCGTCGTAACTGCTGTTCCAGCCGGTGAAGTCGTCCCCCAGCTCACGGGCCGCGGCGCCGGCGTGGAGCGCCTCGTGGATCTCCTTCCACTGCGCGGTCTGCGCGTCCTGGTCGGCGGCCGCCGCGGCCGGCCCGGCCGGCACCACATGCGCCACCAGGTGCCTGCCGCCGTCCGCGCTCTCGTGCACGGACACCGCGGCGGCGGACACCGCCGGGTGCGCGCCCAGCACCGACTCGACCTCACCGAGCCGAAAACGCCGCCCGCACAACTCGGCCCACTCCTCGCCCCGCTCCCCAGCCCGTCCGGCCGCCTCCCGCCCGTCGTCCCCGCCCGGGTGGCCGGCGGGCCGGCCACCCGACGCCAGAGCGCCCCACACCGCGAACGCGACCGCGTCGAAGGCCTGCCCGGCACCGGTCCGGCCCGCCACACCGGCGGGCTCCGGCCGCGCGGGGGCGGCGGAGCGCACGAGGTCCAGCACGGCGCGATGCGGCACGACGACCCCCTCGACGCCGCCGGAGGCGTACCAGACACACAAGGCGTCGTCCGGGCCGGCGCTCTGCTCGGGCAGGGCCTCGCAGCGCCGGGCGATCTCGGGTGCCTCGGCGTCCAGCGCGAGGACCACCGTGTCCAGACCCGCGTAGTCCGCGACGCCCGCACTCCCGGTCAGCACCGCCGCGGCCGCACTGTCCCGCACGATCAGCCGCCGCCGCTCCACGCGGTCCGCGGGGTCCAGGGGGACATAGGCCGCTCCGGCCCGCACGATCCCGAGGAACGCCGTCACCGTCTCCGGGCCCGGCCGCAGCGAGGTCACCACCCGGTCGCCGCGGCCGATGCCGCGCGCCCGCAGATGGGCGGCGAGACGGTTGGCCGCGCGGCCCAGCTCCCGGTAGGTGAGCCGGCCGCCACGGCCGCCCGGCTGCTCGGGATGGTGCACCGCGACCGCGTCGGGACGCTCCTGGACCTGCTGCTCGATGAGGCCGGAGATGGACATCGCTACCCGCTCCTTATGACAGCCTTCCGGCTTGGCAAAATGTTGCCTGAATGGTGGCAAGGGTGGCCTGAGGTGGCGTCCTGAGGCGGTCGAGCGGCACTGGAGTCGCTGGTGGCGAGGGGGCGTCGCCGCCGGGGCGAAGGGTGCGGGGTTGCCGGGCACCCGGAGCGGGGGAGTGGCCGACGATCACCCGCGACGGCGTCGCGCGTGCGTTGCCGCCCCGAAAACGCCGAAGCCCCCGCTGGGCAGTGGCTGCCTGCGGGGGCGTCACGGGGCGGGCACGGATGCCCGGGGCACGGATCAGACGTCGGCGACGGCCGGGGCGACCGGCCAGTTGATGTCGCCCGCCTGGACGGCGGCCGGGGCGGTGGGCCAGTGGGTGTCGGCCTGGATGGCGGCGGGGGCGACCGGCCAGTGGGTGTCGGCCTGGATGGCGGCGGGGGCGACCGGCCAGTGGGTGTCGGCCTGGATGGCGGCCGGGGCGACCGGCCAGTTGATGTCGCCGGCCTGGAACGTGGAGACCGTCTTCGCCGTCGCCGTCCGGCCGATCGCGTCGGCGGCGGTGACGCCCGCGGCGGAGAAGGCGGTGAGGGCGGCGGCGGCGACGGCGATGCGGGCGATGCGGTTCATGGCGGGCTCCTCGGTGTCAATTTCGTTTTCGTTGCTTGGCAACCTTCTGCCAAGAAGATTGGCAACCAAAGCTCGCAAATCGGTCGGGAATGGGTCGATTCGGACTCAAGGTGCACGCCACGAACGCTCCAGGAGGCGGTTCGCCGTCGCCGAGTTGCCTAGAAAAAGCAGCCCTGAACTGCGAAGACAAGGATTTTTGGCAAAGCCGGAAACGCTCTGGCAACGCTTGGCAATTCCTGGGGAACCGGGCCGGACGCGGTCGAGGACCCTGACGCCGGCCCGGCCGCTAGAGCCGCGCCGGAGCCGGTGATGCCCGAGGTTGCCAAACCTCCGACACTGACGGCAAGGTGTTGCCAAGAACTAGGCAATCATTTGCCTCACCTGTGGGGGGAGGCCCCTGAAGTGAACGAGAAATCCCACGGTGACCGCAGGATCCACCTCGACCCGGCCGGCACGGGCCGCATGCCCGCGGCCGTACGGGAGGTCCTCACCGAGTGGACGCGTTTCGAGGACCGCTACGGCCCCTACGAGCTGGACGAACGCCTCGAGGACGTCCTGCACCGGGAGATCCACGAGCGGCTGGCCGCCCTGCTGGGCACCCCGCCCGGGGACACCTTCCTGTGCACGGGCGCCGCCGACGCGTTCGCCGCCGTGCTGTCCCGGCTGCCGCTCGGCCCGCGCGACCGCGTCTGGGCCACGCCCTACGAGTCGGCCGCCAACCTCAGCACCGTCCTCGCGCTGCGCGCGCGCACCGGCTGCCGGCTGGAGGTCGTACCGCTGCGCCCCGACGGCGACCTCGACCTGGAGTGGATGGCACGGCACATCGGCGGCGACGTCGCCCTGGTCTGCGTCCCGTACGTGCCCTCCGGCTGCGGCATCGTCCATCCCGTCGAGGACATCGGCCGCCTCCTCGCCCCCCACCGCTGCCTGTACGCCGTCGACGCCTCGTACGCGGTGGGCCAACTGCCCCTGGACGCCGCCCGCATCGGCTGCCACCTGGTGACCGGGGACGGCTGGAGGTTCCTGCGAGGCCCCTACGCGGCCGGATTCGCCGGCGTCGCACCGCGGCTGCGCACGATGCTGGCCCCGCACGGCGGCCCGCCCCTGGTGCCGCCGCACGGCGCCGCGGCCGCCGCGCTGAACCGGGCCCTGGCCCTGCACACGGCCCCGCCCCCGGGCAGGGACCTCGCCCTGGGCCTGCGCGCCGCCGTCGAGGACACCGCCGGCACCGAACTGATCGCCCCCGGCCGCCTCCAGAGCGGCATCGTCACCTTCCGGCACCCGGACGTGCCGGCCGCACTGGTGCGCCGCCGGCTCGCGGACCGCGGCGTCGTGGTGGGCAAGACGGTCGCCCACGAGGTCCCGCTGTACCTGCCCGAGCGCGGCGTCGTCACGGCCGTACGCGCATCCGTCCACCACGACAACTCGGCCGAGGACATCGAGGTGTTCGCCCACGCCCTCAAGGACGCCGTGACCGAGACCCGCCCCGTGCCCGCCCAGCACCCGAGACCACCCGCACCGGCACCCGTACCGGCACCCGTACCGGCACCGGCACTCGTACCGGCACCGGCACCCGTACAGGCACCCGTACCGGTGGCGCACGCCGTGCCGTCCCGGCCGGCAGGGCCCGGCACCCCGCGCGTACGGTCCGCCGGCCGGCGCCATCTGACCCTGGTGCCGGACCGCCCCCCGGATTCCGGCCGGCGCCGGCCCGGCGCCTGAACCGCCGCGTCCCGCTGTCCGGCGAGGCCGGGTACCGCGCCCTTTCCCCGCCCGGACGGCCGGACGTGGTGGATGCTGAACACCCCCGGTGCCCGCCGGAGAACGCGGCGCGGCACACACCGACCCGGCGGCCAAGGAGCCCATCCGAAATGAGCAGTGACGTGTCCCTGCGCCCCGTCGTCCCCGGCGATCTCGACCTCTTCGAGCGCGAGTTCACCACCCAGGACGGCACCGGCCCCTTCCAGTGGTTCGGGTTCACCTCCACCCACCGGCTGCGCGAGCGCTACGCCGAGGACCGCCTCCTGGGCCGCGAGGGCGGCATGCTCACCGTCACCGCCGCCGGCGAGGCGGTGGGCCGCGTCGAATGGTTCGCCTCCGCCTGGGGGCGCCCCGACACCTCCGCCTGCTGGACCATCGCCGTCGCCCTGTTCCCCGCCGCCCGCGGCCGCGGCACCGGAACCGCCGCCCAGCGCCAGGTCGTCGAGCACCTCTTCGCCCACACCCGCGCCGAACGTGTCCAGGCCTTCACCGACCACGCCAACCTCGCCGAGCAACGCGCCCTGGAAAAGGCCGGCTTCACCCGCGAGGGCATCCTGCGCTCCGCCCAGTGGCGCTCGGGCCGCTGGCACGACCAGGTCCTCTACTCGGTCCTGCGCACCGACACACCTCTGTGGGACCAGGAGCCCGCATGACCCGGCAGCGGGCCGGCCTCGCTCTCGGCAACGGGCTGAACGCCGTCGCGGTGCGCACCCTCGCCGCCGCACTGTTTTCCCGCACGAGCGAACCGGTGTCAGGGATCGCTTGAGGCGGTTTTGAAAGATGCTCGATCCAGGCCTCGAAGACTGTCCGCACCGAACGTGGATCCCCGGGATCCCCCTGGCGTCCCCCCACCCCTTTGAGGACGCGGACGAAAGCGGAGGGCCGAAACATGACCGTCGAGCTGGTGAGCACCGCCCAACCCGCCCTGCCCGGAGGTGAGTTCGCCGCCCTGTACGCACAGGCGCAGCGCTTCTACGCGCACCAGATGCGGCTGCTGGACGCGCACGACACCAAGCGCTGGGCCGAGACCTTCGCCGAGGACGCCGTCCTGCACCTGCCGTCCCTGCCCGCGCCCGCCAAGGCGCGTGTCGCCCTGGCCGGCTACGTGCGGGCCGGCGCGGCACACCGGCGGCACACCGGCGGCCGCCTGGAGCACTGGGTCGGCATCCTCGACGTACGGCCGCAGACCGACGGCTCCCTGCACACCCGCTGCTCCGCGCTGGTCCACATCACCCCCGGCCAGGGCGGCCCCAAGGCGCTGCACGCGTACGTCATGGAAGACGTCCTGGTCCGCTCGGGCGGCGAGTGGCGCATCACGCACCGCCGGGTCACCCGCGACGACCTCGCCTGAACCCGGGCCCCGAACCGCCGCAGGTGAACTCGACGTTCCGTACAGCGCACGGGAGGTGAGGACCGCTCTCGCCTAGGGTCGTTCGTGCACCATCCTCCTCCCCGTCCGCGCCCGCCTGCCGTCCTCGACGAGGGCGGGCGCGTCGACGCGGGAGGAAGCGGGTCCGCACGCACTCGAGAGCGGTTCGAGACCCGCTCGGGACGGCGGACCCTGCGGCCCGGACGCCGCTACCGTCCCCTCTTGCCCCTGGTCCGGGGCCCGTTCGCCGGCGGGCCGGACGCCGGAGAGTCTTCCCGATGGAGTTTTTCATGCACAAGGCGGAAGAGCCGAAGCTGCGCCTGTTCGTGTTCCACCACTCCGGCGGTTCGCATCTGGCCTACCGCGACTGGCCGTCCAGCTTCCCCGCCCACTGGGACGTGCGGATCCCCGACGCGCCGGGCCGCGGCCCCCGCGACAAGCGCCCCGCCCTGGACGACGCCGGCGCACTGCTCGACCACTTCCTGCACGAACTGGACACCCGGCTCGTGGGCCCCTACGCGTTCTTCGGGCACAGCATGGGCGGACTCGTCGCCTACGAACTGACCCGCCGCCTCCTCGACGCCGGCCGCACACCCCCCCTCTGGCTCGGCGTGTCCGCCCGCGGCACCCTGCACCCCGACGGGGACCCGGTGCGCCGGCACCTGCTGAGCGACGCCGCGCTGCGCCACGAGCTGACCACGATGGGCGGCACCCCCGCCCAGGTCATGGACCACGACGAACTGTGGGAGCTGTTCGCGCCGACCATCCGCGCCGACCTGCGCATGAGCGAGACCTGGCGCACCCGGCCCCTGACCGCTCCGCTGCCCGTTCCCCTGTCCGTGTTCGGCGGCACCCTGGACCAGGTGGCCCCGCCCCACCGCCTGGACGGCTGGGCCGATGCCACCGAGCACTTCCTGGGACGGCACCTCTTCGACGGCGGCCACTTCTACTTCCAGGACCACCTCCCCGCGGTCGCCGCGCGGATCCAGGACGACGTGCGCCGCGCCCTGCTGACCACCCGCGCCCCGTCCGCGGCGGCGCGATGAGCGCCCCCGTCCTCGCCGCACCCGCCCCCACCCGCACCGAGGTCACCGAGGTCGCCGAGACGATCGAGGCGACCGAGTTCCGGCTGCTGGGTCCGGTGGCCGTCCACAACCGGCGGACCGGGACCGGCATCACCCCCTGCGGACCCAAACAGCGGGCCCTGCTCGCCACCCTCGTCGTCCACGCGGGCCAGCAGCTCTCCGTGGACCGCCTGGTGGAGGAACTGTGGGGCGGCCGGCCCCCCGCCAACGCGCCCAGCGCCCTGCACACCCACGTCGCCCGGCTGCGCCGGCTGCTGCCCGCCCCCGGCCACGAGTGGATCAGCACCCTGCCCACCGGATACGTCCTCAGCCTCGGCAGCGCCTCGACCGACGCGGCCCGCTTCACCCGGCTGTCCGGCCAGGGCCGGGCCACCGCCCCCAGCGACCCCCGCGACGCGACCCGGCTCCTGGGCCAGGCACTCGCGCTGTGGCAGGGCAGCGCCCTGCAGGACTCCTGCCACGGCCCGCTGTGCACGGCCGAGGCGGACCGCCTGGAGGAACAGCGCCTGACCACCCTGGAAGCCCTGTACGAGGCGAGCGTGAACTGCGGCCGCCACGCCGAGATCATCGGCGACCTGGAACGGCTCACCGCCGCCCATCCGCTGCGCGAACGCCTCTACGACCTGCTGATGGTCGCCCTGTACCGGTGCGGCCGGCAGTCGGAGGCCCTCGGCGTCTACGAACGCGCGCGCCGCCGTCTTCTGGCCGCGCTCGGCGTGGAACCCGGCCCGGCGCTGCGGTGCCGCCTGGAGGCGATCCTCAACCACTGCCCCACCCTGGCCCCCGCGACTCCGCGCCGTGCGGACCTGGCGGCCGAGCTGGCGCGCCTGCAGAGCCGGATCGACCAACTGGTCCAGGACCAGGCCCACTTGCTGCGCGGCATCCGGGAACAGGGCGCGGGCGGCTGACACCGCCGCCGCCCGGCGCACCGGGCGGCGGCGAGGGCGCCAAAGAGTTCAGAGCAGGCCGGTGAACGCGGCGAAGACGTCGTCGAGTTCGTTCGAGTGCACGGTGAGCGACTCGGGTGCGAGCGCCGCCGCGTCGAGGACCGCGAGCACGGCCCGCAGCGTCTCGACACCGGCGTCCGCGGGGATCTGGAGGGTGCCGGTGGCAGGGTCGCCGCACGCGCCGTCGAAGCAGGCGCCGGCCCGCTCCAGCGCGATCGCGTCGGCGAACCGCAGGCGGACGACGGCGGCGGGCGGCCCGGTACAGGGCTCGGCCCACACCCCGCCACCGTCGCCGGGGTGGTGGTCGCCGTCGCCGGGGGCGGCGGCCTGCCGGTGCGGCCCGGATGTCCGGTGGGCGGGCAGCAGGCTCAGATGGGAGCGGGCCGCGGGCAGCGGGTGCCCGGGCTCGTCGAAGAAGAGCCGGCCACCGCTCTCGTACCCGTCCGGGCCCTCGGCGTCGGGCCAGGGGCCCGTCTCGGCCAGGGCGTCCAGCAGGACGGACCGGGCCCGGGGCGGCAGCGAGGCGGCGAGGCGGCGCGCGCACTCCCCGGCCTCCGCCCCGTCCGCCGCGGCCGCGGTGACCAGCTCGTGGACGAGGGCGGCCGGCCGCGGGGCGGGCCCGGAGTCCGGCGGCCGCCGGGTGCCGCCCGCCGGTCCGGCGGCCCGCGGTCGCTGTTGCCACTGTCCGTTCACGGCAGGACCTCCTCCTCGTCCGGGTCCGGCACGATCACCGTCCCGATCCCGTCGTCGGTGAACATCTCCAGGAGGACCGCGTGCGGGACCCGCCCGTCGATCACCCGGGCCGCGCCCACCCCGCCCCGTACGGCCTTCAGACAGCCGGTCATCTTGGGCACCATGCCCTCGCTCAGTTCCGGCAGGAGCTTTTCCAGCTCGTCGGCCGTCAGCCGCGGGATGACCTCGGTACTGTGCGGCCAGCCCGCGTACAGCCCCGCCACGTCGGTGAGCATGACGAGCGTGTGGGCCCCCAGAGCGGTCGCCAGCGCCGCCGCCACGGTGTCGGCGTTGACGTTGCAGACCAGGCCGTCCTCGGCGTTGCGGGCGAGCGGCGAGACCACCGGGATCCGGCCGCTCGCCAGCAGGCCGTCCAGGGTGGTGGTGTCCACGCCGGTGATGTCGCCGACCCTGCCGACGTCGACGGGTTCCCCGTCGATCCACGGCACGTGCCGTACCGCGGTCAGGGTGCCGGCGTCCTCGCCGGTCATGCCGACGGCGAGCGGCCCGTGCCGGTTGATCAGCCCGACCAGCTCGCGCTGCACCTGGCCGGCGAGGACCATGCGCACCACGTCCATCGCCTCCGGCGGGGTGACGCGCAGGCCTGCCGCGAACTCGCGTTTCATGCCGCGGCGTTCGAGCTCGGCGTCGATCTGGGGGCCGCCTCCGTGGACCACCACGGGCCGCAGCCCGGCGTAGCGCAGGAAGACGATGTCGCGGGCGAAGGCCGCCGTGAGGTCCGCGTCGACCATGGCGTGTCCGCCCAGTTTGACGACGACCGTACGGCCCTGGTGGCGGGCCAGCCACGGCAGGGCGTCGCCGAGGGACCGGGCCTTGACCTGGGCCTGGTGCACGCTGACGGTCATGACATCCTCGCCCGCCGAACGAGGCCGCCGACCGGGAAGTTGGCGCTCATGTGGGTCACGACTCCTTCTGTGGGTGACCCCGGCCACGGGCTGGGCCCATGACCGGTGGACATGTGCTGGAGAGCTGCACGAGAGAACTTGGCTGTGCTGCGGGTTCTTGGGACGGTGAACACCGGTCGGCCCGAGGGGGGCGCCCGCCGCGGTCCTCGCGCACGGGTCCTCGAGTGTCCTGCCGCGGGGTCATGTCCTGTCAACGGGACGGTGGTCCGGCCTGCCCTCAGACGGCCGAGCGTGCGCTGGGCACGGGGCAGGCACGGTTCAGCTCCCGCTCGGTGCGCCGCAGGACGATCGAATCGGCGATCTCGCCGCTGCGGACCGCGATGTTCGACAGCAGGGCCGAGGACAGGCCGTGGGTGTGCTCGGTGCCGCCCTGGAGGTAGACCCCGCTGTCCAGCCCGGATGCGCTCAGCAGGCGGTAGTCGCGCTCCACCTGGTGCCGGCCCGCCGCGTCGCGCAGGAAGTGCCCATCGAAGTCGCCGAGCAGGCGGGCGGGGTCCAGGTTGTCGTAGCCGGTGGCGAACACCAGGGCGTCGACGGCGAGTTCCTCCGTCCGGTCGTCGAGCAGCGAGCGCAGGCTCACCCGCGTCTCGCTGCCGGCGCGCTTGACGTCGGTGACCCGGGTGAGGCTGCGGAAGTGCAGCCGCTCGCCGCCGCGCACCCGCTCGTCGTACGTGCGCCGGTACAGGTCCCGGATGACGTCGGAGTCGACCACCGAGTAGTTGGTGTTGCGGTGGTAGCGCCAGAACGCGTCCCGTGCCTGCTCGGTGCCGAAGTAGTGGTCGTCGACCGCGCCGGGGTCGAACACCTGGTTGGCGAAGGGCGTGTCGTCGGCGATGGCGTAGCCGTAGGACGGCACGACCGCGGAGACCTGGGCGTGCGGCAGCGCGTCGTGGAAGAACCGGACGATCTCGGCCGCGCTCTGGCCGGCGCCGACCACCGCCACGCTCTTGAGGTCCTTCGGGTCCTGCGCGTTGAACTTGCCGAGGAACTCCGAGCTGTGCCACACCCGTTCGTCGGACCTCACGCCGTCCGGCATGCGCGGCACCAGACCGGTGGAGATGACCACGTTGCGCGCGGCGACCACGCGGGTGCTGCCGTCGCCGGCGCGGACCTCGATCTCGAGGAGCTCGGACTTCGCGGCTCCGGCCTCGGCGACGGGCCGGATCGAGGTGACCTCGGCGCCGTAGGTGACGCGGTCGCCCAGAGCGGCGGCCGCCCACTCCAGATACTGGTGGAACTCCTGGCGGGTGGGGAAGAAGTCCTGGTTGTTCACGAACTGCACCAGCCGGTTTGAGGCGTGCAGGTACGAGACGAAGCTGTAGCGGGACAGCGGGTTCCGGTACGTGGCCAGGTCCTTGAGGAACGAGATCTGCATGGTCGTCGACGGCAGCAGCATGTTCCGGTGCCAGCCGAAGGCGGGCTGCCGCTCGAAGAAGTGGGCGGTGACCGGATGCTGCGGAGTGCTCGCCCCGTGCTCTTCCAGAGCGATGGCGAGCGACAGGTTGGACGGGCCGAACCCGATACCGACCACGTCGTAGACCTCTTCGCTCCGCCTGCCCGTTGTCTCCATGTGAATGCTCCCGATGCGTCTGGAAATCGACCGGTGGCTCACAACGCGCCTTCCGGCTTGGCAAAACCTTGCCATGATGTTGGCAACTCGATCCTGAGATCCGGTCCTGTGACGCTGGAGTGGTGGCGGAGTCGCTGGTGAGAGAGGTGACTTCGGCCCGCGGGGGGCGGAGAAACCTTGCCCGGACCCCGCCGCACGCTGCCCGCCGCGCTCCCGTCGCCCTTCCGCCGCCCTCCCGGTCGCGGCCGGCGCGCACCGGCGCCGGGCCCGGGCCGGCAGCGGGCGCACCGGCACCGGCACGCACCGGCCCGCGGAAAAGCGGCAGCGGGGTGAAAAGGGGGGGGCGGAGCATTTCTCGAATAATGGTCGAAGACCGCTTGAGGACTTCTTCAGGCCTTCTCCAGGCCCCCGGAATGTGGAAGCATTGTCCTGGCGGCGGGACGGCCGTATGGTCGGCTGGGATTCTCGAAACAAGCGAATTCCCGAAAAGGAGAATGCGAATGTTCGTGCCCAGCTTTTATCGCGAGCCGAATAATTCCTGGACGGCGGATCTGATCCGTGACAACCCATTGGCTCTCGCGGTGACGAACGGCAGCCCCGAGAACGGTCCCTTCGCCACGCACCTGCCGGTCATCTTCGACCCCGACGCCCCCGACGCCCCCTGCGCTCCGGAGGCCTCCGGGGCCGCCGGCGACGGGCTGAGGGGGGTCACGCTGCTCGGGCACATGAACCGGGCCAACCCCCACTGGGCGGCGCTGCGGTCGGGCGGCGTGCTGCTGCTGACGTTCACCGGCCCGCACGCCTACGTGTCACCCACGGTGTACGAGAAGACCCCGGCCGCCCCCACGTGGAACTTCACCGCGGTGCATGTCCGGGGAGTGGTGGAGAGGATCGAGTCGACCGAGGAGACGCTGGAGGTGGTGCAGGCCACCGTGCGCGCCTTCGAGAAGGCGTTCGGCGACGGCTGGGACATGACCGACTCGCTCGGCTACTTCCGCAAGATCGTGCCCGCCGTCGGGGCGTTCCGCTTCACGGTCACGGGCGCCGAGGGCATGTTCAAGCTCAGCCAGGAGCAGCCGGGCGAGGTCCGCGAGCGGGTCCAGGCCGCGTTCGGGCAGAGCGGGTGCACGTACAAGCACGAGGTCGCCGGGCTGATGAACCGGCTGCCGTGAGACGCCGGCGGCCCCGGTGCCGGAGTCTCAGGCGCTGATGGCCACCGGGTGGGTCCGCTGCCCGGCGATCCCCTGCATGTCCTGCACGCCCTTGAGCGCGGCCGCCCCGGGGCGCTCCGCCGGTGTGCCGGGCGCCTCCAGGGCGGTCGCGGCCGCGCTGTCCAGCGTGGCCATCACCCACTGCTCGAAGTCCACGCCCAGCTGCTGCGCGGCCTGGTGCCACCACTCCAGCCGGCTGCCCGGAACCTCCAGACGGCGGCTCGGCTCGGCGGGAGCGGCCGGCTGCCGCTCGCCCTGGCGCGCGGCGCGCAGGGCGGCCCGCAGCTGCTTGGTGGTCCACCGCCGCTGCTCGGCGCGGTCGAGCCACAGCTCCTGGTCCGCGACCGGCATGGAGGCCAGCTCGGCGTGGTGCTGGAAGCTCAGGGAGGGCCGGCGCCGGTCGAGGTCGAAACGCCGTGAGACCCACGCGTAGTTGCGCAGGGTCTGGTACGACAGCCCGGCCGCGCGTATCCCGCGCTGGTAGCGGTCGGTGTAGTGGTCCTTGCCGTAGACGAGCCAGTCGCCCAGCCACCAGGAGGACGAGTCGAGGACGTCGGCGAGCTGGTGCCCGGCCCGCTCCCACTCGTCGTAGGCCATCTTGGCCGGCATCTGCAGGCCCACCCTGGTCGTCAGCACCTGGTTCCGGCGCGGCGCGGCCGCCGCGCCGCGCGGCTGCCGCGGCGGGGGCTGCGGGAGCGTGGCCGCGGGGCCGCCACGCGACCCCGCGCTCTCTTCGGCCTGATGCGCCATCATGCCTCCATCGAAAGGGTGCATATAACCGGCGAGAAGCCTCGCAGCGCGGGCTGGGGCGGCACCAGAGCGGCACTCGAACGGTTGCTCGGGGACTGTCCGGGCAAGGGCGTCCGTGGCCCGATGGCGCGGCAGCCGGTATTCCGGCGGGGGAAGTCTGTCCCGTCGGCGGGAACGGCACCCGGCGTGAATCCGGGGAAGCCTTTCTGTTTCTCCCGCCGGGAAATTCACGTCCGGAATTCCGGCGGACCGGCCGGCGGTGCCCGCAAATTCCGGCGGACCGGCCGGCGGTGCCCGCAAGGAGGTGTTTCGGCCACGGCCGAGGGCGGCGCGCTCCGGCGGGGTGCCGGGGTGCGCCGCCCTGGGGTGGAGCGGGTTCGCGGGCGGTGGCCCGCGGTGTCCTGCCCTTTATTGGGGGTCGCGGTCGAACTGGGCCTTGGACCAGCGGTGGCCGAGGGCGATCAGGGCCAGGCACCAGGCGAGGGCGATCCATCCGTCGTTGCCGATCTCGGTGCCCAGGAGGAGTCCGCGCAGGGTTTCGATGGCGGGGGTGAAGGGCTGGTAGTGGGCGATGGGCTGGAACCAGCCGGGCATGGAGTGCAGGGGGACGAAGGCGCTGGAGATGAGGGGCAGCAGGATCAGCGGCATGGCGTTGTTGCTGGCCGCTTCGGCGTTGGGGCTGCCCATGCCCATGCCGACCGCGATCCAGGTGAAGGCCAGCGCGAACAGGACCAGCAGTCCGAAGGCGGCGAGCCATTCGATGACGGTGGCGTCGGTGGAGCGGAAGCCCATGGCGACGCCGACGGCGCCGACCAGGATCACGCTGAGCACCGCCTGCAGGACGCTGCCGACGACATGTCCGAACAGGATGGATCCTCGGTGGATGGCCATGGTGCGGAAGCGGGCGATGATGCCTTCGTTCATGTCGGTGGCGACCGAGACGGCGGTGCCGACGACGGTGGAGCCGATGGTCATGAGCAGGATGCCGGGGACGATGTAGGCGATGTAGGCGGAGCGGCCCGCGCCGCCGCTCATGGTGTCGCCGAAGATGTAGACGAACAGCAGCAGGAGCATCACGGGGGTGAGCAGCAGGTTCAAGGTGAGCGAGGGGTAGCGGCGGGCGTGCAGGAGATTGCGGCGCAGCATGGTGGACGAGTCGCGCACGGCGAGGGAGAGGGCACTCATCGGACGGTCTCCTTGGACTGGTTGGGGACGGTGGCGGGGCCGGTGAGGGCGAAGAAGACGTCGTCGAGGTCGGGGGTGTGCACGGTCAGTTCGTCGGCCTGGATGCCGGCGGCCTCCAGGCGGTCGAGGATGGTGCGCAGGTCGTGCTGGCTGCCGTCGCTGGGCAGTTGCAGGGCGAGGGCCTCGTCGTCGCGGGAGGCGTCGCCCAGTGAGGTGGCGGCCGACTGGTAGGCGGTGGGGTCGGTGAAGCGCAGCCGGACGTGTCCGCCGGGGATGAGCCGCTTGAGTTCCTCCGCGGTGCCCTCGGCGGCGATCTTTCCGTCGTTGAGGACGGCGATGCGGTCGGCGAGTTCGTCGGCCTCCTCCAGGTACTGGGTGGTGAGGAAGACGGTGGTGCCGGCGGTGACGAGTTCGCGGATGATCTGCCACATGTTGTGCCGGGAGCGGGGGTCCAGGCCGGTGGTCGGCTCGTCGAGGAAGATGATCCGCGGACTGCCGACCAGGGTCATGGCGATGTCCAGGCGGCGCTTCATGCCGCCGGAGTAGGTGGAGGCGGGCTTCTTCGCCGCTTCCACCAGGTCGAAGCGCTCCAGGAGTTCGGCGGTGACGCGCCGTCCCTCGGTCTTGGGCAGGTGGTGCAGGTCGGCCATCAGGAGCATGTTCTCCTCGCCGGTGATCAGGCCGTCGACGGCCGAGAACTGGCCGGTGACCCCGATCGCGGCCCGCACCGCCTGTGCCTCCTTGGCCAGGTCGTGACCGCCGACCAGGACCGGGCCGGAGCCGGGGTCCGGGGAGATGTGCGTGGAGAGGATCTTGACGGCGGTGGTCTTGCCCGCACCGTTCGGGCCGAGCAGGGCGAACACCGTGCCCTGCGGGACCGTCAGGTCGATGCCGTCCAGGACGGTCTTGTCGCCGTAGGACTTGCGCAGCCCGTGCGCCGCGATGGCCGGGTCGGTCATGGGGGGTGCTCCTTATGCCGGGACGTGGGTCGAGGAGGTGGTGGGTCAGAGACCGCGGGCGGTGATGTCGCCGTGGGTGGTGTTCGCGCGGATCGTCAGGCCGGGGGCGGCGTCGGTGTTGTGGAGCGTGTTGCTGATCCGGCCGAGGGTGGTGCCGGCGTCCAGGACGGCGGAAACCCCCGGGGCGGCGGCGATGGTGATGTCACCCATCAGCGTGCTCAGCGTGATCTGCCCACGTACCGCCTCGATGATGTTCAGATCGCCCTTCTGCGTGCTGATCTCGCCGGGGCCGTTGAGACGGCCGACGGTGATGTCCGCGTCCAGGCCCGTCAGGCGCACCCGGTCGGCCTCGTCGAGCTTGACCGAGCGGTGACCGCCCTCGAGGACGACCTCGCCCAGCCGCCCCACGCCGCGGAACTCCGCGGCCGCCGCCCTCGCCTCGATCCGGGAGCCGGCCGGAAGCCGCACCGTCACCTCCACGGACCCGGTCGAGCCGAGGATCCGGCTCTTGGCCTCCGGCGCCCGCACCCGCAGCACACCGTCGGCGTAGGAGACCTCGGTCTGCTCCGCCGCCTTCACATCACGGCTCTTGGAGCCGCCGGCGGGCCGCACCTCCACCGTGGTGTCGGCCCGGTCGGCGGCGATCACCTGGATGCGCCCCGCCGGAATGTCCAGGACGGCCGAGATGGCGGCGGGGGTGTCGAAGTGGTGCGTCGTGTGCTCGGTCTTCTGCATCGTGCGCTCCTCAACTCGTTGTTTCCGTTGATGGAAAACGCTACGTTGCATTCAAGGATCTGGCAACGCACTCGTTGCGCAATATGGGTATCACTGCTGCTCAGAGTCAATAATTTGTTGCAATGGATTTGATTTCAATGCAACGGAAGCCTCTGTGGTCGTTGCAATGATCTGAGGGTGAACGCTCTGTTGGGCCGACGCCGCCGATGCCGCCGACGCCGGGGGGAGGGGGCGATGCCGTGCGCCGGTGCCCGCCGCCTGCCCGCCGCCTGCCGGGCGCCCCGCCGGCACGGCGCGGGCGCCCGGCGGCCGTCGTCAGCGGGACGCCGTGCCGGCCGTGTCGCAGAACTCGGCGTTCAGGATGGACAGGATCCCCGACCCGTCCCAGTCGCCGTTGTAGTCGAACGTGAACTGGTGGCGGCCGTCCTCGCTGAAGGCGGCGAGCGCGAGCGACCCCAGCATGCCTCCGTCGTGGTACCAGAGGGTCGTACCGCAGCCCAGCGTGAGCCGCTCCACGCCGAGCCCGTAGGAGGAGATGGGGAAATCGGGGTTGACGACGGTCGTCTTCAGCTCCGCCAACTGCTGCGCCTTCAGCAGCTTCCCGCCCATCAGGGCCTTGTAGAACCGGTTCAGGTCGCCCGCGCTGGAGATGATGTCGCCGTCGCCCCAGCCCTGCGACCCGTTCTGCTCGGTGACGTCGTCGATCCGCTCCGGCTGCGAGGCGAAGAAGAGCTTGGTGTAGCCGCGGCTGCTCGGCCGGGGCAGGCCGGTGCTCGTGCCGGGGTTGGACGTCGCCCTGAGCCCCAGGGGCTCGATGATGCGCCGGCGCACCTGCTTCTCGTACGACGTGCCGCCGACCTTCTCGACGATCAGCGCGGCCAGGATGTCGTTGGTGCGGGAGAAGGAGTGCCGGGCACCCGGCGGGAAGAGCGGCTCGTGGGAGAAGGCCACCTCCAGGCGCTGCTCGGGCGTCAGGGTGTCGTACCGGTGCTGGAGGAAGCCGTCGCCCAGGACGTACGTCTGGTAGTACGTCACCTCGGTGAGGTAGTCGAACAGGCCGCTGGTGTGGTTGAGGAGCTGGCGTACGGTGATCGTGCGGCCGTCGTTGCCGTTGCCCCGCACCACGCCGGGCAGATAGCGCTCCACGGGGTCGTCGAGGCTGAGCTTGTTCTCCGCCTCCATCTGGAGGAGGACCGTCGCCACGAAGGTGTCGGTGATGCTGCCGACGCGGAACCGGTCGTTCCTGCCGCGCGGAGCACCCGTGCGCAGGTCGCCCACGCCCGCCGCCGTCTTCCAGACACCGCCCGCATCCCGTGCCTCGGCGGTGATGCCGGGGATGCCGGCCGCGACGGCCGCTTCGATCGCCTGCTGCGTGGCCAGGTGACCGCTCGCGCCGGCCGGGTGCCCCGATGCCCGGGCGGGGCCGGTGAAGGCGGTCGCCGTCAGCACGGCCGCCGCCACGGCGACCGCGGCGGCCCTTGGTCTGTTCCGTGTCGTCATCGTCGTTCCCCGTTCCTGGGAGTCGCCCGCACATGGCTGATGTCGTCCTTGTGCGGTTCGTCGGCGGCAGAGTAGGCAACCCGCCTCGTGTGCGGCTCGCTTGTGGAGCAAGGCCGCGGACGACGCGTACCGGGGCGGACGGCAGCCGGACCGTGTCCGTGGACGAACGTCAAGTGGCCTGCGACGTTGCCGAGTTGACGGCCGGTGTCGCGTCGAGCGCCGTGGCCGCGTCCCGTTCGATCTGCCGCAGCAGCGGTGCGGGATCGTCCTGGAAGTAGAAGTGGCCGCCGTCGAAGGCCCGCAGGCCCAGGAAGCGCTCGGTGTGCTCCCGCCAGCCGGCCATCCGCGGCGGTGAGGCGGAGCGGTCGTCACTGCCCGCGTAGGCGGACAGCGCCACGGGCAGCGGAGCGGCGCCGGGAGCGGGACGCCAGGTCTCCACCAGGCGCAGGTCGGCCCGGATGACCGGGGCGAACCGGGCCCACAGGCCGGGATCGTCGAGGACCGCGTCGGGCGTGCCCCCGAGCAGTTTCAACGACGTCCGCAACTCGGCGGCGGGCAGGTCGTGATAGCCCCGTCCGCCGCCGGCCGGCTGCGGCGCGGATCGTGCGGAGACACCGACCCACACCGGCAGCGGCAGGCCCCGGGCGAGGGCCCGCTGGGTCATCTCGTACGCCACGAGGGCGCCCATGCTGTGCCCGAAGAAGGCGTAGGGGCAGGTCAGTTCGGGCTCGATGGCGCGCAGCAGGAAGTCGGCGAGGCGGCCGGCGTCGCTGATCTGGGGCAGGTCGAGCAGGAGGCCGTGGCCCGGGGCGTCGAGCAGCCGCACGTCCCACGTGCCGGGCAGCAGGGCCGGCCAGTGGCGGTACAGCAGGTGAGATCCCCCCGCGTGATGCAGGACGAACAGGCGCAAGGCAGGTCGTGTGCTGTCCATCGCTCTCCCTCGGTCCGGGCCGCGCACCCCTTGGACCGACCCTAGGACGCGGCCCGGCCGGCACCGGGCGGCCTCTGCCGCCGGTGCGGCGGCTCTCGAGCGATCCACGAGCCTTCGGCCACCGCCCGCACCGCCGGCTCTCCCGGCCGCGCACCGCAGCGACGTGTGCATCCCGGCCGCGCGCCCTGGACCGCCTCGGCGGAAGGGCAGGGGCGCCGGATCCCGGGCTCGGGCAGGCCCCTCGGCGGGCAGTTCCTGGCATGCCCCGGGCCGCGGGGCGGCATCGTGGCACAGGAACCCGGTGAGGTACAGAGGATCGCGGCGGGTGCGGGGCCGGCCGGCCGGGAGGGAGGCCGGCGGGCCGGCCTCCCTTGAAGCGCGGACGGCCGGATCCTTACGGTGACGGGGCAACGCCGGGGTCGCCACCGATGCCGGGATGTCCCGGCGACGGGACGCCCGGGGTGCCGGTGGCGGCCGGACGCCCGGGTGTCCCGGCGACCGGACAGCCGTCCGGCCGCCGGGACGAACACCGATCGGCGGACTTCTGGCCCGGTGCTGTCCCGTACCGGCCCGGCGCTGTGCCATCCCGAGTTCACCCAATGACGGCTAAGGACGGTGCCAGTTGAGCACGAACCCCTTCGATGACGAGGACAGCCGCTTCTACGTCGTGGTCAACGACGAGGAGCAGCACTCCCTGTGGCCGGTGTTCGCGGAGGTGCCCGCCGGCTGGCGGGTGGTCTTCGGCGAGGCGGCCAGGGCCGAGTGCCTGGAGTACGTCGAGCGGAACTGGACCGACCTGCGTCCCGCGAGCCTGCGGGCGGCCATGGCGGCGGCGGACTGAACGACGCCCGGACCCACGCCGGGCCGGTGCGGCGGAAACCCGCCGGCACCACGCGTGACCGAGGGCGCCGGCTCGAAAAGGGCCGTACGGCCCGCACCCGAGGCTGACCGGCGCCCTCGCGCGCACACCGCTCGCCGCCGTTCGCGGGGAACGGGCGCAGACCGGTCGAGGCGCAACGACAGCGGGCGCCGCCCGGGCGCCCGGTCCACACCCAGGAAGACGCTCTGAGTTGGGAGATGAAGGCTGTGACGGGGGCTGCGGGAACCGCGAGCAGGTACAAGGCGAGGCCGTCGCCGGACAGGGGTGAGCCTGCGCAGCGCGGTGTGCTCCTGCCCTTCGTGGGGAGCCAGGCCACGGTGCAGAAGTCGGGGATGGCCTTCCCGCAGAACCTGCCGGAGCGGTCCTGGGAGCAGATCGGGACCAACCTGCGCGAGCTGGTGAACTCCTCGGCGTGGTGGCTCGCGGACTGGCTGATCTACGGGGAGGCCACCTACGGGTGGCGGCGGTACAAGGAGGCGGTCGAGCGAACGGGGCTCGACTACCAGACCTTGCGCAACTACGCGTGGGTGGCCCGGCGGTTCGAGCACCACCGCAGGCGGGACGGCCTCAGCTTCGCCCACCATGCCGAGGTGACCCGCCTGGCACCCCCGGAGCAGGACTACTGGCTGCGCAGAGCCGAACAGCAGAAGTGGTCGCGCAACGAACTGCGCCGGGCGGTGCGCGCCGGCCTCGCCGCGCAGAGCGACAGGACCGAGGTCCCCGCGGGCAGCGGCACCCCGAAGCAAGAGGTACCCCGGCCGGCCGGGACGGCGGCCGCCGAAAAGCACCCGCGGAAGGTCACCACGCTCACCATCGAGCTGTCCGCCGACCAGCTGGAGTGCTACTCCAAAGCCGCCGCCGCGCACGGTCTGCCCGTCGACAAGTGGGTGACCCGGATGCTCGAAACCACCGATCGGCCGACCGCCTAGGCCGCGTCCGCAACGTCTCGCCCGCCCGGCGGGCGGACGACGCGACGTTGCGGACACGACCTGGAGGCACATCGCCCGACGTGCCGGCCCGCCCCGTTCCCCGTGGTGCGCCGGCGGCCCGTCCGACCGGACACCTCTCGCATCGGAGCCAGTTGATGATCCTTCAGGGAAAGCGGGTCGCCCTGCCCTCGGCGCCCGTCGTCCACCAGCAGTTCGAGACACACGCGAAGACCACGCCCGACGCCGTCGCCGTCGTCCGGGCCGGCCGGCAGGTGACGTACGCGGAGCTGGACGTGCGGGCGAACCGGTTCGCGCACTTCCTCGCCGCGCGCGGACACGGCCGGGGCGCGAAGGTCGGCATCTGCCTCGACTACTCGATCGACATGCTCGTCGCCATCCTCGGCACGCTCAAAGCGGGCGCCGCCTACGTACCGCTCGACCCGGCCTACCCGGAGGCGAGGCTGCGGCTGCTGCTGGGCCAGGTCCCCGCTCTCGCCCTGATCGTGGCCTCGCCCGCGACCGCCCGGTCGGTCGAGTCCGCGGCCGTCGACGTCATCGACCTCGAGCAGCTCTCCGGACACCTGGCGGCCCTCCCGGCGACCGCCCCCGCCGTCACCGTCACCGGGGACGACATCTGCTACGCCGTCTTCACCTCCGGCTCGACCGGCACACCGAAACTGACCGCGGTGCGGCACGAGGGCTGGTTCAACCTGATGAACTGGCTGACCCTCGAGTACGGCCTGCACAGCGGGTCGAACAACCTGGTCGTCAGCGCGTTCGGCTTCGACCTCTCCCAGCGCGCCCTGATGACACCGCTGTTCTGCGGCGCCACCCAGTACCTGATGGCGAGCCGCAACTTCGACGCCATGATGGCCTACCGCATCCTGACCGAGCACGACATACGCGTGGTGCACTGCGCCTCCAGCACGCTGTACGTGCTGGTGGACTGGGAGACGGCACGTGGCGGTGACGCCCTGGCCCGGCTCGACTACGTGCTCTTCGGCGGGGAGGCACTGAAGGCCGAACGGCTCACCGACTGGGCGCGGCGCGAGGGCAACACCTGCACCCTCCTGCACCAGTACGGCGTCGCCGAGTGCACGGATGTCGCCACCTCCTACGACCTCGCCGGATACCGGGCCGGCGAACAGGACATCGCACCGGTCGGCAGGCCGGCCTACAACACCGACATCCACCTCCTCGACGAGCGGTCGCACGGGGTCGCGACGGGGGAGTACGGCGAGATCTGCATCGCCGGCGCCGGCGTCGGAGCGGGCTACCTGGGCGGCACAGGCCCCGAGAACGAGAAGTTCACCACGATCGAGGTCGACGGCACGCCGCGCAGGCTGTACCGCACGGGCGACCGCGGCTATGCGACCGAGAGCGGCGAACTCGTCGTGACCGGCCGGATGGACGCACAGGTCAAGGTGCGGGGGATGCGCATCGATCCCACCGACATCGAGCGCGCGCTGGGCAGGCTGGCCGGGGTCCGGGAGGCCGCCGTGGCGGTCGTGCACACCGATTCCGGGGAGGCCGAGCTCGCCGCGTTCATCGTCCCGGCGGCGGACGACCTCACCGAGGACGACGTGCGCACCCGCCTTTCGCGAACACTGCCGCGGAACATGGTCCCGGCCAAATTCGTGAACATCCGGCGGCTTCCGCTCAGCCCGCACGGGAAAGTCGACCGCGCGGCACTGACCGATGCGCTGAAGAAGCAGTACGCCGACAGCGGCATGACGGCGTGATGGACGGACCACGACGGAAAAGACAAGGACAGCGATGACTGCCGACAGCGTGCGTGCCATTTGGTGCCGGGAACTCCAGCGCGATGAAATAGCGGTCGACGACGATTTCTTCGCCCTGGGCGGCCAGTCCGTGATCATGGTCAATATTCAGGGCGCCTTCATGGAGGAACTGGGCGTCGAGGTCCCGATGGACCAGATGTTCCTCAACCCGACGGTCGCCTCCATCTCCGCGTACATCGAATCCCAGGCCAAGGCCGCGACCCCGTAGCGTCCGACGCGGACAGTCCTTTGCCGTGTCTCGCCGGCGAGACACGGCGGAACGGTGACGGGCATTTCTCTCGGGAGTTCTGTTTCTTCCGCCTGCCCGGATCGATAGCATCGAATTCGTGCCCTATGACGATTGTTTTCGTCCGCCGTGCCGACAGTGCGAGCAATGGCAATAGATTTTCGGCTGCGGCCGCATTGGATCGAAAAATCTACCTGGTTAGAGAGGTGCCATGTACGACGTGATTGTCATAGGTGCCCGTTGCGCGGGTTCGCCGACGGCCATGCTGTTCGCCCAGCAGGGTTATCGCGTGCTGCTCCTGGAGAAGGCGCGGTTCCCGCAGGACACCCTGTCCTCGCACTACATCCACATGCAGGGCGTGGCGCTGCTCAACCGGTGGGGGCTGCTCGACAAGGTCCGCGACACGGGCTGCCGGCCGATCACCCACGAGAGCTACGAGGGGCCCGGTGTCCGCATCGACGGCTTCTCCCTGCCGATCGACGGCCTGACGACCACGTACGCGCCGAGGCGGTACGCGCTCGACCCGGTCCTCGCGCAGGGCGCCGTGGCCGCCGGCGTGGAGTTCCGCGAGTCCTGCGCCGTCAACGATCTGCTGTTCGAGGACGACCGGGTCGTCGGGGTGCGGTACACGACGCCCGGCGGCGCCGAGGCGACCGACCGGGCACGCCTTGTCGTCGGCGCGGACGGCATGCGCTCGCTGGTGGCCCGCAAGGTCGGTGCGCCGAAGGTCATCGAGCACGCGCGGGCGACCTGCGTCTACTACAGCTACTGGTCCGGGGTCCCTTCGAGCTTCGAACTGTACGAGCGGCCCGGACGCTGGGTCGCCGCCATCCCCACCAACGACGACCTCAAGCTGATCATGACCTACTTCCCGCAGGACGACTACAACGAGGTCCGCAAGGCGGTGGAACCCGCCTACCTCGAAGCCGTCCGCACGACGGCCCCCGATCTGTACGAGCGGATGTCGGCCGGCGAGCGCGTGGAGCAGATGTACGGCACCGGGCACCAGGAGAACTTCTTCCGCAAGGCCTACGGACCCGGATGGGTGCTGGTCGGTGACGCGGTGACCCACAAGGACTCCATCACCGCCCGCGGCATCACCGAGGCCTTCGTCCAGGCCCAGTCCCTCACCGACCGCATCGGCGAGGCACTGCACGACGACGCCGCGCTCAAGCGGGCGCTCAGGCGCTACGAGAACGAGCTGGGCGACGAAGCCCTCAGCCAGTACCAGGGCGCCCTCAACGTCGCCGAGCTCAAGCCCGAGGGGCGCACGGAGATGCTGCGGAAGCTGGTCGGTCACCAGGAGCACATCGACCGCTACTTCTCGACGCTGTCGGGAGCGTGCTCCATCGACGACTTCTACAACGAAGAACTCTTGACCCTGCTCGACCAGAACTGAGTGACGACCTGCTCCCTGGTTCCGCCGATTTTGGAGACACAATGATCCCGTTGTCGTTCGCGCAGCGCCGGCTGTGGTTCGTGGACCGGTTCGAAGGCCCTTCGCCGACCTACAACGGCGCGTTCGCCCTGCGGCTGACCGGTGAGCTGGACGTGGACGCGCTGCGGGCGGCGCTCCGCGACGTCATCGACCGGCACGAGATCCTCCGCACGGTGATCGTCGAGGGCGACGACGGCATCCCGCATCAGCAGGTGCTGACGTCCGGTCACCAGCCGTTCGTCCTGCCGGTCGTGACGGCCGCGGGGGAACAGGAGCGGGAGACGGAGGTCGCGAAGGCGGCCACCGAGACCTTCGACCTGGCCGCCGACACGCCGATCCGCGCCACGCTGGTGCGCAGCGGCGCGCGCGAGCACACCCTCGTCGTGGTGGCGCACCACATCGCCGTGGACGGGGAGTCGTTCGGGCCGCTGTTCCGCGATCTCACCGAGGCGTACGCCGCCCGCCGCCAGGGCGGCGCCCCGGCGTGGGAACCGCTCCCGGTGCAGTACGCGGACTACGCGCTGTGGCAGGTGGACGTGCTCGGTGACGAGTCCGACCCGCAGAGCGTCTCGGCCCGGCAACTGGCTTACTGGCGTGAGACGCTGGCCGATCTGCCGCAGCCGCTGGCCATCCCGACCGACCGCCCGCGCCCCAGGGTGATCAGCCCCGAGGGCGACCGGATCCCGTTCTCGATCGACCCGGGCCTGCTCGGGGCCGTGGAGAAGCTGGCCGCGGAACTGGACACCACGGTGTCGATGGTCATGCACGCGGCCCTGGCGGTGCTCCTGCACCACCTCGGGTGCGGCGACGACGTGTCCATCGGCGCGCCGATCACCGACCGCACCGACGAGGAACTGCGCGACCTCGTCGGGTTCTTCGTCAACACCTGGGTGCTGCGCGTCGACCTCTCCGGCAACCCGACCTTCCGCACCCTGCTCCAGCGGGTGCGGGAGCAGTCCCTGGCCGCGTACGACAACCAGGACCTGCCGTTCGAGCGGCTGGTGGAGCGGCTCAACCCGGACCGGTCCACCGCCTACAACCCGTTCTTCCAGGTCATGCTCTCCTGGCAGCCGCCCGTGCCGCCCATGGAACTGCCCGGCCTCGACGTCCGGGCCGAGCGCCTCGAGACCGGGACCGCCAAGTTCGACCTGTTCTTCGACCTGCTCCCGGACGGCTCGGGCGGGGCACAGTGCCGTCTTGAGTACGCCACCGCCCTGTTCGACCAGGACACGGCCGACAGCATCGCGCAGCGGTTCGTCCGCGTGCTGGGCCGGCTCGTGGCCGACCCGCGGCGCGCGATCGGCACCCTCGACGTGCTCGACGCCACCGAGCGGGACCTGTTGCTCACCCGGTTCGACGGCAACGGCGCGGCGGCGTCCGGGCTGACGGTCCCGGAGCTGTTCGAGAGCCAGGCCGCCCGGACGCCCGACGCCCCGGCGATCGTGTGCGACGACCGGACGCTGACCTACCGGGAGCTCGAGGAGAGGGCGAACGGTGTCGCCTGGGAGCTGATCCGGCGCGGCGCCGGGCCGGAGGACCTGGTGCTCCTCGCGCTGCCGCGCACCGAGGACCTGGTGGCCGGCCTGCTCGGGATCCTCAAGTCCGGTGCCGGGTACGTGCCGTTGGACCCGCAGTACCTCGGCGGGCGGGCGCACCGTGTGCTGTCCCAGGCGGCCCCGCGGTTCGCGGTCACCGACACCGCGACAGCACGGGACCTGCCCGGCGACGACCTCGCGACCGTCAACCTCGACGACCGCGGCCGATGGGAGACGCCCGCGGGGGCGCCGGACGACACGACCCGCCTCTCGCCGCTGGGCCCGGACAACCTGGCGTACGTGATGTACACCTCCGGCTCCACGGGCGAGCCGAAGGGCGCGGCGATCACCCACCGCAATGTCGTGGGCGGCGTGCGGGAACTGGTGCGCGTCCTGGACACGCCGCCCGGGTGGCGGATGCTGGCCGGCACCTCGGTCAACTTCGACGTCTCGGTCTTCGAGCTGCTGACCACCCTGACCACCGGCGGCACGGCCGAGGTGGTGGCGAACGCGCTGGCGCTCGGCGAGCGCGACCACTGGGACGGCCACGTGATCAGCGGGGTCCCCTCGGTGCTCGGGGAACTGGTGGGCCACCTGGACAAGACGCCGAACGTGCGCACGGTCGTGTTCGCGGGCGACATGCTCCCGGGCCGGCTGGTGCGGCAGGTGCGCGAGGCCCTGCCCGGCGTGCGGATCGTGAACTCCTACGGGCAGAGCGAGAGTTTCTACGCCACCACGTTCTCCCTGGCGGCGGCCCAGGAGTGGGCCGACGCCGACGTCGCACCCATCGGCACCCCGCTGGCCGGCATGCGCGCCTACGTGCTCGGCCCGGGACTCGCCCCGGTGCCGCAGGGCGTGATCGGCGAGCTGTACGTGGCCGGGACGTGCCTGGGCCGCGGCTACCACGGCCGCCCGGGCCTGACCGCCGAACGCTACCTCGCCAGCCCGTTCGGCCCCGCCGGCGAGCGGATGTACCGCACCGGCGACCTGGCCCGCTGGAACGCCGAGGGGCACCTGGAGTGCGTCGGGCGCGGCGACGGCCAGGTGAAGGTACGCGGCTTCCGCATCGAGACGGCCGAGGTCGAAGCGGCGATCACGCGGCACCCCGGCATCAGCGAGGCGGTGGTGATCAGCCGGGAGGTGCCCTCGGGCGGCCGGCGGCTCGTCGCGTACGTGGTGCACACCGGCCAGGGAGGCGTCGGTGACGACGGCGCCGGCGGCATCGGCGACGTGGACGTGCTGGCCGGAGCCTCGGCCGCCGAACTGCGCAAGTTCGTCGCCGCACGGCTGCCCGACTACATGGTGCCCTCCGCCTTCGTGGCTCTTGGCCGGCTGCCGCTCGGCGCGACCGGCAAGCTGGACCGCTCGGCCCTGCCCGAACCGGAGTTCCTCGGCGAGGTCTACCGGGAGCCGCGCACCGAGGCCGAGACGATCATCACGGCGGCGTACGCGGACGTGCTCGGGGTGGACCGGGTCGGCATCGACGACGACTTCTTCGCGGCCGGCGGCGACAGCCTGCGGTCGATCCAGGTGGTGGCCCGGGCCCGGGCCCGGGACCTGGAACTCTCCACCCGGGAGATCTTCGAACACCGCACGGCGGCCCGCCTCGCCGAGGTGGCCTCCGCCCGCCGGGACCGGGTGCCCGCGCTGGAGGAGGACGAGAGCGGCGGCGTCGGCCCGATGCCGCTGCAGCCGGTGGCGCGGCACGTGTTCGAGCACGGCGGCGGCACCCGGCGGTTCGCCATGTCGATGGTCCTCGAACTGCCCGCGGGCATCGACGCGGACGGCCTCGCCGCGACACTGGACGCGGTGCTCGACCGGCACGACCTCCTGCGCGCGACGCTGGTGCACGGCGACGAGCCGTCCCTCCTCGTCCGGGAGAGGGGCACCGTGCGGGCGGCGGACCTGATCCGCGAGGTCGGCTGCGACGGCCGCTGGGAGGAGCCGTCCTCGCTGGCGGCGGCGAAGGCGGAGCTGCACGACGCGGCCGGCCGGCTCGACCCGGAGGCCGGGACCATGGCGGACTTCGTCTGGTTCGCCCCGCCCTCGGGCGCGGGCAGACTGCTCGTGGTGCTGCACCACCTGGTCGTGGACGGCGTCTCCTGGCGCATCCTCATGTCGGACCTCGCCGAGGCCTGGCAGCAGGTCCGCTCCGGCAGGACGCCGGAACTGCCCGCGGTCGGCACATCGGCCCGCCGCTGGGCATCGGCGCTGGCGGACGAGGCGCTCTCGCCGCGACGGGAAGCGGAACTGGCGTACTGGCGGGACCTGCTCGAGGCGACCGACCCCCCGCTGGGCACGCGCGCGTTCGACCCGGCGGTGGACGTGTGGTCCACGCTCGACACCGTGCGGGTGGACCTGCCCGCCGAGGTCACCGAGGCGGTGCTGACCAAGCTCCCCGCGGCGTTCAAGGGCACCGGGACCGACGTGCTGCTCGCCGCCCTCGCCCTGGCGGTGAACCGGTGGCGCGGCGCGGACCGCTCGACCCTGGTCCGCATGGAGGGGCACGGCCGCGAGGAGGACATCGCCCCCGGGGCCGACCTGTCCCGGACCGTCGGATGGTTCACCAGCATGTACCCGGCCCGCGTCGACGTGCGGGGGGTGGACCTGGCCGACGTGCTGGCCGGCGGCCCCGCGGCCGGGCAGGCGGTCAAGCTGGTCAAGGAGCAGTTGCGCGCGGTCCCGGACAAGGGCATGGGGTACGCACTGCTGCGCCACCTGAACCCGGAGAGCGCGGAACAGCTCGCCGAGTACCCGGTGCCGCAGATCGGGTTCAACTACCTCGGCCGGATCTCCGAGGCGGACGTGCCCGAGCACCTGCGCGCGCACGGATGGGGACCGGCGTCCTGGTCCGCCGAGCTGATCGCCGAACCCGACCCGGACCTGCCCGCGCTGTCCGCGCTGGAGGTCAACTCGGTCGTCACGGACACCCCCGACGGCCCCCGGCTGCGGGCCGCCTTCCTGTTCCCCACCGGGCTGCTCTCCCGCGAGCGGACCGCGGAGCTGGCCGAGCTGTGGGTCGAGGTGCTGCACGGCATGGCCGCGCACGCCGCCCGTCCGGGGACCGGCGGGCTCACGCCCTCGGACGCCCCGCTGGTCACGGTGCGCCAGGACGACATCGAGGCGTGGGAGGAGCGCTACGGCCGGCTGGCCGAGGTGTGGCCGCAGGCCCCGGGGCAGTCCGGCATCCAGTTCCAGGCGGCGCTCGCCGACGGCACCTTCGACGTCTACCACATGCAGTTCGTCCTGCACCTGTCCGGACCCGTGGACCCGGCGCGCCTGCGGGCCGCCGGACAGGCCCTGCTCGAGCGGTATCCGAACCTGCGCTCCGCGTTCCTCACCACCGCCGACGGCGACCCGGTGCAGATCGTGGCCGAGCACGTCACCCTGCCCTGGCGGCACATCGACCTGACCGGTCACGGCGAGGCCGGGCAGGACGCGGCCCTCAAGGCGGCCCTCGCCGACGACCGGGCCGACCAACTCGACCCCACCCGCCCGCCGTTGCTCCGCCTGGCCCTGCTCACCTGCGGGCCGCGGCAGGCGAAGCTCATCATCACCGCGCATCACACCCTCTTCGACGGCTGGTCCTCGCCCCTGGTGATCACCGATCTGGTCCGGCTGTACGCGGGCACCGGCGAGCTCTCCCCGGTCCGCAGCTACGGCGACTACCTGGCCTGGCTGTCCCAGCAGGACCGCGAAGCCTCGGCCGCCCGGTGGAAGACCGAGCTCGACGGCTTCGACCAGCCGACCCTCGTGGCCGCGGACATCGCGCTCAGGGGGGAGGCGTCCTCCCTGGGACGGGTCGAGGTACCCCTGTCGATCGACCAGGGGCGCGAACTCGCCCGGCGCGCCGCGGAACTCGGGGTCACCCTGAACACGCTCCTGCAGGGGGCGTGGGCGATCCTGCTCTCGAAGCTGACCGGGCAGCAGGACGTGGTGTTCGGCGCCGCCGTCAACGGCCGCCCGGCGGACCTGATCGGCTCGGACGAAATGGTCGGCCTGTTCATCAACACCCTGCCGACCAGGGCGCTGTGCGGGCCCGGCCGCAGCCTGGGCGAGGTCATCACCGATCTGCAGAACCGGCAGATCAGCCTGCTCGACCACCACTACTACGGACTGGCCGACATCCAGCGCGGCGTCGGACTGCCCACCCTGTTCGACACGATCGTCGTGTTCGAGAACTACCCGATCGACCGTGAGGGCATCGTCGACGCGAACGCCTCGGCCGGTCTCACGATCGACGCCATCCGCCCGTTCGCGGGCTCGCACTACCCCCTCACCCTCAACTCCTCCGACCCCTACCTGCGCCTGTCCCTCGACTACCAGAGGAACCTCTACGACCACCAGGCGGCCGAGACCATCGCCGCCCGGCTCGTGCGCGTGCTGGAGCAGGTGCTCACGGACCCGTCGGTGCCGGTCGGCGCCGTGGACGTGCTGGGCGAGGAGGAACACGACCGCCTGGTGCGGCAGATCAACGACACCGCGCACCCCGTCACCGCGACCACCCTGCCGGACGCGTTCGAGGCCCGGGCCGCCCGCGACCCCGACCGCCTCGCCCTGATCGGCGAGGACGAGCGGCTGACCTACGCCGAGTTCAACGCCCGCGCCAACCGCCTCGCCCACTGGCTGATCGAACAGGGCGCCGGCCCCGAACAGCTCGTCGCCGTCCGGATCCCCCGCTCGGTGGACCTGCTGGTGGCGATCTACGCCGTCGTCAAGGCCGGCGCCGCCTACGTGCCCATCGACACCGAACTGCCCCAGGACCGGGTGCAGCACGTCCTGGACAGCGCACAGCCGCTGCTGGTCCTCGACGACAGGCTCCCGGACGTCTCCGTCCACCCCGACACGAACCCCGAACGCACCCTGTCGCCGGACAACGCCGCCTACGCCATCTTCACCTCCGGCTCCACCGGCGGCCCCAAGGGCGTCCCCGTGGCCCACCGGGCCATCATGAACCGGCTCCGCTGGGGGCTCGCGCACTTCGACGTCACGCCCGAGGACCGGGTGCTGCTGAGCACCACGGCAAGCTTCGACGTGTCGGTACCGGAACTGTTCGCCCCCCTGCAGGCCGGCGCCGCCGTCGTCATCGCCCGCCCCGACGGCCGCCGCGACCCCGCCTACCTGGCGGAACTGATACGCCGCGAACACGTCACCGGCGCCGACTTCGTGCCCTCCCTGCTGGAGGCGTTCGTCGCCGAACCCGCCGCCAAGGACTGCACCGGCCTGCGCTGGATCGAGGTCGCCGGCGAGGCGTTCCCGCCCGCGCTGGCCCAGCGGTTCACCGAACTGCTGCCGAACTGCACCGCCAACAACCTCTACGGGCCCACCGAGGCGGCCGTCGAGGTCACCGCCCACCGGTACGTACCCGGCAGCGACCGGCTGCCGATCGGCACACCGGTGTGGAACACCCAGGTCTACGTCCTGGACGCGGCCCTGCGCCCCGTCGCGGCCGGAGTCACCGGCGAGCTGTACCTCGCCGGCCACCAGCTCGCCCGCGGCTACCTCGGACAGAGCGCGCTGACCGCGGGCCGCTTCGTGGCCTGCCCCTTCGGCCCGCCCGGCGCCCGCATGTACCGCACCGGCGACGTCGTGCGCTGGAGCGAGGACGGCCAGGTCGAGTACATCGGCCGCTCCGACTTCCAGGTCAAGGTCCGCGGCTTCCGCATCGAGCTCGGCGAGATCGAACAGGTCCTGGCCGCGCACCCGGACGTCGACAGCGCGGTGGCCGTGGTGCGGGAGGACCGCCCCGGCGACCAGCGGCTGGTCGCCTACGTGGTGCCGGGCGAGCGCACCGCGGACCCGGCCGGGCCGGACGTCACGGCCCTGACGGACCTGGCCCGGGAACACCTGCCGGAGTACATGGTCCCGTCGGCGATCGTGCCGCTCGCCGCCCTCCCCACGACACCGAGCGGGAAGCTCGACCGCAACGCGCTCCCCGCACCCGGGCACACCCGGGCCGCGACCGGACGAGGGCCGCGCAACCCCAAGGAAGAAGTCCTGTGCCGGCTGTTCGCCGAGCTGCTCGGCGTGGAGGAGGTCGGCATCGACATCGACTTCTTCGACCACGGCGGGCATTCCCTGCTGGCCACCCGGCTGATCGGCCGCATACGCGGCGAACTCGACGCCGACGTGAAGGTCACGACGGTGTTCCGCAATCCGACCGTCGCCCAACTGGCCGAGCAGATCAAGAACCTGGCCCCGTCGAAACGCCCCCGGCTGCGACCGATGACCGTACAGGAGAACCGTCGATGATCCCGTTGTCCTTCGCCCAGAGGCGGATGTGGTTTCTCCACAAGCTGGAAGGCCCCTCCGCGACCTACAACGTCCCCTTCGCGCTGCGCCTCGAAGGGACCCTGGACACGACGGCCCTGGCCGCGGCGGTGACGGACGTCGCGACCCGGCACGAGAGCCTGCGCACCCTGGTCGCCGAGAACGCGGACGGCACGGGGGAGCAGCGGATCCTGCCTCCCGAGGAGGCCGTCCCGCCCTTCCGGGTCGTCGAGGTCGCCGCGGACGCGGTGGACGCCGCGGTGCACGAGGCCGTGCGCGAGACGTTCGACGTGGTCACGGAACTTCCCCTGCGCACGACCGTGTTCCGGGTCGCTCCGCAAGAGCACGTCCTGGTGTTCGTGTTCCACCACATCGCCGCGGACGGGGCGTCGATGGGACCGTTCCTGCGGGATCTCATGTCGGCGTACGCGGCCCGCCACCAGGGGAACGCGCCGCAGTGGGAGCCGCTCGCGGTGCAGTACAAGGACTACACGCTGTGGCAGCAGCAGGTCCTGGGCGACGAGGACGACCCGCAGAGCGTCACCGCGGCGCAGCTCGCCTACTGGAAGGCGGAGCTGGCCGACATACCGCAGCCGCTGCAACTGCCGCTGGACAGGCCCCGGCCGACAACGGCCAGCTACCGCGGCGGCGAGGTCCACTTCGCGCTGGCACCCGAGCTGCTGTCCCGGATGCAGAAGCTGGCCGTGGACCACGGTGCCACCGCACCGATGGTGGCCCAGGCCGCGCTGGCGGTCCTGCTGAACAAGCTGGGCGCGGGGGCGGACCTGCCGATCGGCAGCCCGATCGAGGGACGTGCCGACGAGCAGCTCGACGACCTGATCGGGTTCTTCGTCAACACCTGGGTGCTGCGCGCCGATCTGACGAGGAACCCCTCGTTCGGCGACCTGCTGGAACAGGTGCGGGACAAAGCCCTCGCCGCCTACGACAACCAGGACATACCGTTCGAGCGGCTGGTGGAACAGCTCAACCCGCAGCGCTCCAGCGCACACCAGCCACTGTTCCAGACGGTGCTGGGCTGGCAGTTCGTGTGGCCGGAGATCGAGATGCCGGGGCTGCGGGTCACCCCCGTCCCGGCGGTCACCGGCACCGCGAACTTCGACCTGTTCTTCAACATCGTTCCCAAGGCGTCCGGGGGCGCCCACGGACGGCTGGAGTACGCCACCGACCTGTTCGACCACAGCACGGCCGTCGCCGTCGTCGACCGGTTCGTGCGCATCCTGGAGCAGGTGCTCGAAGACCCGTCGGTGCCGGTCGGCGCCGTCGAGGTGCTGGCACGGGACGAGCGGGACTGGCTGGTGCGCCGGCTCAACGACACGGCGCATCCGGTGGCACCGGACACGCTGCCGGGCGCGTTCGAGGCCCAGGCCGGGCGCGACCCCCACCGGCTCGCTCTGATCGGCGAGCAGGAGAGGCTGACGTACGGGGAGTTCAACCGGCGTGCCAACCGGCTGGCGCACTGGCTGGCCGAACAGGGCGCGGGCCCCGAACGGCTGGTCGCGGTGCGGATCCCCCGCTCCGTGGATCTGCTGGTGGCGATCTACGCCGTCCTCAAGACGGGTGCGGCCTACCTGCCGGTGGGCACCGAGCTGCCCGAGGACCGGGTGCGGTACCTGCTGGACGACGCGAAGCCGCTGCTGGTGCTCGACGACCGGCTCCCCGACGTCTCCGGATACCCCGAGACGAACCCCGAACGCACCCTGTCGCCGGACAACGCCGCCTACGTCATCTACACCTCGGGCTCGACCGGGGCCCCCAAGGGCGTGCAGGTCGCGCACCGGTCCGTCATGAACATGCTGGCGTGGCGGCGGGCGTACTTCGGGATCGGCGCCGAGGACCGGGTGCTGGTGAGCTCCTCCACGAGCTTCGACGCCTCGGTGCCGGAGTCGTTCACACCGCTGCAGGCCGGCGCGGCCGTGGTGATCGCGCGACCGGACGGGCAGCGGGACCCGGCGTACCTGGCCGGCCTGATCCGGCGGGAAGGGGTGACCGGAGCCTTCTTCGTCCCCTCCCTGCTGGAGGTGTTCGTCGCCGAACCGGCGGCTAAGGAGTGCACCGGTCTGCGCTGGATCGAGGCGGGAGGCGAGGCGTTCCCGGCCGAACTGGCCGACAAGGTCGTCGACCTGCTGCCGGGATGCGCCGCGCACAACCTCTACGGCCCCACCGAGGCGTCGGTCGAGGTCACCGCACGGCAGCACACACCGGGCGCGGACCGGCTGCCCATCGGCGCCCCGGTCTGGAACACCCAGGTGTATGTGCTGGATCCGGCGCTGCGTCCGGTCGCGCCCGGGGTCGCCGGCGAGCTGTACCTCGCCGGCACCGGCCTGGCCAGGGGCTATCTCGGACAGCCGGGGCTGACCGCGAACCGGTTCGTCGCCTGCCCCTTCGGCGCGCCGGGAACCCGGATGTACCGCACCGGGGACCTGGTGCGGTGGAACAAGAACGGTCAGATCGAGTACATCGGACGGACCGACTTCCAGGTCAAGATCCGCGGCTTCCGGATCGAACTGGGCGAGATCGAGCACGCGCTGACGACGCATCCCGGTGTGGCGCAGGCGGCGGTCGTGGTGCGCGAGAACCCGCAGGGCGACAAGCAGCTCGTGGGCTACCTGGTGCCCAGGCCCTATGCCGCGGTGGCCGACGGCGCTGTCCAGGCGGACCAGGGGCACGAGATCCACGACCACCATGCCGCGTCCGGCGACGGGCCGGGCCGGAACCCCGGCGAACCGATCCCGCGTGAGCAGCTGCTGGAGCGGCAGGCCGCCGCGGTGGCACAGGTACGGAGGTTCGCGCCGCGGCGGGTGCTGGAGATCGGTACAGGTTCCGGTCCGCTCCTCGGCGAACTCGTCGGCGACGTCGAGGAGTACTGGGGTACCGGCATCCCGGTCCCGGTGGCCGACCGGTTCCGGGCCCGGGCCGAACAGGCCGGACACGGCGACCGGGTCCATCTGAGCGCCCAGCCGGCCCACGATGTGTCCGGACTGCCGCGTGGCCGGTTCGACACCGTGCTCCTCGACTCGGCGGTGCGCCACTTCCCGAGCGCCGAGTACCTGGACCAGGTGCTGCGCCAGGCGATGGACCTCCTCGCGCCCGGCGGCCGGATCATCGTCGCCGACGTCCGCAACGCCGCGACACGCCGCCTCTTTTGGACCGCGGCACAGCATGCGGAGCACCCCCACGCCTCGCACGAGGAACTGCGGACGCTGGCGGAGAAGGCGCTGCTCGCCGAGCAGGAGCTGGTGATCGCCCCGGAGTGGTTCACCGCGTGGGCGAAGGACGCCTTCGCCGCGGTCGACATCCGGCTGAAGCCCGGACCGGCGCACGACGAGCCGACCCGCCACCGCTACGAGGTCGTCCTGCACAAGCAGCCGGCCGACGTGCTCGACCTGGCCGGCGTGCCGTCGGTGCCGTGGGGCCGGGAGGTGTCCGCCCTGGACGACCTCGAGCACTGCGCGGACCGGACGGGCGGCCCGGTGCGGGTGACCGGGATACCCAACGCGCGGCTGCTCGAGGAGGTCGCCCTGACCGTTGCGACAGGCCTCCTCGACCCGGCGCCCCTGCCCGGCAGGCCGGTCGATCCGCAGGAACTGCTCCAGTGGGCACGCGAGCACGGCCGGGACGCGGTCCTCACCTGGTCGGGTGAGGACGAGCGGTACTTCGAAGCGGTGCTGCTGCCCGGACGGCGGACCGGGCAGCTGCCCGTCGCGGCCTCGTTCGTTCCCGGCAGCGCGGGCGGCCGGGTCCGGGCGAACACCCCCGCGCTGGCCAGGTCGCTCGCTCCGCTGCTCGCCGAGCTGCCCGGGTACCTGCGCGCACGCCTGCCCGACTACATGGTCCCTCCCGCGTTCGTGCCGCTTTCGGAGCTGCCGCTGACGTCGAGCGGGAAACTGAACCACCGGGTGCTGCCGCCGCCGGACGACGCGCGGGGGGCGATCGGCCGGGCACCGCGCAATCAGGTCGAGGAGACCCTCAGCGCGCTGTTCGCCGAAGTGCTCGGCGTGGACGGCGTCGGCATCGACAACGACTTCTTCGCCACCGGCGGGGACAGCATCCGCTCCATCCAGATCGTCGCGCGGGCCAGGACGCGGGGCATAGAGATCAGCACACGGGAGATCTTCGAGAACCCCACGGTCGCCCGGCTCGCGGAACTGGTCGCAGGACGCAAGGAGGAACGCCTCACCCTGGCGGAGCTGCCGGGCGGCGGCACCGGATGGGCCCCGCTGATGCCGACGGCGAAGCAGGTGCTCGCCCTCGGCGGCGGCTTCGGCCGGTTCTGCATGTCCGCACTGCTGACCCTTCCCCGGAGCATCGACCGTGCGGGACTGACCGCCACACTGCAGAGCGTCCTGGACCGGCACGACGTGCTGCGTTCCCGCCTGGTCCGGGTCGAGCCCGGCCTGCGGATCGAGCCCGTCGGCAGCGTGCGCGCCAACACCCTGCTGAGGGAGGTCCCCTACGACGACGCCGATGTGCACGCCGAACTGAACGCGGCCGCGGGCCGGCTGGACCCGGACGCGGGCGTGATGGCGCAGTTCGTGTGGTTCACCTCCGACACGGGCGCGGGCCGGCTGCTGATCGTGCTGCACCACCTGGTCGTCGACGGGGTGTCCTGGCGGATCCTCGTACCCGACCTGGTCGCCGCCTGGCAGCAGGTCCGCGACGGGCGCACCCCCGAACCGCAGGAGTCGGGCACCTCGTTGCGCCGGTGGGCGCATGCCCTGGTCGACGAGGCGGCCGACGCGCGGCGGGTGGCCGAACTGCCCGTGTGGCAGCGGATCCTGCACGAGGACGAGCCGGTGCTCGGAGCACGGGAGCTGGACCCGGCGCTGGATGTCGCCGCCACCGTGGACACGGTGCGCGTCCAGGTGCCCGCCGACGTCACCAGGGCCGTGCTGGACACGGTGCCCACGGTGTTCAGCGGCAGCGTCGACGACGGACTGCTGGCCGCTCTGGCTCTGGCACTGGCCCGCTGGCGTCAGACGCGGGGCGTGCCCGCCTCCTCGGCGCTCGTCCGCCTGGAGGGGCACGGCCGAGAGGAGCAGGTGGTGCCCGGCGCGGACCTGTCGCGCACGATCGGATGGTTCACCGCGATGTATCCGGTGCGCCTCGACCTGGCCGGCATCGACGTGGCCGCCGCGCTGGCCGGCGGCCCGGCCGCCGGCCGGGCGCTCAAGACGGTCAAGGAGCAGTTGCGGGCGGTTCCGGCCGACGGCCTGGGCTTCGGCCTGCTGCGCCATCTCAACCCCAGGACCGCCGCCGCACTGGCCGCGGAACGGGAACCGCAGATCGGGTTCAACTACCTCGGCCGGACCTCCGGCGCGGACATCCCCGAGGAACTGCGCGGCCTGGGCTGGGCACCGGACACCACACGGCAGGACCTGATCGCCGCGCTGGACGCGGACATGCCGGTGCTGTCGGCGCTGGAGATCAACGCGGTGGCCGCCGCCACCCCGGACGGCGAGGAGCTGACCGCCTACTTCGCCTTCCCCACCGGTGTGCTCTCCCGGGACGAGGTGACCGAACTGGCCGGACTGTGGGTCACGGCGCTGACCGCCCTGGCCCGGCACACGGCGACGTCCGACGCCGGCGGAATGACCCCGACGGACGCGCCGCTGGTCGACGTGAGCCAGGAGGAGATCGACGCCTGGGAGTCCAGGCTCGGCCACCTGGCCGAGGTGTGGCCGGTGACCCCCGCCCAGTCCGGGATCCTCTTCCACTCGATGCTGGCCGGATCCTCGTTCGACGCCTACCACGTGCAGCTCGTCTTCCACCTCTCCGGAGAGGTGGACCCGGAGCGGATGCGCCTCTCCGGACAGGCGCTGCTGGGCCGCTACGCCAACCTCCGCGCGGCGTTCGTCAACCGGCCCGACGGCGACTTCGTCCAGGTGGTGCCGGCGGACGGGGTGACCCTGCCCTGGCAGCACCTCGACCTGACCGGGTACGACGAGGCGGAGCGGAGCGAGCGGCTCGAACGGTTCCTCACCCAGGACCGCGCCGACCACTTCGACGTGGACACCCCGCCGCTGATGCGGCTGGCCCTCGTCGTTCTCGAACCCGGCCGGTCCGAACTCGTGATGACCGTCCACCACTCGCTGTACGACGGCTGGTCCACGCCCTTGCTGCTGCAGGACCTGCTGCTGTTCTACGCGTCGCACGGCGACGGGACCGGCCTGCCCCGCACCCGCAGCTACGGCGAGTACCTGACCTGGCTCGCGAAGCAGGACCAGGACGCGGCCGCACGGGCCTGGGCGGCCGAGCTCGACGGGGTCGAGGAGCCCACCCTGCTCGCCCCGGGAGCCGCGGGCGACGACGGCCTCGACCAGATCGAGTTCGCCCTCCCGCACGATGTGTCCGGCGAACTCCACCAGCGCGCCTCCGAGCTCGGCGTCACCATCAACACCCTGATCCAGGGCGCCTGGGCGCTGCTGCTCGGCCGGCTCACCGGCCGCCAGGACCTGGTCTTCGGAGCCACCGTCTCCGGACGCCCCGCCGCGGTGACGGGTGTCGAGTCGATGGTCGGGATGTTCATCAACACCCTTCCCGTACGGGTGAAGTACGGGCCCGGCGACACCATCGCCGAGGTCCTCACCCGGCTCCAGAGCCGGCAGGCCGGCCTCCTGGAGCACCACCACTACAGCCTCACGCAGATCCAGCAGTCCACCGGCCTGCAGTCCCTCTTCGACACGCTGGTCGTCTTCGAGTCCTACCCGGTCGACCAGGAGGGCATCGGCGCCGCCACCGAGGCCGCCGGCGGAATCGCCATCACCGGCCTGCGCCCCTCCAACGGCACGCACTACCCGCTGGCCCTGATGGCGGCGGTCGAGTCCAACCTCACGTTCCTCCTCCAGTACACGCCCGGCGCCCTCGACCGGGACACGACGGCGGCGTACGCGGCCCGGTTCGTACGCATCCTGGAACAGATGGCGGCCACCCCCCACCTGAAGACCGCGCAGCTCGACGTCCTGGAGCCGGCCGAACACGACCGACTCCTCGTCGAGTTCAACGACACCCACGTCCCGACCCCCGACGTCACGGTCGCCAAACTCGTCGAGGCACAGGCGGCGCGGACCCCGGACGAGACCGCCGTGATCGCCGAGGACACATCGCTCACCTACCGCGAGGTGAACGCCAGGGCCGACCGCCTGGCGCGCGAACTGGCCGCACGCGGAGTGGGCCCGGAGTCGCTGGTCGCGGTGTCGCTGCCGCGGTCGGCCGACCTGGTCGTCGCCCTGCTCGCGGTCCTGAAGGCGGGCGGAGCGTATCTGCCGGTGGACCCCAAATACCCCAGCCACCGCCTCCAGGGCATCCTCGACGAGGCACGGCCGCGCCTCGTCCTGACGGACTCCGCGACGGTCGCGGTGCTGCCCGAGCACGACGCCCCGGACGTCCTCCTCGACACGCTCGACCTGTCCGGAGACGGCCCCGGCCTCGAACTGCCGCTCCAGACAGCGCAGTTGGCATACGTGATGTACACCTCCGGCTCCACGGGAAAGCCCAAGGGTGTCGCCGTCACCCACACATGCGTGGTCAACGGCGTGCTGCAGCTCGCCTCCCGGGTGGGCATGGAGCCGGGCAAGCGGCTCCTGGCGGGCACGTCGGTCAACTTCGACGTCTCGGTGTTCGAGATCTTCACCGCCCTCGCCACCGGCGGCGTCGTCGAACTGGTCCCGGACGTCCTGGCCCTGGGCCGCCGGGAGGGCTGGAGCGGCGCAGTCATCTCCACCGTGCCGTCCGCCTTCGCCGAAATCGTCGACGACATCCGCGGCCGCACCCGTGTGGAGACGGTCGTCTTCGCGGGCGAGGCCCTGCCCTCCACACTCGTCGAGAAGGTACGGGACGCCTTCCCGGACGTGCGGATCGTCAACGCCTACGGGCAGAGCGAGTCGTTCTACGCCACCACCTTCACCGTCTCCGCCCGGACGCCGGACCACACAGGCAGCGCGCCCGTCGGCACCCCGCTCGGCAACATGCGGGCCTACGTCCTTGGCCCCGGTCTGAACCCGGTGCCACCGGGCGCGGCCGGTGAGCTCTACGTCGGCGGGAACGTGGCCCGCGGCTATCACGGCCGCGCAGCGCTGACCGCCGAGCGTTTCGTCGCCGACCCGTTCGGCCCGCCCGGCTCCCGCATGTACCGCACCGGTGACCTGGCCCGCTGGAACGACGAGGGCCAACTGGAGTACCTGGGCCGAGGCGACGCGCAGGTCAAGGTGCGCGGCTTCCGCATCGAGCCCGGAGAGGTCGAGGCCACGCTCACCGCCCACCCCGAGGTCGGCCAGGCCGTCGTCATCGCCCGGCAGGGGGCCGGCAACAGCAAGCAGCTCGTCGCCTACGTGGTGCCGTCCGGCGAGACCGAACCCGAGAAGATCCGCCGGTTCACCGCCGAGCGGCTGCCCGAGTTCATGGTGCCGTCCGCCGTCGTGCTCCTGGACGAACTGCCGCTGATGCCCAACGGCAAGCTCGACCGGGCCGCGCTGCCCGAGCCGGAGTTCACCGGCGCCCCCTACCGGGCGCCCCGCAACCCCCGCGAGGAGACCCTGGCCGAGCTCTTCGCCGAGGTCCTGGGCCTGGAGCGGGTCGGCATCGACGACAGCTTCTTCGAACTCGGAGGGCACTCCCTGCTCGCCACCCGGCTGATCAGCCGGGCCCGTACCGAGATGGGAACCGAGATCCCCATCCGCAAGATCTTCGACCTGCCGACGGTGGCCGCGCTCGGCGCGTGGCACGAGGAATCCGCCGTGCCCCGTCGCCCCAGTCTCCGCCAGATGTTCGTTTGAGGAGTGAAGCAATGATTCCGCTGTCCTTTGTGCAACGCCGTACATGGTTCCTGCACCAGCTCGAGGGCGCGCAGACCTGGAACATGTCCTCGGCGTTCCGGCTGACCGGACAACTGGACGAGGACGCCCTCGTCGCGGCGCTCCGCGACGTGGTCGAGCGGCACGAGGTCCTGCGCACCACCTACCCGACGGACGCCGACGGCGACCCCCACCAGCAGATCCTGCCGCCGGCGAAGGCGTTCGAGCAGGTGCGGCTCCCGGTGGCCGACGTGACGCCCGAGGACGTGTCCGCCGCGATCGACGAGGCCGTCGCGCACTGGTTCGACCTGGCGGCCGAGATCCCCCTGCGGGCCACCCTGCTGCGCTCCGGCCCCGAGGAGCACGTCCTGGTCCTGGTGATCCACCACATCGCCTCGGACGGCAGCTCGGGCGCGCCGCTGGCACGTGACCTGGCCACGGCCTACAACGCGCGCCGGGCCGGCCGGGCACCGGAGTTCGAGCCGCTGCCCGTGCAGTACAAGGACTACACGATGTGGCAGCGCGAGGTGCTCGGCGACCTGGCGGACCCCGCCGGCCTCGGCGCGCGGCAGATCGAGTACTGGCGCAAGGAACTGGCCGGTGTGCCGGAGCCGCTGAACCTTCCGCTGGACCGCCCGCGGTCCGTGGAGGCGGGCACGCAGGGAGACGCGGTCGCCATCCCGGTGGGCGCCGAGGTCATGGCCGGCCTGCAGAAGGTGGCCGACGAGCGCGGGCTGACCATGTCGATGCTCATGCAGGCCGCGCTCGGCGTGCTGCTGAGCAAGCTCGGCGGCGGCGAGGACATCCCGATCGGCACCCCGATCGCCGGCCGCACCGACGAGGCGCTGGCCGACCTGATCGGCTGCTTCGTCAACAACCTGGTCATCCGCATGGACCTCTCCGGCGACCCGTCGTTCGCGGACCTGCTCGCGCAGGTCCGCGACAAGGCGCTGACGGCCTACGAGCACCAGGACGTCCCCTTCGAGGTGATCGTCGAGCAGCTCAACCCCGACCGCTCCGCGGCCTACCGGCCGTTCTTCCAGGTCATGTGCGGCTGGCAGAACACCCAGAAGTGGTCCCTCGAACTCGCCGGCCTCCAGGTCGAGTACCGGCAGGCCCTCCCCACGACCACCCAGGTCGACGTCTTCTTCAGCATGACCACGGACGAGACGGGCGCCCTGCGCGGCGACATCGCGTACTCCACCCACCTGTTCGACCGGGACACGGTCGAGGACATGGCCGCCCGCTACGCCCGCGTCCTGGAGCAGCTCGCCGCCGACCCGCAGGCACGCATCGGCGACGTCGACGCGCTGATCGGCGGAGAGCGGGAGCGGCTCCTGACGGAGGTGAACGACACCGCCGAGCCGACCCTGGAGGGCGGCCTGGTGGAGGCCGTGCGCCGGCAGGTCGAGGCGGCCCCGGAGGCCGTCGCCCTCATCACCGAGGAGGAGTCGCTCACCTACCGCGATCTGGACATCCGTTCCAACCGCCTGGCCCACTGGCTGATCGACCGAGGAGTGCGCGCCGAGTCGCTGGTCGCCGTGTGCCTGCCCCGGACCGCGAACCTGCTGGTCGCCCTGCTCGCCGTGCTGAAGACCGGCGGCGCCTACGTGCCCATCGACCCGGACCACCCGCGCTCCCGCACCGACTTCGTCCTCCGCCAGGCCAGGCCGGCGCTCGTCCTCGACGCCGACACCCTGGCCGCCGCGGACTGGACGCGGTACCCGGACTCGGCGCCCGAGGTGACCGTCCGCCCGGAGAACACCCAGTACGTCATCTACACCTCGGGCTCGACGGGCACCCCCAAGGGCGTGACCATTCCGCGCGGCGCGGTCGCGAACTTCCTGGCCGCGACGCAGCGCCGGTTCCCGCTGACCGCGGCCGACCGGATGCTGTTCAGCACGACGGTGTCGTTCGACATGGCGAACACCGAGCTGTACCTCCCCTTCGTCTGCGGCGCGACCATGGTCCTGGCGAGGAAGGACACCGTCACCGACCCGTCGGCGATGGTGGCCCTGCTGCGCCGCCACGAGATCACCGTGGTGCAGGCCACGCCCGGCTTCTGGCAGATGCTGCTCACCCACGAGCCGCAGGCCGCGACCGGCCTGCGGATCATCACCGGCGCCGAGGCCGTCCCGGTCCGCCTCGCCGAGACGCTGGCCGAGCAGGCCGCCGAGGTGGGCAACTGGTACGGCCCGTCCGAGACGACGACGTGGTCGACCATGGCGCCCGTCAAGGCCGGGGCGGGCGTGGCCATCGGCACGCCGATCGGCAACACCCAGGTGTACGTCCTCGACGCGCGGCTGCGCCCGGTCCCGCGCGGCGTGCAGGGCGAGCTGTACATCGCCGGCGCCGGACTCGCCCGCGGCTACCAGGACCGTCCGGAGCTGACCGCCGAGCGGTTCGTCCCCTCCCCGTTCGGCCCCGCCGGCACCCGCATGTACCGCACCGGTGACCTGGTGCGGTGGAACAAGACCGGTCAGCTGGAGTACATCGCGCGCACCGACCACCAGGTGAAGGTCCGCGGATTCCGGATCGAGCTGGGCGAGATCGAGCACGTACTGGCCGGACACGACGCCGTTTCGCGGGCCGCGGTCGTGGTGCGCGAGAACCAGCAGGGCGACAAGCGCATCGTCGGCTACGTGGTGCCCGCGGCGGACGCCGCCGCCGACGTGGACGCGCTGCTCCCCGAGCTGACCGCCTACCTGCGCGGGCGGCTGCCGGACTACATGGTGCCCTCCACGCTGATCCCGCTCGCGGAGATCCCGCTGACGGCGAACGGCAAGCTCGACCGGCAGGCCCTGCCCTCGGACCACACGCCCGCCGTGATCGGCAAGGAGCCGCGCAACTCCCACGAGGAGAAACTGGTCACCATCTTCCGCGAGTTGCTCGACAAGGAGAGCGTCGGCATAGACGACGACTTCTTCGCGCTCGGCGGCCACTCGCTGCTGGCCACCCGGCTCAGCGTCCGCATCCGCAAGCAGTTCGACGTGGACCTGCCACTGCGGACGATCATCAAGTTCCCGACGGTGGCCGAACTCGCCGCCCTGCTGCTCTCCGGCGCCGTCCCCGACGAGGCCGTCAACCCCTTCGGCGTCGTGCTGCCGCTGAACAGCGACCCCGGCACGGGCAAGAAGCCCCTGTGGTTCTTCCACGGCGGCGGCGGCCTGGGCTGGGCGTACTTCAGCTTCGTGACGAACGTGAAGGACCGGCAGGCCTACGCCCTGCAGTCCCGCGGCGCCGACGGCAAGCAGCCGCTGGTGGCGTCCATCGAGGAGATGGTCGACCACTTCATCGGGGAGATCCTGGAGATCCAGCCGGAAGGCCCCTTCAACCTCATCGGCTGGTCCTACGGCGGCACCCTCGTGCAGGCCATCGCCGAAGGCCTCGTCCGGCGCGGCCACGAGGTCACCCTCACGGCCATCCTGGACTCCCAGCCGGGCGGCCAGGGATGGACGGAGATCCACCGCAACAAGACCGTCGACGACTACCGCGACGAGCTCGAGGAGTACTTCGGCCAGTACATCGGGACCGGCAACCAGCAGGACTTCCTCGACAGCATGGCCAAGGTCCTGGCCAACAACACGAACCTGATGATGGATTGGCAGTCGCCGGTCTACGACGGCGATGTCGTGTTCTTCCACGCGACGCACAAGGACGACATGTACGCGCACCTGTGGAAGCCCTACGTCCTCGGGACCATCGAGGAGTACGACGTGGCCTCGACGCACCACGAGATGAACCTGCCCGGCCCCGTGGCCGAGGTCTTCGAGGTGCTCAACCGCAAACTGGCGGACCTGGCCTGACCGGTTCCGGATTCCCGGAGCCATGTCAACGGACCATCGACTGGATGATTGGGGTTGGTCGGGGTGACGGAACCCGGCAGGACCGCGGAACACACGGGGCAGCGCACACTGCTGTGCGTGCCGTTCGCGGGGGCAGGATCTTCGTTCTTCCACCCGTGGCGGGAGCCGGCCGCCGACCGGTGGCGCGTGACCTCGGTCGAGCTCCCGGGCCGGGAGCGCCGGATCCTGGAGGAGCCGTACCGGAACGTCTTCGAGGCGGCCAAGGGCGTCGTCGACGACGTCGTCGACGACCTCGGCGAAGGCGCCCGGACCGTACTGTTCGGGCACAGCCTGGGCGCGGTGCTCGCGTACGAGCTCGTGCACCTGCTCATCGAGCGCGGTGTGCGCGTCGAGCGTCTCGTCGTCAGCGGCTCGCCGGGTCCGTGGACCCAGCGCGAGCGGCGGGCGGCCGGCCTCCAGGACGAGGAGTTCCTCGCCAGGGTCGAGGAGTTCGCGGGGTTCCGGCACGAGGCGCTGGACCACCCGGAGATGCGGGAGCTGATCCTTCCGACCCTCCAGGCCGACTGCGAGATGCACGAGGCCTACGTCCCCAGCACCGACGACCCGGTGCCGGTGCCGATCACCTCACTGCGCGGCGCGGTCGACGGGCTGGTCTCCGCCGAGGAGGGCCGCCAGTGGCGGGACGCGACCACGGCCGCGTTCCGCTACGTCGAGTTCCCGGGCGACCACATGTACCTGGTCGACCAGGGCCGGGAGATCCTGGACGTGATCGAGACGGAGTGCGCCCGGGACCCGGCCGACAGGTGACACGCGGTGCGGCCCGGCCCGCGGGCCGCGGTGCGCGAGGGGCGTCCGTTCCTGCGGACGCCCCTCGCGCTTCGCTCCCGTCCCGGATTCCGTTTCCGCTCCCGGCGCCCGCGCCGTCGAGGCGGACCCGAGCGCCGTGTCAGGACTCTGACAGGGCCGTGTCGGCGCCCGGCCCGACAGTGGGGGCATGAAGAGTTCCGCTATCGCAGTGACAGGGCTGCGCAAGGCATATGGCGACAAGGCCGTGCTCGACGGCATCGACTTCGAAGTCGCCGCAGGCTCGGTCTTCTCCCTGCTCGGCCCCAACGGGGCGGGCAAGACGACCACGGTGAACGTCCTCACCACACTGCTCACCGCCGACGCCGGGACGGTGCACGTCGCCGGGCACGACGTGGCGAGCGCGACCAAGGAGGTGCGCGCCGCCATCGGCGTGACCGGCCAGTTCGCCGCGGTGGACGATCTGCTGTCGGGCCGCGAGAACCTGCAGCTGATGGCGGACCTCAAGCGCGTGCGCAACGGCGGGCAGATGG
The DNA here is from genome assembly GCF_044763015.1 of Streptomyces sp. NPDC096324. NCBI lineage: Bacteria > Bacillati > Actinomycetota > Actinomycetes > Kitasatosporales > Streptomycetaceae > Streptomyces > Streptomyces sp. NPDC096324. The sequence goes on along the minus strand of NZ_JBIWFK010000015.1, from coordinate 106,759 downwards.
TCGACCGGCTGCTGGAGCGGTTCGACCTGGGGGAGTCGGCGGACAAGCTGACGGCGACCTACTCCGGCGGTATGCGCCGCAAGCTGGACCTGGCGATGACGCTGGTCGGCAGCCCGCAGATCATCTTCCTCGACGAGCCGACGACGGGTCTGGACCCGCGCAGCCGGCGCACCCTGTGGGGGATCGTCCGCGAGCTGGTCGCCGAGGGCACCACCATCTTCCTCACCACCCAGTACCTCGAGGAGGCCGACCAGCTCGCCGACCGCATCGCCGTCCTCAACCAGGGCCGCCTGGTCGCCCAGGGCACCGCCGCCGAGCTCAAGGGCCGACTCCCCGGCACCCACGTACGGCTCCGGTTCGCCGACGCCTTCCAGCTCGGCTCCGCCGCACGGATCTTCACCGACTCCACGCGGGACGACGAGGAACTGACCCTGCGGGTGCCCAGCGACGGCCGGTCGAGGTCGCTGCGGGCCCTGCTGGACCGCCTCGACGAACACGCCCTCGACGCACAGGAATTCGCCGTGCACACCCCCGACCTCGACGACGTCTTCCTCGCCCTGACCGAGCACACCGGCAAGGACGCCGGGGCGGCCGAGGGCACGAGCCGGAAGAAGGAGGCGATCGCGCGATGAGCACGGTCGCGACGGCGTTCGCCGACTCGAGCATCATGTTGCGCCGCAACGTGAAGCACACCCTGCGCAACCCCACCACGATGTTCAACGCGGTCCTGTTCCCGATCGTCATCATGCTGATGTTCGTCAAGGTGTTCGGCGGCGCCTTCAGCGTCGGCGGGCACTACATCGACTACGCGACGCCGGGCCTGCTCGTGATGGCCGTCAGCTACGGCCTCGGGGCCACCGCGACGGCCGTGAACGACGACATGACCAAGGGCATCATCAACCGGTTCAAGACCATGGACGTCTCCCGCGGAGCCATGCTCACCGGGCACGTCGTCGTCACCGCCGTGCGCTGCCTGGTGGCCGCCGCCGCCATCATCGGGGTGGCCTTCGCCATGGGCTTCGACCCCAAGGCGAGCGCCCTGGACTGGCTCGGCGTCCTCGGCCTCTTCGTGCTCCTCGCCGTCGGGGCCGGCTGGCTCACCGTCGCCATGGGCCTGGCCGCGAAGACCACGGAGTCGGCGGGCCTGGCCGCCGTGCCGCTGATCATGCTGCCGTTCCTGAGCAGCGCGTTCGTGCCCGCGGACACGATGGGCGTCGGCGTGAAGCAGTTCGCCCAGTACCAGCCCTTCACCCCGATCATCGAGACGCTGCGCGGGCTGCTGGTGGGCGAGGTGTCGAGCGGCGACGCGATCGCGGCCCTCGCCTGGTGCGTCGGCTTCGCCGTCCTCGGATACGCGTGGGCGATCTCCACCTTCAAGAAGCGGGCGTGACACCGGCCGACTCGGAGCAACCGCCCGGTGTCCCCTCCCGACCCGCCCCGGCGCACCCCACGCCGCCGGGGCGGGTCGGCGCGTTCCGGGCCCCTCCGGGCGACACGTTCCGCGCGCATCGCCGAGCATCGCCCCGTGTCCGTGTCCGTGTCCGTGCCGGTGCCGGGACGAGCCAGGGACGAGCCGCTGCCGGACCCGCCCGTCCCGCCGGCGAGACAGGGCGGACGCGGCTACGGCGGGGGAGCGGATGTTTTGGGGCATGCAGATTCGCCGCCCCATTTCCAGCCCACCGGCCGGCGAACACCGGGCACCCGCCGACACGGTGGGAGCGGCAGCGCATTCACGCGACACTCGATTCGGCCATTCGGAGAATGTGTCTCGCCGGCGGGACAGCGCGAAGAGCCTTGGCGGCCGCCACGGCGGTGACGGCCCGAAGACGGGCCGAAAAGGACGCGAACGGGAATCCCGGTCGGCGGAGGAAGGAAAGACTGGCAATGAATTCGTCACCGCAGGTGGTCCACCAGCGAGATGGACAGGACGAGACCCCGGAACCGGAACGGCACGCCGCGTCCTCGGACGCGCCGGTGTCACTGGCACGGGAAATCGCGGCGCTGTGGGGTGAATGCCTCGGCGACCGCGAAGTCGGGCCGGAGGACGACTTCTTCGCACTCGGCGGCAATTCCCTGATCGGAATAAAGATCATCGACCGGGTGTCGCAGGACTACGGCGTCCAGCTCTCCGTGCGCGACTTCTACCTGGCGCAGACCCCCACCCGGGTCGCCGAACTGATCGAGCAGGGGAGGGCCGCGACGTGAGGCTGACGCCGGGTCCCGCTCGCGACGTCGACCTCGACACCCTCGACCTGTTCGACCTGGACCTGTACACCGCGGGCGACCCGCACCCGGTCTGGGACGTGATGCGGGCGAAGGCGCCGCTGCACCACCAAGTCCTGCCCGACGGGCGCGAGTTCTGGTCGGTGACCCGCCACGAGGACGTGTGCCGCGTGCTCGGCGACCACCGCGAGTTCACCTCCGAACGCGGCACGACACCCACCCACGTCGGGATCGACGACCCCGCCGCGGGCACGCTGCTGACCTCCACCGACCCGCCCCGGCACACCGAGGTCCGCCGGCCGCTCGGCTCCAAACTCACCGCCCGGGCGGTGAAGTCCTGGCAGGACTCGATCCGCGGCACGATCCGGCGCTTCCTCCAGCCGGCGCTCGACGGCGAGCCCTTCGACCTCGCCGAACGGGCACTGCTCCTGCCGGCGATGGTCACCGGCCCGCTCCTCGGCATCCCCGCCGAGGACTGGGAGGAACTCGTCCAGCTCACCGCGATGGTGACCGCTCCCTCGGACCCGCACTTCATGGTCGGCCACGAGGCCGCCACCCTGGCCATCTCCCACCACGAGCTGGTCAACTACGTCACCGCGTGGGTCAAACGGCGCCGCGCGGCCGGCGGCGAGGACGACACCCTGCTCGCCCACCTCATGAGCGTCAGCGCGGGCGGCGCACCGCTGAGCGACGAGGAGATCGCCCTCGACGGCTACAGCATCCTGCTGGGCGCCAACGTCACCACACCGCACACCGTCTCGGGCACCGTGCAGGCCCTCATCGAGCGGCCCGAGCAGTTCGACAAGGCGCAGGCCGACCCGACACTGATCCCGAACCTGGTCGAGGAAGGGCTGCGCTGGACCTCGGCCGCCTGCAACTTCATGCGCTACGCCGTCGACGACGTCCACATCGCCGGGGGCACGATCCCGGCCCGCGCGGCGGTCGTCGCGTGGATCGGCTCGGCCAACCGGGACGAGTCCCTCTTCCCCGACCCGCACACCTTCGACATCACCCGGCCCAACGCCAAGCGGCAGGTCGCGTTCGGGTTCGGGCCGCACTTCTGCATCGGCGCGCCGCTGGCCCGGCTGACCCTGCGGATCTTCTTCGAGGAGCTGCTGGAGCGGTTCGGACCGATCGAGCTCGCCGGTGAACCGCAGCACCTGCGGTCGTACTTCATCGCCGGGATGACCCACCTCCCCATCGTCGCGCAGAAACGATAGGACGCCATGACAACCGGCTCCGCCGTCGCCCTGTCGCCGTGGTTCGTCCGGCCGCCCGCCGACCACCCGGCCCGGCTCTTCTGCTTCCCCTTCTCCGGATCGGGCGCCTCCGCCTTCAGCGCCTGGCCGGCCGCGCTGGAGGACATCGAGGTCTGCCCGGTGCAGTTCCCCGGCCGCGAGAACCGGCTCGGCCACCCCCACTACGGCACCTACGAGAACCTCGCCGCCGACCTGGTCGAACCCCTGACACCGCTGCTCGACCGGCCGTTCGCGTTCTTCGCGCACTGCGCGGGCGCGCTGCCCGCCTACGAGACCGTCCTCAGACTCGCCGAGGCCGAACTGCCCACACCGCGCTGCCTGTTCGTCTCCGGCCAGCCCGCCCCGCACGACGCCTCCCGCGACCCGATGCTCACCATGACCGAGTCCGAACTGCGCGACGAGGTGGAGGCGTTCGTCCGCGGCCGGGGCATCGAACCACGCCCCGACATGCTCGACCTGGGCCTCATGGTTCTGCTGCGTGACCACGCGGCCGCCAAGAAATACCGGCGCCAGACGCCGGCCGCGGTCGACTGCCCCATCGTCGTCGTGCACTGGCGCGACGACGAGGACGTGACCCTGGACGATCTCCAGGGCTGGCGCCAGTACGCCGACTGCGTCGAGTTCCAGGTGGTCGGCGGCGGCCACTACGACTTCATGAACGCGCCGGACGAACTGTCGAAGCTGCTGACCCGCCGGCCGTGAGCACCCCGCCCCCGGGCCCGGAACGCCCCGCCCTCACCCGCGGCGGTCGGCGCCGTAGCGCCGCGCGTGCCCGCCGTACACCGAAGGAACCGGAAGGAACACTCATGCCTGGCGCAGCCACCGATATTGCCGTGATCGGGATGTCGTGCCGCTTCCCCGGTGTCCACGGCGTGGCCGAGTTCTGGGACCTGCTGCGCGAGGGGCGGTCGACCATCGGCACGTTCCCCGCACGGCGGGCAGCCGACGCACGGTCGACGTACCTGTCCCACCCCGACGCCGCCACCTTGGACTCGGGCTCGTTCCTCGACTCGGTCGACGGTTTCGACGCCGCCTTCTTCGACACCGCGCCCGGGGAAGCCGCCGCCATGGACCCCGTGCAGCGGCTCGGCCTCGAACTCGCCTGGGAAGCCGTCGAGGACGCCCGCCTGCCCGCCGCCGCCCTGGCGGGCCGCGAGGTCGACGTCGTGGTCGGCGCCGGGCCCTCCGGCTACGAGCTGCTGCGCAAGCTGTCCGGCAGCGACCGGGACGACCACCACGCCGCGCTCGGCTCCAGCGGCGCGCTGATAGCGAACCGGATCTCGCACCTGTTCGACGTCCGCGGCATGAGTTTTTGCGCGGACTCGGGCCAGTCCTCCTCCCTGGTGTCGCTGGCGCTGACGTGCGAGCGGATCCGCGGCGGCGCGGTGGACACGGCGATCGCCGGCGGCGTGCACCTGATCGTCGATCCCGAGGCGGGAGCCGGACTGGCGAACCTGGGCGCGCTCTCGCCCGACGGCCGATGCTTCCCCTTCGACGCACGGGCCAACGGCTTCATCCGCGGCGAGGGCGGCGCGTTCGTCGTCCTCAAGCGGCTCGACCTCGCCGTCGCCGACGGCGACCACATCTACGCGGTGGTGCGCGGCTGGGGCGTGAACAGCGCCGGCGCCTCCTCCCGGATGCCGGACCCCAGCCCCACCGGACAGGCGTCGGCCGTGCTGTCCGCCGTCCGCCGCGCGGGCGTCGCGTTCGAGGACGTCGACTACGTCGAGGCCCACGGCACCGGCACCCGGCTCGGCGACCCGGCCGAACTGAGCGGCCTGCGGGAGGTGTTCCGCGCGAGCGGCCGCAGCCGCCGGCTCGCCGTCGGCTCGGTGAAGGCGAACGTCGGCCACCTGGAGCCGGCCGCGGGCATCGTCGGCTTCGTGAAGGCCGCGCTGTGCCTGGAGCGCGCCCACCTGGTGCCCACCCCGAACTTCACCACCCCCACCCCCGCCGTCCCCGGCTTCGACGACGACTTCGAGGTCCCGCGCGCCGCGCGGCCCTGGCCGGACACACCCGGCCGGCCGCGCCGGGCCGGGGTGTCCTCGATCGGAATGGGCGGCACCAACGCCCACGTCCTCCTCGAACAGGCCCCCACCCCGCACACCGAACCCGCCGCCACCCGCGCCGACCTGCCCCGCGCGGTCGCCGCCCAAGCGGTGCCCTGGGTGCTGTCGGCCCGCTCGGAGCAGGCCCTGCAACAGCAGGCCGCACGGCTGCGCGACCTCGTGACCGCCGACGCGTCCTTGCCGGCGGCCGAGATCGGGCACGCGCTCGTCGCGACGCGGTCGTCGTTCGAACACCGGGCCGTCGTCCTCGCCGACGACCGCGACGAGGCGCTGGCCGGCCTCGGCCTGGTGGCGTCCGGCGGCGCGGCGGCACGGGCCGTGCGCGGCACCGCCACGATGCCCACGGGCCCGGTCGTCTTCGTCTTCCCCGGCCAGGGCTCGCAGTGGCTGGGCATGGGCCGCCAGCTCTACGCCGAGTCCGAGGTCTTCGCCCGCGCCGTCGACGCCTGCGCGAAAGCGCTGGAGCCATGGCTCGACTGGTCCCTGCTGGACCTGGTGAGCGGGGCCGAGTCGGCACCGTCGCTGGAGCGCGGCGACGCCGTCGTCCAGCCCGCGCTGTTCGCGATGATGGTCTCCCTCGCCGAACTGTGGCGCTCCCTTGGCGTGGTCCCCGACGTGGTGGTGGGGCACTCCCAGGGAGAGATCGCGGCGGCCTGCGCGGCCGGAGCGCTCCGCCTGGAGGACGCGGCGCGGATCGTGGCCCTGCGCAGCCGGGCACTGACCGCGCTGGCCGGCCTGGGCGGACTGAACGCGGTCGCCGCGCCCCTGGCCTGGGTCGAGGAACGGCTGGAGCGCTGGGCCGGGCGGCTGTCGGTGGCCGCCGTCAACGGACCGGCCTCCGTGGTGATCGCCGGAGACCTCCCGGCCCTCGCGGAGTTCGCCGCCCGGGCCGCCGGGGACGGCGTCCGGGTCCGCCGCGTCAAGATCGAGTACGCGTCCCACTCCCACCAGGTCGAAGCCATCCGCGACCAGGTCCTGAAGGCCGCCGCCGGCGTCACCCCGCGACAGACGGCGGTGGAGTTCCACTCCACCGTCACCGCCCGACCGCTCGACACCCGCGCACTCGACGCCTCGTACTGGTACGACAACCTGCGCTCGACGGTGCGCTTCGGCGAGGTCGTCGAGAACCTGATGCGCGACCGCGGCGGCGTGTACGTGGAGATCAGCCCACACCCCGTGCTCCAGGTGGCGATGGAGGAGGCCGCCGACGCGCTGGCCGCACCGCCCCCGGTGGTGGGCACCCTCAGCAGGCACGACGGGAGCGCGGGCAAGATCCTGGCGTCGCTGGCCGAACTGCACGTGCGCGGTGTGCCGGTGGACTGGACGGCGGTGTTCACCGGCACACCGCCGCGCGGCACCGGCCTGCCGACCTACGCCTTCCAGCGCCGGCGCCACTGGCTGACCGCACCCGCCGACACGGACACCGAGGCGCGGCGGGCGGACGGCCGGGGCGCGCGCCCGGCGGGCCCGGACTCCCCGGCGGCGGCCCGCGCCCTCGTGTGCGCCGAGACGGCGGCCCTCCTCGCCACCAAGGGCGTGGAACTGACGCCCGCCGATCTCCAGGCGCGGGCGGCCGAGACGTTCAAGGCCCTGGGCTTCGACTCCTCGCTGGCGGTGGAGCTGCGCAACCGGCTCAACACGGCGGCCGCGGTACGGCTCCCGGCCACCGTCGCGTTCAGCTACCCCACCCCGCAGGCGCTCGCCGACCACCTCTTCGGCCTCCTGGAGCCGCCGGCCCCCCACGCCGCGGAACCGCCGGCCGCGCGGCCGGCGCAGGAGAGGGATCCCCAAGCCCGCAGCGACGACGATCTCTACGCCCTGATCGACCGCGGATACCTGTAACCGCACCCGTTCTTCTAAGAAACCGTTGAGGGAGGCCCCTGGTGGAGGAAGTCGACAAGCTCCGTTCCTACTTGCGACGTGCCGTCGGCGACGCGCAGGAGCTGCGCGAGCGGGTGCGTGAGCTGGAGGAGTCCGCGCGCGAGCCCATCGCCGTCGTGGGAGTGGGGTGTCGCTTCCCGGGCGGGGTGACATCCCCCGAAGAGCTGTGGGCACTGGTGTCCGGCGAAGTGGACGCCATGGGCGACTTCCCCCAGGACCGCGGCTGGGACACGGACGCCCTCTACGACCCCGACCCCGGGGCACACGGCAAGACCTACACCCGCACCGGCGGCTTCCTGCCCGAACTCCCCGACTTCGACGCGGAGTTCTTCGGCATCAGCCCGCGCGAGGCACTGGCGATGGACCCGCAGCAGCGGCTGATGCTGGAGACCTCGTGGGAGGCCCTGGAACGGGCGGGCATCGACCCGGCCGCACTGCGGGGCTCGGCGACCGGCGTGTTCACCGGCCTGTACGGCGTCGACTACGGCCCCCGGGTCGGCGGCGGCGCGGCCGGCGAGGTGGAGGGCTTCCAGCTCACCGGCACCTACCTGTCCGTGGCCTCCGGCCGGGTGGCCTACGTGCTGGGCCTGCAGGGCCCGGCGGTGTCGACCGACACCGCCTGCTCCGCCTCCCTCGTCGCCATCCACCAGGCCGTACGGTCCCTGCGCTCGGGGGAGTGCACGCTGGCGCTGGCCGGCGGGGTCTCGACCCTGCCGACCCCGGGGATGTTCGTGGAACTCGCCCGGCAGCGAGGCCTGTCGGCGGACGGACGGTGCAAGGCCTTCGCCGACGCGGCCGACGGCACCGGCTTCTCCGAGGGCGCGGGCGTCCTGGTCCTGGAACGGCTCTCCGACGCGCGCCGCAACGGACGCCGGATCTGGGCGGTCATCCGCGGCTCGGCCATCAACCAGGACGGCGCGTCCAACGGACTGACCGCCCCGAACACCCTGGCCCAGCGGCGGGTCATCCGCTCGGCCCTCGCCGACGCCGGACTCTCCTGCGGCGACGTGGACGCGGTCGAGGCGCACGGCACCGGCACCCGGCTCGGCGACCCCATGGAGGCGGAGGCCCTGCTCGCCACCTACGGCCAGGACCGCGACACCCGGGACCCCTTGTGGCTGGGATCGCTGAAGTCGAACATCGGCCACACCCAGGCCGCCGCCGGCGTCGGCGGCACCATCAAGATGATCATGGCGATGCGGCACGGCGTACTGCCCCGCACGCTCCACGTCGACCGCCCCTCCACCCACGTCGACTGGTCGGCGGGCGCGGTGGAACTGCTGACCGGGACACGGGACTGGACCACGCCCGAGGACCGGCCCCGGCGCGCGGGCGTGTCCTCCTTCGGCATCAGCGGCACCAACGCCCACCTGATCCTCGAACAGGCCCCCGCGGAAACCCGGCCGGACCCGGCCCCGGCCGGTACCGGCGCCCAGCCCGCCACCGGCACCCCGGACGCGGTGCCGTGGGTGCTGTCGGCGCGCTCGGAACAGGCACTGCGCGCGCAGGCGGCCCGGCTGCACGACAGCGTGGCCGCGAACACCGGCGCGAGGGCCGCGGACGTGGGACGGGCACTGGTGACGACCCGCTCGCTGTTCGAACACCGCCAGGTCGTCATCGGCGCCGACCGGGCCGAACTCCTGGACCGCCTGGCCGCCGTCGCCGCAGGGCAGGAACCCTCCTCCGGCACGGTGTCCGGCCTCGCCGGACCGGTCGGCAAGACCGTCTTCGTCTTCCCCGGCCAGGGCGCCCAGTGGATCGCCATGGGCCGCGAACTCATGGAGACCTCCCCGGTCTTCGCCGACGAACTGCGCGCCTGCGCGAAGGCGCTGGAACCGTGGGTGTCCTGGCCGCTGATCGACACCGTGTGCGGCGGACCGGACTCGGCCGACCTGGAGGACATCGACGTCGTCCAGCCGGTGCTGTTCGCGGTGATGGTCGCGCTCGCGAAAGTGTGGCGCTCGCTGGGAGTGAGCCCCGACGTCGTCATCGGCCACTCCCAGGGCGAGATCGCCGCCGCCTACGTCGCCGGAGCCCTGACCCTGCAGGACGCCGCCAAGATCGTGGCCCTGCGCTCCCGCCTCCTGGCCACCGTCACCGGGCAGGGCAGCATGGCCGGCATCCTGCTGCCCGAGGACCGCGTCCGCGAGCTCCTCGCGGGCCAGGAGTCCCGCATCGGCATCGCCGCCGTGAACGGCCCCGGCTCCACGACGGTCTCCGGCGAGAGCGAGGCGGTCGAGAAACTGGTCGCGGCCTGCCAGGCCGACGGCGCCCGCGCCCGGCTGATCAAATCCAGCGTCCCCGGCCACTCACCGCTCATGGACCGCTTCGACGGCCGCCTCCAGCAGGAACTCGGCCCCATCACCCCCACGCCCACCCCGGTGGCGATCTACTCCACCGTCACCGGCGGCCCCATCGACCCCCTCCGACTCGACGCCGGCTACTGGTACCGCAACCTGCGCAGCCCGGTGCAGTTCGCCGCCGCCATGGGACGCCTGGTCGAGCAGGAACCCGACAGCGCCGTCGTCGAACTCAGCCCGCACCCGCTGCTCGTGATGACCGTCCAGGAGATGTTCGACGCCACCCCCGGCGCCACCGGGTTCGTGGTGGGCTCGCTGCGCCGCGACGAGGGCGGCCTCGCCCGCCTCTACCGGTCGGCCGCCGAAGCCTTCGTCCTGGGTCTCGCGGTCTCCTGGGACACGGCCTTCGACGACGCCGACGGCCCACAGGCCGAGCTGCCCACGTACGCCTTCCAGCGACGGCGCTACTGGCTGAACACCCCCGCCGAGACCACCGCCGCGAGCACCTGCGACCACCCCCTGCTCGACGCCGTGATCGACCTGCCCGACGACGACGGCGGACGCGGCACAGTGGTCGGCAGCGGACGCCTGTCGCTGGAGCGCCACCCCTGGCTCGCCGACCACCTCGTCCACGGCGCCGTCCTGGTGCCCTGGGCGGTGCCGGCGGAACTGGCCGTCTGGGCGGCGCACCAGGCGGGCTACGACACCGTCGACGAACTCACCCTGCAAACCCCGCTGGTGCTCTCCCGCACGGCCGAACGCGAGATCCGCGTCGTCATCGACGCCACCGGCACCATCGGCGTGCACTCGCGCGCCGACGGCGAGAACACCTGGACGCGCAACGCCGCGGGCACCGCCGGATCCGGCACCGCCCCCGCCCCGGACGCCCTCACCGCGTGGCCGCCCCCGGGCGCGACCACCGTGCCCTTCGACGGCGAATACACCAGGCTCGCCGCCCTCGGCTTCGGCCACGGGCCCCTGCTGCGCGGCACCCGCGCGGTGTGGCGCAAGGGCGACACCCTGTTCGCCGAGGTCGAACTGCCCGCGGCCGACGGCACGGACCAGGGCCGCTTCCGCATCCACCCGGCACTGCTCACCGCCGCGCTGCTCCCCATCGGCCTGGGGAAGTCCACCGACACCTCCCGGCCCGAGGGCCGGCTGCCCTTCCACTGCACCGGACTGCGCCTCGACGACGCCCGGCCCGCCGCCCTGCGCGTGCGGCTCGCCCCCGCGGGACACAACACACTGTCCGTGACCCTCGCGGACGCCCACGGGATGCCGCTCGGCTCCGTCGCCACGCTGAGCCTGCGCCCGGTGGACGCCGAGGAGCTGACCGCGCTGAGCCTCGACCACCAGGACGCGCTGTTCCAGGTGGACTGGACCCCCCTCACCGTCCCCTCCGGGCAGCCGACGAGCCGGCACACCGTGCTGGGAGCCGCCCTCACCGCGCCGGGAACCGACGGGCCGGCCCGCGCCGACCTCACCGAACTCACCGCGTCCGGCGCGCAGACACCCCCCCTGGTCATCGCCCGCCTCGACGACACCGACGCCGGCGGCGACACCCCCGCCGGCACCGAACAGCGCCTGCACCAGGTACTGCGCTGGACCAAGGACTGGCTCGCCGACGAGCGGTTCTCCGCCTCCCGCCTGGTCCTTTTGACCCAGCACGCCTTCCACGACGACCAGGTCGCCCACCCCGACCCCGCGGCGGCCGCCGTCTGGGGCTTCGTACGCACCGCGCAGTCCGAGAACCCGCAGCGCTTCACGCTCGTCGACACCGACGGCCGCCCCGAGTCCCTCGCCCTGGTCCCGGCCGCCGCCGCCACCGGCGAGGCCCAGCTCAAGATCCGGGCCGGCCGCGTCAGCACCCCCCAACTGGCCCGCAACCCGGCCGCGTCCCGCCACGGAGCACCGCGGACGGCCCCGCTCGGCTCCGGCACCGTACTGATCACCGGCGGCACCAGCGGCCTCGGCGCGCTCCTGGCCCGCCACCTGGTCCAGCGGCACGGGGTACGCCGGCTGGTGCTGACCAGCAGGCGCGGCCCGGCGGCCCCCACGGCGACCGCGCTGCGCGAGGAGCTGACCGCGGCCGGCGCCCACGTCCAGGTCACGGCCTGCGACGTCACCAGCCGCGACGCCGTCGCCGAACTGATCGCCGCCGTACCCTCCGAACACCCGCTGACGGCCGTGATCCACTGCGCGGGCGTCCTGGACGACGGTGTCGTCGAGGCCCTGACCGAGGACCGCCTCGACGCGGTCCTCGCGCCGAAGGTGCGCGGCGCCTGGCACCTGCACGAACTGACCCAACACCTGGAACTGTCCGCGTTCGTGCTGTTCTCCTCCGTCTCGAGCGTGCTCGGCACCCCCGGCCAGGCCAACTACGCGGCGGCCAACGCCTTCCTCAACGGCCTCGCCGAAGCCCGCCGCGGCCGCGGACTGCCCGCGAGCGCCCTGTGCTGGGGCTTCTGGGCCGAACGCAGCGACATGAGCGCCGACATCAGCGAAGCCGACGTCGAACGCATGCGACGCCAGGGCGTCATGCCGCTCTCCTCACGGCAGGGGCTCGCGCTCTTCGACACCGCCGTCGCCGCCGACGAGCCGGTCCTCGTGCCGGCGCTGCTGAACCTGGCCGCGACAGGCACCGCACAGGCCGGACAGATGGCCTCCCCCCTGCTGCGCACCCTCGCCCGGACCCTGGCCGGACCCCAAGACCCCACCGGCCCGCAGAGCACCGACGTGCCCCTCGAACAACGCCTGAGGTCGCTGCCGGCCCAGGAGGCGCAGACGGTGCTGCTGGACGCCGTACGGACCCAGACCGCGCTCGTCCTCGGGCACGCCGACACCGGGCGGGTCGCCTCCGCGGTGCCGTTCAAGACCCTCGGCATCGACTCGCTCACCGCACTGGAACTGCGGAACAAACTCGCGGCGGCGACCGGCCTGAAACTGCCCGCCACCCTCGTGTTCGACCACCCGACCCCGGCGGCCGTCGCCCGGTTCCTGGGCACACGCATCACCCCGGACCCCGGCGCCGCACAACCGTCCCCGGCCGATCACCTGGTCAAGGAGATCGAGGACCTGGGCGCCCGGCTCGAGGACACGTTCCGCACCCTCGCGGAACAGGACCGGGCCACGATTTCCACGCTGCTCGGCACGCTGCAGGGCCGAGTCCGCGCGACGGCGGGTGACGACGGGGCACCGGACGCCATCGCCGACCAGATCGGTGCGGCCTCGGCGGGAGAACTCCTCGCGCTGCTGGACAAAGAACTCGGCTAGGGGAAAGCGATGACACACGACAACAACGCCGAGGTTCTCGACTACCTCAAGCGCACCTCGATCGAGCTGATCGAGACACGCAGACGCCTCCAGGAACTGACCGACGCCGCCGCCGAGCCCATCGCGATCGTGGGCGCCGCCTGCCGCTACCCGGGCGAGGTGGCCTCCCCCGAAGACCTGTGGGAGCTGGTGCGACAGGGCGCGGACGTCGTGGACGACTTCCCCGACGACCGCAACTGGGACCTGGACACCCTCTACGACCCCGACCCGGACCACCCCGGCACCTGCTACACCCGCAAGGGCGGATTCCTCTACGACGCCGGCGACTTCGACGCCGACTTCTTCGGCATCAACCCGCGCGAGGCACTGTCCGCCGACCCCCAGCAGCGGCTGCTGCTGGAAGCCTCCTGGGAGTCTGTGGAGCGGGCCGGCATCGACCCCGAATCCCTGCACGGCAGCGACACCGGAGTGTTCGCCGGACTCGCCTACTTCGGCTACGGCAACCACTTCACCACCCCGGAGGCCATCGCCGGCTACGCGCAGACCGGTTCCCTGCTGAGCGTGGCGTCCGGGCGGGTGTCGTACGCGCTGGGCCTGCAGGGCCCGGCGGTGTCGACGGACACCGCGTGCTCGTCCTCGCTCGTGGCGGTGCACCAGGCCGTGCAGTCCCTACGGCAGGGCGAATGCGCACTGGCGCTGGCCGGCGGGGTCACCGTCGTGGGGATGCCGCAGGTGTTCCGGGAGATGTCCAAGCAGCGGGGCCTGTCGGTCGACGGACGGTGCAAGGCGTTCGCCGACGCGGCCGACGGCACCGGCTTCGCCGAGGGCGTCGGCATGCTCGTCCTGGAACGCCTCTCCGACGCGCGCCGCAACGGACGCCGGATCTGGGCGGTCATCCGCGGCTCGGCCATCAACCAGGACGGCGCCTCCAACGGCCTGACCGCGCCCAGCGGCCCCGCCCAGCAGCGCGTGATCCGCGCCGCGCTCGCCAACGCCCGCCTGGGGAGCGGCGACATCGACGCGGTCGAGGCCCACGGCACCGGCACCACGCTCGGCGACCCCATCGAGGCCGGCGCCCTGCTCGCCACCTACGGCCAGGACCGCGACACCCGGGACCCCTTGTGGCTGGGATCGCTGAAGTCGAACATCGGCCACACCCAGGCCGCCGCCGGCGTCGGCGGCATCATCAAGATGATCATGGCGATGCGGCACGGCGTACTGCCCCGCACCCTGCACGTCGACCGCCCCTCCACCCACATCGACTGGTCCGCCGGAGCCGTGGAACTGCTCACCGAGGCCCGGGACTGGACCACCCCGGACGGCCGGCCCCGCAGGGCGGGCGTCTCCGCGTTCGGCGTCAGCGGCACCAACGCGCACGTCATCCTCGAACAGGCGCCGCCCGAGGACGACGAGGACGACGAGGACCAGCTGCCCTACTGCCAGAGCGGGCCGGTGCCCTGGGCGCTGTCCGCCCGCTCGGAACAGGCACTGCGCGCCCAGGCCCGCAGCCTGCACGACTTCGCCGCCGCCCGCCCGGACCTGGACCTCCTCGACGCCGCCGCCACGCTGGTGTCCGGCCGCACCCGCTTCGAGCACCGGGCGGTGGCCCTCGGCCACGACCGGACCGAACTGCTGGGCGCGCTCGACGCGCTGAGCCGGGGCGAGGACTCCGCCGCCCTCGTACGCGGCACCGCCGCCGGCGAACCCGGCGGCCCCGTCTACCTGTTCCCCGGCCAGGGATCCCCCTGGGCAGGCGTCGGGCGCCAGTTGTACGACACCCATCCCGTCTTCGCGCAGAGCCTCGACGAGATCTGCGCCCGCTTCGACGCCCACCTGCCCCACCCCCTCAAGCCCGTCCTGCTCGCCGACGAGCCCGAGGGCCGCGACCGCACGGACATCGCCCAGCCCGCCCTGTTCGCCCTCCAGGTCAGCCTCTACCGCCTCCTCACCCGGTACGCCCCCGCACCCGCCCGGCTCATCGGCCACTCCGTCGGCGAGATCGCCGCCGCCCACGTCTCCGGCGTCCTCGACCTGGACACCGCGACCCGGCTCGTCGCCGCCCGCGGCCGCACCATGCAACAGGTCACCGAACCCGGCGCCATGCTCGCCGTCCGCGCCTCCCACCCCCACGTGAGCACCCTGCTGGGCCCCTACGACCGCGTCGGCGTCGCCGCCGTCAACGGCCCCGAGTCCGTCGTCCTCTCCGGCCTGCGCGAACAGGTCCACGCCCTGCGCGACCAGCTCGCCGCCGACGGCGTCTCCGCCAAACTCCTCCCGGTCGCCCACGCCTTCCACTCCCCGCTCATGGACCCGGTCCTCGACGAGTTCGCGGCAGCGCTCGGCGACCTGCCCGACGGCGAGATGACGATCCCCGTCGTCTCCACCCGGCTGGGCCGCGAGGCCACGCTCCAGGAGCTCACCTCCGCCCGCCACTGGGTCGACCACGTCCGTGACCCCGTGCGCTTCTGGGACGCGGTGGACAGCGCCCGCGCCGCCGGCGCGGGTGTCTTCGTGGAGGTGGGACCGGGGGCGACGCTCACCGGCATCACCAAGGAGGCCCTCGCCGCCGAGGGCGTCCACGACGCGCTGGTCGTATCGGCGTCGCGGCGCGACCGCCCCGCCCCGCAGGCCCTGCTCGGCGCACTGGCCCACCTGCACGTGAGCGGCGCCGAGGTGGACCTCCCCGCCCTGTTCGGCCCCCGCCGCACGGTGGACCTGCCGACCTACGCCTTCCAACGGCAGCGCTACTGGATGGACTTCCTCGCCGGGACACAGAACACCGACGTCACCTCCGCCGGCCTCACCGCCCCCGAACACCCCCTGCTCGGCGCCGTGGTGGACCATCCCGGCACCGACGAGCGGGTCTTCACCGACCTGTGGTCCCTGCGCACCCACGGCTGGCTGGGCGACCACACCGTCTTCGGCGCCGTCGTCGTCCCCGCCACGGCCCACCTGGACCTGGCGCTGTCGGCCGGCGCCCACGTCGGCTGCGGCAGGGTCGAGGAACTCACCCTGGCCGTCCCCCTGATCCTGCCCGAGAACGGCGACGTACGGATCCGCATCGTCGTCGGCGCCGCCGACGACAGCGGACGCCGCACCCTGGACGTGTACTCACAAAGCGACGACACCCCCGACCGGGGCGCCTGGACCCGCCACGCGAGCGGCAGCCTGACACCGCTCACCCCACCGGCCCCCGCCCCGGCGCTCACCGCATGGCCACCGGCCGGGGCGAAGCAGCTCGACATCAGCGGCCTCTACGACACGTTCGCGGACGCCGGATTCGACTACGGCCCGCTCTTTCGCGGGCTGCGGGAGGTCTGGCGGCACGGCGAGGACCTCTACGCGCTCGCCACCCTCCCCGACACCGCCGACCCCACCGCCGGCGGCGCCTTCGCCCTGCACCCGGCCCTGCTCGACACCGTCCTGCACGCCTCCATCGCCGCAGGCGTCATCCAGGTGACCGGCGAGCAGGGCCGCATGCCCTTCGCCTGGTCCGGCGTGGACCTGACCGGCCCCTGCCAGCCGACCGTCAGGGTCCGTCTCACCCCCGCCGGCCAGGACGCCGTGTCGCTGACGATCGCCGACCAGCACGGCCGCCCGATCGCCTCCGTCGCCACCCTCGCCTTCCGCCCCGCCGGCGCCGAGCAGGTCCACTCCGCACACGGCCGGCCGCGGCCGCTGTACGAAGTGCGGTGGCGCCCGGTCAAGGACACCGGGCGCACCACCTCCCCAGGGCGCATCGCCGTCCTCGGCACCCCCGGCGGCCCGGCCGCCCGCCTCACCGCCGCCGACGACAGCCCCGCCGTGCACCACGCGTCGATGGACGAGATCCTCACCGGACCCGCACCCGCCCACATCGTCCTGTGCCCGGACGACGACGCCACGACCGGCGCCGGCCTGCTCGACACCGTCGCCGACGCCGGCAAACGGGTCCTGGAGCAGATCCAGCGCTTCCTCGCCGAAGAAACCCTCGCCGCCTCCACCCTGGTGGTCCTCACCCGCCTGGCCGTCGACACCGGCCGGGGCGAGCGCGTCGAGAGCCTGCCCGGCGCGTCCGTGTGGGGCCTGATCCGCTCCGCCCAGACCGAACACCCCGGCCGGTTCAAGCTGATCGACCTCGACGACGCGGACACCTCCTGGACCCGCCTGCCGCAGGCACTCGCCCTGGCCGAGGACCAACTGGCCCTGCGCGAGGGCGCGCCGCTGATCCCCCGGCTGGCAGCGGCCCAGCCGGCCGACCACCGCATCGAGGCACCGCCGGCCGGAGCCCACCGCCTCGGCATCCCCGTCAAGGGCACACTCCAGAACCTCACCTGGGTCCCCTGCCCCGAGGTGGAAGCACCCCTGACACCCGGTCAGGTCCGCATCGCCGTACAGGCCGCCGGCCTCAACTTCCGCGACGTCACCATCGCGCTGGGCCTGGTGGAGCGCACCGCCATCGACGCCGGACTCGGCAGCGAGGGCTCCGGCACCGTCCTCGAAGTAGCCGACGACGTCACCGCGTTCACCCCCGGCGACCGGGTCACCGGCATCTTCAGCGGCGCCTTCGGCCGCACCGCCGTCGCCGACCACCGCATGCTCGTGGCCGTCCCCGACGGCTGGAGCCACGCCCAGGCGGCATCCATGCCGTGCACCTTCCTCACCGCCCACCACGGCCTCTTCGACGTCGCGAACCTCCGAAAGGGCCAGCGCGTCCTCATCCACGCCGCGGCCGGCGGCGTCGGCATGGCCGCCGTCCAACTGGCCCGCCACGCGGGCGCCGAGATCTACGCCACCGCCAGCCCCGCCAAGTGGCCCGCCCTCAAGGCCCTCGGAATCGACGAGGCACACCTGGCGTCCTCCCGCGACCTGGCCTTCGCCGAGAAGTTCCGCCGCACCTCCGGCGGCCGCGGCGTCGACGTCGTCCTCAACTCCCTCGCCCACACCTTCGTCGACGCCTCACTGACCCTGCTCCCGCACGGCGGACACTTCGTCGAGATGGGCAAGACCGACATCCGCGACCCGCAGCGGATCGCGGCCGCCCACCCCGGAGTCGACTACCGGCCCTTCGACCTCTACGAGGCGGGCCCCGACGCCCTCCAGGAGACGTTCCGCTCCGTCATGGACCTGTTCGCCGACGGCAGCGTGCGACTGAGCCCGCTCTCCCTGCGCGACATCCGCGACGCGCGCGCGGTGTTCCGCGAGATGAGCCAGGGCCGCCACATCGGCAAACTCGTCCTGGACGTCGGCGACGGCCTCGGCGGCGGCACCGTCCTGGTCACCGGCGGCACCGGGGGAGTGGGCTCGCTCCTGGCCCGCCACCTCGTCACCGAACACGGCGTCCGCAGCCTGCTGCTGGCCAGCCGCAGCGGCCCCGCCGCCGACGGCGTCGCCGACCTGGTCGCCGAACTCCAGGCCGCGGGAGCGGCCGTCCAGGTCGCCGCCGTCGACATCGGGGACCGGACCGCCGTGGCCGACCTGCTCACGACCCTGCCCGGCCACCACCCGCTGACCGCCGTCGTGCACGCGGCGGGCGTCCTCGCGGACGGCACCGTCGAATCACTGACCGCGCACAGCATCGACCACGTCCTCGCCGCCAAGGCCGGCGGCGCGATCAACCTCCACGAACTCACCCGCGAGCACCACCTGTCGGCGTTCATCCAGTTCTCCGCCCTCGCCGGCACACTCGGCAACGCGGGACAGGCCAACTACGCCGCCGCCAACGCCTTCCTGGACGCCCTCGCCGCCCAGCGCCAAGCCACCGGCCTGCCCGCCACCTCACTGGCCTGGGGCTGGTGGGAACAGAGCAGCGGCATGACCGGCGAACTCGACGCCTCCGACCTCTCCCGGCTGCGCCGCACCGGCATCACCGCCATGCCCACGCCCGAGGCCCTGGCCCTGTTCGACACCGCCCGCGCCGACGGCAGAGCGGCCCTCGTCCCCGCCCACCTGGACCTGACCGTCCTGCGCGCCAAGGACACCGGCGACGTGCCGCCGCTGCTGCGCGACCTCGTCGAGGGCGGCCGCCCGCGCCGCACCAGGGCGAGCACCGCCGACGACAGCGGCCCGGACCGGTGGAGCGCCCGGCTCGCCGGCCTGCCCGCCGACCAGGCCCGCACCGCCGTCCTGGACTGGGTCCGCGACCAGGTCGCCGTCGTCTTCGGACACCCCTCCGGCGCGAGCGTCGACGTCGACGAGGCGTTCACCCGGCTCGGATCCGACTCGCTGATCGCCGTCGAACTCTGCAACCGCCTGAACGCCTCCACCGGTCTTCGACTGCCGTCCACCATCGTCTTCAGTTATCCGACACCACGCGAACTGAGCGACCACATCAGCGACCTGCTGCGACCGCAGGCCGGCCCCGAACCGGCCCCGGCGGACCAGGACGCGGCGATCCGCGACGTACTGCGGACCGTCTCCATCGACAGCCTGCGCGGCGCGGGCCTCCTCGAACTGGTCCTGGCCTGCGCCGCCACCCCCGCGCCGGACACCGCCACCCCGGCACCCGACGAGACGGCCGGCGCGGAGGGACTGTCGGACCTGGACCTCGAAGCACTGGTCGACCTGGCCCTGGAAGAGAATTAGGAGAGTGCCATGACCGATTCCGCGGAACGCACGGCGGACGGCGCGGACCGGGTCCAGCGGGCGCTGCGCACGCTCCTGGAGGAACGCGACCGCCTCCGGCAGGAGAACGACGCCCTCAAGGCCGGCCGCGGCGAACCCATCGCCGTGGTGGCCATGGCCTGCCGCTACCCCGGAGGCGTGACGAGTCCCGAGGAACTGTGGGACGTGATCCGCGAGGGCCGCGACGTCATCGGCGGCTTCCCCACGGACCGCGGATGGCGCGACGTGTACGACCCGGACCGAGACGCCACCGGCCACGCCTACACCGACCAGGGCGGCTTCCTCGACGACGTCGCCGGCTGGGACGCCGACTTCTTCGGCACCAGCCCGCGCGAGGCACTGGCGGTCGACCCGCACCACCGCCTGCTGCTGGAGACCTCCTGGGAGGCCTTTGAACGCGCCGGCATCGTCCCCGCCGACGTCCGCGGCTCCGAGGTCGGCGTCTTCTCCGGAGTCAGCTCCTCCGAGTACGGCTGGCGCTTCCTGGAGGGCGGGCAGAAGGACCTGGAGGGCTACCTGCTGTACGGCAGCGCCCTGAGCGTCGCCTCCGGCCGCGTGGCCTACGAACTCGGCCTGACGGGACCCGCGGTGTCGGTGGACACGGCGTGCTCGTCGTCGCTGGTGGCCCTCCACATGGCGGTGCGGTCCCTGCGCTCGGGGGAGTGCTCCCTGGCGCTGGCCGGCGGGGCCCTGGTGATGGCGACACCCGCGATGTTCGTGGAGTTCTCCCGCCAGGCCGCCCTCTCGCCCGACGGCCGCTGCAAGGCCTTCGCGGACGGCGCCGACGGCACCGGCTGGGCCGAGGGCGTGGGCGTGCTGCTCCTGGAACGGCTGTCCGACGCCCGCCGCAACAACCACCCGGTGCTGGCCCTCGTACGCGGCAGCGCGGTCAACCAGGACGGCGCCAGCAACGGCCTGACCGCCCCCAACGGCCGCGCCCAGGAGAAGGTGATCCGAAAAGCCCTGGCCGACGCGGGCGTCACCCCCGCCGAGGTCGACCTCGTCGAGGCCCACGGCACCGGAACCGTGCTCGGCGACCCCATCGAGGCCGGCGCACTGCTGGCCGCCTACGGCCAAGGCCGCGACCAGGACCGGCCGCTGTGGCTGGGCTCCCTGAAGTCGAACCTCGGACACGCCCAGGCCGCCGCCGGGGTCGGCGGGGTCATCAAGGCCGTCATGGCCATGCGCCACGGCCACCTGCCCAAGACCCTCCACGTGACCGAGCCCTCGCACCACGTGGACTGGTCCGCCGGCGCGGTCCGGATCCTCACGGAGGGCCGCGCGTGGACGAGGACGGACGGCCCGCGCCGGGCCGGGGTGTCCTCCTTCGGCGTCAGCGGCACCAACGCCCACGTCGTCCTGGAGGAGGCCCCGCCCCAGGACCAGGACCGGGACCAGGACCGGGACCAGACCCGGGAGCCGGAGCAGCACGACGAGCACGGTTCGGACGCGGGCGTCGTCGGCGGCCTGATCCCGTGGACGGTGTCGGGCAAGACGGCCAAGGCCCTCAGGCAGCAGGCGGCCAGGCTGCGCGACTTCGCCGCCGGCACCGGCCCGGACCTCGCCGGAACCGGCTGGTCACTGCTCGCGCACCGCTCCCGGTTCGAGCACCGCGCGGTCGTCCTGGGCCGCACCAAGGACGAACTCCTCGACGCACTCAAGGCGTTGAGCGAGGGCACGGAGTCCGCCGCGGTGGTCGGCGGCACGGCGGGCGACCTCGGCTCCGTCGCCTTCATGTTCCCCGGACAGGGCTCCCAGTGGGTCGGCATGGGCCGCGAACTGTACGCCGCCTTCCCGGTGTTCGCGCGGAGCCTGGACGCCTGCGCGACCGCCCTGGCCGAATGGACCGACTGGTCACTGCTCGACGTCATCCACGCACGTGCGGGCGCGCCGGGCCTGGACCGGGTGGACGTGGTGCAGCCCGCACTGTTCTCGGTGATGGTGTCCATGGCCGCCCTGTGGCGGTCCTGGGGCGTGAAACCCTCCGCGGTGGTGGGCCACAGCCAGGGCGAGATCGCCGCCGCCCATGTGTGCGGCGCCCTGACCCTGCGCGACGCCACCAAGATCGTGGCACTGCGCAGCAAGGCCCTGGTGGAACTGATCGGACACGGCGGCATGGCCTTCGTCGCCGAGTCCGAGACGGTGGTGCAACAGCACCTGACACCGTGGAGCGACCGGATCAGCATCGCCGTGGTCAACGGACCCCGCGCGGTCGTGGTGTCCGGAGAACCCGACGCGCTCGACGAATTCATCGAGAAGATGAAGGCCGACGGCTGCCAGGCCCAGCGCATCAAGGTCGATTACGCCTCGCATTCGCATCAGGTGACCCGGGTACGGGACGAGGTGCTCCACGCACTGTCCGACGTGAACCCGAAAACGTCGGAACTGCCTTTCTATTCCACCCTGTACGGCGAAATCATCGACACCGCCCGGCTGGACGCCGAGTATTGGTACAACAACCTGCGCGAGAAGGTCCGCTTCGAATCCTCCGTACGGCAGATGGCCGCGGACGGCTTCCGGGTGTTCGTCGAGATGAGCCCGCACCCCGTGCTGACCGTCCCCGTGCAGGAGATGGTCGAGGACCTGGACGACGCGCTGGTGCTGTCCTCCTCGCGGCGCGGCCGGGGCGAGGTGGAGGCCGTCCTCGGCTCCCTGGCCGCGCTGCACGTGCGCGGCGGAGACGTCGACTGGTCCGCCCTGTTCACCACCCGCCGGCAGGTCGATCTGCCGACCTACGCCTTCCAGCGGCAGCGGTACTGGCTCAGCTCCGCACCCACCGCCGCCGTGAGCGCACAAGCATCCCCGACAGAGGCGCCGCAGACGGCCGACGACCAGCAAGTTCCGCTGCCGCAACGGCTCGTGGCGCTCGTCCCCGACGACGCCCAGGCCCTCGTCCTCGACCATGTCCTCGAACGGGTCGCCGTCGTGCTCGGCCACCCCTCCACCGAATCCATCGACCCCGACGGCGAGTTCACGAAGATAGGCTTCGACTCGATGCTGTCGGCGGACCTGAGTAAACGCCTGACCGCCTCCACCGGCCTGAAACTGCGGCCGAACGTGGTGCTGCGCCACCCCTCACCGCGGCTGATCGCCCGGCACATCGTCTCCTCGCTGGCCGGACCCGGCGCACGCTGACCGGCCGGGCGACCCGCCCCGGTCACGGGTGCCACCGCGCCCGCGCGGAAAGGCGCCCCCGGGGCAATGTCCCGCCGGAAGCTCCCGCCCGAATGTCCCGCCGGCGGGACACCGCAAGCCCCCAAGAGGCTTGTCCCGCCCCCGTACCAAGTTGTCTTGACCTGCTGATTCACCTTCCGTGAAGGTGGGGTGATCTGCGAATTCATCCGATTCCCGGACCTGTTTGCCAAGGGGTTGATCCGTGTGCGTGCATTCGCTGCTTCGTCCGCGCATAAAGGACTGTGGCTGGCGGAGGAAATGTCTGCCGACACACTGAACCACGCACTGACCATGTGGGACGTGGACGGTGAACTCGACCCGGCCGTCATGGAATCCGCGTTCCTGCACGTGCTGGACGAGGCCGAGGTCCTGCGCGTCACCTTCGCCGACGACGGCGACGGACTGCGCTACGCGCCGCGCGAACTGGGGGACTGGCGGCCCTTCCTCCTCGACCTGACCGCCGAGACGGACCCCGAGCAGGCGGCACGCGACGCGCTGGCCGACCTGATCCGCAAGCCGTTCGACCTCGGCCACGACCTGCTGTTCCGGATGGGCGTCATCACCCTCGCGCCGGCCCGCTCCCTCGTGGTGATCGCCTACCACCACCTCGTCTCGGACGGCTTCGGCACCGGCGGCCTGCTCTCCAGGCGTCTCGCCGAGGTCTACACGGCACTGGCCCGCGGCGAACAGGTCCCCGCCCTGCCCCACCCCTGGGACGCCGAGCCGTTCGCCACCGAGGCGGCCGACTACCTCGCCTCCGACGAGTTCACCGACGACACCGCGTTCTGGCGCGACTACCTCGCCGACGCACCCGCCCCCGCCCAGATCCCGCGCGTCGCCCTGTCCGACGCCGAACGCGCCACGCTGTCCGAGCCGATGAGCGACGCCGACCGCTGGGGCGAACTGACCGAGCCCATCGGCATGGTCAGCCGCACCCTGACCGTCCCGCACGCCGAGGCCGACGCCTGGACCCGGGCGGCCAAGACGATGGGCGTGTTCACCTCCACGCTGCTGACCACCGCCGCGGTCGTGTTCTTCCGCCACCGCTGCGACCGCCCCGAGGTCCTGCTCTCCCTCGCCGTCGGCAACCGGGCCGGCATCGCCGGCAGGACACCCGGCCTCGCCGTGAACGTCGTCCCCGTACGCGTGAAGGTCCCGCTGAACACCACCTTCACCGACCTCGCCGACGCGATCGCCGACGAGACGTACGAGATCTCCGGCCACACCGCCTGCCACTACTCGGACATCCAGCGCGCGAGCCGGACCGCCCTGAGCGACCGCGGCAGCTTCGGCGCCGTCGTGAACGTCGTCGAGTTCGTCGGCCGACTCCACTTCGGCGACCACCCGGCCCGCTACCTCGGCGGAACCACCGGCTCCTTCGACGAACTGTCCATCGGCGTCTACAGCGACGGCAGCGCCGAGAGCGACCTCTACATCCGCCTCGACGCCCCCGCACGCCTCTACGACCGGGCGGAACTGCGCTTCATCGGCGAGGAGTTGATCGACCACATCCGCGCCGTGGTGGCCGACGGGGAACAGAGCGTCG
Organism: Streptomyces sp. NPDC096324; assembly: GCF_044763015.1. NCBI lineage: Bacteria > Bacillati > Actinomycetota > Actinomycetes > Kitasatosporales > Streptomycetaceae > Streptomyces > Streptomyces sp. NPDC096324. The sequence continues at coordinate 82,431 of NZ_JBIWFK010000015.1, read as the reverse complement.
GCGCCCTGGACGTGCTCACCGGTGCCGGACGCGAGCGGGTGCTGACCGGGCCGAACGACACCGGCGCACCCCTTCCCGCGCTGACGGTCCCTCAACTGTTCGCCCGCCAGGCGGCATCGGCCCCCGACGCCGTCGCCCTCCGGTCCGGTGACCTCACCCTCTCCTACCGCGAACTGGACGAGCGCTCCGGCCGGCTGGCCGCCGTACTGCGCCGGCACGGCGTCGGGCCCGACACGGTCGTTGCGGTGGCGCTGGAGCGGTCGGTGGACCTGGCCGTCGCCCTGCTGGGCGTGGTGAAGGCGGGCGGAGCCTACCTGTCCCTCGACCCGGCGCTGCCCGCCGCGCAGGCCAAACTCGTGACCGGCGACGCCGCCGCGCACGCCCTGCTCACCGACGCCGCGACCGCCCGGGCGCTCTCGGCCGGCCTGGGGATCCCGGCCCTCGTACTCACCGACCTCACCACCGACGCCGCACCCGCCGCCGCCCCGGCCACCGCCTCCGATGGCGCCCTGGCGGCCGCCTCCGATGGCGTACAGGCAGTCGCCGCCGATGCCGCATCGGCCGCCACCGGTGCCGCACCGGCATCCACCCAGCTCCCACTCCCGCACCCGCTCCCGCACCCGGACAACCTCGTGGCCGTGAGCCCCACGTCGACGACCGGCGCCGTCACCGCGGTCGGCATCACCCACCGCGCCATGGAGCGGCTCGTCCTGGACCGCACCTGGCAAGGCGCCGCCCGCGGCACCGTGCTGTGGCACACCCCGGCCACCTCCGACTCCCTCGCCCTCGAACTGTGGGCGCCCCTGCTGGGCGGCGGCCGCGTGGTCGTGGCTCCCCCCGGCGAACTCGACGCCGACACACTGACCCGGGCACACGCGGAGCACGGCATCACCGCCGTGTGGCTGACCGCCGGCCGGTTCACGGCGATCGCCGCCCAGCACCCCGCCTCCCTCGCCGGACTGCGCGAGGTGTTCACCGGCGGCGACCGCGTACCCACGGCCGCGCTGCGCCGTATCCGCCAGGCCTGCCCCGAGACGACGATCGTCACCGGCCACGGCCCCACGGAAGCCGCCCAGTTCGCCGCCACCGACCGCCTGACCCCGGACCGGCAGGAACACCGGCCGGGCACCCTCGGCCGCCCGGCGGACAACACCCGCCTCCACGTCCTGGGCCCGGGCCTGGCACCCGTCCCCGCCGGCGTCACCGGCGAGCTGTACGTGGCCGGCCCCGGCGTGGCACGCGGATACCTCGGACGCCCCGCACCGACCGCGGAGCACTTCGTGCCCTGCCCCTTCGGCCCGCCCGGCACCCTGATGCACCGCACCGGCGACCGGGTGCGCTGGGGCGCCGACGGCCGGATCGAACACGTCGCCGACGCGGGCGCCCGGGCCGACGTACGCGGTGCCGGCGTCGAGCCGGCCGAGGTCGAGGAAGTACTGGCCGAACACCCCCACCTCGCCCGATCGGTCGTCGCCGTCAAGGCGGACGCGGCCGGGCAGCCGCGCCTGGTGGCCTACGTCGTCCCCGTGAACGGCCAGACCCTGTCCGCCGACGAACTGCGCGGCTTCGCCGCGAAGCGACTCCCGGAGTCCGTGGTCCCGACCCTGTTCACCGTGCTGGAACACCTGCCGGTGACGGCGGGCGGCCGCCTCGACCGGGCGGCCCTGCCCGACCCCGCCACCGAGCCGGACACCTACCGCGCACCGCGCAACGACACCGAACGGATCCTCGCCAAGGCGTTCGCCGAGGTGCTGGAACTGGACCGGGTCGGCATCGACGAGGACTTCTTCGACCTCGGCGGCAACTCGCTGCGCGCGATCCGCCTGGTCGGCCTGATCCGGACGGAGCTCAAGCAGGAGGTGTCCATCCGCCGCCTGTTCGCGGCGCGCACCATCACCGGCCTGTCGGACATGTGGAAGGACCTCGGCCAGTCCAGCAGGCCGAGCCTGCGCAGGCGGACGAAGGAGGGCGCGGTCCTCTGACGCCGGGGGTCCTTTGAGGCCGGGGTCCTCCGATGCCGGGGAACCCCAGCCGCCGGGATCCTCCGACGCCGGGCACGGCCCGGCCCGGTCAGCAGCGGTTCGGCACGGCGAAGGCGAAGGAAGCCATGGATTCTCTGACACAGGCCCTGCTGTCCGGGGCCGGCCCGGACGAACTTGGGCGGCACGAACTCCCCCCGACCTACGAGGCGGCGCACCTCCTGGCCGCGGACCTCGGCATGTTCGACGGCGTCGCGGACAACGACGTCCGCAAGTCGCTGCACGTCGGACAGGTCCCCCTGCCGGACATCGCGCCGGACGAGGTGGTCGTCGCCGTCATGGCGAGCTCCATCAACTACAACACCGTATGGTCGGCGACGTTCGAACCGGTGCCCACCTTCGAGTTCCTCAAGCGCGGCGCCCGCCAAGGCGGTTGGGCCGCCCGGCACGACCTGCCCCACCACGTGGTCGGCTCGGACGCCTCCGGCGTCGTCGTGCGCGCCGGGGCGGGGGTGCGGCACTGGAAGACGGGCGACCACGTCGTCGTGAGCTGCGTCCAGGTCGACGAGCAGGAACCGGCCACGCACGCCGACGCGATGCTCGGGCAGGGGCAGAAGATCTGGGGCTACGAGACCAACTTCGGCGGCCTCGCCCACTACGCCGTGGTCCGCGCCAGCCAACTCCTTCCCAAACCCACCCACTTGACCTGGGAGGAGTCGGCCGGGGTGCTGCTGACCGCGGCTACCTCCTACCGGATGCTGGTCGGCGACAACGGCGCCCGCATCAAGCAGGGCGACATCGTCCTCATCTGGGGCGCCACCGGCGGCCTCGGCGCGTTCGCGGTGCAGATGGTCAAGAACGCGGGCGGAATCCCCATCGGCGTGGTCGGCTCCGAGCACAAGGCCGAGGCACTGCGCCGCCTGGGCTGCGACGTGGTCATCAACCGCAACGACATCGGCATGGGCGGCGACGACGCGCCCACCCCCGAGCGCACCATCGAACTGGGCAAACGGCTCGGACGCGAGATCCGCCGGCAGGTCGGCGAGGACCCGCACGTCGTGTTCGACTACGTCGGCCGGGCCACCTTCGGGATCTCCGTGTTCGTCGTGCGCAAGGGCGGCACCGTCGTCACCTGCGGCTCCAGCACCGGCTACGACCACCACTTCGACAACCGCTACCTGTGGATGAACCTCAAACGGATCATCGGCAGCCACGCCGCGAACCTCCAGGAACAGGCCGAGTGCAACCGGCTCTTCCAGCTCGGGCACCTCTCACCGATCCTCTCCGAGGTCTTCCCCCTGGCGGACGTGGGCGAGGCCGCACGCCTGGTCCAGCAGAACAAGCACATCGGCAAGGTCGGCGTGCTCTGCCTCGCCCCCGAACAAGGACTCGGCGTCACCGACCCCGCCCTGCGCGAGAAGATCGGCGTCCAGCGCCTCAACCCGCTGCGCCCGGGCGCACCCGACCGGGCCGGAGCGTCGTGACATGGGCATCGGCATACTCTCCACCGGCTCCTACCTGCCCAAGCACGAGGTCGGCAACGAGGAGGTCGCCGAACGCGTCGGCGTCACCGCCGAGTGGATCGAACGCAAGACGCAGATCAAATCCCGGCGCTACGCCGCCGAGCACGAGGCGACCTCCGACCTGGCGGTCAAGGCCGCCGAACGCGCCCTGGAGCAGGCGGGGCTGGGCCCCGGGCAGATCGACCACATCATCGTCTCCACCTCCACCGGGGACTTCCCGCAGCCGCCCACCTCCTACCTGGTGCAGCACGGCCTGGGCGCCTACGGCGCGGCCTGCTTCGACGTCAACGTCGTGTGCAGCGGCTTCGTCTACGCCCTCGCGCTGGCCCACAGCCTGGTGACCGTGAACCCCACCGCCCGCGTCCTGGTCATCGGCGCGGACGTCTACTCGCGGATCCTGGACTTCACCGACCGCAGGACCGCGATCCTGTTCGCCGACGGCGCCGGCGCCGCGGTCGTCGGCACGGTCCCCGAACCGTACGGGATCATCGCCACCGACCTGGCCAGCCGCGGCGACGCCCACCACCTGATCCGCGTCGAGGCCGGCGGCAGCCGCCGACCCGCCTCGGCGGCCACCGTCGCCGAGGGCGGCCACTACTTCAAGATGGACGGCCGCGGGGTACGGGACTTCGTCGCCGAGCACGTCCCGCCCGCGCTCCTCGCCCTCACCCACCGGGCCGGCGTCGACATCGGCGCGGTCGACCACTTCGTACCGCACCAGGCCAACGGCGTGATGCTTGGCGAGGTCGTCGAGCGCACCGGACTCGGCGCCGCGCACACCCACCGCACGCTGACCAGGTACGGCAACGTCGGCAGCGCCTCCGTACCGGTCGCCCTCGACGAGGCCCACCGCACCGGCGCCCTCAAGACGGGCGACCTGGTCCTGCTCGCCGGGTTCGGCGGCGGCATGTCGATCGGAGCGACACTTCTGAACTGGGGGACCCCCACATGACCTTGTCCACACATCAGACCGGCGCCGGCATCGAGCGGGTCGGCGTCGCCGGCAGCGGCATCATGGGCACCGGCATCGCCGAACTGTGCGCCAAGAGCGGACTGGACGTGAGGGTCGCGGTGTTCTCCGAGGCCTCGCTCGTGAGCGCGCCGCGGCGGCTGGCCGCATCGCTGGAACGGGGCGTGGCCAGGGGCAAACTGACCGCGCCCGAACGCGACGCGGCCCTGGCCCGGGTGTCGTTCACCCGCGACCTCGCCGATCTGGCGGACCGGCAGCTGGTGATCGAGGCGGTCAAGGAGGACGAGCAGCTCAAGCTGGAGCTGTTCGCCACCCTCGACAAGACCGTCGAGGACCCGGACGCGATCCTGGCGACCAACACCTCCTCCATCCCCGTCGTACGGCTCGCCGCCGCGACCCGCCGCCCCGGCCAGGTCCTCGGCATCCACTTCTTCAACCCGGTGCCCGCGCTGCCGCTGGTCGAGCTCGTCTCCTCGGTCCTGACCGAGGAGAGGGTCGGCGAGCGGGCGCTGGTCTTCGTCCGCGACACCCTGGGCAAGAAGCCGATCGCCTCCCCGGACCGGGCCGGCTTCCTCGTCAACGCCCTGCTGTTCCCCTACCTGCTGTCCGCGATCCGGATGGTCGAGTCGGGACTTGCGAGCGCCGAGGTCGTCGACCAGGGCATGGAACAGGGCTGCGCGCACCCGATGGGCCCGTTGCGGCTCGCCGACCTCATCGGCCTGGACACCACCGTCTCCATCGCGCAAGCCATGTACGAGGAGTTCAAGGAGCCCCTGTACGCGCCGCCGCCGCTGCTTTTGCGCATGGTCGAGGGCGGCCTGCTGGGCAAGAAGTCCGGCCGGGGCTTTCACACTTATGCCTGAGCGGGCATCGTTGGTCCTCCGTTCATGACCGGCCGAAAGGGCGTCCAGTAGGGTGATGCGCGGGCCGTGACTGGCGCTGAGGTGGAGTACCACCGGGGAGCGGCCTGACGAATCGGTCGATGCCGTGCGCCTGGGCGAGTGGTCAGCGACGCCTGGAGGCGACCATGTCCCAGTCCACGACAGCCCAGCTCATGGACGGCACCGGTCTTGCCCGGCGCGTCGTCGAGGAGACAGCGGACAGGGCGGCCGAGCTCGCGCGGCGCACCGGCGTGACGCCCTGCCTGGCGACGGTGCTGGTGGGTGAGGATCCGGCTTCGGTGACGTACGTCCGCATGAAGCGGGCCCGTTGCGCGAAGGCGGGCATCGAGTCCCGGCTTGTCGGTCTGCCGGCCACCACGACGACCGCCGAGCTGGTGGAGACCCTTCGGTCCCTCTCGCGGGACGCCGGTGTGCACGGCATCCTGTTGCAGCATCCCGTGGGCTCTCACATCGACGAGCGGGCGGCGTTCGAGGCCATCGCGCCGCAGAAGGACGTCGACGGGGTCACGATGAGTTCCTTCGGGGCGATGAGCTTCGCGCGGCCCGGTTTCGCGTCGTGCACCCCGGGCGGGATCATGCGGCTCCTGGACGAGTACGACGTCGAGCTCGCGGGTCGGCGTGCCGTCGTCGTGGGCCGCAGCGCGATCCTCGGCAAGCCCGTCGGGATGCTCCTGCTCGCCCGGGACGCCACCGTCACCTACTGCCACTCGCGGACGGCCGATCTGGCCGCGGCGGTGCGGGAGGCGGACGTGGTCGTGGCGGCTGTGGGACGGCCCCGGCTCATCCGCGGCGAGGACGTCAAGCCGGGGGCCGTCGTGATCGACGCCGGATACAACCCCGGCAACGTCGGCGACGTCGACTTCGACACCGCCCGTACCCGTGCCCGCCTGATCACGCCGGTCCCCGGCGGGGTCGGCCCCATGACCATCGCGGTCCTGCTGGCCCAGACGGTCGACGCGGCAACCGACCAGCTCGGGCTCACCCGCTGAGCGCGGCACGGACGGGCACGCACGACCGGAGGGGCCCGCGTCGAGCCGGGCCCCTCCGCTTGTCCGTGCCGCTTGTCCGTGCCGCTTGTCCGTGCCGCTTGTCCGTGTGGCGCTGGTCTAGGAAGCGGCGGCCCGCGTGAGAAGTCCCTCGGTGACGGCGGCGGCGACCTTCTCGAGCTGGTCGAAGAGGTAGAAGTGCCCGCCGGGGAACACCTCCACCCGGAAGTCGCCGCTGGTGTGCTCCCGCCAGGTGTGGGCGTCCTGGACCGTCGCGAGCGGGTCGCTGTCGCCGATCAGGGCGGTCACCGGGGACGTGAGCGGCCCGCCGCCGACGGGCCCGCGGTAGGTGCCCAGGATGCGGTAGTCGGCCCGCAGCGCCGGCAGCACCAGTTCCAGGATGTCGGGGTCCTCCAGCATGGACTGGTCGGTGCCGCCCAGCCGGCGCACCTCGGCCAGCATGTCGGCGTCGTCGTAGAGGTCGTAGGCGCTGTCACGCCGGTCGGGACCGCCCCGGCCGGAGAAGAACACCCGCTGCGGGGCGGGCAGTCGACGCTTCGCGAGCCGGCGGGCCGTCTCGAACGCCACCAGCGAGCCCATGCTGTGCCCGAACAGGGCGTAGGGCCGTCCGTCCGCGGCCAGTTCACGGGCCAGTTCCTCGGTCACCGCCTCCGCGAGCGGCTCCAGGGCCGTGAACGGCTCCTCGCGGTAGCGGTCCTGGCGGCCCGGATACTGCACGGACACCACGTCGACGTCCGGGTGCAGGACGCGCGCCAGGTCCTTGAACGCCGTCGCGGAGCCCCCCGCGTGCGGGAAGCACACGAGGATCGGTCCGTCGGCGGCCGTCGTGGTGAAGCGTCGCAACCACGTGCTGTTCACGGTCGGTGTGTTCCCTTCGTGGGGTCGTCGCGGCCGGGTCCCGCGGGGGAGCGGACCGGCCGGCCGTTCGTCTGGGGCAGGGGCCGCTCAGCCCGCATGGGCCGGGCCGAACCAGGTGTCGAGGGCGGCCCGCAGCGCGGGCGCGTCGGGCACCGTGCCGGCGGCGCCCGCCCAGGCGACATGGCCGTCCGGGCGGATGAGGACCGCGGCCGGGGCGGGGATCTCGCCGAGGGCCGGGACGATCCACCGCTCGTCCTCGCCGCGCGCCTCGACGACGTCCACGCGGTCGGCCCAGCCCGCGGCGAGGGCCGCCGCCCGCGTGCCGCCGGACAGGTCGAGCAGGACCGGGCGGGCGGCGTGCAGCAGTTCGTGGACCCGGCTCGCGCCGTCGGACGCCTTCAGGTCGGCGTCGGGGACCCGGCGGCCGGTCAGCGGGTGGTCGCCGTCGAGGGGGTAGCGGATGTCCAGGGCCGTCAGCAGATGGCGCAGGTACTGGTTGACCTCGTCGAACACCATCAGGGAGCCGAATATCTCGCGCAGCGCGTCCGTCTGCGGCCCGGGACGCACCAGGGCCGACTGGGCCCGGGTGTTGTGCAGCACCCGCTCCCCGACCGGGTGCCGCTCGGCGTGGTAGGTGTCCAGCAGGCTCTCGGGGGCCGGGCCGCGCACCACCGAGCCGAGTTTCCAGCCGAGGTTGACCGCGTCCTGCACGCCCATGTTCAGTCCCTGCCCGCCGGCCGGGAAGTGGATGTGCGCCGCGTCGCCGGCGAGCAGCACCCGCCCCTTGCGGTACCGGTCGGCCTGCCGCGCCGCGTCGTTGAACCGGGAGATCCAGCGGGGGTTGCGCATGCCGAAATCGGTGCCCGCGACCCGGATCAGGGAGTCGCGCAGCCCCTCGAACGTCACGCTCTCCTCGCGGTCCGCGACCCGGTCGAACTCCGAGGTGATCACCCGGTGCCAGCCCGGCTCGAACGCGATCGCCGAGTAGTCCCCGCCCGCGGTGCGCCGCACCCAGACGTAGTCCTCGGGCAGATCGGGGAGTTCGACGTCACCGATCAGCGCCGTCATCGTCGCCTCGGTGCCGGGGAAGGCGATGCCCGCCAGCTTGCGCACCGTACTGCGTCCGCCGTCGCAGCCCACCAGATAGCGGGCGCGCAGCGCCGTGGGCGCCTCCTGCGCCCCGCAGGTCTCCACCGTCACGCCGGTCTCGTCCTGGCGGATGCCGTTCACCTCGCACGCGCGGCGCACCCGCACGCCGAGTTCGAGGGCCCACTCCTCCAGCAGCCGCTCGATGGCGGACTGCAGGATCATCAGCGGGTAGGGGTGCCTCGACTCCGACTCGTCGAAGTCGAGGTAGAGGCCGGAGAAGTGGCCCACCGGCTGCGGCTCGCCCTCCGCCAGGAAACGCTCCAGGACGCCGCGCTGGTCCAGCACCTCCAGGGTGCGCGAGTGGATCCCGCCGGCCCGCGACTCGCCCGAGCGCTGTGCGAGCCGCTCGACCACGATCACGTTGGCGCCCGCCAGTCGCAGTTCGCAGGCGAGCATCAGGCCCGTGGGCCCGGCGCCCGCGATCACCACATCCGTGTCCGTGCCGGTGTGTCCCACGGTGTTCCCCCTCTTCGGACTGCGTCTGGTACGTCGTTGGACCGCTTTTGCGCGGTGCTGTCCCGGGCGGCCGCGTCGAGGCGGTGGCCCGGGGTGGAACCACAAGGGCCCGCCGGTGCCCTCGGGGATGGTGAGGGCGCCGACGGGCGGTACTCCGAGAGGGCTCATGGTCCTGTGCATCGGAGTTCACGGTCCTGAGCGTCCCGTCCCGCACTCGGCGGATGCTCGCGGGGCGGTGGAGGGCCGGCGCGGCCCGAGGCGTCGTCGTTCGGCGCTCCGGCCGGCTTCGAGCGGTGCGGCACAAAGGCGTTGCCGGGCGAGGGGGAGTCTCCCGGCTTCGGCAGGGCGCTTCAGCCGTGGTCGGCGTCCGCCGGCGCGGTGTCGTCGGGGATCGTCCTGGGACCGGTGTGGAGGACTTCGCGGGCCTGTTCGGCGGCGCGGGTGATGCTTTCGCTGATGAAGTCGAGGAAGCGGGCGACGTTCTCCAGGCGGGCGGCGGCGGGGGTGTCACGGCCGAGGACGGCGACGCCCTGGCGGGCGGTCTTGACGAGTTCGTCGTTGGCCCGGGCGCTGGCGATCGTCGCCTGGTAGAAGAGCTCGCTGTCCACGATGTAACGGTCGCGGCGGCCCTCGTCGCGTTCCCGGCGCACGAGGCTCTGGCTCTCCAGGAAGGTGATGGCCTTGGAGATGGACGCCGGGCTGACCTGGAGGCGCCGGGCGAGCAGGGACGCGGTGAGGCTGCCCGAGTCGGTGGTGAACAGGCAGGTCAGCACCCGTGCCGGGATCCTGGGCAGGCCCGAGGCCATGAGGACGGTGGTGAACGTCTCCTCGTACTCGGCCATGGCCCCGGCGTCGCGTCCGTGTGGCTGGGGCGCCGACTCCGTCCCCGGGGAGGAGGCGGGCCTGCGCCGGTGGGCGCGGTGTTCGGTGGCGCGGTGGGCGAGGTCGGCGCGGTAGGCGGTGGGGCCGCCGTTGCGCATCACCTCACGGGTGACGGTCGAGGTCGGGCGGTCGAGACGTCGGGCGATCTCGGCGTAGGGGAGGCTGTCGGCCAGGCCCAGCGCGATCTGCTGACGTTCCTGCTGGGTGAGCCTGCCTCCCGGCATCGCGGTCTCCTCGGTGATCCCTCACAACGGTTCCTGATCACCACTGTAGCGTTCACTTCAGAGAAAGCAACGTAGCGTTTCTGATATCGGAAACGCCGGGCGGGTGGTACGGGAAGACGTCACCGCCCGCCCGGCGCACCGGGTCCCGGCGCCGTACGCGACACCGGTGATCAGCCAGCGTCCGGCCCCGGCATCCGGCGGGAGCCCGCCCCGCCGACGGCGCGGGCGGGGTCCATCTCGCCCTCCAGCACCATGGCCAGCCGGCGCACGCCCTCACGGATCCGCTCCGGCGTCGGGTAGCAGTAGGACAACCGCATCTGGCGGCCGCCGGACCCGTCCGTGCGGAACCCGGTGCCCGACGCGTACGCCACCCCGGCGCTCACCGCGCGCGCCAGCATCGCCTTCGTGTCCACGCCCTCGGGCACGGTCACCCACACGTAAAACCCGCCGTCCGGCTTCGTCCAGGTGCAGCCCGGCGGCAGGTACCGCTCCAGCGCGGACAGCACCGCGTCCCGGCGCTCACGGTAGTTCTCCCGGAACGTCTTGATCTGGGTCTTCCAGTCGTGCGTGAGCAGGTAACGCGACACGATCATCTGGCTCAGCGTGGGAGGGCACAGCATCGCCGACTCCGTGGCCAGCACCAGCTTCTCCCGCACCTCGTGCGGCGCCAGCACCCAGCCGACCCGCAGGCCGGGGGCGAACGTCTTGGAGAACGAGCCCAAATACACCACGTTGTCCGGGTCCAGCGAGCGCAGCGCCGGGTAGGTCCGGCCGTCGAAGCCCAGCAGGCCGTACGGGTTGTCCTCGACCACCAGCACGTCGTACGCGCGGCAGATCTCCAGGACCTCCGCCCGCCGCCCGACCGCCAGCGTCACACCGGCCGGGTTGTGGAAGTTCGGGACGGTGTACAGCAGCTTCACCCGCCGCCCGGTACGCCCGGCCTCCCGCAGCGCCGCCCGCAGCCCCTCCGGCACCAGACCGTGCTCGTCCATCGCCACGTGCACGACCCGCGCCTGGTACGCGCCGAACGAGCCCAGCGCGCCGACGTACGACGGGCCCTCGGCCACCACCACGTCACCCGGGTCGCAGAACAGCCGGGCCACCAGGTCGAGGCCCATCTGCGAACCGGCCGTGACCACGACGTCGTCCGGACGCGCCGCTATGCCCTCCAGTGCCATCACGTCGCAGATCTGTTCGCGCAGCAGGGGCAGGCCGTGCGCCGACGTGTACTGCAGCGCGGTCAGGCCGTCCTCCGCGACGATCTGCGCGACCTGCGCCGACAGCGTCTCCAGCGGCAGCGCGGCCAGATCCGGCATGCCGCCGGCCAGCGAGATCACCTCCGGCCTGCCGGCGACCGAGAACAGTGCCCGGATCTCCGAGGCCGTCATGCCCGCGGTGCGCGCGGCGTACCGCTCGCGGTGCGGGTCGGGGGCGTTGCGGCCGCTGCGCGGCCTCGCGGTGCTGGTCTCGGTCATGAAGGCGACATCCGGGGCTAGGGGGACGAGGTCACCGCCGGGGCCGGACCTCGGACGGCGAACGGGCGGGGCGGTCGTTCCCGGGCCGCGGGACGCGCCGGCCGAAGTCCCGGCGCACGGCGGGCCCGGCCGGTCTCGCTGCGCAGCCTGAGCGCCTCCGCTTGCGGACCGCTCAAGCCGGCCTCGCAGCCGGCCGGGAGCCCGTGACCGAGGCCGCGGCCCGTGCCGCGGCGCCGACGGTCCCACGACCGGGCCGGCGCGGGCGGGGCAAGGGCGGCGAGCCTGTCAGGCCATGATCCACGGGGCCTGGCCGCGCGTCGCACTGCCCGCCGGGAACTGCCGGTCGGTGTCCCAGGCCGGCTGCATCGCGGCCGAGACGATGCCCCACAGGTGGCCTGCGGTCAGGGTGTGCACCGGAACGGTGACCTGGCCGGCGAGGCTGACGCAGTAGGCGGACTCCAGGGCGACGACGATGCCGATGAGAGCCATGGAGTCGAGCCCGTACGCCTCCATCGGCATGTCGGCGGCGGGTGACCTGTCCTTGCCCAGCCCGGGCAGGGCCTGCCGGAGAATGGTCTCGAACCTCGCGTTCCACGGACGCTGAGCCATGGGTGGGGACTTCCTTCCGGCTGCCGGGACGATCCAGGTCGCGCATACGGCTGCGCGACCTCCACCGTGTCCGCACCCGCTCGAGCGGCCGTGGAACGGCGTTCGACCCCGAACTCGGAAGGACCGACCACCGTCACCTCCCTGCCGACCACCGGCCACGCCCCCGGCACTCCGACGCCCCCGGCACCCTCGCCATCCACCGCAAGGCCCACGGCCACCTCGCCATCCACCGCAAGGCCCACGGCCACCTCGCCATCCACCGCAAGGCCCACGGCCACCTCGCCTTCGGCCACGGCATCCACCAGCGCCCCGGCCGGCAACCGGCCGACACGGGCCCGCTCCTGGAAGACCGGCGCCGCCTCTTCCTCGCCTCCGCCCCATTGCTCCCGCCCCATCGCGCCCCCGGCGTGGTGGGGCGGGGCGGCTCCAGGGAGGCTTCCGGGGCCGCTCGAGCCCTGTTCCAGGCGGCGGTGGTTGTGTCGGCTTCCACGGTCGCCCCCGCGGCCGCATCGAGAGCCATACGCATCCGACAAGGAGACAGCGTCATGAACCTTGAGGTCACCGAGCCCCTCGAGCCCAACGAGAACGAGTCGCTCGCCGACTCCGACGACCTTCGCGTCCGCTCCACCGGCGACCACATCTACGAAATCGCTTCCTGACGCCAGGATCCCAACACTGTGAGGTGGGGCTTGTGACCGTACTGAACGAGGAAACCGGATACTCCACTCTGATGTGCCGGAGCGACGAGCCCCATCACACGGTGTTCCTGCACGACTTCCCGCTGTCGGACACCATGGTGGCGAGCCTGCGCGGCGATCTCGCCGACGCCCCCACCACCGTCCACTTCGTGACACTCGACGGCGACGCCGGCACCGTCCTCGCCGCACTGCGCGAGGCCGGCATCGACCCGGCCGCCGACTATGTCTCCATCCAGCTCCTCACACCGTCCTTCGACAACGCCGAGGCGGCCCGGAAGGTCTTCGAGCACCTGCCCCACGGAGACCTCGCCAAGATCGACCTGCCGCTCGGCGACGAGTTCGCCCCCGAGCGCGCCGAGTACCTCATCGACGTCATCCGCCGCAGCGACTACCGCGAACAGGCCGACGTGGCCGACCGGTTCTACCGCCTGCTGAGCTCCCGCAGGCCCTACCGCGTCGGGATCACCACCCGCGAGGGCAGCCTGGAGATCACCGACGACTCGGGCTGGTACCAGCTCGCCGGACCGCTCACCCCCAAGGAGGCCCGGCTCGTGCCCGGCGGAGAGGTCGCCTACGTCGGCGGCGCCGTCTCCGGCACGTTCACCGTCGACGGCGCCCTGCTGGCCACACCGCAGCGCCCCGAAGCGGCCGAGGCCGCCACCGCCATGGCAGCGCTCGGCGGCCGGCTGTCGAAGGACCCGATCACCCTGCACATCGAGGCGGGCCGCGTCACCGCCGTCACCAGCCGCGGCTCCCTCGCCCAGGAACTGATCGCCCTGACCCCGCTGGACCGCTACGGCACCATCACCGAGGTCGGCATCTCCTTCAACCGGGCCTGCCACCCCTTCGTCCACGGATGGAACGCCGCGTCCAACGAAGGACGGCCGGGCGTCCACGTCGCGATCGGCGGCGACCCCGACCCGGAACTCAAGGACTGGGCCCGAGCGGCGAAGCTGGTCCACCTGGACCTGATGGCCGCCACCACCGAGGTCGAGATCAACGGGCACACCTTCATGCGGACCGAGTGAAAGGGACCCCCATGACGACCCCCACGACCGGGCACCTCGCCCCGCTCCTCGACCCCACGCACCGGCCGCTGCACGCGCAGGAGGTGTCCCGGTTCGTCCGGGCGGCGCTGCCGCGCTTCACCGACGGCCGCCGCGTCACCTTCGTCGGACTCTACGACCGGGACCTGCCGGAAGCCCTGTGGCAGGGCGTCTCCGCCGTCCCCGGCGTCACGCTGCTCGCCTACGACCTGCGCGAGACCGAGCCCTCGGACCATCTGAAGGAGATCCTCTCCGCGCCGGACGCGGGCCACTTCTCCTTCCACAGCTTCTGCGAGACCCAGGGCAGGCCGACGTCCCGGTTCGCCAAGAACTTCGCCAAGTCCCTCTCCAAGGACCGCGGTTCCCCGGGCGCGAGCGCCGACTACACGTCGTACGAGTTCCCCCGCCGCGACCTGCTGGCCTGGCAGGCGGAGACGGTGCTCGCGGGCCACTTCGCCGGTGACCCTGCGGCCCAGCGGCAGAGCGCCGACCGCTTCTTCTCGCTGCTGTCCGAACACGGCGACGGCGGCGACTACACGGTGGAGGTGCTCAGCGGACCGGCCGACGAGCGGCGCCGGCTCACCGTGTCGGGCAAGCGGCCGTGGATGGAACTGTGCGGTCCGGCCGTCGTCGGGGACATACGGTTCGCGCCCGGCTGCGAGCTGTTCTGGAACGGCGTCGAGGTCGACGGCGACTTCCACTGCACCGGCGCCCTCAACCTGCTGCCCCTGGGCAACGAGTTCGACGACGCCCCCTACCGGCGGCTCCTGGAGCTCGGCGCACGGCTGCCTGGCGAAGGCGTCGACCTGCGCCTCAAGGAGGGCCGGCTCGTCGCCGTCGACTCGCCCGGCACCCTCGCGGCCGCCTTCTCCGAGGTGTTCGCCCGCGACGAGGCGTACAGCACCGTCGTCGAGGTGGGCATCGGCCTGTCGCCCGCGGCGCTGCCGCTGATCACCTCGTGGGCATCGCCCACCAACGAGGCCGTGTCCGGCGTGCACGTCGGCTTCGGCGCGGACCCGGCCGACATCGACCGGTTCGCCACCCGAATCCACCTGGACTTCGTCGCCCCCGACGTCACCGTCCTGGTGAACAGCCAGGTCTTCTACGCGAACGGGGAGTTCACCCCCGCTCCGGCACCGGCCGCCTGACCGGGCGGCATCACGAGGGAGGGCCGGGCAGACCGGATGGGCACATCGAAGACCACCTCGGCCCGCACCGCGCGAGCGGGCGGGCCCGCACCGGCCGGCAAACGGTTCTGGTTCCTGTGGGGCGGCCAGAGCGCAGGGCTGCTCGGGGACCAGATGGTCCCCATCGCGCTGGCCGCCTGGATCGTGCGGAGCCCGCACCACAGCGCCTCCGCGCTCGGCCTGGTCCTGGCCGGCCGCGCCCTGGCGCTCGCGCTGTTCGTACCGCTCGGCGGCGTCATCGCCGACCGCTACCCGCGCACCCGCGTCATGATGGCCTGCGACCTGGTCCGCTTCCTCGGGGTCGGCGCCCTCGTGCTCGTGCCCGCCGACACCCCGGCCGCCGCCCTCATGGCCTGCACGTTCGTGCTCGGCGCGGGGGAGGCGTTCTTCCGGCCCGCGTTCCGTGCCCTCGTCCCCTCCCTCGTCGAGCCCGACAAGCTGCCCTGGGCCAACTCCCTGACCAGCATCGCCACCACCGGCAGCGGCCTGGCCGGCCCCGCGCTCGGCGGCCTGCTCGTCGCCTTCGCCACCTACCGCGCGGCCCTCGTCGCCGACCTCGTCACCTTCGCCCTGTCCACCCTCACCCTCCTCGTCCTCGGCCGCGGCCGGGCCGCCGATCCCGTCGCGGCCCGCGCATCCGTGCTCCACCAGGCACGGGAAGGCGTCCGCGTGGTCGTGAAGCGCCGCTGGGTGTTCGCCGTCCTGCTCACCGACATCGCCCACGTGCTGCTCGCCGTCGCGCCCTGGCTGGTGCTGCTGCCCACCATCTCCGTCAGGGAGTTCGGGCCCCGCGGCTACGGCTTCCTGCTCGGCGCCTTCGCACTGGGAGGCCTGGCCGGAGGACTCGCCGTCATGCGCCACCGTCCCCGCCGCCCCGGCCTCACCGCCCTGTGCGCACAGATCCTGTTCGTCGGTCCGCTGCTGACCCTGCTCGTCCCGGGCATCGGCCTGGTGCCGCTGCTCGTCGTCTACGCGGTGGCGGGCGCCGGCAGCGAGTACAACACCGTGCTGTGGACGGCAGCCCTCCAACGCGCCTACCCCGACCGGCTGCTGGGCCGGGTGATGGCACTGAGCTCCCTGGCCAGCACCGTCCTGATGCCCGTCGGCCTCGCCGTCACCGGGGCGGTGGCCGCCGTCACGGGACCCGCGGTGCTGCTCGTCACGGGCGCGGTGGTCATCGCCGCCACGACCCTCGCCGCCCTCCTCGTCCCCGGAGTGGCACGGTTCGCGGACCCGGACCCCGGCCCGGACCTCGCCCGCGTGCCACCCCTACAGGCGGGAACATCATGACCCTGGCCCTGCCCGACCTGCTGCACCCGCGGCTCCTCGCGGACGCGGACGCCACGGCGGCCCAGCTCGCCTCCGCCTACCCCGTGCCCGGCGTCGCGCTCGCCCCGGACGTCCTCGCCGCCCCCGCACTGGCGGCCGTGTGCCGGGCCGCCGGGACGCACCAGGACGTACGCCCGTACTGCGTCTACTCCAGGCCCGAGGAACCCGGCCGGGTCAGGGCCGAGTTCCGCACCCCCGAACCCACCGACATCGTCCGCTCCCGCCACCAGCGGCCCCACGGGAACCTGCCCGCACTCGACCGGATCGGGGAGGAGCTGGCCGCACCCCGGGCACTGGAGGCGTTCCGCCGCGTCAGCGGCCTGCCCCTGCGCCGCGTCAAGAGCGCCTCCCTCGCCTACTGGGGACCGGGCTCCTTCACCACACCGCACAACGACTACGCCGGCGGAGCGAACCGGCTCGTGATGGTCATCTCCCTGACGGACGGCTGGCACGCGGCCGACGGAGGCATGACCAAGTACTGGGACCCCGCCGCCGGCGGCTGGTTCGGCTACCGGCCGCGGCGCAACTCCGCCGTCCTGCTGCGCCCCGCCCAGGACGCCCGGCACTGGGTGGAACCGGTGGCGCGGACCGCCCCCGAGCGCCGCCGCGTCACCTGGACCCTGGTCTTCGAATGACGCGCCGGGCCGGAACCGCGGTATCCGCCCGAGAGCGCGGCCGCGGCATCCGGCGGTACGGGGTGCGGCTCAGGCCGTGGCGCGGCGGATGTCGATGTTGCCCCAGTTGGTCCGTGCGTGGAGCTTGACGGTGTCCTCGGCCTGCTCCGGGGCCTCGGACGCGGCGAGCGCGTTGCGAACCTGCCCGCGGTTGGAGCTGACGTCGAGCCAGGCGGCGGCGCCCTCGCGGATGCCGACCTCGATGGAGCCGTTGGAGGTCTCCAACTGGACGTTGCCGCGGGCGACTTCGGCGATGCGCAGGAGGCCGTTGGTGGTGGTGGCGGTGACCGACGCCTCGGCGCGCCTGATGTCGATGGCGCCGTTGGCGCCGTTCACCCGCAGATCGCCGGTCACGGCGCCGACGGTCGTCGTGCCGTGCGAGTTCTTCAGGACGGCGGGGCCGTCGACGAGGCCGACGCGGACGTTGCCCGTGCTGCTGGTGATCTCGGCCGTGCCCTCGACCCGGTCGACGAGGGTCGAGCCGTGCGACACCTTCAGGCGCAGCGGGCCGGTGGTGTCGAGGCGGACGTCGCCGGCCGAGGTGTCCACCCGGACCTCGCCGAGCCGGCCCTCGCCGAGCACCCTTGCCGCGGCGCCGCTCACGTCGATGTCCGAGCCCGTGGGCAGTTCCACCGTCACGTCGACGGTGCCGCCGCGCCCCAGCAGATTGGCCTTGGGCGTGGTGATGGTCAGGGTGCCGCTCGCGTAGGCGACCTCGGTCTGGCCGGCCGCCCGTACGTCCAGGTCCTTCTTCGGGTCGCGGGGCCGTACCTCGACCACGGTGTCGGGGCGGTCGCCCGCGGTGAACTGGATGGAGCCGGCGTACACGTAGGCGGTGACCGAGATCGGTGCGGAAGTGTCGAAAGCGGGCATGGCTGTACCGTCCTCTTGAGTCCTTGGGGCGTCCCCGCTGGTGGGACGTGGTGGGGTGAAGTGGTGCCGGCGGGCGCGCGGTCAGCGCACCCAGCCCGTGAAGCTCTGGCCGACGGTCCGGGTCTTCTCCGTCGCACGCGGCCGGGTGCCGCCGCCGACCGCGGCCGAGACGGTGCGCACCAGCCACGCGTTGACCGACATGCCCTCGCGGGTCGCGGCCTCCTCGGCGCGGGCCTTGAGGTGGGCCGGCAGCCGCAGGTTGACGCGGGCGGTGCCGCCCTCGTCGCCCTCGGCCGGGGCGGCGAGCACGTCGGCGGGCGCGGCCGGCTCCTCGGGAGCGCTGTTGTAGGCGGGCGGCGGTGTCACCACGAAGTCGGGGTTCAGCCCGCGCAGCCGTACGTCGACCGAGCCGGGGGCGAGTTCACGGGTGATCTCGTCCATCGCGGCGGAGAGCAGGTTGAGCATGGCCAGCCTGGTCGCCGACTCCAGGGGAGCGGTGAGTCTCTCGGCCAGCTCGCGTGCTTCGTCGCCGCCGGACTCGGCGGCGACCGCGAGTTCCCGGCGGAGGGTGTCGACATACGGGGTGAGGTCCATGACGCCATTATGGCGGCGCCATGGCGCCATATGCAAGCCTGTGTGACGCCTTGCGTGGCGTGAAGTGGGTGCTGGGCGTTCTGCCTGCGGAAACGCGGGGTGAGGCGCATCGGTCCGCGGTGGTGTCGGGTGCGCCCGGAAGCCGTTGGTGGTGCGGGATGGCGTCAGGGGTGCCGGGGGTGGTGCCGGGCGCGCCGGGGCCGGTCGGGCCAAGGCGGGGGCGCGGTGCGCGTATGCCGAGTCGCCGGCCTGCGCAGATGCCCTCCCGCCCTGCCTTGGTGTCGCGACGAGTGTCGATGGCGACAAAATAGGGTTCGGGTGGCGCCATGTGTGTGTCATAGTGGCATCGCGGGTGGCGTGCTCGGCTTCGCAGGCCGGGCGGGCGCACCTTTTCGTGGACCGGGGCGATCGAAGGGGCCGGACGATGGAGACAGCGCAGCACCGACAGCCGGTGGCACCAGGAGCCTTCGCCGCCTTCGCCCGCTTCGTGCTCTGCGGCGGAGGCGTGGGACTCGCCTCCAGCTTCGCGGTGGCGGCCCTGGCCTCCCGCATCCCCTGGGCCCTGGCCAACGCCGTGATCACCGTGGCCTCCACGCTCCTGGCCACCGAACTGCACGCCCGCTTCACCTTCGCGGCGGGCGGGCGCGCGACCTGGCGTCAGCACGCGCAGTCGGCCGGGTCCGCGGCGGCCGCGTACGTCGTCACCTGCGCCGCGATGTCCGTCCTGCACCTGCTGACGGCGGCGCCCGGCACCGTGCTCGAACAGGTCGTCTACCTGTCCGCCTCCGCACTCGCCGGCGTCGCGCGGTTCGCGATGCTGCGCCTCGTCGTCTTCGCGCGGGAGCGCTCGCGGGCCACGGCCACCGCCCGCACCCCCCTGCCCCTGCCCGCCACCCTGCCCACGGCCGTGCCCGCACCCGTGGCCCGCGCCACGGCACCGGCCGGTCCGGCGGCCCTCTGCCCCGCCGCCTGACCCCCGGACCGGGCACCGCGCCGGACCGAGAGGACCGCCGCAGCGCCCCGCGCTCACGAGGCGGCGGTGCCGGCGAGCAGCCCCTCGGCGACCTGGCCGGCCTGGCCGAGAAGATGGAAATGACCGCCCGGGAAGACCTTGAACGCGAAGTCCCCGCTGGTGTGCCCCTTCGTCCGTGCCGACCGCGGACCGCACCGGCGACGGACACGGAAGAAGCCCGCCGGTGCCCTCGGGGGAGGGGGCACCGGCGGGTGGTTCGGTGCCCCGCGAGGATGCCAGGCCCTCGGTATCGGAGCTCACGGCCCGAGCGTCCCGCCCCGTTCTCGCGGCGCGCTCGCGGCACGGTGGAGAGCCGCGCGGCCGGCGTCGTCCGTCGCTCTAACCGCCTTCGAGCGGCCTGGCGGAGGCTGATCGGTGGTTCATCGACGGCCGAAGGAGAGCTCATGACCGCCGTGCAGGACAAACCGGTCGGCCGGCGCGGCACGGTCGCCGAACTCGAGGCCCTGCGGGACGCCGTGCGCCGGGGGCCCGGCGACAAGGCCACCGAGGCCCAGCACGCCAAGGGCAAGCTCACGGCCAGGGAGAGGCTCGCACTCCTCTTCGACGAGGGCCGGTTCACCGAGGTCGAAGGGCTGCGCAGACACCGGGCGAGCGGCTTCGGCCTGGAGGACAAGCGCCCCCACACCGACGGTGTGGTCACCGGCTGGGGCCGGGTGTTCGGACGCACCGTCTTCGCCTACGCCCACGACTTCCGCATCTTCGGAGGCTCCCTCGGCGAGGCGCACGCCGAGAAGATCCACAAGATCATGGACATGGCCGCCACGGCCGGGGCCCCGATCGTGGGCCTGTGCGACGGCGCGGGGGCACGCATCCAGGAAGGGGTGACCGCGCTCGCCGGATACGGCGGGATCTTCCAGCGCAACGTCCGCAACTCCGGAGTCATCCCGCAGATCAGCGTCGTGATGGGCCCCTGCGCGGGCGGGGCGGCCTACTCCCCGGCGCTGACCGACTTCGTGTTCATGGTCCGCGGCACCTCCCAGATGTTCATCACGGGGCCGGACGTGGTCAAGGCCGTCACCGGAGAGCGGATCAGCCAGGACGATCTGGGCGGCGCCGACATCCACGCCGGCCTCTCCGGGGCCGCCCACTTCGCCTACGACGACGAGGAGAGCTGCCTCGCCGACGTCCGCTACCTGCTGTCCCTGCTCCC
Organism: Streptomyces sp. NPDC096324; assembly: GCF_044763015.1. Classification (NCBI taxonomy): domain Bacteria; kingdom Bacillati; phylum Actinomycetota; class Actinomycetes; order Kitasatosporales; family Streptomycetaceae; genus Streptomyces; species Streptomyces sp. NPDC096324. The sequence goes on along the minus strand of NZ_JBIWFK010000015.1, from coordinate 61,813 downwards.
CGCCAACAACCGTGAGCTGCCGCCGCCGGAACCCTGCGCCGACCGGCCCGACCGGCTCACCCCCGCCCTGCTCGACCTGATGCCCTCCGACCCGAAGCACACGTACGACATGCGCCGGGTCGTCGAGGAGTTCGTGGACGGCGGCGACTTCTTCGAGGTGCACGAGGCCTGGGCGCCCAACGTGCTGTGCGCCCTGGCCCGCCTGGACGGCCAGGTGGTCGGCATCGTCGCCAACCAGCCCGCCTCGCTCGCCGGAGTCCTCGACATCAAGGGCAGCGAGAAGGCGGCCCGCTTCGTGCAGATGTGCGACTCCTTCAACATCCCGCTCGTCACGCTGGTGGACGTGCCGGGATTCCTGCCCGGCGTCGACCAGGAGCACGGCGGCATCATCCGGCACGGTGCGAAACTCCTCTACGCCTACTGCAACGCGACGGTCCCCCGCGTCCAGCTGATCCTGCGCAAGGCCTACGGGGGCGCGTACATCGTCATGGACTCGCGTTCCATCGGCTCGGACCTGTCGCTGGCCTGGCCCGGCAACGAGATCGCGGTGATGGGGGCGGAGGGCGCCGCGGGCGTCGTCTTCCGGCGCGAGATCGCGGGCGCCGCCGACCCCGAGTCCGCCCGCGAGCAGTACATCAAGGAGTACCGGGACCGGCTCATGCACCCGTACTACGCGGCCGAACGCGGCCTGGTGGACGACGTCATCGACCCCGCGGAGACCCGCGTCAGACTGATCGACGCACTCGCCGTGCTGCGCACCAAGCACGTGCCGCAGCCCTCCCGCAAGCACGGCAACCAGCCCCAGTGACTCCTTTCGCTCCTGAGGGAACGGGATGCCCGGCGCCGGTCGAGCGGGTGCGGACGAGCGGCCCGGCGCGGCCTGCATCAGGCCGCGCCGGGCCGCGGTGGTCACCCGCGCATCACCCTTCAGTGAACGAGGTCCCGCTCGTGCTCCGAGGTGCCCCGCCGTGCCCTCGACGAACCGGACCGCAGCCGCCGCTGCAGCTTCTCGCCCTCGACGTCCACGTTCGGCAGCAGCCGGTCGAGCCACCTCGGCAGCCACCAGGCGGCGTCACCGAGCAGCGAGTGCACCGCGGGCACGATCGCCATCCGGACCACGAAGGCATCGAACAGGACGGCTGAGGCGAGGCCGAAGCCCATCATCGCGACCAGGTCGTTGGTCTCCATGATGAAGCCCGAGAAGACGCTGATCATGATGACGGCGGCGGCCGCGACCACCCGGCCGCTGTGCTGGAAGCCGGTGACGATGGCCCCCCGCGCCGGGGTGCCGTGGACGTACGCCTCACGCATCCGTGTGACCAGGAAGACCTCGTAGTCCATGGCGAGGCCGAAGACCACCCCGATCATGAAGATCGGCAGTGTCGTCAGGATCGGGCCGGTCTGCTCGACGCCGAAGAAGCCGGCGGCCCAGCCCAGTTGGAACACGGCGACCAGTGAGCCGAGCGCCGCGCCCACCGAGAGCAGGAAGCCGAGCGCCGCCTTCAGCGGGACCAGGACCGAGCGGAACACCAGGAGCAGCAGCAGGAAGGCCAGGCCGACCACCAGGCCCAGGTAGGGCAGCAGCGCCTCGGACAGGGTCCGCGAGAAGTCGATGAACACCGCGGGCTGGCCGGTCACCAGGATCTCGGTGGCACCGGCGGACGCCGCGAGCGAAGGAGCCTTCGCCCGGATGTCCTTGACCAGCTTCTCCGTCCTGGAGTCGGTGGGGCCGGTCTTCGGGACGATGGTGAGGATGGCGGTGTCGCCCGCCTTGTTGGCGGTGGCTTTCGAGACCGAGTCGACGCCGGCGGTCTTCTTGAGGGCTTCGCCGACCCTGCCCCCGGCGGTGGCCGCGTCCTTGCCTTCGACGGTCACCGTCAGCGGGCCGTTGAAACCGGGCCCGAAGGAGTCCGACAGCAGGTCGTACGCCTTGCGCTGGGTGGTGTCGGTCGCCATCGTGCCCTCGCCGGGCAGGCCGAGCTCCAGCCTGGTGGCGGGCAGGGCCAGCGCGCCGAGGCCGGCCACCGCGACGAGGAGCACACCGAGCGGGTGGCGCACGACGAAGGAGGCCCAGCGGGCGGACCGGTTCGGCTTGGTCCGCGCGGCCAGCTTCGCGGCCCTCTTCGCGGCCTTGCGCTGTCTGCGTGCCGACAGAGGCTTCTTCGTACGGACGAGGTGGCGGTCCGCGACCCGCAGCACCCGGCGCGGCGCGAAGCCGAGCAGGGCGGGTACGAAGGTGAGCGCGATCAGTACGGCGACGGCGACCGTACCCGCCGCGGCGAGGGCCATCTTGGTGAGGATCGGGATGTTGATGACCGCGAGGCCGGCCAGCGCGATGATGACCGTGACCCCGGCGAAGACGACGGCCGAACCGGCGGTGCCCGCCGCGATGCCCGCGGCCTCCTGGGGGGTGCGGCCCGCGGTGATCTCGGACCGGTAGCGGGAGACGACGAACAGGGCGTAGTCGATGCCGACCGCGAGGCCGATCATCATCGCCAGGGTCGACGTCGTGGCGGACAGTCCGAGCGTGGAACCGAGTGCGGTGATGGCGGAGACGCCGACGCCCACCCCGATCAGGGCGGTGAGCAGCGGCATACCGGCGGCGATCATCGAGCCGAAGGTGAGGAACAGCACGACGGCCGAGATCAACACGCCGATCTTCTCACCGGTGCCGGAGGCGGTCTGCTCGACCGCGACCGCGTCACCGCCCGCCTCGACGGTCAGACCGCCCTCGCGAGCCCGGTCGGTCGCCTTGGTGAGCGCCTCGTGCGCCGCGTCGGTCAGCTCGGTGGCGGCGACCTTGTAGGCCACCACCACATAGGCGGTGCGGCCGTCCTCGCTGATCGAGTGAGCGGTGAACGGGTCGGCGACGCCCCCCACCTGGGGTCCCTTGCCGAGCTCGCCGACGAGATCGCCGACGGCCGGCTTCTCGTCGGCGATCTTCTTGCCCTCGGGCGCGCGGATCACCACACGGGCGGTGGCGCCCTCGGCGCCGGCGTCCGGGAACTTCTCCTCGAGCAGGTCGAACGCCTTCTGCGATTGGGTGCCCGGCATCGAGAACTGTTCGGCCGGCGGTGCGGGCGCGGAGGAGGCCGCGGCGCCGACGCCGACGACGATCAGCACCCACAGCAGGGTCACGAGGCCGCGTCGCCGGAAAGCGAAGCGGCCGAGTCTGTAAAGGAAGGTAGCCACGGAAAACCGCACTCCCATCGAGTGGGGGAGGAGGAACATGCCGCCGACCGCCCGGGCGTGAACGCCGTGCGGTCGGCTCTGACATGCACACACGTTGACCCAGCCGGCCGTCGGCGGGCCCGATTTCCCCATGGGCCCGGACTGATCCTCGAGCGGACTTCGAGCGGCCGGATCGATTCCGGCCAGTCGCGCCTCACATCACCGGCAGGCGTCCTCGCCGGCTTCGGGCGCGGGGAAACCCCGTCCTCACGGAGCCGAGTGCCGCCGCGCCTCCACGGCCCCACGGTGGCGCAATCGTGGCGCCATATCGAGCGCCCGTGCGCTTCATACGAGCCATAAAGGGGCCATCCCTCGGCGCGACCCGCGAATCGCAGGTCGGCCCTTCGACTCGCGGGCCGGGACACGTGATTCCCTGCGAACCCGAACGGGTGGTGCGCGCGCGGCAGATGCCCGCCCCCAGCCCTCTTACCTGCGGAATCCTGCGCCGCGCCCGTCGTGACGCCACGCCGGACGCGCATGGCCACTTCTGTGGCTCCATGTGGCGCCATAGATGTGCCATGATGGCGTTGCTGGGGGCGGAAGTATCCGTCCGATTGCCACCCACCGCACCGGCACCCCGCCGGAAGCGGCGCCCTCGGCCGGCCGGTCACACCTCGGAACGCCTCCCGCGCGGCGAACACCGCACGGCGCACCATCCCGGACCGGTCCGCCCTCCGCAGCCGCACGGCCTCCGTGACAACCACACGCCACGCCACCCACAAGGAGCACCGTCATGTCTCTCACCCCGACCCGCCAGGACCGTCCGGAACTGCAGAAGGCCATCGAGGAGATCGCCGGCTCCGGTTTCGCCGGTATCCAGCTGCGTGTGCACGACGAACGGGGCGAGTGGGCGGGCAGCGCCGGAGTGCGCAAGCTGGGCGAGAGCGCCAAGCCCGCGGTCGACGGCCGGTTCCGTATCGGCAGCACCACCAAGACCTTCACCGCGACCGTGGTGCTCCAACTGGTGGCCGAGGGAAGGATCGGACTGGACAGCCCGGTGGACGACGTCCTGCCCCGGTTCGGCCTGGACCGGCGGATCACGGTGCGGATGCTGCTCCAGCACACCAGCGGACTGTTCAACCACACCGGCGAGTACTACGAGGACGGGACGACCGCGCCCGGAATCCCCTGGCAGGGGCAGGAGTACGTGGACAACCAGTTCCACACCTACTGCCCGGAGGAACTGGTACGGCTGGCACTGTCCCGGCCGGCACGGTTCGAACCGGGGACGGACTGGAGCTACTCCAACACCAACTACGTACTCGCCAAACTGCTGGTCGAGGAAGTCACCGGCCACCCGCTGGCCGAGGAGGTGCAGCGGCTGATCCTGCGGCCGCTCGGCATGTCCGGCACCGTACTGCCGGGCACCTCGCCCGAGATCCCCGAGCCGCACGCCCACGCCTACTACCGGTACGAGGACGCCGGCGAGGTGAAGCTGGCCGACGTCACCCGCTTCAACGTCTCCTGGATCTCCGCCGCCGGGGACATGATCTCGACCACCGAAGACCTCCACACGTTCTTCTCCGCACTGATGAGCGGCAAGCTCCTGCCGGACGCACTGCTGGCCGAGATGCGCACACCGCACCCCAAACTCGGCTACGGCCTGGGCCTGTTCGTGGAGGAGACGGACGACGGCGGCACCGTCCTCCACCACAACGGCGGCTTCTTCGGCTGGGGGGCACTGATGTACAGCACGCCCGACGGCAGCCGGACCCTGACCGCCTCCCTGACCACCGGGGACGCCGAACTCGACTTCGCCGCCACGGCCGCGGCGTTCCAGAACGCCCAGCAAAGGCTCCTCAAGGAAGTGTTCTGCGCCGGCCGCACCGAGACGGCCGACCAGGCCCGGCCTTGAGCGAGGACTCCTCGCGGGCGCACGTCGGAAGCGGGGAGTGCCCGGTTGCCGCCGCTCCAGCCGGAGTTCACCGGCCGCGCCCGCACCCTCCCCCCGGGCAGTGACTCGCGGGCCGTCGCCCGGCCGTGACGGCGGGGGAGGGGCGACACCCCGGCCCCTGCCCCGCCGTCACGGCCGCCGCCGCAAGCCGACGGCGGCCGATCCGCACGCGAGCTCGGCCTGCGCACCGGACGATCCGCAAGGAGACTTCCGCCGGGGAGGGCTCCGGTCCTATCGTCTGAGCCCATGATCAGAAACGGTGTTCCACTGCCCCCGACGGTCTACCCGCTCGCCAAGGGCCGCGTCCGGGCCATGCTGGCCGGCTCCCTGGTCTTCGTCGCCCTGGGCATCGCCTTCCTGGCCGCCCACAGCACCGTGAAGATGACGGTGGCGGGGGCGCTGGCCGTGCCCTTCTTCGGGCTCTGCGCGGTGCTCATCGGCCGGCGCCTGCTCCACGGCGGCCGGCCGGAGCTGGTGCTCGACGACGCGGGAGTGGACCACGTACGCCTGGGCCGGTTCGGCTGGGACGAGATAGCCGCCGTGCGGATACGCGAGCAGCGGGTACGCAACACCTCACAGCGGTTCATCGAACTGGTGCTGCGCGACCCGGACGCCTATCTGGCCCGGGCACCCCGACTCGTCCGCAGCACCGCGTCCATGAACGCCCGCCTCGGCTTCGGCCCGGCCAACATGGCCACGAACACCTTGCCGGTGCCACCCGAGGCGATCCTGGACGCGATGCGCCACCACCACCCCGAACTCGCGATACACCACTGAGCACACCGCCGGCCCGGCCGGTTGGCCACGGAAACGCGGATCCGGAAACGGTTCCGCAGGATGGGCTGATTCCTGCCACTGCTGCGCCCCCACGGGCCGAGCCGCGTCAGCTGTCGACGAAGCCGATGGCCTCCAGGAAGCCCATCGCCGAGTAGTACACGTACGGGTCGTCGGCCGTCCTGGCGACGCTGCGGGCCTGCTTCCAGGCGCGCGCTGCCTCTCTCCCGCGGCCACGGGTCTGCTCGGCGAGGCCCAGGATGAGCAGGGCGGACGTCTGACCGTCCGCGTCCTGACAGGTCAGCGCCAGCGCCTCGGCCCGCTCCGCGGCCGCGACCGCTTCTGCCGGCTGCCCCAGCTGGTAGAGGGCGTTGGCGAGGGTACCGAGGGCCCGGCCTGTCGCGAGTTCGGAGCCGGCCCGTTCGAGCAGCGCGGCAGCCCGCCGGCTTTCCTCTGCCGCCTCCACGTGGTTGCCGATCGCCAGATGCGTCTGGGCCAGGCGGACCAGTACGTCGCCCAGTTGCCGTTCGTCGGCCGCGCCCTCCAGAGCGGCCACGGCGTGCCGGTATCTCCGCATCGCCATCGTGTGATTGCCGGAGTCGAAGGTGAGCGAGGCGAGTTCGCCCCAGAGCGCGGCCTCAGCGGTGGTGTCGCCGATCCGCCGGTACGCCTCGGCGGCCACGGTATAGGCCTTCTCCACGCGCCACAGCCCCTCCCCAACATTGATCCGCCGCGCGAGGCGGGCCAGCACCTCGCACACCTCCCGCCACTCCCCGGCCTGTTCGGCATCGACACCGGTCATCATTGCGAGGGCACGCTCCTGGCGGCGGACGGTGTCGTCGGGGCCGATGTGCAAGAGCTCCGCCTCCCACAACAGAGCATCCGCGAGGGCCTCGTAGCGGCGCGCGCCGATCCGCCCGGCCCAGTCGGCGGCCGCGCGCAGTGCCTTGACCTTCACATTGGTTTCCGCGTACGCGGATCCGGCGACCGAGGCGATCTCCAGGAGGAGGTCGAGCGCCCTGGTCCGGTCGCGTGCGGCTCCGAGTTCCGCCAGCAACGCCAGGGTGGACGTGAGGGAGTTCAGCGCGTCTCTGAGGAGCCCGACCGCGGTGATCGTCGACGGCTCCCCGACGGCTTCACGAAGCACGTCCCGCTGGAAACGGAGCAACTTCTCCGCGCTCTCGGCCGCTTCATGCTCCTGACCGGCGGCCTGGAGCGCCCGGGCCACGTTGAGCAGGGCCCAGCTTTTCGCGTGGTGGTCTCCGGCTTCCTCGGCGAAACGCACTGCCGTGTGGGCGGCGGCCTCCCATTCCGTGACCTGGCCGCGATGCTCGAACAGCGAGACCAGCGCCTCCTGGAGCCGCAGTGCTCCCTCAGCGTCCCCGAAGGTCGCCGCCATCGAGATTGCGGCCTGGAGGTTCGGGAACTCCTGGTCGAACCAGTCCAGCGCCAGCTGCCTGGTGGCGAAGTACGGCGCCGGGCCGGTGACGCTTCCGCGCAGGGTGCACACGGCGGAGGTCGCCCTGTCCTTGTAGTGGTCGAGGAGGCGGTTTGCGGCCTCGTCCTGGTTGTCCCCGTGGGTGCCGAGAAGTTCGATCGCGTAGGCGCGAATGAGGTCGTGCTGGCGCCACTGTCCCTCGCCCGCCCGCTCGATGACATGGGCCCGCGCCAGCTCCCGTACCAGCCGCCTGGCGCGGGACGTCACCAGCCCGATGAGCCGGGCAGCGGTATCCGCGCTGAAGTGCGGGCCGGGGTTGACGGGCAGCAGCCGGAACAGCTGGGCCTGCTCCTGGGGCAGACGCCGGTAGGAGAGCTCGAACGCGGCGCGCACCGCCCGCTCACCGTCGTCGAGCAGGTCGAGCCGGCGGTGCGCCCGGGCCAGCTCGTCCGCGAGGTCGCGGGGCGTCTGGTCCGGATCTCTGGCGATCAGGGCTGTGGCGATGTGCAGCGCCAGAGGCAGATGGCCGCACAGGCGGCACAGGCGAGCCACGGCGTCCCGGTCGTCGTGCAGGCGTGGATCGCCCGGGGACAGCAGTGCGAGCTGCTCCTCGACCAGGGCCACCGCGTCGGCCTCGGCGAGGCTGCCGAGTTCCAGGGTGCGCGACCCCCGCGCGGCCAGTGTGTGCCGAGAGGTGATGACGCTGCGGTGCACCCGGGAGCGGGGCAGCAGGTCGGCCACCTGGTCCGTGCTGCCCGCGTTGTCGAGGACGAGCAGGACCGGGCGGCCCTCGGCGGCACGGTCGGCCAGCAGCCGGTGGTACTGGGCCGCCTGCCCCCGCGGGTCCGCGTCCACGGGACCCGGGCGGCCGAGCGCGTGCAGCATGGGCGCGAACACGTGCTGGGGCATGGCACGGTCGCCGGGATCGGGGGCGTACCCGTTGAGGTCGACGAAGACAGCGCCCCCGGGAAACCAGCCCCGTGACACCGCTTCGGCGGCGCAGGACCGGGCCAGCGCGGTCTTGCCGATCCCGGCGAGCCCGGCCACGGAGGAGACGACGACCATCCCGGAGACGTCGTTCGCCGGATCGAGGATCGCCAGCACCACCGCGGACTCGGCGCTGCGGCCGACGAACACCTCCGCGACGATGTCGCCGACGGGCAGGACCGGTTCGACAACCGCCAGCGGCCCCGCCGAGCCGGTGTGGTGGTGCACCTCGGACAGATGCAGGTCCCGGGCGGCCTGGAAGACCCGGCCGCCGCCGGTCGCGACCGCGTCCAGCCGTACCGCCTGCGACGGCTCGCGATCAGCGGGGGATGCCGTGACCATCTGCTGCGCGTCAGGTCTCGGTGATGTTCAGGTCACGACCCGCCTGATAGATCCGCCCCTGGCCGGTGGCATGGCCCTCGATGTGCACGGTGCCGATGCGCGGTTCGTCGGCGGCCGTGCGCTGCGCCAGCTCGTCGGCCAGCCTGCTGAGTTCACACGTCAGTTCGGTGGTCAGGGCCGAGTCCGCCAACAGCAGGTCGCGCAGCCGCAGTTGCCACAGCCGGACCAGGGCCGCGTCGAACTCGGCGCTGTGCCGGGAGTCGCCTACGACGGCGCGCAGTTCGGTCAACTCGCCCTCCACGGCGGGCGCTCCGTCGGGACGCCCCCGGCGCCAGAGGGCGACCACCTGGTCCCTGGCCTGCTGCCAGGCATCCGTCGCCATGGCCGCGACCAGCGCGGATCCTGCCAGACCTGCCACAGCGGTCGGGTCCACCGCGCCCCCTCGGTGTCTGGTAACTGCCGTACGGCAAGGTTAGTGGGCGCGGGCGGCCCCCGGCCGGGGAAGACACCGATCGTGTCCGCCCGGCAGGTCGGTGCGCCCAACGTTCACCGGTGTCCCGGCAGGCGGTAGGAGACCGGCGGTGAGGGTGCCCTTGACGGTGCGGGTCTTGGCGCGCGGGGCGGTGGTCGGGGCGTCGACTCCGCCGGGGAAGACGGAGGTGCCGCCGGTGTTCTCGGTGTCCAGCGTGGTCGCTGCGATGGTGCCGTCCGGGGCGACCGGACAAGCGCTCCTCGATCCCGCCGCATGTTTCCGCAGGTCTGGAGCCCGGCGCGCCGTGCTGCTACGATTGATCTTGAGCTGAACGGCGGACGTCGCGCCGGTTGGTGATGCGTTGGTGGTCCAAGGAAAGACGCCCCGCTTCCTGCGGGGAAATGCAGGTGCAAGGCCTGCCCGGCGCTCTGCGAAAGACCCTGTCCCGGTTGTCCGGGACAGGGTCTTTTTTGTGCCCGGGGTTGACTCTTCCGGCCGGTTCACGGTCCCTTCGCCACCCGCTCAGCCTTTGGTGATGCAGAAGGGATGCCCGGCGGGATCGGTGAGAATGAGCGCCTTGGGTTCGTGTGGCTGGTGATTCGGCTTGCCCGCGCCCAGTTCCAGCAGCCGGGCCTCGGCCTCCTCCAGGTTCCCCTCGACCTCGAAGCAGAGGTGAAGCTGCTGGGGAACGCTCTGGCCGGGCCAGCTCGGAGCCCGATAGCGATCCACTCGTTGGAAACCGATGAAGAGTCCGTCCTCACGGTTGAGACCCGCGAAGTCCACGTCCGACTTCGGGTGGGGTTCGAGGCCGGTGGCCTGCTGGTAGAACGCCGCCAGAGCCAACGGATCGGGGCAGTCGAGGGTTATCGCGCTCAGATTCATGTGCTGGGGCATGAGACCTCCGGACCGGGCCAGTGGACTTCCTCGGCCAACACCCTAGAGACGGCTGCCTACGGGGCGGGACGCCGCCCACGCGTCCGTGTCCGGTTCCCGTCCACGCTTCCTGCGTCGCCGGCGCACCGCCCCGACCGGCGGCCCCGGGCCGGCCGTCGCCCACGGCGGTCAGCGGTCCGCGGGCCGGTTGGTCAGGGACGCTGCCACGCGCATCCACACGCCGAACAACCCTGGAGGAGCGGACCGGGCGGAGGGCGAGCAAGGGCCGCACCACGACCACCCGGCTTCCAGCCGCCAGAACGCGCTCCTCAGGCGCCAGAACCGGCACCTCGCAGGCCACCGGATCCGCGATGACTAGCAGAACGCGCCGTCACCACGGATCCTGAGAAGAGGGGAGCGGCGCGCGAGGCCCGGGTTCCCCGGCTCCGCAGGCGACAGCAGCCCGATGGGATCCCCATGTCCGACCCAGACCCAGACGCAGCCTCCCGAGCCGAGCGGCGGATCGCGCTGGTCCGGGACGACGTGGCCGCACGCCTCGCGCTGGCGCAGGAGTTCTACACGCACTCCTCCGAGCCCCTGCGCCGCTACGGTCACGCCGAGCTGAGCTTCCTGCGCTGGTCCGCCGCGCGCGGAGTGCTCGCCCCGGAATCCGGCCCGCGCCCGGGCAGCGCCTGGTGGCGTTCCGTGAACGAGGGGCTCCTCAGGGACAAGGTGGAGGCGGGGCTGCTGTGCGCCGGCGCCCCGGGGGAGGCGAGCGACCGAAGCGTCGAGTACTGGGTGGACTGCATCCGCGAGCCGTCACCCGCCGCCTGGTACCGCGCCCACAACGCCAGCATCGTCGCCGGCTACCTGCGCCACGAGAACCTGGCCGCGCCGGAATCGCAGGTGGAGCGGTTCATGATGAACGTCGCCCTGCTCCGCGTCCTGTTCACCCACGGCATGCTCGTACGGCCGCGGCTCATGCTGGGACGGCTGGCCCCGCTCGGGCCCCGGCTCGTGGACCCCCGCCACGCGACCGTGAAGTGGTTCCTCGACCTCGGCCGGTCCTTCCCGCCGGTGTACCCCGTCACGCTGCCCACCAAGGACACCATTCTCGACGAACACCCCCTGGCCCGGATGCTCGACTACGGCGTGATCGCCCCCAGACTGCCGGCGCTGTACGCGCTCGCGGCCGCGACGCTCGAAGAACCCCGCCTGATGACCCTCCTGGACGCGGGCGTGCCCGCGTACGTCTGGACCAGGGCGGAACGCCCGCTCTGGTACGTCGGCAACACAGGCGCCCATCTGCGCCTCATCGCCCGCATGACCGGCGTACACCTGCGCTGGCCGCCCTCCCCGGCCCGCCGCCACAGGATCCCGCTGCACGGCTGAAGCCCGCCACCGCGGTCACCGGCCGGCGCGGACGCGGGGCCGGGCGACCCCACCGCCCTCGCCCGGCCGACCTACCGCCACCATCACCACCCGGCCGCCCCCCTCGCCTCCCGCACCCGATCCGGCACCCTTGTGGAGTGCACCCCACGCCCATCACGCCCGACGCGCCGGCCGCGGTGCGCAGCCCGCTTTTCACCCAGCGGTGGCTCGACCTCACCTTCATCCACTGGGCCGTCCACCCCGCGGCCGTCACCCCGCTGCTGCCGCACGGGCTCACCGCGGACACCTACGACGGGCTCACCTACGTCGGCCTCGTCGCCTTCCGGATGGAGAAGGTGGGCTGGCTCCGGCTCCCCGCAGTGCCGTACTTCGGCTCCTTCCCGGAGACCAACGTGCGCCTCTACTCGGTCGACGCGCACGGCCGCCGCGGGGTCGTCTTCCGGTCCATGGACGCGTCACGGCTCGTACCGGTGCTCCTGGGACGCCTCGGCTTCCGGCTCCCGTACCTGTGGTCCCGCATGGACGTACGAGCGGACGGCGACACCGTCACGTACAAGAGTTCCCGGCGCCTGCCCACGACCTCCCGGGTGCGGAGCCGCATCGTCGTCAGAGTCGGCCGGCCCGTCCCGGACCCGACCGGGCTGGAGCATTTCCTCACGGCCCGCTGGGGCATGCACAACGCCTTCTCCGGCGGCACCGGCTACCTCGCCAACGACCATCCGCGCTGGCCACTCCACCGCGCGGAGCTCATCACCTGCGAGGAGAACCTCCTCACGGCGGCCGGACTCCCGGCCCCCGACGGACCACCGGTCAGCGTCCTGTACTCGCCCGGAGTCCCGGTACGCCTCGGCCGCCCCACCGCCCTGACACCCCGGAACCAGGCCGGCCCACCGCCCTGACACCCCGGAACCACATCCCGCCGAAGGCACCCTGACCCCGATCTCCCGCCGGCCGAGCCCAAGGAGACACAACTCCTCCCCAGCGGACCCTTCTTCGTCCCTTTCGGGGTACACGAGCGCCGAACTCACCGGAGAGCGGCGTCAGGAGTGCCATGCGCGTCAAGGTCGGATACTTCCAGACCAGGTCACTTCGGAGACGCCTGCGCCGCTGCGCCCGTGAGGTGTTCGGCTGGCAGCGACTGCGCCCCGCCCAGCTTGATGCCATGACAGCCGTGATGCAGGGACGCGACACCATCGTGGTGATGCCGACGGGCGCCGGGAAGTCCGCCGTGTACCAGGTGCCGGGTGTGCTGCTGAAGGGGCCGACCGTCGTGGTCTCGCCCCTGATCGCGCTCCAGCGGGACCAGGTCGCCCATCTCGCCCGCATCGAGGGATCCGATGCCTCGGCCGTCAACTCCGCACAGCGCGCACGGGACAACGAAGCGGTGTGGGAGCGCGTACGCGAAGGCCGCCTGGACTTCCTGTTCGTCTCGCCCGAACAGCTCGCCAAGGACGAGGTGGTGGAGCAGATCGCCGCGGCCGCTCCCGCGTTGATGGTGGTCGACGAGGCGCACTGCGTGTCCTCGTGGGGATACGACTTCCGGCCCGACTACCTGTCCCTGCGCCATGTCCGCGAACGCATCGGCCGGCCTGCGCTCCTCGCCCTCACCGCCAGCGCGGCGGCCCCCGTGCGGGCCGACATCGTGGAGCGCCTGGGCATGCGCGAGGCGCACGAGGTGGTCGCGGGGTTCGACCGCCGCAACATCACCCTGGAGGTCGTACGGCATCGGGAGAACGCGGGCAAGCGCCGCTGGGTGGTGGAGCGGGCCGCCGCCGAGGCCAAACCGGGCATCGTCTACACGGGAACACGGCGCGAGGCGGAGGAGTACGCCCGGGAACTGTCGGCGCTCGGATTCGACAGCGCCGCCTATCACGCGGGGCTGGCGGCGGCCGAGCGCTCCCGCACGCACGACCGCTTCCGGGACGGCGGACTCGACGTGGTCGTCGCCACCTCCGCGTTCGGCATGGGCATCGACAAGCCGGACATCCGCTTCGTGCTGCACGCGTCGGTGCCGGGTTCCCTCGACACCTACTACCAGGAGATCGGCCGGGCGGGCCGCGACGGAAAGCCGTCGACGGCGATCCTCGCCTACCGGCCCGAGGACCTCGGCGTGCAGCGGTTCCGGACGGGCACCGCCCCCGACCCGGAGGTGCTGGGCGGCCTGATCGACGCGGTGCGCGAGCACCGGGGGCCCCTCACGGCGACCGGTCTGCGCGAACGTACCGGGCTGTCCCCGACCCCGCTGACGTCGATGCTGCACCTGCTGGAGGAGGCCGGAGCCGTGACGACGGACAAGCGCGGTGCCATCGCGGCCGTGCCCGGGGCGCGGCGGGACGACTGCGTCCGCGAGGCGGTGCGGATCGCCTCCGCCCGTGTCGATCTGGAGCGTTCCCGGGTGGAGATGATGCGGGCGTACGCCGAGACGAACGGCTGCCGCCGCAGGCACATGCTCGGATACTTCGGCCAGAGCCTGGCGGAAGGCGACTGCGCGGGCTGCGACACATGCGCCCGGACGAAGGAGTCGAGGGAGGCCCCCCTCCGGACGGAGGACATCCTGTCCGGTACGGGTCCTGAGCTGCCCGGGGGCGTGGCGGCGGGTGGCGCCTTTCCGCCCGGGACGCGGGTGGGACACCGTACGTGGGGCGAGGGCGAGGTGATGAGCGAGGAGGGGAACAGGATCACCGTCCTGTTCGAGAGCGTGGGCTACCGCACCCTGTCCCTCCCCGCCGTCGAGGCACGAGGCCTGCTGACACCGGTGCCACCGGCCGCGACGAGGCACTGACGCACCTCTGCGCCGCCGGCCTGCTGACCGGGTTCGTCAGGAGCAGGCGTAGCTGAACGTCCCCTTCGCCTCGGGCGACCTCTGCTGGTGCGTGACCCGCAGGCGGGCCGTTCCCCGGAAGCTACCGGGGCCGCGGACCGTCCAGCGCAGGTGCACGGTGACCCGGCGCTCGCCCCGGCGGGCCATGCGGACCAGCTCGCCGGAGTCGTGGCCGTCGCTGCGCAGCCAGCGGTACGTCACCGGGCCGCCGCGGCCGTCGGTGGTCACGACGCCGACCAGATCGGCGGTCTGTCCGCAGTGCAACCGCCCGGCGGGCGCGCGGACTTCGACGGCGGTGACCGTCGGGGCGGGAGAGGGGCGCAACAGCAGCCAGAGCAGGACGGCCGCGACGGCCAGGAAGGCCGTCGTGGCGATCCAGGCCCGCCGTCTTCGACGGCGGGGGCCGCTGCCGGACGCTGCGGGCGCGGTACGCCACTGGGCGCGCAGGACGTCCTGGGCATCGAGCGGGATGCCGGGACCGAAGCGCAGGAGGATCTCGCCGTCGTCCTTGGCTTCGCCGGTCGGGGCCGGCGTCGTCGCCCCGGCGGGTGCCACTGCCAGAGGGCCGACGGGTACCGGGGGTCCGGCGGGTGTCGCTGAGGGGCCGGCGGGGGTGCGGTTGCGTTTGCCGAGGAGGGTGGCCTGGTCGTCCGGGGCGGCGGAGCGGGGCTGGCGCGGGGCCGAGCGGGTACGGGAGCGGGTGCGGCTGGGCAGGGTGAGCTGCTCGTCCGGCACGGTGTGCCTGGACCTGTCCCCTTCCGGGACCACACCCCCGGCCCCGGCACCTCCGGCCACAGCACCCCCGGCCCCGGCACCCCCGGCCTCAGTACCTCCGGCCTCAGTACCTCCGGCCTCAGCACCTTCGGACCCTGCGTCCCCGGACTCTGCGCCCCGGGCACCCGCGCCCCGGGCACCCGCGTCCCGGGCACCCGCACCTCCGGACTCTGAGCCCCTGGACTCCATCCCCCCGGACCCTGCGGCTTCAAGGCTGGCAACGTCGGAACCGGCGACGTCGGAACGGGCAGCTACGGAACCGGCGACATCGGAACCGAGGGCTTCACCTCGCTCTTCCCGAGGGGGCATGCACTGGGCATCCACCCCCGCCCCGTCCGCCGCCGTCGCCGCGGCCACCGCCGCGCGCAGCTCCGTACGTCGCAGGAACCCCTCTGGCAGCGCCGCGCGCCCGGCGACCAGCGCCGCCCGCGCCGCCGCGAGCCCCTCGGAACCGGCGGTGGCGCGACAGCGCGCGAACACGGCGGCCGCGGGGGTGCCGGGGGCCACCCATGCCTCGCCGAGGGTACGGGCCAGGTCGGCCCAGGCCGCGACGTCCGCCGCACGGCGCGCGGAGCCCGGCGCGTCACCCGGCACCGGGCCGTCACTCGCCCCCGTGCCGTCAACCGCCGCCGTGCTCTCACTCGCTCCCGTGCCGTCACCCAGCACCGTGCCCAGCGCGGCCTCGGCGAGCAGGGCGACGCCGTCCGGGGCGAGGACGACGGTGTCCGCGGCCAGCGCCCCGTGGGCGAGGCCGGCCGCGTGCAGGGCGAGCAGGGTCTGCGCGGTCTCGTTCAGGACGCTGGCCGCGCTGCCCGCGTCGGGGCCCGTACCCCCGCTGGCCAGCAGGTCCGCGAGGGTGGGGGCCGGTGGCCGGGCGGTGACCAGCCACACCTCCCCGGCCTCCGCGACGAGGTCGACGGTGCCGAGCATCCCGGGCAACCGGAGCTTCGCGACGGCGAGTACGGCCGCCGCGAGCCGCTCGCGCGTGCCCCGCGGCGCGAGCAGGGCACGGTCGACGCGCAGCGCGCCGAGCACTGGCTCACCGGACTGGCCCGGGAGCAGCGTGTGCCAGGTGCCGTGGCGGGCGTCGCGTGACCAGCCCGACAGGGTGCGCCCGGCGACGGTGGTGGCTGTCGTCATGTCGATCCGTTCCCGCCTGGTACGGCGTCCTCGCCCGGTACGGCGCTCAGCACGGCGGCGCGTCCAAGGTGGCCGTCTGCGGTCCGTTCGCGGCCGCCGGAGTGCTGGTGAGCGTGACCGTCCAGGTGCCCCGGCACGGGTGGTTGGCGAAGTCGGCCACGAAGGTCACGGGGTAGTGCGTGCTGCCGGACAGCACCCGGGTCTGGTTGCCGTAGGGGTCGGCGGGCGTGTCCACGTAGTAGTCGGCCGTGACGGTCACGGGCCCGGTGCCGGTCGTGTCGACGGTGACGGCGGCGACCAGCGAGCCGGGGCTCTGCCCCCGCTGCCAGGAGCCGATGGTGATCGTGACCGTGCCGGGCGTGGGCGCGGCCGGGCTCGCGGTCGCCGGCGTGGGGGAGTCCGCCGGCGGGGCGGCGCTCACCGTGGGGGTGGGGGAGAGTGCCGGGCTGCCCGAGGGGGTGGTGGTCGGGGTGGTGTCGGCCGTGGGGGAGGCGCCGGTCGCGGACACGGATGGCGAAGAGACAGACGGGGTCGGCGAGTTGATGTCCGAGGGCACCGAACTGGCCACCGTCGTCGAGGTGTCGTGCGGACGGGCCGCCACGGACGTCACCCCGCCCGCCACGAACGCCAGCGCGGCCGCCCCCACGGCGGCCTTCCACCCGTTCCGCTTCACCCGCCCCAGCAGTGTCAGGGCCTGAGCCGGAGCTTCGAGCGTCGCCGTCGCGGTGAACGGGAACAACAGGGCCAGCAGCGCGGTGAGTTCGGCGAGCCTGCGGCGTCCACGCTCCTCCCAGCCGGCGCCGTACCCCTCGACGGCGGAGCGCTCCAGATCGGCCAGGAAGGCCTCGATGTCCGGCCGTCGCGCCGGATCCTTGGCCAACCCCCGGCGCAGCAGCCCCCGTACGGGAGCGGGCACGTCCTCCAGCGGGATGGGGGCCCGCAGGTGCTGCAGACGCAGCGCGGCCACGTCGTCGCCGGTGAACGGGCGGCGCCCGGTCAGACACTCGTGGAACACCGCCGCCGCCGCGTACACGTCGCCGGCCGGTCCCGCCGGTTCGCCCTGCCACTGCTCGGGCGCCATGTAGGCGGGCGTGCCGGCAGCCTCGGTCTCGCGCCCGGTGCGTACGGCGATCCCGAAGTCGGCGAGCGCGCTCGTGCCGTCGGCGCGGACCAGCACGTTCTCCGGTTTGTAGTCGCGGTGGACCACCCCGGCCGCGTGGGCCGCGCCGAGGCCCAGCAGTGAGCCCTTGAGTAGCACTAGGGCAGCCTCGGGGCCGGTCACCCCGTGCCGGCGCAGCAGTTGGCGCAGGCTGACGCCGTCCACCGCCTCCATCACGATCGCCGCCCCGCCGCGCGCCTCGACGTACTCGTACAGCCGCACCACGCACGGGTGCCGCAACTCGCCCAGCAGCCGGGCCTCCGCGCGGAAGCGGGCCAGGAACTCCCGGTCGCCGCGCAGGTGTTCACCGAGGTACTTGACCGCCACCGGCACCCCCGTCGCGGTGTGCCGGGCCAGGACGACCCGCCCGCCGGCCCCCTCGCCGAGCGTGCGCACCTCTTCGTAACCGGACACGGCCCACGATCCGGGCCCGCCGACGTCCCCACTCATACGATCCCTGCTCACGCGGTCCCCTCCACGGCCGCGCCCATCGCCGGGGCCGGTGCCGCCCCCCGCGCGTCACGCCGGCGCCGCACCCGCCGGGCCAGCCACCGCACCGGCGCGGACCACACCGGGAAGGCCACCAGGGCGACCACGACGGCCTCGACGACCCCGGTCCACGCCGGGGACAGCCACCCCTCCAGCAGGTCGCCGATCCGGGAACGCCAGGCCAGCAGGGCCAGGACGAGGAAGCCGTACGTGCCGACGACGACCGCGAGGCCGTACGCGGCCATGCCCGCCTGCCGCGGGCCGGGCCGGCTGCCCGCGCGCAGGTCCCGCCACAGGCCCGTGCGGAAGTACGCGCTCGCCTCCTCGCGCAGCCGCGGTACCCGCAGCGCGTCGGTCAGGGCCTGGTAACCGTCCAGCGGCATCAGGGGGTTGAAGTTGTAGAGCGTGTTCAGGTAGAGGCCGAAGGCCAGGTGGAAGAGGACGGCCGAGGCCGCCCCGGCGGGCAGGAAGGCCGCGCCGGCCGCGCACCAGCCGGCCAGCGCCGCCGTCGACAGCGGCCCGGACAGCGCGACGACCACGCGTGACCAGCGGGAGCCGAACCACATGTCGCTCGTGTCCACGAACGCGAACGGCATGCCCATCATGAGCAGGAACCCGCCGCGCCGGACCTTGCGGCCGTACGACGCCACGGCCAGCGCGTGCGTCAACTCGTGGACGACCAGGGCGGACACGTATCCGGCGGCCAGGAGCACCGGGCCCCAGACACCCGCCCCGCCGAAGTCCAGCAGATGCTGCCGGCCCTGGGCGACGAAGAACGCGGCCGCCCCGCCGGCCACCGACACCCAGACCAGCGTCACCCCGGTCCGGGTGAACAGCCGCCACCCGAAAGCCTGGTAGAGGCGGGTGACGACCCGGTCGAGGCCGGGGACGGAGATCTCCAGCCTCAGCAGCGCCCGGTACACGGCGTGCCCCGCCCGCCGCCAGCCCGTCCGCTCCGCCTCCTCGGGGCGGCCCGGCAGCCCGCGCAGCAGTCCCGCGCCCGCGAACGCGGCGAGCGCCGACTCGATGCGCGGGAGGGCGAGTTCGCCGTAGCGGTCGGCGTAGGCGAACAGCAGGTCCCGTACGGTGTTCTCGCCGTCGACGGCGTTCCAGAGGAAGACCTCGCGCTCGTCCAGTTCCAGATACCTGCCGGTGCGGGTGTTGTTCAGCACCCAGCGGGCCTCGCCGCGGTCGGCGGGCACCTGCTTGAGCGCCCAGCCGGAGCGGCGGCGCGGGCGCGCGGTGAGCGGGCCGTTCGCCTCCGGCGCCGCCTCCTCCTGCGTAGCGGTGGGGAGTTGGGTGAGCTGGGTGCCGACGACCTGGGTGCGCTGGCCGATGTGGGCCTCGCGGGGCTGCTCGAACACCAGGCGTACGTCGCCCACGGACAACTCGGTGCCGTCGGCGAGGTGGGCCGCGCCGCCGTGCAGGTCGACGCCCGCGACGGCCGTGCCGTTGAACGAGTCCAGGTCCTCGATCCGGAAGCCCGACTCCGTACGGACGATCCGGGCGTGGCGGCGCGACACACTGGCGTCGGCCAGGACGACGTCGCTGTCCGCGCCCCGGCCCAGCGTGGTGACCGGGCCGGTGAGCGGGACGAGCAGGGCGGGGTCGTCGAGGCCGCGCAGGTGCGGCGCGGCGTACGACGTCGGTGCCGCGCCGCGGCGCAGGGTGCCGCAGCGCAGGCAGTACGGGAAGTCGCGCCGCACGTGGACGCGGCAGGCGTGGCAGAGCATGCGCCGGTTCAGCCCGCGCCGGAGCCGCTGAGAGACGTTCCGCCGGAGAAGCCGCCGTCGGTGTCGGGCGCGGCGGGGGAGAGGTGGGTGGAGACGCCGTCGAGGCCGGGGGTGCTCACACCACCGCGCACGCGCTCGGCACCGCCGAGAACGCCCGCACGGCCACCGCCGCCGCCTTCGCCACCCCCGCCGTCGCCCCCACCGGGCTCACCGCCGCCGGGCCGGCGCCCGGTGTTCTCCTGGTCACCACCCCCGCCACCGCTGCCGTCACCGCCACCGGGCTCACCGCCCCCGCCGGGCCGGCGTCCGGTGTTCTCCTGATCACCGCCACCGCCACCGCCACCGCCGCTGCCGCCTTCACCGCCGCCACCGGAGCCGCCGTCGTGACCGTGCCCGCCACCTTCTTCGCCGCCACCACCGTCACCGCCGCCGGAACCGCCGTGGCCGGAGCCACCGTCACCGGTTCCGCCGCCGCCTTCACCGCCGCCTCCGCCACCCTCTCCGCCTCCGCCTCCGCCCTCGCCGCCGCCGCTCCCGCCGCCCTCGCCGCCGCCGGGACGTCGTCCGGTGTTCTCCTGGTCGCCGCCGCCGCCGCCACCGCCGCCGCCGCCACCGCCGCCGCTGTCTCCGCCGCCGCCCTCGCCACCACCGCTGTCCCCGCCGCCACCGCCGTCCTCGCCGCGGTCGTAGATGCCGCCGTGCCCGAAGTGCCCGCCGCCGCCTTCGCCACCGAAGCCACCGCCGTGACCCCCGAGATCACCGAACCCGCCACCTGACCCGGCACCGCCGAAGCCACCGTCGCCGCCACCGCCGCCGCTGTCCCCGCCGCCGAAGCCGCCGTCACCGAGGCCACCGAACCCGCCGTCGGCACCGCCGCCGCCCAAGCCGCCGTCACCGAACCCGCCGCCGAAGCCGCCATCGGTCCCGCCGCCACCGAAGCCGCCGAAGTCACCACCGCCACCAAGGCCGCCGTCCCCGAACCCGCCGAAGTCACCACCGCCACCAAGGCCGCCGTCCCCGAACCCGCCGTCTCCGAAGCCACCACCGGATCCGGCACCACCGTCACCGAAGCCGCCGAAGTCGCCGCCACCAAGGCCGCCGTCACCGAAGCCGTCACCGCCACCGAGGCCGCCGTCCCCGAACTCACCGAATCCGCCGCCCACATCGGCCGGCGCTCCCTGGCCCAGCCCTCCGCCTAGCAGGCTCTGGGCGCCGGTGGCGGAGACGTCGAAGCCGCCGGCGCTCTCGTGGCCGGCAACGGGGAAAGGCTGGTCAGGCGTGTGGTCGACGGAGGCAGAATCCCCCGCCACATGGTCGGTGGGGACATCCGGAGCGTCATGGTGTGCCAGTGCGTGTGCCGCGCTGCCGAAGAACAGGGACGACTTGGACAGGCGCGGATCGAGTGCGGCCGGCCCTCCGACGGTGCCGGACTCGACGCGCAGGGCGCGGAGCTCGCCGACCTGCGCGGGTGTCAGACCCAGTCTTCGGGCCACCTCCTCGGTGTCACCGTCGAGTTCGGCCCTGAAGGCCGGGTCGACGGCGAGGCGGGTCATGGCATCGCGAAAGGCGTTGTCGGTCATGTCCTCGGGTCTCCGTGGGTCGGCGGACGCTGCTGCTGATCCCGGCGGAGCTGAGGATCCCCCTGGCCGACGGCATCTGCCATTTCCGGCCATCCCCACCGATGCCTGCACGGACGGTTATAAGGGGCATGACATGGCCCGCGCAAGGCTGAGAGCAGCACACCCAGCCGAATATGCCTCCGGAAAGAACCGTTCGCCTCGGGTCACGCACCGATCGAATACGGCCACGGGCGAGCCGCCTGGACGGCCTCACCGTCCGAGAGGACACCACGCCGGCGACGCCGAAACCCCGGGCGACCCCGCACACCCCACTGACGACCCCGCACACCCCACTGACGGCACGGCGCTCACCGCCGAAGCCGGCGAAGAAGACCCCGCATCTATGGAACCAACCAGGGTCCGGGCAAACTCTGCCTGTTGTACCCCTGATCGAGAGGAACGGCCCAGACATGATCACGCTGACCAAGGAAGACGGCCCCGCGGACCTGGCCGGAGTGACCCATCTGTCCATCGGTGTGTCCTGGGACCCCACGGCCGGCAGCAGCGGCGGGGTGCTGGGCAAGCTGCGACGCAAGTCGGGCACCGACCTGGACCTGATCGCCATCGCCATGCAGGGCCGCGAACCGGTGCGCCTCGCCGGTCTCGACTCCCTCGACCCCATGGGCAACGGCTCGTTGGTCCACAGCGGCGACAACCAGACCGGGCACGGGAGCGGCGACGACGAGACGGTGACCGTCGAGTTCGCCGGGATCCCGCCCCACATCACGTCGATCGTGTTCGTCGCCGCCGCGTACAAGAAGGGCAGCGCCTTCGAGAAGGCGCGCAACATCAGTTTCAAGGTGTACGACGCGACCGGCGGGAGTTCGCAGCAGGTCGCCGACATCTGGCCCAGCCTGCTCAGCCAGGACAACGGCTGCGCCGTGGCGAAGGCGCTGCGGGTCGACACCGGCTGGAAGCTCGAAGTGATCAATACGACGGGGAAGATCAAGCAGGGGGACGAGCACGCCCTGATGCGCTTCGCCGTCAGCAAGTAAGCCGCGGACGAAGCGGCGCGGCCCCTTGTCTCCGGGAGCGGAGGCCGGGGCGCGACGTGTACGTTGCCGACGGGGCCGAGGCCGAGGAGGAGACGGATGACTGCCGGTGGCTTCTCGTCGAAACGGCTGGTCCGGGTGCGGGAGCTGGCCGAGCGTCACGTCGACGCCGGCTTCGTCCCCGGGATGGTGGTCGTCCTCGCCCGGCACGGCCAGGTGCACATCGAGGCGACGGGCACGCTCGCGTTCGAGGGCGCGGGCTCGAGGACGCCGATGGCGGGCGACACGATCTGCCGCATGGCCTCGATGACGAAACCGGTCGTCGCCGCGTGTGCCATGACGCTCGTCGAGGACCGCACCCTGCGCCTCGACGACCCGGTCGACGACCTCCTCCCGGAGCTCGCGGACATGACCGTGCTCGCCGATCCCGACGGACCACTGGACGACACCGTTGCGGCGGAACGCCCGATCACGCTGCGGGATCTGCTGACCTACACCCTCGGCACCGGCATGGTCCCCGCCGAACCGGGAACGGTCCCGATCGCGGACGCGCTGGACGCACTCGGCAGGCCGCCGGCGGACGAATGGGTGCGCCGGCTCGGCGCGCTCCCGCTCGTCCATCACCCGGGTGAGCGCTGGATGTACGACACCGCCGCCGACGTGACCGGCGTGCTCGTCGCCCGGGCGACGGGCATGTCGTTCGGGGACGCCTTGCGCGAGCGGATCTGCGGTCCGCTCGGCATGAAGGACACCGCCTTCAGCGTGGGCGGCGAGAGCATCGGCCGACTGGCGACGGCGTACGAGCGCGACGACGGCCCCGGCGGTGAGCGGGTGGTCGAGGACGGCCCCGACGGGCGGTGGAGCCGGCCGCCGGTGTTCGAAGGAGGCGGCGGCGGGCTCGTGTCGACCGCCGAGGACTACCTCGCCTTCGCCTCGGCTCTGCTCGCGGGCGGCCGCCGTCACGGCGAGCGGGTGCTCTCGCGGCCGTCGGTCACGCTGATGACGAGCGACCACCTGACACCGGCGCAGAAGGCGGTCTCCGGGTTCTGGCCGGGGTACTTCGACACGATGGGCTGGGGTTTCGGGATGTCGGTGCGCACCCGCCGTACGCACCTGGGCCCCTCGGTCGGGAGCTACGGATGGCCGGGCCTGTACGGCACCGCCTGGTACAACGATCCCGCCGAGGACATGACGGCGATCTTCGTCATGCAGCGGGCCCACGCGGGGGACCAGAGACTGCCGATGTGGAACGACTTCTGGACCGCCGTCTACCGGGCGATCGACGACTGACCGCGAGGGCCGTCGCCCTCCTTCGGGTGTGGCCCTCTGGGTGTGTCTCTCGCCCGTAGCGGGCTTCGGCGCTGCTTGAATCATTTTATGACTAAACGTGACGATTCGGATCTTTTCGGCAACCGGTTCCTGACCAAGCCCGCCCCCGCGGAGACCTTCCCCGAGGAAGGCATGTCGGCGACGGACGCGATGAGGCTCGTGGACGTGGATCTCGCCATGGAGGGCGACCCGCAGCGCAACCTCGCCACGTTCGTCACCACCTGGATGGAACCGGAGGCGCAACGGCTGATCGCCGAGAACCTCCACCGCAATTTCATCGACCACGCGGAGTACCCCATCTCCGCAGAGATCGAGCAGCGTTGCGTGCGCATGCTCGCCGACCTCTTCCATGCGCCGGGCAAAACGGCCGGCTGCCGGACCCAGGGCTCGTCCGAGGCGATCATGCTCGGCGCGCTGTCGCTGAAGTGGAAGTGGCGCGAGCGCCGCCAGGCGGCCGGCCTGTCCACCGACCGGCCCAACCTGATCTTCGGGGGAGACGTCCACGTCGTATGGGAGAAGTTCTGCCGCTACTTCGACGTCGAGCCGCGGATCGTCCCGCTCGCCGAGGGCAAGTACACGATCGGCCCGCAGGACGTGGAACCCCGCCTCGACGAGAACACGATCGGTGTCGTCGCCGTCCTCGGCACCACGTTCACCGGCCACAAGGACGACGTCGTCGGGATCGACGAACTCCTGCGGGACGTCCGCAAGAAGCGGGACCTCGACATCCCGATCCACGTCGACGGCGCCAGCGGCGCCTTCGTGTGGCCCTTCCTCTACCCGGACTCGAAATGGGACTTCCGGCTCGAACAGGTCCGGTCCATCAACGTCTCGGGACACAAGTACGGCCTGGTCTACCCCGGCATCGGCTGGCTGGTCTTCCGTGAGGAGTCCGACCTGGCCAAGGACCTCGTCTTCTACGAGAACTACCTGGGCAAGACCGACGCGACGTTCACCCTGAACTTCTCCACCGGCGCGTCGATGGTGCTCGCGCAGTACTACAACTTCGTACGCCTCGGCCGGCAGGGCTACACCTACGTCATGAAGATGATGCAGGAGAACGCCCGCGCGCTGGCGGACAACCTGCGCGACAGCGGCCGCTTCGAAGTGATCGGCAGCGACCTCGAACAACTGCCGCTGGTCGCCTTCCGCCTCGCCGGTGAGCACGCCTACGACGAGTCCGACATCGCCTGGCAGCTCTCCGCCGAGCGGGGCTGGATGGTGCCGGCGTACACGCTCCCGCCCGACGCGGAGCGGGTGAAGATCATGCGCGCCCTGGTCAAGGAGACCATGAGCCGCGAGCAGATCGACCGCCTGGGCCAGGACATCGCCGACGCGTGCCGCACCCTGGACGCCAAGGGCGCGACCCACGGGACCGAGCGGACCCAGGTCAAGCGCGGCACCGGCTACTGACGCACCGTGCCCGAGAGCCGTCGGGCGGCCGGACGCCGGCGACGGCGGCCTCGGACGACTCCGGCCCCCGGAAGGAAGGAACCGTGACTCCTCCCCGTCCTGCGGAACGGGGCTTCTCGCTGTGCCGTGTCGGCGTGGTGACGGACCAGCCCGGACGGTAGGCCGTTGGTGGCTGCGACTGTGTCGGCGTGCGTGGTGTGGCCGCAGGCGACGCAGCAGAGTTCTTCCTGTGCGGGCCGGTTCTCCCTGGCGGTGTGCCCGCATGCGGGCAGGTGCGGGAGGTGTTGCGGGGGCGCACGGCGACCGCGCGGCAGGACGCCCGGGACCGCGGGCATTCCACCTCTGCCCGCCCTTGAGTAACGGATACCGATCCGGGACGGGCTCCGGCCACTGAGACTTCACCGAGTTCTTGGCTCGGTCGGCGAGCCGGCTCGGCACGCCGCCCGGAGCGGGCGGCGCCCCGGATACGCGGCACGGCGTGGGGACGCCGGCGCCGCGGCACCGCATCCACCGGGCAGACGATCCGGTGGACGCGGTGCCTCTTTCGCACTCCGCGCGGCCGCGTCCCGACGGGCCTGAACGCCCGCCGGAGCGGCCGCAGAAGCCGGCTCATGGCGCGCGGTCCGGCCTCCGCGGGCACGGCCGGCACCATCCTCCAAAACTTTTTCCTTCCAACTGGAATAGTCATGAACCATGAGCATGTTGAACGGGGTGACTCACCCGAACCAGCCCGTACAAGGAGCACACCGTGAGCGACATCAAGAAGGTTCTCTTCCTCGCCTTCCCCAACGCCGGCGAGCAGGACCTCCTCGCCCCCTGGGAACTGTTCAAGGCCCTCGCCTACGACCTCAGCGGGCAGGGGGAGACCCTGGAGGTCACCCTCGGCAGCTTCGAGGGAGGCACCGTGACCACCCACATGGGCGCCCAGCTGCAGACCGAGAAGGTCTCGCCCCAGGACCGCTACGACCTCCTCTACATCCCCGGCGGCATCGGCGGCGGCGCCGCCTCCCGCGACCCGCAGATCCTCGACTTCATCCGCGCCCACCACGAGGAGGGCCGCTGGGTCGCCGCCAACTGCGCCGGAGTCGGCGTCGTCTTCCGCTCCGGGATCCTCGACGGCACCCGCTTCCAGGCCGCGGCCGTCCTGGGCCGGCGCCTGAGGGAACTCGGCGCCGACGTCGCCGAGCCCCGCCGCGCCTGGTCGCTGCTGCCCGACGCGAAGATCTTCACGGCCGGCGGCGCCGCCACCGTCCACCCCAGCACCATCGCCCTGGTCACCCACCTGTTCGGCGAGGACCGGGCCCGCGCGCTGGCCGCCACGTGGGACACCCTCCCGCTCCACGGCGAAGCCCTGTTCAACCCCGAGGGCCCCGTCTCGCACGACGACGAGACCTTCGTCAAGGGCCTCCAGGACGGCATGGAGAAGGTCTTCCTCCCCGAAAACTGACCCACCCGCCCCCTCCATCACCACGCCCCGACCCGACCCCCGGCCCAAGCCACGGCCCAGGTCCCCGCCTCCCCGGCGACAAGCCCGAACACGTCCTTGGAGACACCATGAGCCAGACAGACCAGTCCCTCGCCGCAGGTGTGTGCGATCCCGATTCGGGTGTCTGCGCCCTGCCCGGCGACAGCGCGGCCCTTCCCGGCGCGGCCGCCGACCGTCCCGGTCCCGGGACGGGCCTCACGCGCATCACCTACGTGACCGACCCGATCTGCTCGGCCTGCTGGATCCTCGAACCCGCCTGGCGGTCCCTCACGGAGCGCTACCGCGACCTCATCGACGTCCGCCATGTCTACGGCGGACTCCTGCGCGGCTGGCAGGGCTTCCACGACGAGGGCAACGGCATCCGCCGCCCCGAGGACGTCGCCCACCACTGGGACGAGTTCGCCGAGATCTCCGGCCAGCCCATCAACTCCTCCGTCTGGCACAGCGACCCCATCGACTCCTCGTACCCGCCGAGCATCGCGCTCGCCGCCGTCCGCCTGCTGGCCCCCGAACACGAGGAGACCTACCTGCGCCGCCTGCGTGAGGAACTCTTCCTGGACGGCCGCAACATCGCCGCCCCCGAACTCCTGGAGAGGCTGGTCGTGGAACTCGGCCTGGACGTGGCGTCGTACCGCCGTCTGATCGACAACGGCGAGGCCGAATCAGAGTTCGAACGCGACCTGGTCCGCACCCACGAACTCGGCGCCCGCGGCTTCCCGACCCTGATCCTGGAAGGCCCCGACGGCCGCGTCGTCCTGCACGGCTGGATCCAGCCGGAGCGCCTGGAGAACACCTTCCTCACCGTGTCGGGCGCGACCCGCCGGACCGCCGTCTCCTCCCTCGACGAAGCCACCGACCGGCTCGGGACCGGAACCTCGCTCGAGTACGCCGCACTCACCGGCCACTCCGTCACCGACGTGGAAGGACTCCTCACCCGGGCCGGCGCCACCTCCCGCCCCGCCGGCAGGGGCAAGGCCTGGTCGCCCAGGCCGCGGAACCGGCACTGAGACCGGTCGGCCGACAAGCGGACCATGCCCGGCGAACGGCCCTGTGCTGGCGCGGCCTTCCAGCCTCCCGGCGGGAAACGTGGCGGTCCCAAGGATTTTGAAGGAAATTTGATGATGCGCAAAGTGATGCAGAACAGACTCGGCGGCCCGGACGTCCTGGAGGTCGTTGACGCGGAGGTGCCGGAACCGGGCCCCACAGAGGTGCTGGTCGAGGTGAAGGCCGCCGGGGTGAACCCCGTCGACTGGAAGATGCGTACCGCCGGAGGCCTGGGGGATCCGCCCTTCTCGGTCGGCTGGGACGTCTCGGGGGTGGTGACGGCCGTGGGAGCGGGCGTGACCCGCTTCAGGGCGGGGGACCAGGTGTTCGGCATGCCCCGCTTCCCCGCGGAAGCGGGCGCGTACGCGGACTATGTGACCGCTCCCTCCAGGCACCTCGCCCTCAAGCCGTCCCGCCTGAGCCATGCGCAGGCCGCCGGACTGCCCCTCGCGGGCCTCACCGCCTGGCAGGCCCTTGTCACCGTGGCCCGGATCGCCGCCGGCCGGCGCGTTCTCATCCCCGCCGCGGCCGGCGGCGTGGGACACCTGGCCGTTCAGATCGCCAAGGCCCGCGGCGCGTACGTGATCGGCACCGCGAGCGCCGCCAAACACGACTTCGTCAGGGCACTCGGGGCGGACGAGGTCATCGACTACCGGACCACGGACGTGAGTTCACAGGCCGCGGACATGGACGTCCTCCTCGCCACAGTCGCGGGGCAGATCGAGGAACTGGCGGGCACCCTGACGCCCGAGGGCCGGATCGTGGCACTCAACGGCGCCGACGCGGACGCGGTCCAGTGGGCCGTGGAGAACGGTCTGCGGGCCGACTTCATGCTCGTGGAACCCGACCGCGCCGATCTGGAGTCCCTGGCCTCCCTCGCCGGGGACGGCCTGCTCGACGTCCACGTCGACACGGTCCTTCCGCTGGAACGGGTGGCCGACGCCCACCGCCTGGGCGAGCAGGGACGAACGACCGGGAAGATCGTTCTGGCTGTCACCGCCTGAGGAGACGAGAAGGCCGAGACGAATACATGAGAACTCCGCACCGGAGAAACCCGAGCGGTGTCCGCCGCTTTCGAACCGTGCACCGTAACCGAAAAAGGGAGGTCTCCATGACTGCTGACGAGAATTCCGACGGCGCCCAGGTCCGCGAGGACGGCGCGGCGGAGGGGGACGGGCTCGTGGCCAACCAAGCCCTGTGGGACAACCTCGCCGAGTTCCACGGAACGGCCCCCGGCGACCGGTCGTACGACGTGGAGTCCTTTCTCGTCGGCGGGCAGACACTGCGCGGGATCGAGCGGGAACTCGCGGGCGACGTGGCCGGCAAGGACCTCCTCCACCTCCAGTGCCACTTCGGGATGGACACCGTCAACTTGACCCGGCGCTGAAGCACCGGGCTTGGAGGTAGTGCCCAACTGGCTGCTGGGGTGGACTCCTCCGTCGAGACACCCCGTTAGGGGGTGGCAGGGACGCGTGACTCACGCCCCGCACTCCACACGCTCTCGCCACGGGTGGCGATGTTGTGGGAAGCATTCCGGTCGGCGTGGGCAACGATCCCGCACCCCCGGCAGATGAAAAGCCCCTGGTCGACGCGGTTGCGTCTGTCGACGTGGCCGCACTGGGCGCACGTCTGTGACGTGTACGCGGGATCGATGAAGACCAGGGGCACACCGGCCCGCTTGGCCTTGTAGACGAGGAAGTCTGCGAGCTGGGCGAAGGCCCAGGAGTGGAGTGCGACCCGTTGGGGCTTGCGGAGCCGTACCCGGTTGCGGATGCCCTTGAGTTCTTCGAGGGACAGTCCGCGTCCGGTGCGTTCAGCCTCGGTCACGATCGTCTTGGAGATGATGTGGTTCTGGTTGGCGGCGTGCCGCGCCTCTTTGCGGGCACGGGCCTTGAGCCGCCGCTTGGCAGACTTGGTGCGCTTCTTCTGGAGCTTGGCCCGCAGAGCGAGCTGTCGCTTGCGGTACCGGTTGAGCCCCCGCCCGGCGGCGAGGTAGCCGGTGGAGGCGGTGGCGATGTTCTCGATACCAAGGTCCACGCCTATGAAGCCGTCCGGCTCGTACTGCTCGGCCTCAGGCACGTCGCAGGTGGCGACGAGGTAGAACACGCCGTCGCGCTGGATCAGGTCGGATTCGCCCTGCCGGTGCGTCTGGAGCATCTTGAGCACGTCGGCGGAGCAGGCGAAGCGGATGTTCTTGATTCGGCCGTCCACGGTCCAGATGGACACGGTCCGCTGGTCGTATTGCCAGCTCAAACACCGGTCGTCATACGGATGCGCGGCCTGGGGCCGGAACGTGATCGGCTTGGACTCGGCCTTGCGGCGACGCCTGGAACCGTCCTTGCCGAGGTTGCCGGCCCGGATGTTGGCCCCCAGCGTGGTGTACGAGTCGCGCACCTTCTTGATGACGTGTTGCGCGGCCTGCGCTCCCAGCCCACGGGTTTTGAGTTCGGCGTAGGTGTGCTTGCGCAGCTCGTACTCACGCGGCACGCCGTGCTCGAACGCTACCTCCGACACCCAGTTCGCGGCGTCGTTGACCATTTTCAGGGTGCGCTCAAGCGCGGAGGCCTGCGCGGCGTCCGGCATGAGCTTGACCTGCGCCACGATCTTCACAGGCGTGATCGTAGCAATACCCTATGTGACCGCGCTGGGAGTCGAACTCCGATATCCGTAGGGGTCGTAGCGTCGTCTACACCCTGCACGCACACTTGGTCTTCACCCCCAAGTACCGGCGCGGACCGTTCACCGACGAGATCCTTCGGCGCTGCGAAGAGGTCATGCGCGACGTGTGCACCGACTTCGGCGCGGAGCTGCGAGAGTTCAACGGCGAACGCGATCACGTCCACCTGCTCGTGCACTACCCCCCAAGGTCGCCATCTCCTGACTCGTAGGCTCCCTCAAGGGCGTCTCTGCCCGGCGCCTGCGGCAGGAGTTCCCCGGCCACGCAAGTACCTGTGGGGTGAGCACTTCTGGTCGCCGTCCCACTTCGCAGCCTCATGCGGAGGCGCGCCCCTCGCCGTCATCAAGGAGTACATCGAGAACCAGAAGCGTTCCAGCTGAGGCCAACAGTGCAGACCCGTGCACCCGTGCACGTCAGAGCAGTGTCAAGAAGCGCTTCCTCCCGGGCGTGAACGCCCGGGGTTTCCGCGCTAGATCATGCTGAACTGGGCACGCTTGGGCGCGCGCGTGACCGGCGTGGACTTCTCGCCCAAGGCGATCGCGCGGGCACGGGAGCTGGCCCGGCGCGCCGGTCTGTCCGCGGAGTTCGTCGAAGCCGACTCCCAGCGTCTGCCGGATGCCCTGACCGGGAGGTTCGACCTGGTCGTCGCGACCTACGGAGTTCTGCCCTGGGTTGCGGACCTGGACGCGTGGATGGGTGGCGCGGCGAGAGCGCTGCGGCCGGGCGGCTGGCTCGTGCTCGTCGACCTCCACCCCGTCTTCCAGACGGTGCTCACCTTCGACCCCTTCGTGGCCGACTGGCCCTACGGCGGTGGCGCACCGCAGCACGACGCGATGACGGGCACGTACGCCCACGGCGACGCCCCGCTCGAGCCGCAGGCCGCGACGCAGCACCCGTACTCGGTCGGCGAGATCGTGACGGCGGCCGCCTCGGCGGGGCTGGTCGTGGAACGGCTCGGCGAACACACCGAGACCGAGACCGACGGACGCCACATCCTGCCCCAGGGGCCGGACGGCCTGTACTGGTTCCCCTTCAGCGACACCTACCTGCCCGTCCTGTACTCGCTCAGCGCGGTGCGCCCGGCCGCGGCCGGGCGCGACTAGAGGCCCGCACGTCCGGTGCCGACCGCCGACCCCGGCGCCACGGCCCTGTCAGTGAGATGGGCCGAACCGGGCGAGCAGGCGGGACAGGAGGTCTGGGTCGACGTTGCCGCCGCTGACGACGGCGACGTGCAGCGCGCCGGGAGGCAGATCGTCTTGGTGGTGGAGGAAGGCCGCGGTCGTCACGGCGCCCGAGGGCTCCGCTACGACACGGCTCTCGCGCGCCAGGACGGCCACGGCCTCCCGGATCTCGCTCTCCGACACCGTGACGATGTCGTCGACGTACTCCTGGATGTGCGCGAAAGGAATCACTCCCACCGAACCGCCGCGCATGCCGTCCGCGAGGGTGCGGCCCGTCAGCGCCGTCGGCCAGGCCACCCGCCGCCCGTCAGGACAGCGGCCCCGACCGAGGAGGACCCCATGGACACCAATCGCTAGCTACCGCACCATCAAGCTTCGCGGCGGCTGGGCTGCCGAGGACACGCAGACCGGGGAGATCCGGACCGGCCTGGTGCACGCGGGCGCAGTTGCCCTCGCCAGCCACCTCAACCGCACCGCCGGCCGACCCGCCGGCCCGGAGGCACCCAGCCTCCGGGCCTACGTCGGTACCGGCCTCGGGGAATGGAACCGTGGTTGGCGGTAGCGATGGTTACGCTTATGTGTCGAGAGAGCTACCGCACGAGACGCCTTGGATTCGCAGGTGGAGCATGGGTGTTGCCTGTGCCGGTCGCTCAGAAAGGCAAGGGTCGGCCTTGGGGCGCTTCGGGGACCTGGCTCCCGGCCGCGCCGTCTCGCGGGCCGGGCCTGCTGAGGCAGAGTCAGCTTCCTTCGTGGCTATCGACGTTGTGCAGCTCATAGAGTGATCACTTCATCATGCCACCGATCCGAGAAGGCTCATGTCTCACATCACCGCACGCTCCACCGTCGCCAAGCGCGCCCGTCTCGGCCGCCGCACCGCCGCCACCCTGCTCTGTGCCGCCGCCCTGACCGGGCTGACCACGGTCACCGCGCCGTCCGCCGGCGCCGTCGAAACGCCCAGCAGCGGCTGGGACCACACGTACTCCGGCAGGGGTGTCAGGGTCTACGTGGAGGAACACGGGGACATCATCTCGGTGTGCGACACCTCTACGAACGGCCACTCGGCCTGGGTGACCGTCGACGACGTCACCCAAAACCGCTCGGGCTACAAGGTCACGGCCCGCGGCGGCAAGGGCAGTTGCGCCACCCGCCGGGCCAGTGACGGCATCCAGTACAACCCGGACGAGGGAATGCGTATCGGCCTCAACTTCGAGGGCGAGGGCGGTAACGGCTCGTACTACGTGAGCTTCGTCAACGACCACTGACGGCCGCGGCAGGCCTGCGCGCCCTGGGTCCCTGCCGCGGATGGCGGATCTGTCCCCGGCTGGGGCCCAGGGCCCTGTGGTCACTCGCCCGTCAGCAGGTGCAGCAGGCCGACCACGCCTACGCCGACCATCAGGGCCACGCCGAACTCCGGCGTATGAGCCGTTGCCGCCCGCGTGCCGGTGGCGTTCCCTCAGGCGCCCGGCCGGTGGTGCACCTCCCGCGCGTGCGCGGGAGCGGGAGTGGTCCCCTCGGGGGTGCGAGGCCCGGACAGCCGGTCGAGGACGACCTCGGCGGCCGCCAGGTCCTGGACGCCGAGGCCGACGAGTTTGCAGATGGTGATCTGGTCGTCGCCGGCGCGTCCGGGCGCCGTGCCCGCGAGGACCTCGCCGAGTTCCGCGTGGTGTCGGCGGTCCGTCGTCGGGAGTCGCGACAAGTCGCCGTGTGTCGCGGTCAGTTCGCGGCTGTCGACCACGATCCGGTCCGCCCGCGTCAGGGCTTCGGGACTCAGTTCCGCCTTCGTCGGATCGTCGGCGCCCACGGCGTTGACGTGTGTTCCGGGCGTCAACCAGGCCGCGTGCACCAGGGGTTCGGTGCTGGAGGTCGCCGTCACCAGGACGTCGGCGCCCTCGCACGCGGCCCGCGGACCGTCCACGGCGACGACCCGCAGACCGGGGCGCCTGGCGTGCAGCGCCCGGGCGAGGTCCTCCACCCGGGACGCGTGCCGGCCCCACACGCGTACGTCACGCAGCGGGAGTTCATCGGCGATGGCGAGGGTCTGGAGGTAGGCCTGGGTGCCGCTGCCGATGACCCCGAGGACGTGGGAGTCGCGCCGTGCCATGGTCCGGGCGGCGAGAGCACCGGCCGCGGCCGTCCGGACGTCGGAGAGGTGGTGTTCGTCCTCCAGGAGAGCCCGGAGATCTCCCGTCTCGGCGTCGAACACCGCGATGACCCCGCTGCCGGGCGTCCCGCCGCGGCGGGCGCGTTCCAGGAACCAGGAGGCGACCTTGACGGTGAAGATCCGCCGCCCCGGCAGCCACGCCGACTTCACGTGCACATCGCCCTCACGGCCGGCCGGCGCGAACACCGCGGCGGGGGAGTCGCCGAGGCCGCGGCTGTAGTCGCGCAGCGCGGCGGCGACGGGTTCCAGGACGTCGGGGTAGCCGACCGCGGCGCGGATCTCCTGCGGGCCGAAGTACGCGGGCCCGCGCGTCACTGGGGGAGCCCTTCGAGGCGCCCGCGGGCGACGACGGCGACCTCTCCGCCGACCCGTACCGACGTGATGTGCTCCGTCCCGCCGTGGGCGCTGATCGTCATCTCGCTGGGGCGGCCGCAGTACTGCCCCTGGCGCAGCGTGCGCTGTTCGCCGTCCTCCAGGCGCCCGTGTCGGCGCAGGTAGGCGGCCACGCATCCGGCGGCGCTGCCGGTGGCCACGTCCTCGACGACGCCGTCGTTGTTCCAGTGCCGCCCTTCCAGATCGTCGGCGTCCAGGAGATAGGCGAACTGCGCTCCGAGCCCGGCCAGTCGCCGCCCGATGTCGGAGGCGATCCGGGCCCGCGCGAGTGCTCCGGGACGTACGGGCACGATCAGGTACCGCAGTCCCGTCGAGACGATCTCGGGCCGCAGTTCCGTGTGGAGGTCCGCCTCCTCCAGGGAGAACCAGGAGGCCACGTCGTCCGGCTCGGGCCGCCCGAGGAACTGCGGAGCGCCCTGGTCGAGGACGCTCGCGTACCGGCCGGGGCCGCGCTGCTCGGTGACCACCTCGACGGTGCGCGCCTTCAGCTCCAGCGACCAGGTCCGGCTGCGGTCGCCGCCCGCCAGGGCGTGCAGGACGCTCGCCGCCCCGATGACGGGGTGCCCGGCGAAATCCAGTTCCTCGGCGAGGTCGAAGACCCGGGCCCGCCACGCGTCGTCCCGGCCGTCCCCCTGTTCCAGGAAGATGGATTCGAAGTGCCGCATTTCCTCGGTGATCCGCTGCATTTGGGAGCCGGTCAGACCTGCCGCGCCGGGAAATACGGTAAGGCTGTTCCCGCTGAATGGCGTTCCGCTGAAGACGTCGACATGAAAGTAGTGCATATGACGACGCTACCGATGGGCCGAAAGGAACGGAACCCTCGCCATGAACAGAGGGGGCATAGCATGCCGTTATGGCCCCCGATCTCGAGACCGCACTGCTGCGTGCTTTTGTGAGTTCCGTACGGTCCGGAAGCATCAGCCGTGCCGCCGCGGCCCTGGGCCACAGCCAGCCCGCGCTCAGCGGCCAGCTGCGCCGGCTCGAACGTACGGTGGGCCGACGGCTGTTGGATCGCGGCACGACGGGCGTGTCGCTGACCAAGGCCGGAGAGGTGTTCCTGCCCTACGCCGAACGCATTCTGTCCCTCTCGGCCCAGGCCGTCGCGGCGGCCGGCCCGGACGTGGCCGGACACTGCGGCATCGGGCTGATGGAGGACTTCGTCACGCCGTCCCTGGTCGAGGCGCTCGGCGACTTCAGTGTCCTGTACCCGGACGCGACGCTGGAACTGGTCACCGGTCCCGGCCCGCTGATGAAACAGTCCCTCGCCGAGGGACGCGTCCAACTGGCCCTGTGCGACCCGTTCTACCTGGCCCAGACACCCCGCTGGACGGCCCGCCTGCCGCTGACCTGGTCCGCGGCACCCGGTCTGGACAGGGACCAGGACCCGCTGCCGCTCGTCCTCTTCTCCCAGCCGTGCCGCTGGCGGGCACCGGTCCTGGACGCCCTGGAGAGCGCGGGCCGCCGCTGGCGCATCGTCTTCGAGAGCACCGCCATGGGCGGGGTGCAGGCCGCGGTACGGGCGGGCCTCGGCGTCACCGCCCTGCTCCCCGCGAACGTGGAGCCGGGCACCGCGGTCGAGGGACTGCCCGCGCTGCCCGATGTCGAGGTCGCCCTCGTCCGCTCCGCCGGCAGGGACGGCGACCCGCTCCTCCAAGCGGTGGAGGAGCTGCTGCGCGGCCTGACCATGCCTCGGGCGGACCCGGGGCCGCGGTAGCGGACGGAATCCCGGCTGAAAACACGTCAGGACAGAGGCTGTGCGGGCACCGGAGCCGCCAGACGCCCGCTCTCCCGGCCCGGCCCGGGCCGTCCTGTCCCGAATATAGGCAGAAATTACTCACGTCCGCCCGGCAGCCTCACGCTTCAATGAATTCCGCCCGGCGCGGGCGGCGGAAAAATGCTCCGCGCCGGACCGTCGCGTCCAGCAAAAGGTGAGAAGGAGTCCCGTTGGTTCCCATCGTGGCGACATAGGGCAATGTTAGATTGATTGCCATGCAGCTCCGGTACTCGTTCCGCGTGTATCCGAGTGCTGGTCAGCGCATGGCGTTGGCGAGGGCGTTCGGGTGTGCGCGGGTCGTCTTCAACGACGCACTGCGTGTGCGCGAGGAGGCCCGCAAGGCCGGGCTGGGGTTCGTCACCTCGGCGGAGTTGTCCAAGCGCCTCACTGCCGCAAAGAGGACGCCGGAACGGGCCTGGCTCGGCGAGGTCTCGGCAGTGATACTTCAGCAGTCCCTGCGCGACCTGGACACCGCTTACCGGAACTTCTTCGATGGCCTGAAGGGCAAGCGCCCGAAGATGGGTGCGCCGCGTTTCAAATCGAAGCGGGACAGCCGGCAGTCGATCCGTTTCACCGCCAACGCCTCGTGGCGGATCACGCCGGGCGGGAAGCTGAGACTGCCGAAGGTCGGCGACGTTCCCGTGCGCTGGTCCCGCGCATTACCGTCCACGCCGTCCACGGTGACCGTGGTCAAGGACGCGGCGGGCAGGTACTTCGCGAGCTTCGTCGTAGAGACGGACGTCTGCGAGGTACTGCCCGAGACGACACCGGAGATCGGCATCGACCTCGGTCTCGGGCACTTCGCCGTCCTCTCCGACGGCCGGAAGATCGACAACCCGCGCTTCTTGCGCCGGGCCGAGAAGCGCCTGAAGAAGATGCAGCGGGACCTGTCCCGCAAGCAGAAGGGCTCCAGCAACCGGGGCAAGGCCAGGGCGAAGGTTGCTCGTGCTCACGCGCGGGTCGCCGACGCGCGCCGCGAGTTCCACCACCGGCTCTCCACCCGGCTGATCCGCGAGAACCAAGCGATCGCCGTTGAGGACCTGTGTGTCAAAGGACTCGCCCGTACGCGCCTGGCCAAGTCTGTCCACGACGCCGGATGGTCGGCGTTCGTGAGCATGCTGGAGTACAAAGCCGTCCGGTACGGACGCACCCTGGTGAAGATCGGCCGGTTCGAGCCGACCTCCCAGGTGTGCTCCGCCTGTGGCGTCAAGGACGGTCCCAAACTGCTGAACGTCCGGGAGTGGACGTGCTCGGGGTGCGGGAGCGTCCTCGACCGGGACGTCAACGCGGCGGCCAACGTTGCCAAGGCCGCCGGACTGGCGGCATCAGCCTGTGGAGCGCAGGTAAGACCGGCACCCGTGCCGGCACAGCGCAGCGAAACAGGAACCCGCCAGGAGCTGCCCACCGCGTCGCCGCAGTGGGAGCAGACTGGAATCCCGGGCCCTTAAGCCCGGGAGGATGTCAATGGTGGGGTAGGAACGAGGGTCGGTCTTCGTGGACATCACCCGCTGACACCGACTCCGCCGACGGACACCGTGGACGGACGAGTGGCCGCTACTCAAGCCCCTATGGCCTTCGGCGGGGCATTCTTGCCGGTGATATAAAGACCGCCGACCCGAAAGAACGACCGTGATGCGTTTCCTGACCGCCCTCGCGGCACACACGGAACGGCGGGCCGCACGCGCCGTCGACCGAAGCGTCTTCCTGCGCGAACTGGACGTCACGGACACACCTACGGCAGTCGAAGTGCACCGGGTCGGCCGGCGCTCGTACGCGGTGGAGGCCGACCTGATCGGCTTCGACGGCATACCGGCCCTCACCGAGACCCTGGAAGAGATGCGGGCGCAGCCGTTGCGCTGGCTCGGGATGGTCACGCGTGACGGCCGGATCGCCGCGTTCGTGGCCTGGCGACGGCTGGCCGGGGAGGACGGCATCGACATCGACCGCGTCTGCGTCGACCCGGAATGGTTCCGCCGCGGGTTGGCACGGAAGCTGCTGGACCACCTGTTGGCTCAACTGGCCCCCGGCGAAAAGGCGCTGGTCAGCACCGGCGCCGACAGACGGCCGGCCGTCTGTCTGTACGAGCGGCTCGGCTTCACCCGTGTCGGCACCGTCCGGCCGGCACCCGGCCTGCTCCTGGCCGAGTTCCGGCTCGTACGCGACCGCGTTCATCCCTCCCGGGCCGTGGTCCGATCGGTTGCGGGGCCTTCCAGGGTGGCCTGAACGGCGGGGGCGAGGGTGGCGACGATCTGTTCGGGGGAGAGGTGGGTGACGGTGGGGATGCGCAGGATGTAGCGGGTCAGGGCGAGGCCGAGGAGCTGGGCCGAGACCAGCCCGGCCCGTGCGGCCTGCTCGGGCCCGGCGGCCCCGGCGAGTGCCGGTGCGACCTGGGTCGCGAAGATCGCGTGCATCCGTTCGGCGGCGTGTTCGTTGGTGACGGCGGAGCGCAGGAGGAGCAGCAGGGCATCGCCGGCCTCGTCGTGCTCCCAGCGCTGGAGGAAGTGCCGGACCAGCGCTTCGGCGCGGTCGGCCGCCGGTACGGCGGACAGGTCGGGGAGGTCCAGGTCGATGTCGAGCGCGGCGTCGAAGAGACGGGCCTTGTTGCCGTAGTAGCGCATGACCATCGAGGGGTCGATGCCGGCGTCGGCCGCGACGGCGCGGATGGTGGTGCGTTCGAAGCCGTGCGCGGCGAAGCGGCGGCGGGCGGCGTCCAGGATCACCGCCCGGGTGCGGTCGGATCGTCGGGCGCCCGAGGCGCTGTGGTCGATGTCCTGCGTCATGCCCACGACTGTAGGCCAACAGCTGTTGACTCTCCAGGGCCGGTGCGTGCACTCTGTCAACAAGCGTTTGCCAACACGTGTTGGCAACCTGATGCGCGACACCCGGAGGCCCGCCGTGAACAGCCCCGCCCCCGCACTGCCCGACCGCACCGAGGTCGCGATCGTGGGCGCAGGCCCCACGGGCCTCGCGCTCGCGGTGACCCTGGCGCTCGCCGGCATCGACTTCGTCCTGCTGGACCAGCAGGACGAAGGGGCCAACACCTCACGCGCCGCGGTGGTGCACGCCCGGACCCTCGAGGTCCTCGACGAACTCGGCGCCTCCGGCGAACTGATCGGACGGGGCGTCAAGCTCGACCGGTTCGCCGTCCGCGACGGCGCCCGCCGGCTGCTCACCGTCCCCTTCGACCAGCTCCCCACCCCGCATCCGTACACGCTCATGGTCCCGCAGTACGAGACCGAGGCGGTCCTGCTCGCCCGGCTGCGCGCCCTGGGCGGCGACGTCCACCGGCCCCACCAGGTCACCTCCGTCGTCCAGGACGAGGAAGGCGTGACCCTCACCACCGGCACCGGGCAGACCCTGCGCGCCTCCTACGCGGTCGGCGCGGACGGCATGCACAGCACCGTGCGCGAAGCCTCCGGCATCGGCTTCACCGGAAGCTCGTACGCCGAGTCGTTCGTCCTCGCCGACGTCGTCATGGACTGGGCCCCCGGCCCGGCCGAGGTCTCCCTGACCTTCGGCGCCGCCGGCCTCCTGGTCGTCGCCCCGCTCCCCGGCGGCCACTACCGCATCGTCGCCACCACCGATCAGGCCCCCGAACACCCCGACCTCGCCCTCGTGCAGCGGCTCCTGGACCAGCGAACCCCCGGCCAGGCCGCGGTCACCGGCGTCGCCTGGTCCTCCCGCTTCCGCGTCCACCACCGCGTCGCCGACCACTACCGCGCCCGGCGGCTCTTCCTCGCCGGAGACGCGGCCCACGTGCACAGCCCCGCCGGCGGCCAGGGCATGAACACCGGCATCCAGGACGGCTACGCCCTCGGCACCGCCTTCGCCACGGACGCCCTCGACGGCTACGAGGCCCGCCGCCGCCCGGTCGCCGAACGCGTCGTCGCCTTCACCGACCGCATGACCCGCATCGCCACCACACGCAACCCCGCCGTACGGATGCTGCGCAACACCGCCATGCGCCTGATGGGCCACACCCCCCTGCCCGGCAAGCTCGCCACCGAACTCGCCGAGCTCAACTACCGCTAGGCGGAGGCCTGTCCGCCTCACGGCGGTGCGGACGCCACGGGAACGACGGACGGGAACGACGGACGGGAACGACGGACGGGAACGACAGGTTGAGTACCGATTGCTCAGCCGCCACCGCACCGGCCGGATGTCCCCTGGAAGGGCAGTGAACCAGCCCTTCCAGGACGGGAAAGTCATGCACAAGACCCTGACGGCAGCAGGCCTCACCGCGGCGGTGGCCGGTGTACTCCTCGCGATTCCCGTCGCGTCGATCACGGTGGCACGACCGGAGCCCCGGGCGCCCGGGAGCCACAGCGCTCCGCCCGCCCAGGTGAAGCACACCGGACTCAACCACCGGGAACAGCAAGGCTGTTGAGCGCCTCCCGGGCCACGGTCAAAGTGGGGTGCCGCTCGTGGACCCTGTGCTGCAAGAGCCCGACGACCCGCTCGTACAGCGACCGGGCGAGGCCGCGGTCGCCCTGGGACGCCTTCACCGCGGCCAGGTTCACCAGGGTCGGTGCCAGGTCGGGATGGTCCGCGCCCAGCAGTTGTTCCTTGAGGCGCAGGGCGTCGGCGTAGGACGAACCGGCCGTGTCGAGTTCACCGCGGCGATGATGAATGGCGGCGAGGTTGTGCAGGGACACGGCCACGTCGTAACTGTCGGGGCCGAAGACGTCCTGGAAGACGGCGAGGGCCTGACGCAGCCGGAGCTCGGCGTCGTCGAGACGCCCGCATCCCTCCAGCAGAGCGGCCCAGGCCGCCGCGTCGAGGGCCGTGAGAACGTGGTCCGGCCCGTGGAGCCGGGTACGGATCTCCACCGAGCGGGCCGCCCACGGTTCCCCGCCCTCCGCGTCACCCCGCGCGTGGGCGAGCCCGCCGAGGTTGTGGCACACCATGGCCACGGTGTCGTGATCGGGCCCGTACGCCTCTTCATAGATTTTCAGCGCCCGCAGGTAGCGCCTCTTGGCGGCCTCGAAGTCCCCGGTGTACTTGCCCAGGACGCCCCATTCGTTGCACAGCCAGGCCACGGTCGGCGACGAGGGACCGGTGGCGCTCTCCGCCGCGGCGAGCGTCGACGACAGCAGCAGTTCGGCGTGCCGGTATCTGCCCCGCATCCGCCAGGCGGTGGCCAGCATGCCGCGTACCTCGATGTCCCGCACCCCGAAGAGCCCCGTACGCAGGGCGCGTGCCGAGGAGGGGTCGGCGTCGAGCGCGGCGCGCAGCAGTTCCTCCGCCTCTTTCGCCCGGCCTGCCTCCAGCGCGTACTCGGCTGCTTCGATGGCCCTCCGCAGGGCGGGACTGTGTTCACGGCCGGTCATCGGGGCCTCCTTCGGGGAGAATGCGGGCAAGGCTCAGCGCACCCAGCGCGGTTACGCCGAGAACGGCGGCGGAGACGGCGAAGAACAGCCGTATGGAGCCGGCCCCCAGCAGCGTTGCGGTGGCCGCCGCACCGATCGCGAAGCCGCCCGTCCACGCCAGGGTGTGGGCCCCGTTGTAGCGTCCGGCCAGTCCCGGGGGCGCCAGGTCGTTGACCAGCGCGGTGACGACCGGCATGTAGGCGATCTCCCCGAGGGCGAACAGCACGGCCGCCACGAGCAGACTTCCGGTACCTGGGGCCGGCGCCGAGTCCACGGCGACGATCGCCCAGGCCCCGGCCATGCAGGCCGCTCCTCCCGCGAGGACGACCGGCCGGGGAAACCGCGTCAGAACGCGCTGGGCGGGAACCTGGACGAGCGCGACGACGAGCATGTTCGCGGTGAACACCCACCCGAGGCCGTCGACATCGTGCGTCAGCACCGACACGGCCGGCAGGCCGATCTGAAGCTGGGCGAACCCGGCCGCCACCACCAGCAGCACGAAGACGAACACCCGGCGCATGGCCGGATCGCGGGCAACCGCCGCGTAACCCTGATCCGAAGACCCGGACCCGGGGCCGTGCCGGTCCGCGAGGCGCTCGGCCGCGCCGTGCGCCCGGGCGCCTGCCTCGATGCTCCGGCGGCGCCCGGCCACCCGGCCCACCAGCGCCGCCAGCACGACGAACGAGACCGCGTCGAGCGCGTACACCCAGCGCAGTCCGCCGACGGCTCCGAAGACGCCGAGCACGACGGCCGCACCGGCGACACCGAGCATCGCCCCGGTGGTCACGACGGTGTTGCGCCAGGAGAACGCCTTCTCCCGGGCACTCTCGGGCACCGATCGGGCCAGCAGCGCGTCCAGCGCCGGCGCGAGTGCCGTCGCCGCGCCCGTACCGGCGACGGCCGCCACCACCGCGGGCGCCACGACGCCCCCGCGTACGCAGGCCATGACAGCGGCGGCGGCAGCGGCCGCAGCGGCGACCCCGGTGACCGTACGGGCCGCCCCGTACCGGTCACTGAGCGCGCCTCCCGCCACGGCCCCGGCCACGGCGGCCAGCGAGCGGACCACGAGAACCGCTCCGACCTGACCGCCGGACAGGCCGCAGACGTCGTTGAGGTAGACGACCAGATAGGGGAACGTCGCCCCGGAACCGACGTTGGAGAGGAACTCGCCGAGGAGCACCAGCATGGCGACGGGCGGGAATCCCCCCGCCGGCACACCGATCCCGAACGGAGTCCTTCCCCTGGTCCCGGTTCCGAGGCCGCCCATTCCCGCTACTCGCCGGCCTCGTCGAACGAGACGCCGTGCAGCACGATCTCGTTGTGGTTGCCGCCGATCGCCCCGGCACGACGCGCCGCGCCCGCCTCGACGTCCTTCGGCGCCGGTTCGGAGGCCTGCGCGCCGCCGTCGACGACGATCTCGTTGTGGTTGGTCCAGACGATCTCGTTGTGGTTCATCGATCCGGCCTTGAAGCCCTGCTCGGGGCTCTTGTCGCCGTCGAGGTCGACGGTCACGACGATCTCGTTGTGGTTGTACGAACCGGTCTTCATGAAAAGGCTCCTTTCGAGGTCCGCCGATGCGGATGCCCCGACGTTAGGCAGCCGTCCCCACCGCCCGGTTGAGCAAGTGCTACTCATCTCGCCGGCCACGCAGGGGCGCGGTGCCGGGAGTTTTCGGCATGGCTTCGGAGACCGGTAGGGTCGGCCACGAGCGCGGAGAGT
Organism: Streptomyces sp. NPDC096324; assembly: GCF_044763015.1. Taxonomy (NCBI): domain Bacteria; kingdom Bacillati; phylum Actinomycetota; class Actinomycetes; order Kitasatosporales; family Streptomycetaceae; genus Streptomyces; species Streptomyces sp. NPDC096324. Next base: position 19,137 of record NZ_JBIWFK010000015.1, on the reverse strand, counting down.
GACGGAGAGGGGGCGTGCGATGCCCACGCACTACGACGGGAGCGCCCGCGAGAAGCGGTCGCTGGACCTCTTCATCAAACTGATCCGGGCAGCCGCCTCGGTGGAGGCGCGCACCAGCGGCCCCCTGCTCGCCTCCGGGCTCACGACAAGCCAGTTCGGCGCCCTGGAGACCCTCTACTACGTCGGCCCGCTGCCGGCCGGACGCCTGGCCGAGAAGCACCTGAAGAGCCCGAACAACTTCACCGTCGTCATCTCCAACCTGGAGAAACAAGGCCTGGTCCGCCGTGAGAAGTCCCCCCATGACCGTCGCGTGGTCATGGTCGAACTCACCGAGTCCGGGCGCGCGGCGGTGGAGGAGACCATGCCCGCGTACGTCCGGGCCATCGCCGACGACCTGGACCGCCTCTCGGCCCGCGAGCAGGGCCAACTCGCCGACCTGCTGCGCAAGGTGGGACGCCCCGACGCCGAGTAGAGCCGCGCAAGGGTGTCAGCCCCCGGGTCTTGTCGAGCTCGTCCGCCACCCGCGGTGGCCGGTGCGGCCGGTCCGCTGGTGAGCACCGGATACTCATCCTCGCGACAGGGCCGCCTGCCAGGCTGCTGTCCGGAAAAGAGAGTGCCCTGGCGCGGCCGGTATCAAAGAGCCGGCATGAGCCGGTGTCGAAGACTCGCCGCTCGGCCGCAGTCCGCTCCGCAACCGCCGGAAACAGCGCCTGGATCCTCCCGCACTCTCGTCGAGCTGTCCGGAGGGCTTCCGTGGTCAGCGACGAACAACGGGCCATACTGCATGTCTTGGAACGCGAGGGGACGCTGTCGCGGGCCGCCGGTGCGCTGAGGATGACACCACTCGCGGTGTGCCGGCGACTGGCCGATCTGGAAACGGCACTTGGGGGTGTTGTACTCCAGCCCTATGGCCGCCACATCCGGCTCACCCGAGCCGCCAGCAGGCTCGCACAAGAGCTTGCTCAAGCCGGTGAGCGGTAGTCACCCTGAGGGGCGGGGGCACGTCGAAGAGCCGGGAAGCCGGGCCGAGTTGACGACATGCCCGGCTCAGGTCAGCGGCTTGTGCATCACGATGCAGGGCCGGCCCAGCTGGATGTCGCGGCGGCGGTCGATCTCCCGCCAGCCGAGTGAACTCCAAAAGGCCGAGGCCGAGGGGTTGTTCTCCAGAACCGCGATCCTCAGACCGTCCCGCCCCTGACGACGGAACCGCTCCTCGACAGCCGCCACGACCAGCCGGCCGACGCCCCGGCGGCGCCGGTCTCCGTGCACCATCAGCAGCCCGATCCAGGGATACCCGTCCTTGGGGTGCCGGTCCAGCAGACAGACCAGTCCGACGGCCCGGCCCTCGGTGTCCCGGGCGAGCAGGACATGACCTCCGTCGCCCCCGGCCTCCTCGCGCAGATCGGCTTCGACCTGTTCGGGTGCGATGCGCTCGGGGTCGTACTCACCGGAGCCGCGACAGTACGCGGGGTTGCTCGCGTAGATGCCGACGGCCTCGGCGATCTCGTTCGGCGTGAACCTCATCGGGGTGAGAGTCGGCATGATCACGCGGCAAGCCTAACCAGGTCAGCACGCGGTCCGAGCTCGTACGCAGGGCGAGAAGCCCGGCCCCACCGTCGTCGTCGCCGCGCGGTTTGAGTACCGCTTTCTCAGTCGAAAAGGGGCGCACAGCCGTTTCCTGGAAGAGTCGCACAGCAGCTCTCCGAGGTCGTGATCACCATGACGTGCCCCACCATCACCGCCGACTCGCCGCAGACTCTCCTCGCCTCCCCGACGGCCGGACCGTCGTCGGCGGACGAGACGTCGGGCGATTGGCGACTGGTCCTGGAGCACGGTCCGCAGGCACCTTCGTCCGCGCGCAGCGCCGCACGCAGGGTGATGCGGGCCTGGGGCGTCCACGAGGAGACCGTGGACGACGTCCTGATGGTCGTCTCCGAGTTCGTGACGAACGCGGTCCACTACGCCGAGCCGCCGATCGCGGTGAACCTGGGCCACTGCGACGATCAGGCCGTCCTGGTCTCGGTCACCGACGGCGGCCCCCGCCCCGTCGAGGACCAGTACGGCGCCGACCGCCCCGCCGACGAGCACGGCCGCGGCACCCACATCGTGGACGCCCTGGCCGTGGACGCCGGCGCCGCCGCCGGCGACGGGCTGGTCAGCCACTGGGCGGTCGTGAGCCCGTGAACCGGGCGTAGTGAGCCGCGACGCCGCGATGCCGCGATGCCGCGACGGCGCGGGAGCCGAGATCCTCCGGCTCCCCGCCCGCCGGCTCCTCCACGGACTTTCCGCCGCCCGCCGGGCTCCTCCACGGCCCCCGCCCACCAAGGCTCCGCGGCATTGAGTGCGCGTTACTCATTCCCCGCGGGACAGCTACGGACAGGCTGGTGAACAGCACGAATCCACGAATCCACGAATCCGGCATTGTCCAGCCGATCATCCGTCCCGGATCATTCGTCCAAGGAACTCTCGTGAACGGTCTCACCTCCTCAGACCATCCCGACGGCCCGGCGCCCGCCGTGCGCCACGGCGCGGTACTGCTCGTGACCTGTCTGGCACTGGCGACCGTCGTCTCGGCGATGGCCTCGCTGAACGTGGCCCTGCCCGGCATCGCCCGCGACACCCACGCCGACCAGACCCAGCTGTCGTGGATCATCGACGCCTACAGCCTGGTCTTCGCCGCCCTGCTGCTCCTCGCGGCGACCCTGGGCGACCGCTTCGGCCGCCGCAAGGCGCTGCTCGGCGGCCTGGCGACCTTCGCCGGAGTCTCCCTGGCCGCCACGTTCACCACCGACCCCGTCGTCCTGATCGCCCTGCGCGGTGTGCTGGGCGTGGCGGCGGCCTTCATCATGCCCGCGACGCTGTCCACCATCACCAGCACCTTCCCGCGCGCACAGCAGGCACGGGCGGTCAGCATCTGGGCCGCCGTGGCCGGGGCCAGCGCGGTCCTGGGCCTGCTGGCCTCCGGTGCCGCCCTCGAACTGTGGTCCTGGCGCTCGGTGTTCTGGCTGAACGTCGTCCTGGCGGGCGTGGCGCTGATCGGCACCTACCGCTTCGTCCCGGAGTCGGCGCAGCCCGACAGCCGGCGCATCGACGTGGTCGGCGCGGTCCTGACCGTGCTGGGCCTGGGTGTGCTGGTCTTCTCGGTCATCCAGGCGCCGGAGCACGGCTGGGGGAGCGCGCGCACCCTGGTGGGCATCGCCGCCGGCCTGGTGGTGCTGGGCGTGTTCGTGGCGTGGGAGCTGCGGCACCCGCACCCCCTGCTGGACCCGAGGCTGTTCCGGCGGATGCCGTTCGCGGCCGGATCGCTGTCGATCACGCTGCAGTTCTTCGCCTTCTTCGGATTCATCTTCGTCGTCATGCAGTATCTGCAGCTCGTACGGGGTGACAGTGCCCTGGTGGCCGCGGTGAGCGTGCTGCCGATGTCCGCGGCGATGATCCCCAGCGCTCGCCTGAGCCCGCGTCTCGTCGCCCGAAGGGGCGCCCGCGGCCCCTGGACCGTGGGACTGCTGCTGGTCGCCACCGGCCTGTTCGTCATGGCACGGCTGGACGCCGACAGCTCGTACTGGCTGCTGGTGAGCGGGCTCGTGCCGCTGGGCGCGGGGATGGGACTGGCCATGGCCCCCGCCACCGCCGCGATCACGGACGCGCTGCCGTCGCACCTGCAGAACGTCGGCTCCGCCGTCAACGACCTGTCCCGGGAACTGGGCGGCGCGCTGGGCATCGCGGTGCTGGGCAGTGTCCTGAGCGCCGGATACCGCAGCCACCTCGACGTCGGCGCGGTCCCCGCCCCGGTCGCGGACGCCGCCCGTTCCTCCCTCGCGGCAGCCGCCCAGGTGGGGCAGAGCACTGGAAACCTGTCGCTGGTGGACCAGGCGCGGGACGCCTTCGCCTCCGGCATGCACCTCGCCATGGTCAGCGGCGGCGTCGCCGCCCTTGTGGCCGCCGTGGTCGTCGCCCTCCTGCTGCGGCGCACCGCCAAGAGCCACACCGTGGCCGGCCACCGGCAGACCGACACGGCCGGCCAGGCCGCCCGCTCGGCCCGGTAGCGGGCCGCACCGGCCACCGGGCCGCACCGGCCACCACCGGGCCGTGCGGACACGCGCCCCCACCGGACGCCGGACGCGGCCCAGGTCCCCGGACGAGCCCGACCGAAGGTCATTTCCGTTCTGGAGGGACGAGGCCCAGCCATGACTGTCCTGACGTTCAACGACATCTACGCCGCTCGCCAACGCCTTGAGCCCGTCATCGCCCGCACACCGCTGCTCGCCGCGCCATGGGCCTCCTGCGGACACCGCTCACTGCTCCTGAAGCCCGAGAACCTGCAGGTCACCGGCTCGTTCAAAATCCGAGGCGTCTGCAATTTCCTCCTGCGGCTGCCCGATGCCCAAAGGGCACGAGGGGTCGTGGTGGGCTCGAGCGGAAACCACGGCAGAGCCCTCGCCCACGCGGCCCGCCAAGAAGGCGTGAAGGCCACGGTCGTCCTGCCCTCCACCACACCCGAAGCGACGATCGACAGCGTCACTGGACAAGGCGCCGAGGTCCGGCTGGCACCGGCGCGGGACTGCGCCCTCCTCGCCGAGCGGCTTGCCGAGGAACACGGCCACGTGCTCGTCCCGCCCTTCGACGATCTCGACATCATCGCCGGCCAGGCGACGATCGGCCTCGAGATCGCCGAGGAGGCCGTGGCCCTGGGCCTGGACGTCGCCACCGTGCTGGTGCCGGTCGGCACGGGCGGGCTGATCTCAGGGGTCGCGGCCGCGCTGAAGCTCACCCGCCCCGGCATCAAAGTGGTGGGCGTCGAGCCCGAACTCGCGGCGGACGCCCAGGAGAGCCTGCACCGCGGACGGCGGGTGTCCTGGCCGGCCGAACGCGTCGGCCGCACCATGGCCGACCGACTGAGCACGACCACCGTCGGACAGCTCGCCTTCGAGCACCTGCGGGCGTTCGTCGACGACATCGTCACCGTCACCGAGGACGAGATCGCCTCCAGCGTGACCCTGCTGGCACGGCACGCCGACATGAGCGTCGAGCCGTCCGCGGCGGTCACCGCGGCGGCACACCTTTACCACGAGCACGACCTCCCGGCCGCCGGCAGACAGGTGGCCGTGATCAGCGGCCGGAACATCGACCCCGCACTCCTCACGCGCCTGCGCGAGAAACCCCCTCTGCCTTTCCACAACTGCACCGGCTGAACCCCCGGCCGGACCCCGAAACAGGACGCCGAACCGCCACCGGACCCAAAAGCAGGACCAGGGCGACGCCGGACGCCGCGCGTATGATGGAGAGTCCGGGAATGATCCGAGTTCGACCGGATAATCCCCGACGGCGGACCCCACATTGCTGCGAGGACGTTCGAGGATGAAAAAAATCGGCGCCGGACAACAACCTCTCGTGGGACGCATCACCGAACTGGCCCTTTACAACGAGGCACTGGCCGACCCCGGCGGGCGGGGTTTCTCGATCCACGGACCTCAGGGCGTAGGAAAGTCCAGACTCGCCGACGAATGCCTTCACACCGGCGCGTCGAAGGGCTGGAACACCGTCCGGGCGACCGCCACACAAGGCGCTTCGGCCGTCCCCTTCGGAGCCCTCGCCCACATCATCCCGGCAGGCACGACCGCCGCCGACGTCACCAGCGTGTTCACCGCCATCGCATCGGAAATCGAGGGAGGGAGAACGAAGAGAACGAAGGGAACCCTCTTCCTCGTCGAGGACATTCCCCTGCTCGACCAGTCCTCCCTCATCATTCTCCAACGCCTTTCTGACGCCGGAAAGATATTCCTCCTGTCGACCGCACGCGACGGCCAACCGGCAACCCAGGACACCCGGTCACTGACCACCGGATCCGGATTCCGTCAGGTGAATCTCAAGAACCTCGACCAGGAGGGAACCCACCATCTCCTCGAGTCGATGCTCGACGGGCCCGTCAGCCGCAGAACCTCGTACGAGATATACCTGAAGAGCGCGGGAAATCCCCTCTTCCTGCGGGAACTCGTCATCGCCGCACTGGACGCCCGGACCATGCACGACGACGGCGAGGTCTGGGAACTGGCGCCCGCCGCACAGCCGGAGACGACCACACCGCACCTGGCCGAACTGGTCGAGACGAGACTGTCCGCCCTCTCCGCCCCCGCGCGCACCCTCCTCGAGGCGGTCTCCCTCTGCGGCACCATCACCCCAGGCAGCCTCCTGTCCGAGACGGAGCGGGACGAAGCCCTGCTGGAACTCGAAGCCGAAGACCTGGCCCACGTGTCCCTCGACAGACGCCGCACCCGCATCGACCTGACACACCCGATCTACGGCGAAGCGCTCCAGGCCAACATGCCCGCCTTCAAACGCCGACGGCTCTACCTCAACCAGGCACAGGCCCTGAGCGCACACGGCCTGCGGCGGCGCGGAGACTTCTTCCGCTCCGTCGCCTGGCAGGTCGAGGCCACCGGCACCGCCGAGACCGGACAACTGCTCGCCGCCGCCCGCATCGCCCAGGACACCCACAGCTACGACCGGGCCGTCCAACTGCTGGAAGCGGTACCGCAGGAGGAGAGGGACGCCGCCTGCCTGCTGCTCCTCGGCCACTGCCTCGCGCAGGCCGGCCGCACCGACGAGGTGGAGGCGGTCCTCGTACAGGCCCAGGAACTGGCGGCGGGCGAGGACGAGATCCTCGACGTCGCCTTCACCCGGGTGCAGAACCTGTTCTGGGTCCAGGGACACCAGGCCGAGGCCCTGAAAGTGATCGAACAGGCGGCCCGGCACGCCCACAGCCCGTCCGCGAAGTTCCGCATCCGCTCCGCCGAGGCGACCATCCGCATCGCCTGCGGCGACCCCCGGGCCGGCCTCGACGCCCTGGGCGAGATCGGGTACGAGGCCGACGACCCGGCGGACGTCAACGTGCTGCTCCTCAGCCTCATGTACAAGTCCCCGGGGCTGACGATGACCGGCCGCACCGCCGAAGCCATCACGACCGCCGAGACCGCCTACGACGTCCACCTCAAACACCACGACCAGGCCCTCTACCTGCACCCCGCGGCCCAGCGCAACGGCCTGGTCTTCGCCCTCGCCGAGGCCGGCCGGCTGGACGAGGCACGCACCGTCGGCAACCTCGCCCTCACCGAACTCATGGCGGCACGCGCACACGTGCCGCACGTCTGGACGGCACTGCAACTCGCCCGCGCCGAATGGCTCGCGGGCCACCCCCGCTCCGCACGCCACTGGTACGCGGAAGCGATCGCACTCGGCCGCCCGCTCGGACAGACCCTCGCCATGCGCCCCGCCCTGTGCGGGCTCGCGGCCGCCGCCGCGCAGGTCAACGACAACGACGCCGCCGAGAAGGCACTGGCCGAGGCACACCAGTACCCGCGCGTCGGCCTGTTCGTGGGCGAGGACGACCTCGCCACGGCCTGGCTGCACGCGGCCGCGGGCCGGCTCGAGGCCGCCCGCGAGGTCCTCGTCGAGGCGGCCCTGCTGGCCCGGGACGCGGGAGTCGTCAGCTCGGAGGCCGCGCTGCTCACCGATGTCGCCCGACTGGGCGGGCCCCGGCAGGTGGTGGAGCGGATCACCCACCTCGCCCGGACCAGCGACTCGCCCTTCACCCACGCCCGGGCCGCCTACGTGAGCGAGCTGGCCGGCAAAGACCCCAAGGCCCTCGAATCCGTGTCGCGGTCCTTCGAGGAGATGGGCGCGGTCCTGCTGGCGGCCGAGGCCTCCGCGGCGGCCGCCGCGGGATGGAAGCGCGCCGGCGAGACCCGTAAAGCCACCGCGGCGGCCAACCGCACGAGCCTGCTCGCGGCGCAGTGCGAGGGCGCCCGCACCCCCCTGCTGACCACAGCCCCCGAACCGGCGGCGGCGCTGACGCCCCGCGAGCGCGACATCGCACTCCTGACCAGCTCGGGCGCCTCGGCACAGGAAGTCGCCGACGCGCTGTCCATCTCCCGCCGGACCGTGGAGAACCACCTGTACAACATCTACGGGAAACTCGGCGTGTCCACGCGCGCGGAACTCAAGAAGGCCCTGAACCCGAAGACTTGAGCCGACGGCGGCCGGGCCGGCGAACGGTCCTACCTGGTATGCCGGTTCAGGTCCTGGCAGGCATGGAGGAGGTCGTGCCGCGCGTTCAGGAGATGGGCCGTGACGCCGGGATCCTCCTCGGACTGTCTCGACTGCGCGGCCGCCGCGGCGCTCTGCACGACGAGGCCGCGGACGGCGTCCACCAGATGGGGAACCCACAGCTGGTACAGGCGCCGGTCGGTGGGGAGGGCAAGACGGATCTGCGTTCGCTGCCGGGCGTGGACCAGCCATCGCCTGGTCGGCAGATTCCCCGTGATCGGGGACAGCCGGTGCCGGGTGGAGAAGGCCAACCGCCGCCGCCACACGTCGGCTTGCGGACCCGGCAGCCGCAGCATGTCGTCGTCGAAGCCGAGGAGAGCGTCGATGAGAACACCGGCCCACTGCCGCAGATGATCCGCCTGGACGGGCGGACGCTCGGATCGTCCGGCCGACTGCTGAGCGGTCCACCACAACTGGTGGCGCGCCGCGGCGTCCACGTCGCACGCCACTCCGTGGGGCCGGGCGTGGCATGTACGGGAGTGAGCAGAGGATGTCCTGGCGGTGGTGGTCATGTCTGCGAATTTTCCTCACGGTCGGGGGATCAAGGAGGAGTGGGCCGAGGGGCGCGCGCCGCCGGACCGGGACGCCAGGTCATCCGGCGGTCGGATGCGGCGTACTGCCGTACAGGGCAGCTGAGTTGAGCTCGTGCGGAGCGAGGCGGCCGGGTCGCCCAGTTTCCTTCCTGGGCGACACGGCCACCTGGGCGCGACGGTCCCGTCCCCACGGGAGGCCGTCACACGAACCGGGAGCCCTGGCCACCGCTCATGGCCGACTCACGGAACCTGGTTCCACGGTCGGCCACCGGCGAGGTGAGCACGTGAGTAAACAGTGCTCACCGGCGCGCGGAGGGGCGTGGCGCGGGGACGCCGGGACGCCGGGACCGTCCGCGCCTGTGCCGGCGTCCTCGAAAGGTCTTCTCAGCGGGCGCGGGTCACCGGCCGGTGCGCAGCCTGCGGACGCTGCCCGCGTCCCGGTAGCCCACGCGGTGGGCGATGTCCTCGGCCGGCAGTGAGGTCGTCGCGCGAAGATGCGTCGCCCGCTCCGCGCGCAGGGCGCGCAGGAAGGCGTACGGAGTGGTCCCCAGCCCTTCCTTCACGTGGCGTTCCAGGGTGCGGCGGGTCACCTTGAGGGCGAGTGCGGCGTCGGCCACCCCGACCTGTTGGTGCAGATGCGTGCGCGCCCATGCCTCGAAGTCGCTCACCAGCCGGTCCTGGCCGTGGAGATGGTCGGTGAACGCGGCCACGCTCGGCGTGGGCCGTTGGTCGATCAGCAGTGCCCGAGCGGTCTCGGAGGCCAGCCGCGGACTGATCCGTGCGACCAGGCTCAGCGCGAGGTCGATATGAGCGAACGCCGCACCGGCGGTGACGACGGCGCCGTCCCGCACCACCATGCGGTCCATGTCCAGCGTGACCTTCGGATAGCGCTGGACGAACAGGTCACGCAGCCACCACGTGGTCGTCGCGGAGCGGCCGTCGAGCAGTCCGGCCTCGGCGAGCAGGAAGGTGCTCGTGCAGGCGGCCGCGGCAGGATGGCCGTCCGCCGTCCAGCGGCGCAGAGCGGAACGGACGGCGCGGATCTGGGGGCGCATGAGCGCGTCGACCATGGTCGCCGGGCTCTGCGCGCCGAGCGCCGGGACGAGCAGCAGGTCGATTCCCGCCGAGGCCGCGTCCTCCAGGGGGCGTGCCGCGGCCACGAGGAGTCCGCCTGCCGTGGTGATCGGGGTACCGCCCGGGGTGAGGAGTACGCACTCCAGGCCGGGAAGCCCGGCATCCACGCGCTCACGCGCGGCGTGGGCGGTCCGCAGGACGTCGAGTACCGAGGTCAGTCCGGAGTCCCAGCATCCGTCGACCGCCACCACACCGAATCGCATGGCATGCCCTCTCTCCTCGCGCCGGCCCCGGTGTCCCGCACCTGGACGGCGGGTGCCGATCCCGCGTCCGCGACGGCCGTGGGGCGTCCGGCGCGGATCACGGTACCGTCCGAGGTCAGGCCTGATGGCCGACGACCGGGACGGCCTTGGGCGCGGGCGGCTGCCGCAGGGGCGCGAAGTGGAGGAGCTCCCACAGGGCCCTGGCCCGGAGCGTCCGGGTGCCGTCGGCGCCGGCACGGTGCAAGGACGCGGCGCCCAGGAAGCGGTGGTAGGCGCCCGCCTGCCCGAGGTCGAGATGGAACACGTCCTGCTCGTGGTCGAAGGCCACGGTGTAGCGGTGGGACCCGTTCGACACGTGGTATTCGAGGTGCGAGCCGACCGGAACGCGCGTCGCGGGGCGGACACGGACGTCCCGTTCGGTGAACGACACCGCGTCGGCGCCGACCGCGGAGACTTTGACCTCGTTCTCCTCCACGACGAGCACCGCGGGCAGCGGAACCTTTCCGAACCGCTCGTGGCTCACGAACATGAGGGTGACCACGGTGTGGTCGCCGATCCGAGCCCGCCCCCAGTACCAGTGATCCAGCACCTTGCGCGGTGCGATGTTGCCCCAGTTGTGGTCGTGGTAGCCGTCGCCCCTCACACCGCGCACCGTGCCGCCGACGTCGAGGCGGCCGTGCACGTCGCCGCGGGCCACCATGGGCAGCCAGGCGATGTAGTGCTCTTCCTCGGGGCCGAAGAAGGCGTGCCCGGTGGCCGGACGCCAGGGCGGGACCCGGGCGGTGAGCCGGAGGTCCAGTTCGACGTTCTCGATCTCGACATGGACGGCGTAGCCGTCCGGTCCGCCCCGGAACGTGTTGCGGCCGATGACGACGTCACAGCCTTCGGCGGACGCCGAGAAGTCGCCGGGTTCCCCGGTGAAGGTCTTGTCGGTCCGGGTCCCGTCGGGGCCGGTCACGGTGAGCAGGACGAAGGGTGTGAGCGGTGTCTTCGGGGAGACGAACGGGGGTTTCGTGTGGAACTCCACCGTCAGGGTGGTCCCGTCGTCGAGATGGGCGTCGCAGTACCACCACTCGAACGTTTCGGAGGATGGGTCGGTCCGCAGCCCGTCCTCCCAGTCCTGGACGACACCGGGTGTCAGGGCCAGCCTTCGGTAGTGCCGTGGCTGGTCACCGATGAGTGCGTGCATGTGCTTCCTTACGTTCGCGGGCGGGAGCCGTCGGCGGCCCGGGGTGTTCCCGGGTCGGTCAGGCACCTCGGAAGACGGGCGCCCTGCGCTCGATCAAGGAGGCGACGCCTTCCGCGGCGTCGCCCGTGGCGAAGAGCCGCGGGCCCACGTCGCCGCGCAGGGCGGCCGCCGACCTCGCGACGTGCCCGGCCAGAACGGTGCGCGCGTCGGCCAGGGTGGCCTGCACCGCGAGCGGGGCCTGGGCCGCGATCCGGTGCGCCAGTTCCAGGGCCCGGTTCAGATGCTCACCGGCGGGGACCACCTCCTGCACCAGCCCGATGCGCCAGGCCTCCTGGGCGTCGAACTCGTCACCGGTGAGGAGGTAGCGCATGGCGTTGCCCCAGCCGACCCGCTCGGGCAGCCGGATCGTCGCGCCGCCGAGCGCGACGATGCCCCGGCTCACCTCCTGCTGTCCGAAGACGGTGTCCGCGGCGGCGACGCATATCTCGCTGTTGAGGACGAGTTCAAGACCCGCGGTGAAGCAGCGTCCGTGCACCGCCGTGACGACGGGCCTGCCGACGGGAGCCCGGTACAGACCCCAGGGGTCCCGCCCTTCTTCGGGAAGGATGCTGTCGTCACCCGTCGCCAGCCGTGGGGCCAGGGACGCGAGATCGAGCCCGCCGGTGAAGTGTTTTCCGTGCCCGTGGAGGACCGCGACGCGCAGCCCGGGATCATCCGAGAGCAGGGTCAGGGCGGACGACAACTGGGCGACCATGTCCGCTCCAGGGCGTTGGCCTTCTCCGGCCGGTTGAGCGCGACGCGCAGCACGGGACCGTCCCGCTCGACCAGCACTTTCGCGGTGGGGCTGTTCTCGCCGGCCGCTGCCGGCTGTGTGGGTGCCATGGCTTCACCGTAGGAAGCGCGCGGCGGGAGAAAGCGACATGCGCGGGGGAGTCTGCGACAACCCTGCCGTCTTGCCCTCGGCGGCATGGCGTACGACGGCACAGGGGCTTCGCCGGTCAGCTCCGGGGCGTCTCGGCCGCGGGGATGACGAGGGGCAGATCGGCAGTGACGGTGGCGCCTTCGGGGGTGGTGTCGATGGTGAGGGTGCCCCCGACCTCCTCGGCGCGCTCGCCCTCCGGCGCCAGGAGGCGGGGCAGGTGCTCGCGCGCGGTCGCGGCGATCACACCTGCCCGGCCGGCGGAAGCACCTCAGGAGCCGGTTGAGCGTGTGGGCTTGCAGGGCGGTCTCCGGTGATCTCGCCGAGTCACTGGTCCGTCGGCCGCCCGGGAGCCTTGCGCGTCGCGGCCGTGGACGTGCGGGAAGGCGGCGACGCGTCATCGGCCGGCGGACCGTCAGAAGTCGTACGGCTTCTTGGCGTTCCAGTTCAGCACGTCGGCCTCGGTCCAGGTGAACTTCTGGTTCTGCCCCTTGCTGACGACGGAGTAGAAGGGGCCGGGGCGACCGTCCTCGCCGCGCAGCGCGAAGGCGAGTGACTGCGCCGTGTGGTTCTTGGAACCGTAGGCGAAGAGGTTCACCGCGCTGTACACCTTGCCTCCGGGCTGGAGCGTGATGTGCTTGTCGCCGCCCGGGGCGTCCTTCTTGGAGTGCGGCAGCGCGACGTTGTCGTTGTTCCAGTTGAGTACCACGGCCGGGTAGGAGGTGACCCAGCAGGGCTTGGTGCCCTCGTTCACCGCGGTGAGCAGCAGGTGGTCGCCCTGCTCGCCGGCGAACCGGTGCACCGCGGTGACCAGCAGCTCGTCTCCGCCGCACTGCCGGGCGCCGGCCGTTGTGCTCTTGCTCGCCATCTCCCGCACCCCGCCCGCGGCGGTCGCCGAGGACGCCCCTTCCTTGGTGTCACCACCGCTGTTGGCCTGCGCCGCGCTGCCCTTGGCGCCCCCCTCGGACGCGGACCGGCTCTGGGCGGTCCCCGCGCTGTGGCCGCGGCCCGCCGCCTTCGAGCCGCCGTCGGCGCCGCCACAGGCGGTCAGTCCCAGCGCCAGCGCGGCGGTGACGGTGGCCAGAGCGGCGGTACGGGCGGTACGACGGGCACGGTACGTGGTCATGATGAAAGCTCCCCCATGATCTGTGGGACACGGCGCCTTCCCTTGCTTTCGCAGGGCGGCCGGCCGCATCGGCTGTTTCGCTGCACCCCATGAGATGGCGCCGGGACGAGCATTGTTTACTCGGCTCTGTCCGCATTTGGTAACAAGACAACCGGGCCACAACAGGGCCCAGACACACCGGTGTTCACACCGCGCCCGCGCGAGCGGAGCGAGCCCGCCGGAGCCGTGAATCCGCGTCCACCTGACACGCCACCGCTGTCGGCCGACTTCCCGGGCGCTCAACCTGCCCGGACTCCGAAATCGTCCCCGACACTCACCACGGCGGCCCCGTCGGCGAGTTGACGGGGCCTCATCAATGATCGCGGCTTACGGTTGGGAGACCAATCAGTTTCCAACGATTTCGGTTGTTCCCGATCCGTTGGATGTGAGAAACGGGGAACTCGTGTTTCGCCGATTAATCGCCGCGGTGGCGGTGATGGCCGGGCTGACAGCGTCAGTTGTCGTTCCGGCCGCCGCCACCGATTTCCCTGCGGCCTCCACGCCCTTGATCAGCTGGAACATGCAGGGGTCCGACAACAAGGCAGTGACCGGCAGCAAGTGGACCAACACGGTCCATCGGCTGGCGTTGCAGGCGCCGATCCTGATGCTTCAGGAGGTCGGCCCGCAACCGCCTGAGAACAGCGCCGCACAGCCCAGCCAGACCTTCACCACGACCGACAGCCAGGGCAACAGGCATCAGTACACCGTGCTGCACCATACCTGGCTCGTCGGCAGCGGTTACCGCAACACCATCCCGACCCGTGAGGTCTACTTCCTGCAGACCGACGACGACGCGACCAACCCGCGCCGGATCGGTGGCCGGGTCAACAACGCGCTCGTCCTGACCGAGGCGCCCGACGAGCTGATCGTCGTCGGCAACCCGGTCGACGCCGGCCGGAACGCGCTCGGTGCGCGGTTCGGCAACGAGTGGTACTTCACCATGCACGGCCTGTCCGGCGGTGGCGGTGACTCCGGGGCGATGCTGGACGCCATCGACGACCAGATCGAGCTCCTCGGGAACCAGCGTCACGTCACCTACCACGCGACGGTCGGTGGCGACTTCAACGTCGAGCCGCGGGTCCTCCAGGGCCGGGACAGCTTCCCGCCGACCATGCGGATCAACAGCTCGGGTCAGGCGACCCACCAGAACAGCGGTGAGCTGGACTACTTCGTCAGCACCCACACCAACCTGGAGCCGACGGTCTCGGTCCGGTCCGAGGGCAACTCCGACCACCGGCCGGTCCAGTCCGGCCAGCTCAACGCGGCCGGGACCGACCCGTCGCCCAGCCCCAGCCCGTCACCCAGCGCCAACCCGGCGATCGACGAGCTCCGGGTGATGCCGACCGGCGACGGGATCACGGCCGGTGTGCACAGCACCGACGACGGTGGCTTCCGGGACTACCTGAAGACCATCCTGAAGGGCCTGACCGCCATTGCGGTGGTCGGTGGCACGGTGGCCGGGTTCATCTTCAAGCGCACGGACTTCGTCGGTGACCTGAAGAACGGCAAGCGCGGCGACCCCGACCACATGGGGTTCGACGGCAAGGGCATCGACGACATCAAGGCCCAGACGATCCCCGCGCTGCAGACGCTGAGGCCGAACATGATGACCCTGGTCGCGGGCACGGCCGACCTGGCCGGCGGTGCCGACGGCACGGCGACGGCCGGGAAGATGCGGAGCTTCCTGGACGCGATCTACCGGGCCTCGCCGACGACCACGGTCCTGCTCGGGACCCTGCCGCCGTCGACGAACCCGACGTACCAGGCCCGGATCGACGCCTACAACAGCGCGCTCCGCACGATCGCCGACGCCAGGATCAAGGACGGCGCACGGCTGGTGCTGGTCGATCTGGGCTCGGTCACCCCGCAGGACATCACCAACGAGATCTACCCGACCGACGCCGGCTACCAGAAGATCGCGGACGCCTTCGGCGAAGGCGCTCGGATCGCGGTCCTGCAGCACATGATCAGCGGCCGCTCGTACGTCTGGGAGCCGATCGGCAAGATCCGGGACGCCGCCGCGACCGGCTCGAAGATCGATTTCCCCGACCTGAACGGCGACGGCAAGGCCGACTACGCGGTGGTCGGTACGGACGGCAAGGTCACCGGCTGGCGCAACGACGACCCGCGCAAGGACGCGGTCTCGCTGGGCGACATCAGCCCGGCCGACCGCGGGAACAACCCCGCGCTGGTCTACTTCGCAGACCTGGACGGTGACGGCAAGGACGACTACATCCGGATCCTGCCGCCGGCCGACTCGCCGACCGGCATCCCCGCGATGCGGATGTCGCGGAACACCAGCAGTGGCGGCAAGATCAGCTGGGACAGCGCGACGATCGTCGCGAACAACCTCACCTACGAGCCGGAGCTGTACTTCACCGACCTCGACGGTGACGGCCGCGACGACCTGATCACGCTGGACCGGATGAGCTTCTCGACCGCCTGGCAGAACAAGGGCAAGGGAATGCCGACTCCGGGCGGCTGGGACAAGGTCGCGGGCTTCGCCACTCCGGGTGAGTCGCGCGGCGCGCAGGTCGCCTTCGCCGACATCACCGGTGACCACAAGGCCGACACGGTCCGGGTCGAGTACACCACCGGTGAGGTCCGGGCCTGGCAGAACACCGGCGCTCCGTGGAGCGTCACCACCGGCTGGAAGTCGCTGGGCGTGATCCGCGCCGACGATCCTTTCCAGGGCACCTACGGGACCTTCGCCGACCTGAACGGCGACGGGATCGAGGACTTCGCCATGACCCGCTCCGGTACGACGGCGAAGACCGCCGTCAAGACCGCCGTGGCGAGTGGTGCCGGTGACATCGAGGGCTGGCTGGTGCCGAGCTACGCCGACGGCAGCCGCAGCGACGGCGGTGCCGGTGATCTCGGTGCCAACGGTGGTGTCGGTGACCCGATGGAGTCGCACCCCGGTGGCGACGACGGCGGCTCGCGGCCGGCCGCGTCCGGCGACTGCCGGCCGGACGGTCTGGCGACCACCCCTGGCGTGGCGACGCCGTACTGCAAGGTCTATCAGAGTGACGGCCGGGAATGGCTCGGTCAGGGCCGGGGCCGCCGCGTCGTGGGCTACTTCAACGGTGCCCGCACGGGCGCCGACGGCACGCCGCACTACCTGGTGAAGAACATCCCGTGGTCGAAGGTGACCCACCTCAACTACGCGTTCGCGTCGGTGGAGAACAACAAGATCAAGGTCGACTCGAACGCCACCCAGAAGGAGTGGCCCGGCGAGGCCGGCGCCGAGATGGATCCCTCGCTGCCCTACAAGGGGCACTTCAACCTGCTGACGAAGTACAAACGCCTGCACCCGCGGGTGAAGACGCTGATCTCGGTCGGTGGCTGGGCCGGTTCCCGTGGCTTCTACGCGATGACCACCAACGCCGACGGCTCGGTCAACCAGGGCGGGATCGACACGTTCTCGAACTCGGTCGTGGACTTCCTGCGGACCTACGGGTTCGACGGTGTCGACATCGACTTCGAGTACCCCACGGTCCTCGAGGACACCGGCAATCCGACCGACTGGGCGGTGTCGAACCCGCGCCGCAAGGGTCTGCCCACGACGTACGCCGCGTTGATGAAGACGCTGCGGGACTCGCTGAACCGGGCTTCGGCCGCGGACAACAAGTACTACCTGCTCACCTCGGCGTCGACGGCCTCCGGCTACCTGACCCGCGGGATGGCGAACCAGACCGCGCTGGACTACCAGGACTTCACCAACCTGATGGCCTACGACTACCACGGCACCTGGAACGAGGTCGTGGGTCCGAACGCGGCGCTGTTCGACGACGGAAAGGACCCGGAACTGGCCGATCAGTACGCCACTCCGGAGTACGGGAAGATCGGGTACTTCAACACCAGTTGGGCGATGAAGTACATGCGCGGCGCGCTGCAGGCCGGGCGCGTCAACATCGGTGTGCCCTACTACACGCGCGGCTGGCAGAACGTCACCGGCGGTACGAACGGCCTGTGGGGCACGTCGCAGAAGCCGAGCGGCTGCCAGCCGGGTACGGGCATCAGGCGCCCGTGTGGTGACGGTGCCTTCGGCATCGACAACATCTGGCACGACGAGACCAGCAACGGCAGCGAGCTCGGCTCCGGGACGAACCCGCTGTGGCACACCAAGAACCTGGAGAAGAACATCACGCCGGTCTACGCGCCCAGCGTCGGGCTGAGGCCGGAGACCGACATCACCGACCGGCGCACCGGCCAGTACACCCGGTACTGGGACGACACCACGAAGACGTCGTGGCTGTGGAACGCCGAGAAGAAGGTGTTCCTGTCGACCGAGGACGAGCAGGGCATCGACGCGGTCACCGATCTGGTCAAGTCGACCGGTGCGGGCGGCGTGATGATGTGGGAGCTCGGCGGCGACTACTCCTGCCCGGAGGACATCCAGCCGGACACCCCGTGCGGGATGGGGTACACGCTGACCACCCGGCTGAACGAGAAGCTGGGCAATATCGGCGCCTATGACAACAGTCTGCGTACCGGCAGCAGTGGTGTCGCGCCGACGGTGACCGCCAACCTGAGCGTCGAGATGGTCAACTACCCGACCTCCACGGCGAACCTGTGGCCGTTGCAGCCGACCGTCCGGATCACCAACAACACCGGGCGCACGCTCGGCGGTGGCAAGGACACGAAGCTGTCGTTCGACATTCCGGCCTCGACGTCATGGCTGGTCAAGGACGGCAACTGGCAGACCGATGCCCAAGGCGGCCAGTGGAAGCTGTCGCCCGGTGCGACGCTCCACCGGATCAGCACGACGCTGGACTACTGCCAGATCATCCCGGCCGGGAAGTCGCTCGACCTGCCGATCATCTACTACCTCCCGATCACCGGTCCGGTGAACACGAGTCTGTCGATCGGCGGTACGGCGTACGCGCCGGTGACCGACAACCTCAAGGGACTCGGCGCGGCGACCCCGCCCGCCGGTGGCTGCAGTGCCGGGAACTGGGACGCGACCAAGATCTACTCCCCGGCCGGCCAGCCGATCGAGCAGACCACGGTCAAGTACAACGGCAAGGTCTGGAAGGCCAAGTGGGAGACCAAGGGCAGTGCCCCTGGCACCGGGGCCGACGCCGACCACGAGCCCTGGAAGCTGGTCGGCACCGCCGGCTGACCGTTCCCAGCCACCCGGCCTGACACTCCACGTCATGACCAGATAACCGGGGAGTGCTTCTGACCCGCAACGATGGGACTTGTCCAGGGTCCTGTTGGCTGCACGGGAAGAAGCACTCTCCGGGCGGGCAAACGTATCGGGTTGTACCCGCGTGCTCGTGTCGAGGACGGTGGCAGTGCGGTGGTCTCGCAGCCCGGGTGGTGCTGTTGGTCGAGACGGTCCCCATCGAGCAGCACCTCAGGGGCAGTTGTAACGACGCGGCTGCGGGTGTGACGAAGGGCGGAGAACGCCTCAGAGTGATCCTCGCGCACTCACGTGCAGTCAGCCGTGCGGGAGTTTCCGCACCTACCGTCGTCAGGCTGTGCGGCGGGCCGCCGCACGCATCGCTCGGATGCGAGCACCTGTTGCGGTCATGCGCCATTGGGTGAACTTGAGGCTGACGCCGAAGTGTTCGGCGACCCATTCGTCTGGAGTGTTGCAGTAAGCGAGGCGGAGTGCGGCATCGGAGGGGATAAGCAGCTCTCCGGAGAGTTCTGCCGCTTCGGCCTCCTGCTCACGGTCGCTTTCACGGCACTCTCCGCCGGAGGTGCGCAGCAGTGTGCTGAGGAGGGGTCTGCCGCACGATCGGGTGATCTTGACCTGCCCCACCTCTCAGGTTCCAGTTGTGGTGGCTACTGACCTTTTCGGACTGCCTTCGGGTGGTCTGGGGTGAGGGTCAGTCCGGTCTCGGTGAGGCAGCCGTCGATGAGTTCGGGATGATGCTGGA